>JAQWOH010000040.1 GCA_029245955.1 Fuerstiella sp. | reverse complement strand
CCATCGTTGGCTGTTTCGATAGAATGAGGTGCGTGTACGTTCGGTGGGAAATCGATGGCTGTCTGTCTGCCGGAAGTTGGATCCAGGGCGATCATGCGGCGTTTGCTGATGTTGACTGCGTAGACCAGTCCGTCTCGACCGATTTCCAGGTCGTGGAAGGAGCCTTCCAGCGGCTTGTCCATTTCCCACATCGTGATCGTCGCGGCGGTCGCCAACCCTGTCGGTGCCGGTGGGGGGACAAACTTCGGCCAGTTGTTTACCGCATCGTCTTTGTAGGTGTTCATCAGGCGTTCAATGATGGTGTTCTGGGTATGCGGGTACAGTCCGCCAAATCCGTCCATCCGCCGCAGCATGGTTTCCCAGTCGACTGGTTTTTCCGGAGTGCGAAAGCCAAGCGTTCCGACCTGGTGACAATATGAACAGTTCATCTTAAAGTTCATCCTGTCGCGCGGGTCATCGAACGCGAGCATGCTGAAGGCACTACTGGCCGGACGTTGAAGTTCCAGGTCATCGCCGACGGCGGGACGAGTTGGTATCACCATGTCTTTGGTTCCTGCCGCAACGTCGCTTGTCCATTCGTCGGCGAGGCCCATCAGCCGCGTGCGAATGTTGTGGGACACAGGCCGTAAGCCGGAAATCTGAAATGATCCATCTTTCTGCGTGAACACGGACGTCCATTTGCGTTGCTCATCGTCAATAGCCGAGACCATGACGCCTTCGACGCCTGCGCCTGACGAATCAACGACTGAGCCTTGAATCGACTGGTCGGTGGCATCGGCGGCAGACGCATTGACACCGAAGACGATCAGAAACGCCAGGCATAGCAGAGGAAGTGAACGGTTCATTCGGGATCTCCAGTGGTGTCCAGTACGGTGGTCCTGAGTATCAGGTTCCGGAATTCTGAGTCCGGGACGTCGGTAAATGTCTGTATCAACGCGTACAAACGATTGATGTCTGTTGAGTCGAGCTTGATGCCGCGATGGGTTTCGTTGGCCAGGACTGCTTGTAGTTGCGCCTTTGTGATCGTGCGATTGCGCAGCGTTGGGGTCGGTGGTTTTGATGTTGAGTGCTGAAGTCCAGGCAGGTGATGACAGTTAAAACAACGTCCTGCATGACTTTCATTGCCACTTTCCAAAGCAATTTTGAATCCCTTGTAAGCCGGACCCTTCATTCCCGGTGGAAGCTTCACGAGGATTCGTCCTTCCTGGTTCGCCAGACGTCCAAAAATTCGGCCAGCCAGGTCTTCCGCAGACTCGCCTTCTTCCGGTTTTTCCGGGATGCGATTCACGTAGATAAACGCGTCGAACGGCGATCGTCTGGTCGAATCAAGACGATGCACTTTCGTTGTCTTTTCAATGCTCATTTCTGTCACGGGCTGCGATCCTGACTTGACCCGATGCCAGTCCGGCGCGTCGGCGATTACGCTATCGTTGATTGTGAGCATCTGCCGCTTCAGCCGTTCGAACACTTTGGGGTGCTGTCCTGAAATGTCCTTTTTCTGCGAGGGATCAGCGGCCAGGTCGAATAATTCGAAGCGACGATGGACTCCTGCCTTGATGGCCGGAATCCACGACTCGTTGAACATGTTCAGCTTGATGAACTGCCCTCGAAGTTTGTCGGCCTCTCTGTTTTTGAATCCTTCAAACATCTGTTTGTCGAAGCCCCCGCCCGCGATTTCGTCATCGTACGTGCCGGCTTTTCGAAGTACTGCCTCAATTTGTTTCTTTAGTGCGGCCATCGTTTCTTTGTCTTTGGGGAACTCGTAGCCGCGATGGGCCACCAGCGAGTACTTGCCGTCTCGCAGCGCCATCGAAGGACCGGATGCCGGCAGATGCCAGAACAACGACTGGTGTCGCGTGAATTTCGTTTCGCGGCCCAGCAACAGCGATGTGAGGTCGGAGCCATCAAGATGTACATTCTCAGGTTTGTCGATTTCCAGCAGCCCGCACACCGTTGGCAGCAGATCGATCAGGCCGGCGGGTTCCTCTTCGACCAGTCCGCCGACGATGTGGCCGGGCCAGTGAAAGATCCCGGGGACTCGGATACCGCCTTCGTAATTTGAGCCCTTGATGCCTCGCAGATGTCCGACACGATCGGCGCGATAGCTGCCGTTGTCCGAAGAGTAAATTATCAGCGTGTCCTCGGGCGCATCGACTTCGTGCAGCTTCGCCAGCAACCTTGCGATTGCCTGGTCTGTGTTGTCGATTGTGCCGGAGTAGATCGCTTTCGGGTCAGACAGTTTGCCATATCCTGAAACGATGTCGTCGGGTGCGGCGATCGGCGCATGAGGTTCATGAAACCAGACGTTCAGGAAGAATGGTTTGTCGGCATCATGTTCTTTGTCCAGCCAGGAAATGGCTTCGTCAACAACGATCTGACAGGAATAGCCTTCAATCCTGCCAACTGGTTTACCATTGCGGAGGAAGTTCGTTGGGTTCCTGTGGCTTGGGTGTGCTCCGTTTGCCATCCCAAACCAATAGTCGAATCCATGTTCAGCCGGAGTCAGCTTGTTTGGTTTCTGGGGCGTTGGCATGCCCAGGTGCCACTTGCCCAGATGGACGGTTTCGTAACCGTGACTCTGCAGTACTTCTGCCAGCGTGACTTCTCGATCCAGCAATTGTGAGTTCTGTTCCCAGTCGGCGATCCAGCTGTAGACGCCGCAGCGAAGGTGCTGTCGGCCGGTCAATGTGGTGGCGCGGGACGGTGAACACACAGCAGCACCGGAATAAAAATCCGTGAATCGCACACCGGTCGCGGCCAGCGAATCGAGTGTGGGTGTCTTGACGGGACCGTCGTAGCAACCGATGTCCTTCCAGCCCAGATCATCGGCCAGCAGCACGACGACGTTGGGGCGTTCGGCTGCATCGACGGTTGTGACTGACAGGATGAGCCCGGCCAACATGACAAGCATCGACGAACAGCACCACCCAACACTGGCAAGCGTAGACGCTGCAGCCGCGACGTGCGCCGGTGTTTTGTGTCGATCTTTTCCTCGACGATTCATCTCGTTCGTTCCGAAATAATCATTTACAAGCGTTGTTGGCTTCGTTCCAGGTCGAAACGGGAGTCTGGTAACAGGAGTTGGGAGGTTATGCGTCAACCATGTTTTTGGCGTAAACGGCAGCGACATCGTCCCGAAGCCGCAACAGTGAACCACCGTAGAAATGTGACAACAGGCCGGCGCCGCCGCTGTCGCAGACAATCCGGCGAGTCAGGTTGTCCCAATCGCTCAACGATCGATAGGTAAGGCGATCGGCCAGCCAGTCAAAATACCGTTGTCGGTTTCCGGTCAAACTCCAATAGCCGTTGGGCACTTTGCGAAAACGCCATGGTTTCCAGTCGATGTCCGGTCGGTATTCCTCAAGCGCGGAAAGTATCGAACCATGGTAATAGTTCGTCAGCAGTCCTGCTCCACGGTTTTCATTGAATGACTCTTCCGTCAGCTGATACCAGTTTTCTTCGGTTTCAAGCTGTAACGTTCCTTGCAGCCACTTCATATACGCTCGACGATTCTCTGCCTCGTCCCAGAATCCTTTGGGGGTTTTTGAAAACAACCATGGCAGCCATGCGTAATCGGGTAGCATGTCACGCATCGCCTCCAATACAGAAGAACAATAGAAGCGATTCAACAGGGTCGCTCCCCTGTTGCGACGGAAATCCTGATTCCGGATCTGATACCAATCCTCATAACGCACGAACCCGAGCTTCGTACCGAGCCAGTTCATGTAAGTGACTCGATTCCGGCGTTCGTGCCAGAATCCGTTGGGAACTCGACTGTCGAGCCACTCGTGGTTTGATTCAATTGGACTGAGGTGAACGGACATGTTAAATGGCGAGTGTACGGTGATAGCGACGGAATGGTGAGCGTGTGCGCGGCGGGATTGTGGGGGAGGCTTACGTCCGGAAAGTTTCAGCTGCGACTAATTCTTGCCTGGTGGTATCAATTCGACTTCGGTGATTTCCAGTCCGGATGGTCCGCCGATGTATGTGAAGGCCCAGACGCCATCGAGGATGAGGCCATCGGGGCTGGCGGCCAGTTCGTCCCTGCGGTCATAGACGGCAGGATCAATCGTGAAATGTTGCAGGTCATAGACTTCCTCGAATCGACCGTCCCCGTCCACGGCTGCCAACCGCTGTTTTTCATGAAGATCACCTCGGAACATGCCGGCGAACTCGCCGTTGGGATACATAACTCGAATTCCGAAGTGCACGCGAGCCTTTGACCGAAGACGTCCGCGAACCACAAATTTCGAGCGGGACAGCACAACGACGGGCGAACCATCGGAACGGTGGATGGAAAGGCCGGCCAGGTACAAGGTGACGTGTGGAGCCGACGGCGGTATCAGCGGGATAGCCTTCAACGAGGCTGGCTGTTGCTTAGTGGCCGGTTGCCATTTTCCGTAATTCCCTGGCTTCAGATGGAGCTGGCTCTTCCACTCATGAACCGAGTCGGGCACGAGCACAGACAGCAGATCGTCATCTGTGTCAGTCGTGACGTGATGCTTCGCCGGGACGTCGACCTCACTGCCGTCGCTGAGTCTTCTGAGACGAACTTTCCCCTCGCTCACGTTCAACATGGTCGAAGCGAGATTCGCTTCGACGTCGAATTGTGTCCCCAACACCTCAAGCACAGCCGACCTCGTATGAATCAGCATCGGTTTTCCGACCCGTTGAGGTGTGACGTTGGCCGACAGGCGTCCCTCTCGCAGTCGCAAACGCTTCTGCCCGAGGTCCGCAAACGTCAGCATGGAAGTGCCGGAAATCATCACGGTGGAACCGTCGTTGAACTGAAGTTCGAACCACGAGTCGGGCGCCATGCCTTCGATCGTACCGCCAGCCAGTTCCGTTCCGATTTTCACATCTCGAACGATTTGTCCGCGGTCGCCAGTCCAGATCAGCGATCCACTCAACCCGGTGATCCTGGCTATGGACTCGTCCGAAACGGCCCGCTGCGCGGCAATGTTGTTGCCAGGGACGCGACCCTGCGGATAACTCAGCTGATAGATCAAGCTGGACGAAAGAGAGACGATGACCACAGCAGCAGCGGCCAGTATCAGCCGCAGGAATGTGGGCTTTGATGCCCACGGGCCATCCGCCTTTGCTCGGTCTGCCGTCAGAAGGTCAGCATCGCGGGGTGACTGGCGACTTTCGCGCAGCGCGTCAGCGAACCTGGTATCCCATTGTGCCTGCTCAACGAAGTCCTGCCGCGCCGTAGCGCTGGTGTCGATCAACTCCGTAAGCCGTTCCTGTTCTGCAGCGTCCAGTTCGCCGCGCAAATGGCGGTCGATCAGTTCTTCCAGATTGAGGTCACTCATAAGGCCTCCTTCAGACTGGTTTCTACACAGGCTCGTACTTGTTTCTTCACGCGAAACAGCATTTTGCGTACAGCTTCCAGCGTCATACCGATTCGATGGCCGATCTGCTCATAACTCAGTTCATCGATGAATCGCGCTTTCAGAACATTCTGCCCGCGTTCCGATACTCGCTGCAGACAGCTTTCCAGTGCTTCTCTGGAACACGCAGCCTCATCCAGGTTCTGCGCGGTCTGGAATTCATCGAACGCCGCATCGATAGCATCGTCCAGCAGTCGCTCAGTGAGGTTGCGTTCGCGATGTTTTTTTTGTTTCAATCGCAGGACTTCCAGGCGTACGATCGATCGGCACCAGGCCAGCATCGACGTTCCTTCCTGGAACTGGTCGAATTTCCTGACCACGACCAGCATGGCCTCCTGCACAGCGTCCTCAGCGGCGGTATAGCTGCCCAGCAGCGAACGTGCATAGGTCAGCAGTTCGAGGTGGTATCGAAAGGCTTCTTTCAGCAGACGGTCGCGTTTTGCTTCGGAATCATTCATCTAGTCTTAACCAGCGATTTCATGAAATCGTGGACACGTTGTTGCGAATTATGTGTCTGGATTTACAGGAAACCTGCTAACGCTCGCTGAACGTCGTACATACACGCTCGAAACGCCGGCAAGGGATTCAGACGCGGTGAACTGGATAACAATGTACGCGTGTGAGTTTTCTGAACACGAGTTGCTGGCGTTTCGGGTTTTCATCTATTCATGACGCAGTGCTTCAATGGGATCCATGTGTGCCGCCTGTCGCGCTGGATAGACTCCGAAAATAACACCCACGCCCAGAGAAATGAACAGGCTGAGAATGACGGACCATGGAGCGATGAGCGGTTCAAGCGTGTAGACAACGGGTGGCAGCAGGTCCGGCGACATCATCGTGACTCCTCCTCGAAGCCCACGAAACACTGGACCACACATCAGGCCGAATGACACGCCCAGCAGGCCACCGATACTTGTCAGCACCACGGTTTCCGTAAGGAACTCGCGGATGATGTCCTGGCGCTTGGCGCCCAGCGCCCGTCGAATGCCGATCTCCCGCGTGCGTTCTGTTACCGTTGCCAGCATGATATTCATGATGCCGATACCGCCGACAAACAATGAGATGCCGGCGATGACAATCAAAAGCACGTTGAACATTGCACGCGTTCGCTCAGCCTGACGCAGCAGTTCTTTGGGGATCACGACTGCGTAATCTTCCCTGTCGTGATATTTTCGCAGCAGCAGCTCGATAATTGCTGCTGCCGCGTCGACATCTTTTACGTCCTCCACCTCCACGGTGATCTGGCTGAGTTCCACCTGCTCTCCGCGGAAGTCTCCACCCACGCGAGTCATCACCAGGTCACCAACTCGCTGACGCATGGTGTGCAGCGGAATGTAGGCATCCAGGTTGTAGTCGCGGGCATCCAGGCTCCCGCCGATCGCGGCCGACGACGTTCGCGATGCTGTCTGGCCGATGACTACGTAGAATTCACTGCCCACCCAGATGGTGCGACCAATCGGATTTTCGAAGGGGAAGAGCTGCTTTGCAGTGTCATCGGCAAGCACGACCACTTTTTTCCCACGGTCACGCCGTGTCAGCCAGCGTCCACGGGCGATTTTCAGATGGTTCCAGTCCCGGTAGTCTTCCACGCAGCCAACCAGTTTTGCGTCTGCTGTTCGATTGTTCAGTCGCAACTCGAAACGAACCTCACGCATTGCAACGGTACGGCGAATTCGAGGCACATTCTCAACGATGCGGTCGAAGTCTTTTCGCAGCA
This sequence comes from Fuerstiella sp., assembly GCA_029245955.1. Classification (GTDB taxonomy): domain Bacteria; phylum Planctomycetota; class Planctomycetia; order Planctomycetales; family Planctomycetaceae; genus Fuerstiella. The sequence goes on along the minus strand of JAQWOH010000040.1, from coordinate 229,893 downwards.
GGCCATAGACTTTGACTTTCGAATTGGCTCCCTGTGCGTCGCTGGATGATGTGGGCTGCTTCGTCCGAACAATGATGTTGCTGGCCCCGAGTTCCAGAATCTGCTGTTGAGCCCGATAGCTGACTCCTTCTCCCATCGCCACCAGCCAGATGACCGTGGTTGTGCCGATAAATATCCCCAGCGCCGCCAGCCCTGCTCGCATCTTCTGCAGCAGCAGGCTTTTAAAGGCCAGGTGGATGGTTCGAAGGAGTGTGCTGTTCACGCGAAGGTCTGCGCTAAGGTAAGTCGTTGACCAATTCCCGATCAGAAGAACTGGGCCGCAGAGCGAGCAGCGACTGTGTAAGGTGGCCGGCCGCCCCAGATTGACGCCCAAGTGGAAACTAAAAGTCGCTAATCACGCGGCAAGCCGACCAGATTGTATGATGTATAATTCCGGGTGTGTTTGGGGGTGCGAGACACAGCCACACGGCGTCACTGGTCATCTGCCCAAAGTCTGGTTACGAAGTCCGCGGCTTCGCAGATGTTAATTTGACTTTGGGATCCTTGTAATCCCCGGCCTTGTCTTCGTCTTCGTCTTCGTCTGTTTCATTCGATTCCGAAATTGTCCTTGCGGCTTCTTCCTGCGCTTCTTCAATTGACGCCGTGGGGTTGAGCACGACATCTTCACCTTCCGTCAGGCCGGTTTCCACAAGAATGGAAACGTCGTTGCTGTCTCCAAGTTCAAGAACACGTCGCTGCGGTCCTACAGGCGTCTGTACCCAGCACAGATACTCGTCGGGCGTTTCCAGCACGGCCGCAACCGGAATGGTCAGTACGTCTTCGTGCCGGGCCATAATGACCTCCACTCCCGCGCTCATGCCCGGGTTGAGGGTCTCTCCTTCAGGAAGCCTGATGATCGTGTCATATTTGACCTGGTTTCCCGTCCACCATCCGGCAGGACTCGTCACTGTTGCGACGGACTCAACCTCGGCTTTCAGCGTACGGTCAGACACGGTCACAATGGCTTCCAGGCCGGGCTTGACTCGATCGACCATCGATTCGTGAATGCCAACCTTGACCTGCATCTTTGTCAGATCAGGCATCAACAGCAGAACCTGATCCTTGTGGACCGTGGCTCCCTCTTCGATTTCCGGGGCATTTTTCCATCGTGCAGACGAAGGGTGAATCACCATGCCGGCTTTTTCAGCCTTTACAACACAGTACAACATTTCCTCTTCGGCGCGTTCCAGGCGACGGTTGTCCGCAAAGACTCGCTCTTCTTCTGCCTTGAGTCGTGCATCCGAGGCTCTGAGGTCACCCTTCCGCATAGCCAGTTCTTCGTTTTTCGTGAACTCTTTCAGGACTTCGATCTGAGTCGCGATGAGCTTCACATCCAAATCAGCACGTGTGACAGCAAACGTCTTTTCCTCGACATCCAGTTCACTCTTGTAGCCGGCTTCCGCCATCGTTTCTTCATGAGCCAGCAGGTCCTTCGCCGTGAGCAGAAGTGCTTCTTTAACAGCAAATTCTTTTTGCAGCACCTTAAGTGCGACTATGTAATCTCCGTGCTCATATGCACCAACTGCCAGTTTGGCTCGCTCAAGATTGGCACGCGACCGTTCCGCTCCCGATCTTGTCCACAGGGCATATTTTGTACGTTCCGCAATCTGTTCCTCCATGAACAGCGTGTCCAGTCTCACCAGTTCGTCGCCGGGTTCCACGTATGTGCCGTTTTCGACGACCCAGATGACCGTGTTATCGCCGCGCACCTTGCACTTGATTTCCGTGTTCTCAGAGCTTTCCAGTGTGCCCTGCTCGATGACTGTGACCAGCAGGTCGCCCCGGGTGACCTTGTGAGTCAGGAGCGAACTGCTGTCCTGAGTCGGGTTTGGATTGGCCAGTGTCGTGACGATGACTGCAAACACAGCAATGACGAAGATCGCGAAGAGCGCTCGTTTCCACCATTGGCCTCGCGGACTGTCGCGGAAATCGTCATTGGATCTGCTGGTCATTGGTTCACTCGCTCCCCGATTTCGCGGCGACCGTGGCGTCGAGCCTGTCGTTCAGCATGCTGTCGTTTGTTTTCAGAGTCTCGTCCTGAGCTTCCTTGATGTGTGCCAGAGGATTGAGGATGACTTCATCACCTTCCTTCACACCTCCGGTGACAACGATGGATACATCATTTGTGTCACCGAGTTTCAACACCCGTCGCTTCGTTCCGTCGGTCGTCCTGACCCAGCAGAAATCACCTTCGTCGGTTGCGACGATTGCAGCGATAGGAATTGTAACGACGTCTTCGTGTCGAGCCATGATGACTTCCACTTCGGCGCTCATCCCGGGCTTTAAACGTTCCGCCGAAGGCAGTTCAATAATCGTGTCATACTTCACAACGTTTCCTGTCCACCAGCCGGCTGGTCGCGTGACTGACGCAACCTTGGTAACTTTGGCTTCCAGTGTCTGGTCGGGCATGGTGATTCGGGCCATCAGGCCGGGTTTGACACGGTCGATGATGGATTCGTGGATACCGACTTTTACCTGCATCTTTGACAGATCGGGCATGAGCAGAAGCACCTGATCCTTTCGTACGGTCACTCCCTGCGCGATATCCGGAGCATCCTTCCAGGCCTCAGCGGTAGGATAGATGACCAGACCACTGCGTTCGGCGGTGATGACACAGTCTTTCAGTTCCTGCATCACGCGGGTTTTACGGCTTTCCTCCATTCTGAGTGCGGCTTCGTCAGACTGCACCTTTGTCGTCGTGGCTTTCAGATTGCCCTGCATCGTTTCCATCCGCATTTTTCTGGTGTAATCTTTCAACACCTTGAGTTGCGTCTGGCGAACTTCGAGTTCCAGTTTTGCCTGTTCCAGCGAGTACGCGTTTGCCTCGACTTCGAGCTCAGTGACATAACCCTGCTGAAACAGCGTGTTGGAGTATGCCTGCATCTTTCCCGCGACCTGCAGATTCCGTTCGGCAACTTCTATCTGTTGTTCCCGGTCCTGCAGTTCTGACGGGTATCTTCCCTTGACATAGGCATCGATCGCGATCGCGGCCTTTTCAGCGTCGGCTCGAGTTCGTTCGAGCATCGACTTTGCCTCAAACGTATTCGTTCTTGTAAGGCTCAGTTGTTCTTCAATCAGCTTCGTGTCCAGGCGGACAAGTTCATCGCCCGGTTCGACGGTCGTACCGCCTTCTATCACCCAAGTGACCGTGCTGAAGCCTCGGACCTTGCAGAGGATTTCGGTGTTGTTTGAACTTTCCAGAGTTCCCTGCTCGATGACGGAAACAATCAGATCACCACGTGTGATCGTGTGGGTCAGTTCTGATCCGGTATCCGGCGTGGACAGAAACCCGGGACTGAGGACGACAGCTGACGTCACTACTGCAGCGCATACGACCAGAAGCAGACAGAATTTCCACCAGTTGCTGTGTGATGCCGGCTTAGCATCATTGCGCAGAGGGACACGCTGCTCCTGGGCTGGAGTTTGTTGTCCGGCAGATGTTTGAATTTCGGGAAGGATGTCGGTCGACACTCTTCGTCTCCACGGCAACGGAGGTTGTCGCTCAGGTAGGTGGATTCGCAGGACTTCGATCGCCTGAGGCCGGCGAAGCTGAATTTTCGCCAGTCCGACCAATGTTCACAAGTCCGCAGCATTGCCGGAGATTATGGGATTCCGGTTTTCTTTGCAGAAGAGAACCACGGACTTTTTCAGATCGTGGACATCATTCCCCTGATTTTGCGGCAGATCGTGAAGAATTCGTGCGTTTCAGTCATTCTCGGCACGTCAATGAAAAGACGGATTTCCATTTGTCGCTGACGACATCAGGACTGACGTTTTTTCGTTCCGGCGCCAATTCATACGTTCCGGAAGCTCCAGAATATCCCATTTGCTGTATTATTCCAGAATGCTTTTTGGTTTGATCCAGACGAAGTCATTGGATTACCGGGGCATCGTCCGCGTTGTTCACCAGATGCGCTGACTGCCCGCCTGCCTTCTGTCCACCGTCGTCAAATCCCGGTGGTATCTGCGATCCCAGAGGAATTGGCGGAGGTAAAACCGGAATCTCTGACTCATCTTCTGCATCAGCTTCCTTATCGGCGGTTCCAGGTGTGATGGGAAAATCGATCCACTTGCCATCTGAATCCAGCGTCATGATACCAAGTTCCCGATAGAGTCTGATCCTTGCTGCATAGTAGCTGAGCCAGGCACTCAGGAAGCTGTTTTGTGTGGACAGGAAGGAACGCTGCGCACTCAACAGGTTGATTGCGGTGGTCGGACTAATCTGCGGTCGCTGCCCGGGTTGGGGAATTCGCCCCGGAGCGTTCAGCTTGCGTTGTGTCTGGTCGACTCGTCGAATGGCGATTGTTACGGCACGACGCTGAATTTCAAGATTCTCTCGCAGCTGCTTAAGCTGCCGCAATAATGCGCGGACGCCCAGATAAAGAGAGTCGCGGGATTGAATCAGTGCACGACGATCCTGCTGATAGCTGATCAGCGTTTCGCTGTATCCGTTTCGTTCCAGTAGCCGCGTTAGTGGAGCGTCGAACTGAATACCCAGAGTTGCGGTTGAGTTGGCCGCATCAAAGCTGACCACGTTGTTCTGAACGGTTCCGGTACTGGCGGCAGCACCAACGGTAACATTTGATCGCAACGCATTGGCCGCGATCTGAATGTCACGCCAGCTGTCGACAAGGGCGGACCGACCATTCATGAAGTCCAGGCGGTTTTGCAGAGCAATCTCAAATGCGGCCACTGGTTCCAGCTCCACGCTTTCCACCATCACTGATTCCAGCCGAGCCCGGGCCTGTACAAGGGCGAGCTGATCGACAATATTGAGAGTCGCCGTAAGCCAGTTGACGACACCACGAGCGGTTATGTCTCGCGTCTCTTCTGACAGTAAATCCCGCAGCTTCGTCAGTTTCGTGGTCTGTTCTGCGAACTGTGAGGTTAGATCTGCCATATCTTCGCCGAGATCTTTTCTTTCTTCGGCAAGCCGTTCTGCCAGGTCCTGCCGGTTTTCTTCCGGCATTTCTTCATCCTCAGATGCTGCTTTCATCCGCAACACTACAACTTCGTCCATTCGCTGCAGTTCTTCCGGAATCCGTTGAATTAGATTCTGAATGGGTGCGACCAGGGGCGTGACGTCTCTCAGTACCGAATCAATTCCGGCAACAGTGGGTATGATCTGATCCTCTCCTTCCGTAAACAGTTCACCGGCGCGACCCTGTAGCAGTACCACCATATTCAGGATGTCCGTCGCTTCTCTCGCGAACAGCTGGAACTGACGAATCAACTCATCATCCAGGTCAATCGGAAGGTCTGGTGGCAGGCCCAGTGTACGTGTCTTGTAGCCATCGAGGGCCAGTTCGAGATTGTTTTCCTGCAACAGCAGTGCAGCTTTGGCGGTTTCAATGTCCTGTTCAAACTGGTCCACCTGAACCAGATCGATCAGCCCTTTGTCGTAGAATGCTTCCAGTCGCGCAAACGTGCGCTCCTGCAGACTGAGGGTGTCTTCGCTGTTCCGTTTCCGTTGCAACTGCTGCAGCAGTCCGGCATAGCCACCTACGTTGCCGCCCCCGGAAAACGAAGTCAGAGTTGTTCCCGATCCGCCGCGCTGCGGTCCCCTGACGCCCAGTTCGCCAATGGCCACCTGCGTATAGAACCCCTGCCTGAACTGAGCATAGGCCCTCAGGTTCGCCAGCAGGTTGCGTTCAACCTGAGTCAGGTCTTCCAGTGCAATACTGCGACCAGCACCGCGCAGCAGCGGCTGCACAAAGCTGGCGCTCAGCAGCGACCCTGCAAAATTCACGTTGCCATTTGTGAATTCCCATGTGAAGGCATTGGCGATTCCCGCCACCATTTCGCCGGCCGTTGCAAAACTTCGATTTAACTGAAGGGTATTTCCACCTCCACCGAAGCGTCCGGCAAACGGAACTCCCAGTGCTCCGATACCCCGCCCCGTAGTCAGTCGATTGCTTTCCCCGCCAGCCGTCTTCTGTCCACTGTGAAGGAATACTGTGTCAAATCCACCAGTGAACTGTGTGTCCAGACGCCAGCGTTCTCGTGTGACGTCCAACGCGGACAGATACAGGGTCTCCAGCTGACTCTGGTGGCTGGGCGAGTGGACATATGAAAGTCTGAGTGCGGAATCGACGTTTAGTCTTACAGCACCGTTCTCATTGGTTTCAGCATATTTTGACAGCTCCTCGCGCCACGCGGGGTTTTCCAGGTCGGATCGGACTCCGTTGTCGTACCAGTGCTTCCAGCCCTTCATGCCGTCAACGCAGCGCATGTAGCTGTGCGCTGCGGGGTCGTCCTGAGGCATGGGCGCACAGTCAGGGTCGTAGTGGTCGAAATAGCGACTGCGGGGGTCGATTTCGATACTGATGTCGGCAGCAGCCCAGCGGGGGTCACCGTTTCGTTCAGAGATGGTCCCGTACGCTTCGCGGTTCGCTTCCAACCGATATTCCCTGCGGGAGCACCCACTGGCGCTGAACGCAACGGCTGCCAACAGAAAGAACGTTCCGACAGGCCAATCATGTAGGAAACCGCGCATAGACGGGAGTTCCATTCGACCCGACGAGAGGCGGCATTCGAGTCCGTCAACACATACCAGTTTCCACTTGGTTCCTCCGTCAAGGTGATCGTCTTACGGATCCGGCAAACTTCAATGGATATGTCGGAGCGGTCAGTTACACCGGGTTTTCTAACAATAGGGCCGCAAGCTCAGCCCATATTATCAACAGCAGAGTCGAGCGGGCTGATACCAAATGCGGGTTGTCCGCATTTAGAACTCTCGAGCTGGAAGAATAAAGCCTTGTGATCGCCTCCGATTCACTACGATCCGCCGGAAACACGGTCAGTGACCTGCGGTTGATTTGACCGAATTGCATGGCAATGAGCGAGCAAATCCTGTTGGCAGGGACAGGCTACGACGTCGGACAATCGCTACAAACCGGAAACCCACGCGATTCGAAGCCCGCCTCAGTCTGCCTTTATTGTGACCTAAGGAACGTTGTTGTTTGCACTGCATTTTCGATAGGCTGGTCACGGCAGTTTTCCCAATCTGCTTTTATCCAGGTTCGCAGCACCAGCGCTTTCAGCGACTCATTTAATCTCGTCCTTCCAGTGTTATCCTGAGTTACCGTCCAAATTCTCAAGAATTCAGTGACATAAAACCCAATACGGTGTCCACCATTCTGCGAAATTCCTGGTTGTCTTTAGATGAATGTTTCTGACGAAAAACGCGATCGTCTGTCTGTTGCGGTTCACGTCGCAGTCCAACCAGCATAGAACAATGTCACAAGCAAAGGTTATCGACAAACCGGTCTGTGCTGCCGCCCCAACAGGCCTTCATCTCTCTCCCCCACCGTTCCTCACATGACGTTCTTCACACGCGTCTGATCGCAGCTGCCCAATCAGCGACGCGTACTACACACTTCAATATTTTCCAACACTTCTGCATGTTAGATTCTCTATTACCTCAATGCCGCCGGATTCTCATCACAGCAACGCTGACGGTTGCCGTTGTGCAACCGTCGCTGGTTCAGGCACAGGAAACTCCGGGGGCCGTGGCGGTTGCAACGATAACGACAGATTCGAACGCTGTACTCGAGTTCTCGTTCGACGGAGCTCCGTGGCGTGATGTGATTCAGTGGCTGGCCGATTCGTCTGATCTGGCACTGCACATTGGTGGACTTCCGACCGGCAGTTTTACATATTCCGACAGCAACCCATTTACGCCGCAGGAAGCTATTGACCGAGTCAATCTGTTTCTGCTTCCTCAGGGATTCAGTCTGGTTCGCAGCGGCAAGCTGCTGTCGGTGATAAACCTCACCGATCCGCGAAGCATGCAGCAGTTGAATGTTCTGGCCAAGCTGGTCACGGTGGAACAACTGGATGGATTAAGTGATCACGACGTTGTGAAGTGCATTTTTCCGCTGGGTGAACTTGCCGCCGAGGACGCTGTCGAAGAGTTGAACGCCCTAAGTCTGATGACTCCCCCGGCTGTGTTTGCAAAAACGAATCAATTGATGGTGACAGACACGGCGGGCAACCTGAAAAGTGTACGGACGATTCTGGCGGCCTTCGAACCTCACACTCTTGACAACGGAACGGTTGTCAAGAGCTTCACTCTGAAGCACGCAGATGCCGAGGATATTCTGATTGTGGCTCGTCCACACCTGGGACTGGCGACGGGAGAGATGATCGGGATCGATGTCAGCCTGTCTGCTGACCTGCAGGGAAAGAACATCTTTGTTACGGGAATCGAAGACAAGGTTAAGCTGATTGAAGGATTAATTACAGCGATCGACCAACCGACGAACAGTCTGACTTCATCTGACGGCAAGGCCGTATTGCAGACCCACAGTGTGGAAGGCGGCAATGTTCAGATCGTGTATGACGTGTTGCAGACTCTTCTGGCGGACGAGACTGTTCGGTTGTCGATGGATCAGGCGGGCGGCAGTATTGTTGCTCTGGCGACTGCAGAGATTCAGGCAGAGATTGAGCAGACGGTTGCTCAGCTGCAGGCCTCTGAAGCTGAATTTGCCGTTATTCCGTTAAAGACGATCGATCCATATCTGGCGGTCAGCCTGCTGGAAGAGATGCTGGATTTGTCTGATGCCAGACGCCGTGAAGATGCCGGGATGGAGGCATTCACACGCCACGGTAATTCACGTGGCCTTGAGATCATGAAGAGCAACGTTAGTGTGGACGTCCCCAGGATCGATGCTGATCCGGTCAACCGGCGGCTGTTCGTCCGAGCCCGAAAGCATCAGATTGAGCAGATTAAAAAGATTGTCGCGGAACTGGACACCAACAGCAGCGTCGGCAGTAGTGACCAGATTCGAATTCTGCCCTTCAGGGGTAAACAGGCTGAGCAGGTGCTGGCGACGGCCGCAAAGTTCTGGCGGTCGCCGAATCCGGTCTTTTACTATCCGTCGCCTGAAATCACTGATCCGGAAGATACAGAGAGAGTTGTTAATGATAATACGCTCAAGACTGAGCCCGTTACCCGATCGCCGCAGGCAGATCCGCCCAACGCGCGGCTATTGACCAAACTTACAAACAGCCAGACTCCTGCCATACGGTGTCAGCTGACTCCCCGAGGCCTGCTGCTGCAGTCTGAGGACACTGATGCACTCGACCAGTTCGAACAGCATCTGCGAACAATCGCCGGTCCTGGCGATTCAATGCCCTCGCCACCAGTTGTGTTCTATCTTAAGTACACCAGGGTTGACGATGCGATTCGCATGCTGGCGGAACTGCTTGACGGTGGCGAAGCCGCCGCTGAAGGTGACGAAGGAGAACTGGTGAACGGATACGTGTCAGCGACGTCCAGCAGTTTCCTGGGCAGCATTGTGACGTCGCGGGACGGGACAATGACGATGATTGCCGGGGCAATAACCATTGTTGCCGACTCGCGTTTGAATCGATTGATCGTGCAGGGAACCGCCAGCGATGTCGAGCGAATCGAGACTTACCTGGCCATTGTTGATAAAGACAGCAGTATCACTTCGATCGAAACCTATGGCACGTCTCATGTGATCGAACTGGTGTATTCGAAGGCTGGTGAAGTTGCCAAAGCAATTCGTGAGGCCTACGAAGGGCGGGTGTCCGGAAATGCAAAGGGGACGGGGCAGCCCGGTTCACCGCAACAGGCCGCGGCCGCGGCAGCTGCTGCGGCCCAGGCTGCGAAATCCGAAAAACAAAAGGACAAGGGCGACGTCAAGGCTGATCCCCGCAAGTCCGGTGGTCAGGCTCCGAGAAGTCTTGAACCGAAAATGACCATCGCTGTTCACGAACCAAGTAACTCGCTGATTGTGACAGCTCCGGAGCAGTTGTTTAAAGAAGTCGAGCAATTAGCGATGCGGATTGACCTGCGCAGCAAACAGTCTGTCAGGGTGATTACAGTGCCGGACGGAATGGAGTTTGAGTCTCTCCAGCGGTTCTTCTCCAGTGGAGCGTCTGTCAAGACGGGTGCGTCATCATCAGCACGTTCTCCATCGTTGTCTAAATCAAAGAGCAAGACCGGGCCGTAGCTGTTAATTGTTTTCCGAAATTCTCTCGTGGGAATTCGATCGATGAATCTTTGTTTCAAATCCACGCGGCAGCTGCTGGTCTGTGCTGCCCTGCTCTGCGGGTCTGCGTGTGAAACTGATATGCTCTGCGCCCAGTCCGGGCTGCGTGAATCGCTTGACCGACTGGACAGAAACCAGAACGGCTGGATCGATCCGGGCGAAGTGACTCCGCTGGCACGGCCGTATCTGGAACGCATCATGAAGGTTCGGTCCAGACGGGGCGAATTATCCTTTGACAAGCCCGTTGAGATTTCGCGGCTGCAGGAAGCCGCCCGCACCTATTACGCCACACGGAACGGCGTCAACGGCAACGATGTGCGTCCGGAGGGCGAAAGTTCTGTGAAGCCGTTCGGTCCGGATGCTGACCAGCCGTATGTTCCGGAATTCGGTCTGGCCGACGTGAAGTTTCCGTACGTGAAGGCTGACCTGGAGCTGGCGACAAAGATTATCGGGCGATATGACCACAACAAGGATGGATTTATCGATCGCGCCGAAGCCGCAGAGAACCGCTGGACGCACCGTAATCCATTCGATGATGACCTCAACAAGGACGATCGCATCAGCCGCATGGAACTGACTCAGCGATACGCTCGGCGGAGACTGTTGGAGGGCGGTTCAAGAGAACTTGGTAAGAAAGCGTGGCGAACCGGCGGCGAAGTTCCTTCGTCAGGCAAAGAAGAGAAACGGCGGGACGATTCACAGTGGTGGCGCAAAGGTGGCAGCAGTCACTGGCTCACCGCCAGCATGATGGGGCGTTTCGATTCAAATAGAAATGGCCGACTCGAGGCGAACGAGGCTCAGGGGCTGAGTATCCCGCTTGGTCAGGTCGATTTGGACCGTGACGGAGAAGTCTCGCGTGAAGAATTACAGGCTCTGGTGGCGGAAATGCAGGATGTCGCCGGAGATCTGACGGAAGGACTGCCCGGCTGGTTTTACGAACTGGATGCCGATCGCGATGGTCAGGTTGCAATGTACGAGTTCACGACGGAGTGGACAATTGCGAAGCACGAAGAATTCGACTCAATGGACGCCAACGGCGATGGATTGCTGACATCGGAAGAGGTGCTGCAGTCGAAGGCGTTGGTGGGCGGCACCTACAGAAATGACAACGCCGAAGTGCTGCCTCCGCGGCGGACAATCATTTCGGAAATCGAAGTGAACGACGATTTCTTCATCCGGGATCTGAATCTTGAGCTTTCAATTACTCATTCCAATGACGCCTTTCTGGACGGCTACCTGACAGGGCCGGACGGACAGCGCGTGGAACTGTTCGCTGAGGTAGGCGGCGGTGGCGATCACTTTGATAAGACCGTATTCGACGATCAGTCAGGCACGCCGATCACGAAAGCCAAACCTCCTTTCACGGGGACGTTTCGGCCGCAGGCGCTGGACAAACGGCAGCCCGGCTTGAGCAGCTTTAACGGGAAGAATGTCAACGGAGTCTGGCAGCTGGTCATTCGCGGTACACGCAGTGAGCGGTTTGGGATGCTGCACAGCTGGGGGCTGACGGTCAAGCCTCAGGAAGATCTGCCGGATGATTCGCGTTCTCGTAATTCTCTGACATCTGAGGTCGTGGAGCCGGATGACGTCTCCACGGCTGATCAGTAGCCACACGTTGAGATACCGTTCTGCAGATGCGCGGCGTTCATTTCGTGTGTCCTGATCCCGGCCTGCGGCGTTTCGTCTTCGACCTGATTCCACGGCATCCTGGCAATCAGCGGGTCTATGGCACAGCTGTCGGGGATGCCTGCGAACATGAGTCCGGCCCCGACGAACGCCGAAAGTCCTGCCAGGTAAGGGTGAACAGAAATGACGAGCAGAGCACCCACCGGTACAATAAATCCGGCGGTGATGCGAACCTGGGGTTTGAACGACATGGGTTTTCTGCCCCGTACAACGGGCAGGCCCTCAGGAACGCACGCGTCTGTTTCCTCTTTGACGTTATTCACATTTGTAAACCCGGCATCGATGAATGTCTGCTGAGCTTTTTCGCCCCGTGCTCCGATCCTGCAGATTACGGAAAGCGATCCGTCCGCGACGCTGTCACAAGCCCGCATGACGGCTTGCCGATCCAGGACATGCAGTGGAATGTTGCGTGCTGAGGCTGCTCACACCGTCCGGGATTGAAGTGCCAACATCGATGAGGTCCCCCCTTCCCTGCCGGATGAGGTTAACGGTCTGTCCCGGCGTGACTGCCACCATGGCGTTCATGGCCGGTGCCATCGTTCGTCTGTCGTGGTGTTACGATGTGTCAAGGGAATAAATTGAAGGCCGAATCAGACTGGGCGGCGGATCAAGTATTCAGAAGACGACTCGCAGTACATTTCAAAATGTCCGCCGGATGTGGTTCCGCAATCTGGTAATAGCCCCGTCGACCTTAACGTCACCTTGGAAAAAAGCCGCGACGCTGCATTAATCTCAGATGTTCGGAGGCCACCTCATGAGGCACAGCACAATCTCTTGCCAGTTCGCCAACCTTATATCGGCCCTGCAGCAATAATTGCAACATTCGCAACCACACAGGGTGAGCCCGTAGTTTCAGGCATTTCGCCGCCTGGGAAAAACCCGCCGCATTACCCGCCGGCATGGATTTGGCATTTGTCCTCGAGCCTGTTCCCTGTTCTACTAATGTCAATTCATCGTAATGTTACGATATGTCGATTGGTACTCCGCAGGAACGGCGAAGTTTTCGCAATTCAGCCACGTGCCAAGTACGAAATCAACGTCGATCGTGTCAGGTCGTCGACACCACAGAAAGCTCCTTCGTGAGCAGAATGGTTATGGTTGTTCGTTTTCCGACGTGGGCATGCACGGCCTCAGGGCATCTGTGTCGCCGTCTGAACCTTTAGCGGAGGTGCCAGCCTGTCGAATATTATGAAGCCTTTGCTGCTCGTCGTTCACGCTCCGGGTTTCCTTGTTTTCTGCCACAGCGGTTTTGAAACTGCTTCGAAGGGTTTTGATGTTCGAGCGCGGGGTTGTTGAGCTGTGTCGGCTGATTCGGCTACACTGTCCTTCAGTGCAGCAGGATCACTTTGCGTATTCTCTGCGCGGTCTTTGCTTCGAACATTTGTTCAGTCCCGTGGTTGTCCCTGCTGTGGTCTGGAGTCTTACATGAACAGGCGTTGCCCCGGACCGGTGTCTCGCAGACAGTTGCTGCAGGTTGGTTCGCTTGCGCTGGGCGGTCTGGCACTGCCCGATGTGCTGGCCGGACGGGCCGCTGCCGGGCACGATAATCAGGACACCTCTGTCATTCTGCTGTACTGCCACGGGGGGCCGTCACAGTTGGAAACCTATGATCTTAAACCAGACGCTCCGAGCTCTTACCGCAGTGTGTTCTGGCCGATTCCCACAAACGTGTCGGGGATGGAAATCTGCGAACTGTTTCCATTGCAGGCAAAGATTGCGGACAAGTTCTCGCTGGTTCGTTCGCTGCATCACACCATGAGCAGCCACAGCGACGGTGGCATTGAAGTTCTGACGGGCAAGACACCGACGAAACCGGATCCCACGTCAACGTCGAAGAGCGAACATCCGGACCTTGGTTCAATTGCCAGCCGAGTTCGCGGCATGAGCCGTCGCGCGATTCCTCCGTACGTCGCCATTCCCAATAAGCTGTACATGACTCGTCCACAATACGTTGGTCGACACCACGCGGCATTTGAAGCGGGGGATCCGTCGAACAGGTCTTTCACAGTTCCATTGTTGAATGTGGTTGCCGATCGAGGTGTCTCGAGCTTGAACGACCGCAAGGCCCTGCTGAGGCAGCTCGACAGCTTTCGCTCCAGTGTCGACCTGAACAGTGAACTGCTGGCGACAGAACGCTTTCGTAGTCTGGCGTTTCGCATGCTGACCAGTCCGGAAACAGCCACGGCTTTCGATCTGAATCAGGAAAAAGACGAACTGCGAGACCGCTACGGGCGAAACGTCTGGGGCCAGGGATGTTTGCTGGCCCGGCGTCTGGCGGAAGCGGGAACGGCCGTGACTACCGTGTACATCAACACGCCGAAGAATGGACAGGAGTTTACCAACTGGGACGATCACATCATGAACGCCGGGCGCCCTGGACACTTTGGTGACTTCATGAAAGTCCGCCTGCCCTATCTTGACCAGGCGCTGTCCGCACTGATCGAAGACATCTTCAAACGCGACCTGGACAAACGGATTATGGTTGTTGTGATGGGCGAATTCGGGCGAACGCCTCGTCTTAGCTACAATAAGAACGGGACCGGGCGCGATCACTGGCCGCAGGCGTATACGGCCCTGGTTTCCGGCGGCGGTTTAAGAATGGGGCAGGTTGTGGGTGCCACCAGCGCCAAAGCCGAGTATCCCGCAGAACGTCCTTATACACCGCAGGATCTGCTGGCCACCGTGTATCGTCATCTGTGCATCGATTATCGCCGAACATTCACCGACTACGCCGGCCGGCCGATTCACCTTCTGGCTGACGGGGAACCGATTCCTGAACTGATATAATGCAGGTGCAGCATGATATATTGCAGCACAGTCGGGCATAAGACTGCTTGCAGGGGTGGCGGAATCCGATCAGGCTGCCCTGCGGCACGCCGTCTGTCTGTTGGGAATGGTCTTTCTGCTTGTGGCCACCGGGCACGCTGGAGCCTGATGCTCCGCCCTGCGTGCGGCGATTCTTATTTCTCAGCATTTTTCTGTTAACGCATCATTCGGGCCTGCGGCATACTCTGCGAAAGGGCAATCGGGACGTGAGCGAAAATACACGAAGACAGGAATTTACGCAGCACTGGCTCGCTGTCGAGCCATCCGTGTCGGCTTATGTTTTTGCTGCGATTTCTGGTTTTCACGATGCGGAAGACGTGGTGCAGCAGGTTGCACAGGACGTGGCCCGCCGGTTCGATCAGTATGATTCAGAACGGCCTTTTCTGGGCTGGGCGCTGTGGATTGCGAAGTCCCGGGTGATTGATTTTTATCGAAAACGAAAACGTGACCATCTGGTTTTTTCGGATGGGCTGTTGCAGCGACTTGGTGAGGTCATTTCTGAACAGGCGGCGGAGCGCTGCGATCAGCGTGAAGCGCTGGAGCACTGTCTGGATGGACTGCCCCAACGCTCGCGCCATCTGCTTGATCTGCGATATGTTGACGACCTGTATGCTGTTGATATTGCTCAGAAGGTGGACTTGACTGTCGGGTCAGTGCGGGTGTTGCTGACACGAATTCGAAAAACTCTGAGCGACTGCGTGCAGCGACGAATCGCGATGGAGGAGTCATAACGCAGATGAATGACGAACTGCTTGATGACTTTCTGGAGGGAGAGGCTTCTCCGGAGGGTGCAGCTATTGTTCAGGCCTGGCTGGCGTTGCCTGGCAATATGGAGCAATATGCCCGGCGTGCAGGATTGCAGGCCGATTTGTGTCGTTCTCTGCAGCGTCGCAGAATTCAGGAGCATGCGCAGCTGGCATTGGCTGCATGTGACGATATCGGTTCCGCCACGAAATCTGTACGCAAATCTGTACGCTCAAGGCAGCGCGATCACACCAGTCGCACGAACGTGCGGATGGCCTATACGTTCGCATCGGCGGCAGTCGTTGCTGTCGTCTGGCTGATCATTGCCTGTCAGAAAATCATAGACGTCCCCGGTCCCAACGGGGCGTCTGCCTCGATTGCGACGCTGGCGTATCAGTCCAACGCAAGGTGGGCTGATGGGGAACGGCGGCAGGGAGCTGCTGTTGATAAAGGTGTGCTGCAGCTGGAAGTTGGCATCGCCCGACTGAATTTTGCAAACGGAGCGGCTGTGACTTTGCAGGGTCCCGCTGAATTTGAGATTTTGAGCAATGATCACACTCGCTTGCACCGGGGAATTCTGGCGGCTCAGGTGCCTGAGTCTGCCATCGGGTTTGAAGTCGTAACGCCGGCAGTCGAAGTTGTCGACCTGGGTACAGCCTTTGGCATGTCTGTTGGGGCAGACGGTGAGACAGACGTGTGTGTCTTCCAGGGAGAGGTGGAAGTCAGTCTGGCCGGTATCGACAAGCGACAGTCCGTTCGGCGAGTGCGGGAGGGTAATGCAGTACGAACGCGATCCGCTGTGGATTCAATCCACTCTGTGACATACGAAACGAATCGCTACGAAGATGCGTGGCCGGTCACTTCCGGAGTTCTGCAGGCGACGGGGTTGATGAAATTCGTTTCGCCAGGCCCCGAGTTCGTGCCTGGACGTTACGAGGACAGTGAGCGGATTCTTGTGTTTCCTGAACGTTTCGGATTTGTGCTGCAGACCGATTTATCGGTCGATCTTGTTGAGCCGGGGCAGTACCGCCGCGTTCATCGCGCCGGCGATGAACTGGTTTTCGCTGGTCTTCGTGTGAACAGTTATCTGCTGCAACTTGATCCGGTGGGCCGTCTGGCACGGGATACTCCGAATAAGCCTCGGGCCATCGGTCAGCTTACATTTGACAAGCCGGTTATCGGATTGATTGGTGGCACTAAGAAGCTGAGGGAAACCGATGATCTTCTCGGTCATCCTCACGGTGACTACGGAAATCTGCGGCGAGGTATTGAACCGCCCCGACTCACGGATTCAGCAGATCCCGGGCGTGACGTGGTCATTCTTAGTGACGACCGCAGGACATTGTCTCTTGACTTATCGGCCGGGACGGCGGTCGACCAGATTCGTGTGGTCGTGCGTGTGTCTGAATAGACCCACGTCGATCTTCCTGCCCGGGGCTTCTGCCCGAACATTTGACGATACGCGGCACTTTATGATGTGAAGTACAGCAGTCAGAACAAGTCAAGTCAGGGCGGCACCTGAATGACTGTGCAAATATAGTGCACGCAGCCTGCGTGCCCGGTTTTCCGGTCACAGCAGGCATTAAACAATTCTAACAGGGAATTACGAGAAACGATGAGTCAAATGAATCGACGTGCGGTGCTTCGTGGAACGGGAGGAGCCGTGATGGCCCTGCCCTTTCTGGATGCGATGGCCGACTCCGACAGGAATGACGGCGTGCCGGTACGTATGGTGTGCACGGGATTGAATTTTGGATTTGTGCCTCGGCTGTTTTTTCCGGAAGTCACCGGGCCGGATTATGAACTGTCCGAACGCCTGAAGCCGCTGAAGAGTCTGAAGAATGACTTCACCGTCTTTTCCGGTCTGGACCACGGGACGGAGGCACAGGGCGGTCACGGTGGTGTGCACGCATATCTGTCGGGCGTGCTGTCCAGGAATTCCAGGGGCATGCCCGAAGCTAACATTTCCGTCGACCAAAAGGCTGCCCTGCATGTTGGAGTCCAGACCCGCTACCCGTCGCTGCAGCTGGCGAGCGGTTATGACACGAACAATATGATTTCCTGGAGTGCAGCGGGAGTATCGATTCCTCCTGTGACCAACGTCGAAACGCTCTACAATTTGCTGTTTCAGAAAATCGACCCGCGGATGCGCGACAGTACGCAGGCAAAGTACGCTGCTCGCACCAGCATTCTGGATCTGGTCAGGAAGGACGCCGAATACCTGAGACGCAGAATTGGCACACGTGATCGTGACAAACTGGACCGTTACTTCACATCCGTTGGAGAAGTCGAGAAGCGTCTGACTCAGGCGAGTCAGTGGCTGGACCGGCCTAAGCCAACTGTGGAATACCGGCTGCCTGCCGCTGCGAATGAATTGGATTTTGTGGATCGTGTTCCTCTGTATTACGACCTGATGGCACTGGCGCTGCAGACTGATTCCACTCGTGTTATCACTTTGGCGCTGGGCGATATTGGTGCCAGCTACGGTGGCTTCAGGATCAGCCGCGGCTATCACCAGCTGACCCATCATGGAAAGGTGCCCGAGTATATCACGGAATTATCCGTGATCGAGCAGTTTCACACCTCTCAACTTGCTCGGTTTCTGACACAACTCAGGCAGGTCCGGGAACCTAACGGCCGTACCCTGCTGGACAACACGATGGTCCTGTTTGGCTCCGGCATGGGCAATGCAAGCTCTCATTCCAACAGGAAACTGCCGCTCCTCCTTGCTGGCGGCGGATTCAGACACGGTGAACACAAGTCGTATTTCCAGGATGAGGCAAAAAGCCAGACCACCCTGGCCGGAAACCTGTTCGTGTCGATGCTGCAGCGATTTGGGCTGGAGACGGACCAATTCGGCCTGGCAAAGAGCACGCTGACCGGGCTGGAGGTGCAGGCATGACCGTTTTAGTAATTTACCTGCGAATGCGTCAGGCCGTCTGGCTGGCGGCATCGATTCCTCTGCTGTTTGCTCAGCAGAAGGTTTGTGCTGAAAGGAGTGAGGAAAGGGTTCTCACTCCTTTCGTGGCGGACTATTTCAAACAGTATTGTCAACGCTGCCATGGTGAAACGGCGCAGAAGGGGGATCGTCGTCTGGATCAGTTCTCTTCCGGTCTGACGACCGATGACGATGCAAACTTGCTGCTTGAGGAAGCTCTGGATGCGATGAATCGGGGGGACATGCCACCGAAGAAGAAAGACGTCACTCAACCACCCACGCGGAAGACGCGTCAGGTGATTAATTGGATTACCGGCTATCTGCAGGAAGCTGAAAATGGCACGGCGCCCGCATCGACGATAATGCGCCGGCTCAATCGTTTCGAATATCGGAACACAATGCGCGATCTGCTGGGCATGCGCACCAACGGTCATGATCCCACCGGTGATTTCCCTCCCGATGCCATTGAAGACGGATTTGACAACATCGGCGAAGCCCTCACACTCTCGAATTACCAGTTACAGCGTTACGTGGAGGTCGCTGAGTCTTCTCTGGACAGCGCATCCTTCTTTGACGTGCTGCAGCCGGAGCAGAAGAAATGGTATTACACGGGAAAAGACTTCAACGGGATCTATTCCTACGAACGTGCTCCGGTGACATGGCGACTGATTGTTGACAATGAGTATCTGGAAATTGGCCATGGTCAGCCCTCAGAACGACACCCGAATTACGTAAAGTCGTTTGTGAAAGAAGGCGGCGCTCCCGCAGATGGCTGGTACAGAATCAGCGTGAAGGCGGCGGCTGCGAACCGACTGGATCACGGCTACAATCATGGCGAGTTCGAGCGGTACCGAAAGTTCCCGCTCAAAATGGCGCTCTGGGTTGCGCCCGAAGCGCGTCTGCTGGAGAAAACTGCGGCTGATCAGCGGCGACTTGTGCGGGTCTGGGACTTGCCCGACGAGCAACCCGAAGTGTTCACGCAGCGGGTGTGGCTGCGGAAAGGAGCAGTTCCGTTTGTCAGCTGGGCCAACGGTGTAAGTTCGAAAGGCAATATCCGAAAGGTGGCGGAAAAACATCATCCTGAGGTCATTCGCGCCACAAAAACTCAGTTGGATTCAGCGAATCTGGGCAACGCTCGCGATGTTGCGCTGGTTGCCAGACTGCTGAAGAACAAGGACAACAGAATTCTGTCGGAGGTCTATCACGGGCCTCGTATGCGGATCTGGGGAATGGGTATCGAGGGGCCGATCTATGATCAGTGGCCGCCCGCCAGCCATCGAATGCTCTTTGGTAACGAAACCGATGCGTCAAAGATTGACGTCGATCACGTAGTGCAGCGGTTTGCTGCTCGCGCATTCCGGCAGCCCGTCGAACCTGACGATGTCCAACACTATGGGGCGTTTATCCGACGGCGGATTCAGGATGGGGAAACTCATGCCGATGCAATTAAATCGGGGCTGGCGGCCATCCTGACATCGCCGAGGTTCCTGTATCTGGACGAGGGCGATGACGAGGTTGACCCGAGGCTGACTCAGCATGAGGTGGCGTCGCGTCTGTCATATTTTCTGTGGAGCACGATGCCTGATTCGGAACTGACAGCCGTGGCATCGTTCGGAAAACTGGCCGACAGGGAAGCACTCAGAAGTCAGGTGGGGCGCGTCCTGGCGGACGACAAAGCCGACGCCTTCATTACGCATTTTACGGACAGCTGGCTGCACATCAACATTCTTGGCTCAATGCCGCCGGATCACAAGACGTTTGAATCCTACTACGACCATCGGCTGGAGTTCTTTTTCAAGGCAGAGACGCGACTGTTCTTTGCCGACCTGCTGGAATCCAACGGTTCGATTCTGAACTTTCTGGACAGTGACTACACCTTCCTTAACGACGCTCTTGCGGCACATTACGGCATCGATGGAGTCATCGGAGAAACGTTTCGCCGCGTCGCCCTGACCCCCGAACACCATCGTGGTGGGCTGCTGGGCCAGGGCAGCGTGCTGACACTGACTGCCAACGGCATCGAAACGTCTCCCGTCGTGCGAGGCGTGTGGGTGCTGGAGAACATCTTCGGCACGCCTCCGTCTCCGCCGCCGCCCGATGTGGAGCCTCTGGAACCCGATACGCGGGGCGCGACGACAATTCGTGAACAGTTAAACCGACATCGCAATGTGGAAGCGTGTGCTGAATGCCACAGGAAGATTGACCCGGCGGGCTTTGCGCTGGAGTTTTACGACCCGGTTGGCGGCTACCGATCCCACTACAGCGGACGTCGGGGAACGGGGGCTGCTGTTGATGGCTCCGGTCAACTGCCTTCTGGTGAAACATTTCAGGATGAACGGGGACTCAAGAAACTGCTGATTGATCGGAAAGAACGGTTTACGGAAGCTCTTACGCAAAAACTGCTGACCTACGCGACGGGACGATCCATGACGTTCCGCGATCACGCTGACGTCAGAAAGATCGCGGCTGTCTGTGCGGAGAGAGGTTATGGTCTGAGAGACCTGGTTGTTCTTGTTGCCACAAGCGACACTTTTCTGAGGCGATAGTGACGACCGATGTCCGGCGCTGATTGTCGGCTCAGATAAACACAGCACAACGCGAGTGGTCGGAAGAATCAGTCAGCCACGATAGCACACGCGACATGACAAGACAAAGAAAGAATATGATGCTGGAACGACGAAGGTTTCTGCGGGGACTCGGGGTTTCGATCGCGTTACCCGCATTTGCATCGCTTCGCGCAGCGAATGACGATTTGGCCGGCGGCAAGGCGAAACGATTCGTTTGTGTGGCTCCCAATTACGGCATGAATCCAGGGGGATTCTTTCCGCAGGAAACCGGTGCGGATTATGAAATGCCGCGACTGTTGACGTCTCTGGAACGGCATCGAAGTGACCTGACGATTTTCACCAACGTTGATCACTCCGGAGTCGGCGGTGGTCACGGGTGTTCCAATACGCTGTTGAACGGCGTCGAAATGAAAGACGTCCGAGACCAGCCGCAGAAACTGCTTTCTCTGGATCAGCTTCTCGCGGAACAGATTGGGCAGGCCACACGATTTCCATCACTGCTGCTTGGTTCCGGCGGTGTTTCGTGGTCGCGTGCAGGAATTAATCTACCGACCGACGCGGACCCGACGCGAGTCTTCACGCGTCTGTTTGTTGACGACAATGCCAAAACCAGGCTGCGAACCAGGAAATTCCTTGACGAGGATGCGAGTATCCTGGATGTGGTTCGACAGGATGCGAAACGCCTGAATGCCCGCCTTGCCAAAGCTGATCGGCAAAAGCTGGAACAATATCTCACCTCAATTCGAGAAGTCGAAGTCCAGCTGATACGGCAGGCTGACTGGATCGACATTGCCAAACCGAATATCGCGGATGACGTTATTCGCGGCGGCGACGATGACGACTCGATCGTTGATCTTGAGTATCCGTACAATACCTCAGTAATGTACGACCTCATGGTTCTGGCGCTGCAGACGGATGCCACAAACGTGATCTGCTACGGACATCCGGGCGGCAACAGGATGTTTCCTTTTGACGGTATTACGCTGGGCTATCACTCTCTGACGCATCACGGAAAACGTCCGGAACTGCTTAAAGAGCTTTCGATCATCGAGTCCTTTTATGCGGCACAGTTTTCCCGATTCCTGACGAAACTGAAGGACACACCGGACTTAAGTGGTCAGTCGCTGCTGGACTCAACGGTCGTGATGTTCGGCAGCGGTATGGGCAATGCCAGTGCACATTCCAGTCGGAGTCTGCCAATCATGGTGGCCGGTGGAGGACTGCGAAATGGTGCCCATCACCGCTTTGAGCGGAACGGTCGCGACGGCCGCGCTTTGTCAGATCTGTATGTCACGATCCTGCAGCAGCTGGGCGTCGAAACCGAAACATTTTCCACAACCACTAATAACCTGAATCACCTGCTGACATGAAGTTTTCTGTTTTATGCAATGCGGGCCGACCGCCTGCGGCATGTCGATTCGCGATGATCTTCCTGTTCATTGGCTTCTGTGCTCTCTCAACACAGGCGGACGATCATGGAAGCGAATTGTTGCAACCGTTTCTGAGGACATACTGCGTTCGGTGCCACGGGGCCGAAACGCAGAAGGCTGATCGTCGTTTCGACAGGCTGCCATCAGAATCGATCAGCACCGACGAAGCCGAGCGGCTGCAGGAAGTTCTTGACCAGTTGAACCTTGGCGCGATGCCTCCGGAAGACGAGAAGCAGCCAGCGACGGAAGAACTGAAACGGGTTGTCCTGCACCTTACGGCTTCTCTGGCCCGTGCGAGAGAAGCTGCGCGAGAGAATGTTGGGAAGGTCGTGCTGCGGCGTTTGAATCGTGTTGAATACCGCAACACCATTCGTGATCTGTTTCGGCTGAAAATGGTGGACTTTGACCCCACTGCGACTTTTCCGGCGGATGATTCCACGGAGGGATTCGACAATGTCGGCGAGGGACTTGTCACATCTGACTATCTACTGCGCAATTACCTTGAAGCGGCTCGGAAAGTTGCGGACAAGGCAGTTCGCCCCGGCCCGCGACCGGAAAGATTTCATGAACGGCTGGTGGGCGAGGAAATCGGCGGGGCACGTGTCGGGTTCGGTGACGACGCTGCTCGTCTGTTCATCAAGTTTCGGCAGCCTCTGTCACTGTCGCGTCTTGATAAACGTCACGGCGTTCCAGCTGACGGTGAATATGTAATTCGTTTTACGGCACGGGCGAGTCAGCGAAAGTCACGTTACAAGGATGAGGATCTGCGGTACGACTCGGACCAGCCGATGCGACTTTCGGTCAGCATTGACTCCCGCGAACTCGGTCCCACTGCTCACCGTATTATTGGAGAATATGCAATTCCGGATGACCGCATTATTGAAATTGAACATCGTGTATGGCTTGAACGCGGCTTTACCGTTCATCTGCACTGGGCCAACGGCCCCAAGGGTTCATTCAAAAGGATCATGCGCAAGGTTCTGCCGAAATACACTGACGATGCTATCTATCCTCTGCGCAATCCGCCAGAGATGTACATTGGGTCCGGGCCGGAACTTCATGTGTACTCGGTGGAATTTGATGGCCCGGACTATGAACGCTGGCCACCTGCAGGATTTGCCAGGTTTTTCCCGGATCCGCCACGGAAACCGGACGCGGATTATCTGGATGCCTGTTTGACACGAGTTGCCGACCGGGCTTTTCGGCGACCTGTCAGCAGAGAAGAACTGAATCCCTATCTCAAACTTTCCCGGCGGTACCTGGCAGATAATGGCGACTTCTGGGCCGCTGCGAAGTACGGCGTACGGGCTATACTTACCTCGCCGAACTTCCTTTATCTTGTGGAGTCGACACCGGAAGCATCATCCGGGCGGACGGTAAGTCAGCACGAGCTGGCGACTCGGCTGTCGTATTTTCTGTGGAGCTCGATGCCCGACGATCTGCTTCGCAGCGCTGCTGACCGTGGGCAACTGAACGATCCGGAGGTAGTGCGGTCGCACGTGGAGCGAATGCTGCAGGACCGCCGAGCCGAAGCGCTGACGGAAAATTTTGTCGGCCAGTGGCTAGATCTGCGAAAGCTGGGCGAAATGCCTCCTGACCCCGAACAGAACCGAAGCTACTACGAAGACGATCTGGAAAATGCAATGCGTCAGGAGACGCAGATGTTGTTTCGGCATGTGCTGGACGGAAATCGCAGCGTTCTTGAGTTTGTTGACTCGGACTACACTTTTCTGAACGCTGCACTCGCCCGACACTACAAAATTGGGGGTGTGACGCACGACACTTTTCAGAAAGTGTCGCTCAGGCTGAAGGATCATCGAGGTGGTCTGCTGGGCCACGGAAGCATCCTGACGGCGACGTCCAATGGCGTGGAGACTCAACCCGTGATTCGGGGCATCTGGGTGTTGGAAAATCTTCTGGGGACGCCCCCCAATCCACCGCCGCCGGATGTGGACCCCATTGAACCGGACACACGCGGCGTTTCCACGTTTCGACAGTTGATGCAGAAACACCGAAATAATCCCACCTGTTACGAGTGTCACCGCAAGATCGATCCCATCGGTTTGTCTATGGAAAACTTCGATCATGTTGGTGTGTGGCGAGACCGGTACAGCAAACAGCTGGCCATTGATTCGTCCGGTGAACTACCCGACGGAACCGTCATTCCCGGGCCCGATGGTATCAAGAGATTCTTGCTGGAGCGGCCTGAACAGTTTGTACGCTGCCTGACGGAAAAGCTGTTCATCTACGCGCTCGGCCGCCGGTTGAGCTTCACTGATCGTGACGACATCGACCAGATTGTTAATACGGCCCCGCAGAAAAATTTCGGTCTGCGGGAAATGATCCAGCAGATTGTTTCCAGTGAGGCCTTTCACACCAAGTAAAAACGATTGTGATGGCTGCGCTGTACCTTTGGGCCGAGGTGGTCTTCGGCGCTGATGGATGACCTGACGTGAGCGAGGTGCTGAGGAAGGATCAGCGGCGGCCGGAGGCAGATCACTCAGCGCACCGATAGCAGAAAGACGCGACGGAATGAACGTTTTGAAACGAATAACAACCAGCTCGCTTTTCTGGCTTGTGACAGTTGCCGTTTGTCACGGCGTCGAATATCCCAACATCGTCCTGATGATGGCCGATGACATGGGATACGGTGACACGGGCTTCAACGGAAATGATATCATCAGGACGCCGCACCTTGACCGGATGGCCATGGATGGAGTGAAGTTGACACATTTCTACTCGGGAAACAGTGTCTGTTCCCCGACGCGAGGCACATGTCTGACCGGGCGCCACCACCATCGCTACGGCATCTGGTCGGCCAACGTCGGCCATTTGCCGATACAGGAAGTCACACTGGCGCGGATGCTGAGGGGACAAGGCTATGTCACCGGACACTTCGGCAAGTGGCATCTTGGTACGCTCAATAAGAATACTTCCGCGAAGGGATCCAGGCGAAATCCCGCAGGGAACTTCGCACCGCCATGGGATCGCGACTACGATCGTTCGTTCGTGACGGAATCGGCGGTAAACCTGTGGAATCCGGGCATCGGCAATCGTTCAAGGAACAACCCTTTCTACGACGACGGAAAGCCGCTTGCCCCCGAAGATCCTCGGCTGGCAGGCGGTGCCGCTCGCGTGGTTGTCGATCAAGCAGTTCCGTTTATGGAAAAGGCCGTGAAGGACGGTCAGCCGTTCTTTTCTGTGGTTTGGTTTCACGCACCTCATGAAGATATTGAGGCCGGTCCGGAATACCTGAAAATGTATGATGGCCACGGCGAAGCTGCCCATTATTTCGGGTGCATCACCGAGCTGGATGAACAGGTCGGTCGTATTCGCGCCAAGCTTCAGGAATTGGGTGTTGCGGAGAATACGTTGATCTTCTTCTGTTCGGATAACGGGCCGGAGGGCCAGAGACCGTCGAAACGCAGACAGGGTGTGACCAACGGGCTGCGGGGACGCAAACGCGACCTCTATGACGGCGGAGTTCGCGTTCCTGCACTGGCCTGCTGGCCGGGCAGGCTCGCGTCCGGAACGGAACTCGACGTCCCGCTTTCTACACTCGATTACTTTCCGACCATCGCGGGGCTGACAGGTTATCAAATGCCCGACATTCGACCGATTGACGGACAGGATGTCTGGCCGATCCTTACCGGAAGAACAGATGAACGAGTCAAGTCGATCCCGTTTGTCCGTGGCAATGATATTTCTCTGGTGAAGGATCGATTCAAGCTGGTTCTGCCTGGTGGCGAACTGTACGACCTCTCCAGTGACTGGGGCGAAGAAAATAACGTGGCGTCCGCTCACCCTGACCGTGTGGCCTTGATGAAGCAGGAGACGACGGACCTGCTGAAAAGTATGCGGAGCAGCCATGCCGGAGCGGACTATGATGACCCCTTTTTTGAGCCGGTCGGGAGCTGGAAGAATCTCCTGGAGACGAAGTGAACAACTCTGAAGTGGAAGAACAATGAACCGAAGTTTCTGTATCTGGTCTGCATTGCTGGCATTCGGCGGATCTGTCACGGCATCAGATCGCCCGAACATCATCCTGGTGATGGTCGACGACATGGGTCGCGACTGGGTGAGCTGCTATGGCGCGAAGCATCAAACGCCCAATGTCGACCGCCTTGCTCGACAGGGTGTGCGTTATGAAACAGCATGGTGTATGCCTATCTGCACTCCGACTCGGGTGACCCTGCTGACCGGCCAGTATCCGTTTCGGCACGGGTGGACTCAGCACTACGACGTGCCCCGCTGGGGAGGAAGCGGACTCAGCTGGACGAAGTTCAGTACCTTTGTGCGCGTACTTCGCGATTCCGGATATGCGACAGCAATTGGAGGCAAATGGCAGATTAATGATCTGCGGCATCAACCGAACGCGCTCAGTCGGCATGGCTTTGACGAGCACTGCGTATGGACGGGAACTGAGGCGGGTCGACCGGAAACAGAAAAACGTTACTGGGACGGTCACATCATGACCAATGGTCAGCGTACGACTTCGAAATACGGACCGGATGCGATTAACGAGTTTCTGATTAACTTTATCAGGCATCAAAAGAATCGTCCGTTTCTTGTCTACTATCCGATGCTGCTGACACACGGTCCTCATGACACGACGCCACAAAACAGGACCAATCCGCCGTACGAGAAGGCATCGTTGTATGCAGGTAATGTCAGTTACATGGACCGACTTTTCGGTCAGCTGACGGATGCCGTCGATCAGGCCGGACTTCGTGAGAATACTCTGGTGGTATTTACCGGCGACAACGGATCAGCGGTCGCCGGCAGTCTGAACGGGGAGCCATACGCAAAAGGCAAAGGCCGCAGAGCCGACTACGGAGTTCATGTTCCGCTCATTGTGCGCGCCCCGTTTCTGACGACCGGCGGTCGCATCTCACGAGACCTGATCGATTTCACAGATCTGTATCCGACACTTCTGGAAATCGGAGACGCGAAGTTACCGGACGGAGTGACCCTGGACGGCAGGTCATTTGTGCCGAGTCTTCGTGGTGATGATGATCCCTTCGACAAACGCAACTGGATCTATTCGCAGATTGGCGAATTCCGAATGGTGCGCGACTGGCACCACGTTGTCGACAATCAGGGCAGCTTTCACGACCTTGAAAAGGACCCGCTGCAGCAGTCAGAGGTCAGTCCGCTGGATAAACAGGCGCCGCACCGCCGGCAGCGACTTCAGATGATTCTGGACCGTTTTCCAAAGGACGCCCCGGCACCATTTGAGGAATTTGCCGAAAGGTACCACAGCCGATAGCTGAACGGCCTGTGTCCAGCTGCCGATCCGACCATCGCAAATCCGCCTCCCGACTGTTTCGAGCGGCTTTATGGTCTGAGCGGCGACTGGAAGACGCTCGAATTTGAACTCGCCACGCTGTGCAGAAGATTGAGCTGATCAGGTGTCGCGGCTAAGGTCCGGTCGTTGTGTGACACGGGCACTTGCGGGGAACGCAACTTGCTCTGAACGTTTCCTGTGAACAAAAAGATCCTCGTTCGCACTGAACCTGATTCCTAAACTTCCACGTATGTCGTTAGATACGCGACGTGTGTGAAAATAACTGCGTCGGGCTCGATTTCCCAAGACGGCCAACAGCCCGCCCCCCTCCGACCTGACGTGGCGACGGAGAAAATCTCTGCCGTCGACTCCTGATGATCCGGAAGTCGCTTCAGGGGGGGATTAACTGTGTGGGACCACTGGGTAACTTCTCTGACAATTGACTCTGTCAACGTGCCGATACGTATCTCGATGGATGCGAGTACGTCACGGCTGAAGAAGAATTGTGAGCCGTCTGGAAAAGATACGAGCGATGCTCATCGTTGCCATTGTGCT
Source organism: Fuerstiella sp. (assembly GCA_029245955.1). Taxonomy (GTDB): domain Bacteria; phylum Planctomycetota; class Planctomycetia; order Planctomycetales; family Planctomycetaceae; genus Fuerstiella. The sequence continues at coordinate 201,799 of JAQWOH010000040.1, read as the reverse complement.
TCTGTTGGCGGTCGAACTGCCGGTCAGCCACGGTTACAGGGGTTTCGACTTCATCAGATTCCCTCCTGGGCATCAATGATTACCTGGATCTCTGGATATTTGCTGTCAGTTTCGTTCAGGGTTGCTCGTGTCTTCCAGAGTTGCTTCTTTAGTTCTGCGACGACCTGCGCGTGGTCGGGGCTGGTGTATTCGTTTTGCATCTCAGACGGGTCGTTCTTAAGGTCGTATAATTCCCACGCGGCAGGAGTCTTCTGTTTTCCTGACGGAGTGCAGCCATAGTAGAAAATCAGCTTGTATCTGTCGGTACGAATGCCAAAGTGAGCGGGGACTCGGAGATTATGAGCCATGTGCATCCAGTAGCGGTAGTACGTCGCGGTGCGCCAGTCGGGGGGGCGTGCCCTGCCGTGCAGAGCTGACGCGAAACTGCGACCCTGCATCTGAGCCGGTGTAACGACGCCTGCGAGCCCCAGGATTGTCGGAGCAAAGTCCGTATTGTTGATCAGCCAGTCGTTTCTTGATCCGGCTTTGACCCCTGCCGGGTAGTGGACAATGAAGGGCATTCGCATGGCTTCTTCATAGATCCATCGTTTGTCCATCAGGTCGTGTTCGCCCAGGAAGAAACCCTGATCTGCCGTGTATATAATGACCGTGTTGTCGAGCTGACCGGCGTCACGCAGAAAGTCGACCAGCCTCCTGACGTTGTCATCGACACCTTTCACACACCTCAGATATCGTTTGAGATATCGTTGATACACCGCCCTTGTGTATTCCGGGTCGGTGAGGCTCTGGTCGACGGCCAGTCTGCGTCCCAGTTGCCATTTTTCATGTCCTTTGGCCAGTCCGGAACCATAGCCACGACTGGCGACGGAGCCGAAGCCGGCGGCCGGTTGGTCATGCAGGTTGGCCGGCTCAGGAATGCTCACGTCATTAAGGTAGCTGTCGTAACGTGGCGCGTTCTGAAACATGTCGTGCGGCGCTTTGAAGTGGTGCATCAGAAAGAAAGGTCGGTCGTGGTCCCATGCGTCCTTCAGCCACTTCAGGCTGAGATCCGTAATTGCGTCGCTGGAGTGCTGTCCTTTTCTACTGATGGTATTGCGCGGCCATGGCGAGTCACCCGGAACCCGAAACGCGGGGTCGAAGTATTTCCCTTGCCCCGGCAGCACGCAGTAGTAATCGAAAGCTGCAGGTTCCTGTTTCAGGTGCCACTTCCCGATCATTGCTGTGTGATAACCCGCCTGCCCCATTTCCTTTGGCAGGTATTGTCGCTCAGACGCGATGTTGCCCGTCAGGTCCAGCACGCCGTTGGTTTGTGAATACTGACCGGTGATGATGCTGGCTCGGCTGGGCGTGCAGATTGAGTTGTTACAGAACACTCGATCAAACAGCATTCCGCCCTTTGCCAGCGCATCGATGTTTGGCGTCGGATTCAGCTCGGCCAGTCTGCTGCCATACGCGCCAATGGCCTGTGTGGTGTGATCGTCCGACATGATGAACAGAATGTTCGGTCGATTATCGGGGCGGTTGCTGCTTCCGTACAGGAGACCAGGCATGAGAAGGACTATCAGTCCCGACAATGTGGCTTCAATGAAGACGGAATTCATCTGACGGTCTGTTGTATTCTCTGTTCCGGGCATTCATGAACTTCTTCCGGCAGTGTCGCACGGCACGATGAGTAGAATGGATTGTCGTTGGATTGAGCGCGCTGCGGACGGCGTGACTGTCCGACGCGGGCCAGCGACCAACCAACTGACGGATGACGGTCAGGGGCTGTTCTTCTTCATCTTCGCGTTTACTTTCCTGGCAAGGCGATCGGTCTGTATCACGCGCAGCTTGTGCGTGCCGTTGGCGATCTTTTCCGACTCATCATGTGCCTCGAACTGGAACGAGATGAGCGGACCGTCCGCGTAGATTACTCGCGCGCGACAAACGATTGCGGCCCCCAGCGGTGCGGCCGCAATGTGCTCAATGTTGACGACGACACCCACGGTGCTTTCGCCAGGTTCCAGCAGTGGCAGAACTGCGTTGCGTGCAGAGTGTTCCAGGAACCACACCAGCCAGGGCGTGGACAGAATCTGCGGCATTCCGTCATGAGCGAAGTCGATCGTGTGCTGATCGCCAACCACGAAACGCTCTTCTCCGGTCGTGCCGATTTTTATCGCGTCCTTCATGCTTTTTCTTTCGCTATTTGGGGCTGGGCGAGCAGGTATCGCCACATTCAGCCGGTGCCTCCTGGTCCAGCATGCCGAATGCCACACGCGCCGTAGCGCCTGTGACACCACTATTGACTGCCGCCGTGACGGCGATAAGCGCATTGAGTTCATCATCGGAGATACCGATGTCGCGGGCCTTTTCGACTCGGTTTCTGGTACAGACCTGGCACCCGCGAGTCATCGTGACGGCCAGTCCGACCAGGTGTTTCTCGCGTTCACTGAGTAAGTCCGTGTCGTGCGTCTGCTTGATGTGATTTACAATCAGCGTGTCGTCGTAGGCCATGTCAGGTTCCCTTTATAAAGCGTATCACTAAAGAGTCGAAAAGTATTCTTTTGTCACTGATCACAGCATCGCAAGTTTGGTGTGGCTGTCCGTCGGCGATGCCGCGATATCCATATCAAAAGTGTCGTTTATTAAGTCTGTCCTTCGATCATGTCGCAGCATGATCTTTCGGAACTGGCGCCGGCTGTGCTACTTAGTTCCTTGAATCCGTTTCGGCATTCTTGCCCCCGCTGTCGTCAGCCATGCATCGAGTCTGTTCTTCATGGCGAGAGCTGTCTTCGGTTGAGTTTCAGCCAGGTTGCGCTCCTCCCCGATATCGCTGACCAGATTGTACAATTCGAGTGAATCGTCGTCGTAGCGCGTAATCAGCTTGTAGTCGCCTTCGCGTATTGCGCTGCCGAGTCGGTTTCGTTTGTGAAAGGCGTAGTTGGGATAATGAAAGTAGATTGCTTTGCGTTTCAGTGTTCCAGTCTGCTTGAGCAGCGGCAGCAGACTTTCAGCGTCCATCGGCGTGTTTGAATCCGGTTTTAACCCCGTTGCTTCAAGGATCGTGGGAAACGTGTCCATACTTATGACGGGTGTGTCGCATTCCGATCCTGCCTTGACGACTCCGGGCCAGCGTACGATCCATGGCACACGAATACCGCCTTCATACAGAAAACCCTTGTTCGCACGAAGCGGAGCATTGCTGTACAGCGAGCCGTTATCGGATTTAAAAATCAGGAGAGTGTTTTCACTGAGGCCGTTTTCATCAAGTGCAGACAGCAGCTTTCCGATTGCAGCATCCATGGCTTCGATCATCGCGGCGTAAACGGGTCTGTCGACGCCGGGGCGGTTCTCGTATTTCCGGATCAGATCTTCCGGGGCTTCCATAGGATAGTGCACGGAATAGTTCCACCATGTCAGAAAGAAAGTTCTGTCGCTGTTGGCTTCAACGAACGCGATGGACTCATCGGCCAGGCGGTTCGCGAGATATTCACCTTTGCGTCGTGAAGGAATGTTGGGAATCCTGTAGGGTTCGAAATAACTGGGAGGACCTCCGCGGCTGCACCCACCGATGTTAAGGTCGTAACCCTGGTGTTCAGGTCTCAATCGTGGTTCGAATGGTCCGTTAGTGTCGGATCCAGGTCGGTGGGAAAGATGCCACTTACCGACGAATCCGGTTGCATAGCCGGCCTGCTTCAGGTGTTCCGCGATGGTCACATGATCAAGCGTCAAATGCCTGATCCAGTCGGCCTCAGCGACTTTCGAATTTTCGGGACAGAACCGGTCCGCATGTCCGGGAGCATGATTTGTCAGGCCGACTCGCGCAGGAGACTGACCGGTCATCATGGCGGCTCGAGTCGGTGAGCACACAGGTGCGGCCGCATAACCGTTGGTAAAACGCATTCCCTGACTGGCCAGACCGTCCAGATGAGGAGTGTCCAGCAGTTCGTTGCCCTGACAGTGCAGGTCCATCCACCCAAGGTCATCGGCCATGATCACGATGACGTTGGGTTTCACCGATTCGTACGCTTCCGCCGCCTTGTCCTTCTTATCCCTGTCTTTCATGCTCTTGCGACTGCGGGCTTTTGCACGAATCTCTTCCTTGACGTTTTGCAGTCGTTCAGGCCATGCAAACTTCGGTGCGGTTGCCGGATTATAGCCGGAAAGGTGACCCGTCAGTCGAGTTGTGGGTTTGGTGTAAACCAGGTTGGTTTCGCCGAAGACTTCCTCACAAAGTTTTGCCAGTCCGGGATCGTACTCACGGAGCTCCTTTCTTGTGTCGACGTGGTTGTGGTCATGGTCCGGCTGGCGGTTGTTGTCGAACCAGGACTGAACTCCTTCGGCAAAATATTCAGCATGATTGGTCGAGGCATATTTTTTGTCCCATAGCCCGGCATCCATTGCCGCCTGCCATGTCTGCTTCAGCCGGTCATCAAACGTAGGGTCCACATTCACCATGCCGCGCAGGTGAATGTTGTGAGCGAATTCGTGGATCAGGATGTTTTCTGTGGAATACGGGTCGCCTTCGAAGGCGAGCAGATTCTCCTCACCGCAGGAACAGACGGGATCGGTGCGGGATCCACCCAGTCCTCTGGCACGTGCGTCCCAGAAGTCTTTGGGACGCATCTGAGAATGTTCCGGCACATCGGTGGTGAATTCATCATGTGCCATGATGATCAGCCGAGATCCGCTCTTGATCATGGCTTCGCGCACATCCGGGCGGTTGGCCAGCATCAGGTTTACCAGAAAGGCCGCTTCCTTCAGCGCATAGTCGTCCACTCCGGCAGAACTGACGATGGGATATCCACTGGCACTTACGTACTTCTTATAGAACGGATCAAGTCCCATTTTCGATGGCGGCGGCGTAATCTGGAAACTCTGCACATCGACCGATGGCGTGGCCGCAAGCAGGGAGCCGATGGCGATCTCCAGAAATATTGATAACCGAATAATTCGCACGCTGATATCCCCTTTCTTCCTGCCTGAGAATCGACTCTATCGACTCATGTTTACTCTTTGACGGACCATATCCGGCGGCAAGGCGCCGCGAAACACGCCGACTCGCGAAAGCACTCCGCACAGAGGATGATGGTCGTCCTCATCCTTGTAGATTCCCGCCGACAGCCAGCTCTTTTGTTCGAACAGCACGGCACCGCGTTGAGCTGAACTGACGGCTGCCAGTTTTCCGTCGATGTACAGCCGCATCATGCTGCCGTCGTAAGTTCCGACGATGTGGTAGGATTTTCCGAGAGTCAGTTTGGTCGGAGCTCCCAGATATGTGATTGAAGGACGCTGCTCCGACGCGACCGCAAAGAAGAATCGCTCTTTGTGAACGCCAAGAAGACTGCCGCGTTCAAAGTTTCCATTGTCCTGAATGGCTCCAATGATGCCGGACCATTCAGGTGTGTTATCCTCGACAACCACATGCGCTTCCAGAGAAATCGTGGCGGGCATCGCCGGCAGGTCTGGGTGCTCGCGAGCAATCGCTACCCACTGCTGACCGTCAAGAACGAGTCCCTGGTCCGTGATCTCAATGGGCGCTGCTGCGGTCAATGACTTCGAACCGACCGTCGGACGGATTTGATCACCGTCGATGGCTGCTTGATCGAATTGCCACGCGTAAAGTTCCTGAATTCGTTCTTCTTCCAGAGGCGGAAAATCCTTCAGCAACGGAACTTCTGCAGCAGACGAATTCACCGGAACAAATCCAATGGACGTTTGCAGAGAGAACGCACACACACAACTGGCACTCCCTTCAGGAATCAGCAGGCGTCCATTGGCCGGAAGCATATTGATCCAGCAACCAGGGCGGCTGGGAGAAAGTCGCTGAAAGCGATCAGATGCCTCAGAAGAAAGATTCAGAACTGTCGGGTTCGTGGCTCGAAGGAACACACACTGTCCCGCACCGGTTAACGTTCCACAACTGTGCCCGGGCCGTTTCAAGACCCAGTCAGGCGACGCATTCTCCGGCACAACACGCTCGCCCGTAGCAAGGTCATACATATACGGTTCTGCTATGACACAGATCCCCCCTGATTGTTGCCTTAGCGCTAGAGGATGATGAACCTGTTCGCCATGCCCCAAACCGTCAGTAATGTGAGCATGCTGTTTCGTCCACAGTCGTTTACCCGTCGCAAGACTGAACACGCCAAGGTGGTAGAATGCTCCCTGTTCTTTGCTTTCGGAAGACGCCAATACCACGAAATCGTCGACGATCTGGGAATACAGGATGTTTTTGGCTTCCGGCCAGTTCAGTGGCTGTTTCCAGATCTGCCTTCCCGACGCTGCGTTCAGGCAGACGATCCTGGCGTCTTCGACAATGTCAGTCACAGAGACGCGATCTGTTGGATGCTGAATACACGTTTCGCTGAGACCTTCGATGAACAGAATCCGGGTTCCTTTTTCGTTCAGCGAAATTGAACTGTTGGGCAGGACCCCCGTACATGGATAACTCCACCGCTGGCTGCCATTATCATTCAGTCCGAACAGCCAGCGACTGCACACCAGGGGACGAGTCGAATCGTAGTCCTGTTTCGTGTACTTTTCTCGCAACGTCGCACGATCAAACTGCCCGCGCCGGTAATTGCGTTCGGCGGATAACCGTGCGGAATCAACAACTGCATGCTGCTGTGGCACCCCTTTCAAACGGCCGGCCGACGGCTTCATGACGCTGGCAAACAGCCGTCCACGAGATTCAGCAACGTACCCCCAGTTCATCCCTTTCATCTTTGCAGGGACCTGATAACCATCCAGTTTTTTGCCGTTGAAGGCATTCAGTTTCCAGAGTTCCGAGGCGGCTGCGGTGTACAACACGGTTCCGTCGTGGGTCAGGCACGAATAGCCAGCGTCAAAGGGCATCACATAACGCATTGCATCGGGAGGCAAATCGACTTGCCAGCGTTCGACACCATTTGCAGGATCCACACCAATCAGGCATTCGTCGCCATGCAGTACCATGGCCGACCCCGCGGCCAAAGGCGCCTGTCCTCGCAAGTGCCGATCCGGCATGCGTGACGGTCCAACGCCGCCAAACCACTGCAACCGAAAACCGGATGCGTTACCGATGGCAGTGTCACCAGAATCGGCCGAATTGTTCGGAGATCCGTATTGATGACGCCACACCCCGCCACCCGAAAATGGGCGAGCTGTTTCCAGCGGTTTGCCATAACGGCTGACGACACCCGTATCGGAATCCACCATGCGGAACAACTCACGCGAAGCACGCTCGGTCTCCGCAGCCTCCAACACCAAATTGAACAGCCGAGCGGAAAATGGCAGCGGCTGACCCTCTGCCACGCTCAGTACAGTCATGCGTCGCCCATACTGCCGTTGCGACAGGAATTGCGTTCGCAACTCATCTCGCTCAACGATTGTGGGCACTACCGAAATGACGTTCAAACGGCTCGTGGTCAGAATCTGTTGAGCACAACTGCCATCCTTGTCATTGAGCAGCAACGCCAGTCCGACATCGACGCTGAGTTTCGACAGTCCATCCTGAACACGTTGCTGCACGTCCGGAGCGACTGTCCGTTGTGACAGAATTGGCCGTCCGAAATCAGGCCAGTCAGCTGTTTTCGATTCAGCTGAAACACCCTTCCAGGCATAAACACGTCCGGAACTTGTGGTTGCAACCAGAATATCGGGGGTCTTATCATTTACCGGGGCTGCCACGGCGAGGTAACGAATCTGTCCGCTGGCGTTTGGAATCTTCAGCTCTTCCGTGATGTTCCCGGTGTCAGCATCAACGAATTGCACGTGTTGACCACCGGCCAGAAAAATGGACCGAGCATCGCCATGACCTGACACGATCATCGCTTCCTGAAGTGTGCAGTCGGTCGACCAGAGCAGCGATCCAGCTACGCGAGTCGTCAACTTTGGCAGATCGTGGCACTGCAGTTCAGATCCGTTGGCGATCCACACGAAGCCATTTCCGGCCGCAATCGTGCGGCCCTCAATCGACAGCATTTTTGCTTCTGGAATATTGGGATACGACTGCACGGCCGTCTGATTTCCTGGACCGGAAAAAAATGCTTCGTTTGTCAGCATGCAGAACGACCCACCCGCGGATGGGAGATCCGACACGAAACGACCGGAATCCATTGCGACGGAATAGGGAGCCGCGCGACCGCACGGAATGTACAGTCGTTGTTTGTTGTCCGTGAGCAGATATCCCTGCGGCGAATGCTGTGTTCGCCTTCGCCATACGACAGAACCGTCAGCCGCATTCAAGGCAGCCGTATAAACTCCCTGACTGGGAAAAAGCCCCGCATTCGCATAGACAAGATCGCCCGACTTTACCACCGACGTACGAATCGGGTGAGCGCCGATCAGTCGTCCGTTACCGACGATCTGTGGCATTTCAGGGCCAATCCGGGTCTTCCACAGTAACTTTCCATCACGCAGATCAATCGCGCGGACAAACCCGTCGTCAGCACCAACAAACGCAGTCCCGCCGTGAATGGATGGTGCGTAACGAATTGGTGCATCCGCAATGAATTGCCATTCCAGCCGTCCGGTGTCGGGACTCAGCGACACAAGTCGATCTGTCGAAGAGGAACCGATTAAAACATGCAGGTCGCCCGCTGTATCGGCTGCAATCAGGGGGACGTCTCCGCGGTCGTCGGTGACCCGCGGCTCCATTGACGTCAGTTCCTGCCACAAACTGCCTTGCGCCGGGGCAGGCCACGCCGGTGCGGGTGCGTCGAGATCCTCATTGATCCACGCCGGCATCCAGTGTGATGCAGATAAAGCCTGTTCCCGGTATCCGGTGCGCTGGTCATTGCCTCGGTGCGTCGGCCAGTCGCCGTATGAGGCATCGGTGAAGAGATTAAGGCACAGAACCAGGACAGCACAGGCTGTTCGACTTTGCAACATCGCACAATCCGCATTGCGTAGAATCGACGAAATCAGCAGTATGACAAAAAGGCCATGCCGTGTTCAAGGAGCTTTGGTCTGGTAACATCACCCGGTGACTCATCACGGACACGGACAGGAAAAATCGACACAGTGTCGCACTCACGCCTCCATCGTTTGATTGCTTCTGCTGTGCCCCTTCGTTCTTATCGGGTGCGAAATCTCAACCGTGATTTTTTTGTTCAATCTGCGATGCAATCGGATACATCAATGATGGACTGGAAGAGTCTGACAGGGGCCTGCCCAATGCTGATCGCAGCGTTGTTTGCGGTTCCCCGCCTGAGTTTAGTTTTGCGTTCCGGTATCATGGATGCGAATTGGTCCTTGAAAGATGCAAAGCGTCTAACTGCAGACTGCCTCTCGGGAAAGATGCAAGCCCGCGACGTCGAGCCACGTTTCCAATGTCCTATGGCCATCAGCGTACCTGTCGTCGAACTCACGTTTGATCTTTTCCATTGCTGTTTCCGAATGATGTCGAACAGCACGTTCCTCACTACACAAGAAGTTCCGGCTCTTGCCCAGTAAGGCGCTTCCGCGAATTCCCCGTAGCGGTTCTCCATCATTTGCATCTGTCCCCAAACCCTCACGCTATGTCCGGGAGCAATCCATGGCAGCGGAGAAATGCAAATGCGGTCGCAAGCTCATTCTCGAAATGGACAAGGTGCGTGGCAGGTGTTTTCAGTGCGTGCGGGTAGAAAGCCGGGGGCGAACAAGTCCGCGAAAGCGTGGTGGTAAACGCGGCGACACATCTGATGAGGTCACGATGGTCTGGCTCGGCGACACGCAGATCACGGATGCTGGATTGTCAGAGATTAAGGCAGCTCTGCGTAATTGTACCGTGAAACTTTCAAAGACGCCGATGGAGGATTTAGAGAAAATGAGGAAGGAGGCAATTGCGGCGATAGAGGAGTTAACGAAGGTGGCTATGTTCCCCTACGAGACGTGGAAACGTACTTGGGTGATGGGTTTGAGGTAGCCCCAAAAGGCGAGGCGATGATCTTCGATGGTGTCACTGCTACGAATACATTTCATGCGTTTGAGCAGATCATTTAGAACGCTGGTTTTGTGCCGTGGCCGATCCTGATCAAGAATCTGAGGCTGAGTTGTGCGAACGACTGCGACTGGCGGACCGCCACAGAGGCGCCCGCACCCGCCATCGCGGCGTGGACTGGGCACGGCGTAACCGTTCAGGACAGTGCCTATGCCACCGTGGGCGGCGGCTACTTAGAGGAGTTTAACGCAAAAAAAAACACTCCGAAAAGTGGCAACACAGGTGCAACAAACCCTGCGAATCGACACGGACGACGACGAATCCGAGTTGTCGTGGAAGTTGTCACCAGCCGGGAAATGCCCGTGATTAATGAAAAGTCTGGGTTTTTGGGAAGCGGACTGTCACTCTCCAAAGAACTCATGTTTCGCGTCGCCACCACTGATCAGGTAGGCGATCAAATCAAGAATTTCGTTCTTTGTCAGTCGGTTGAACAGTCCCGCCGGCATTGGTGAGGTTTTCGACACAAACAGTTCTTCGATCTGTTTGCGGTTGATGCTGACTCGCTTGTTGGGATCGGTCAGGTCGGTATTCAGTGTTACCTTATCTCCATTCAGGTTGACGACCACTCCTGTGTGAATAATGCCATCCTGCGTGAGAATCTGGACGGCGGAAAACTGATCGTTGATGACCTTGCTGGGATTGATGACCTGATCCAGCAGATCGTGAGCAGAGTATCGGCGACCTGCGGAGGTCAGGTCCGGTCCCGTCATGCCCCCCTGATCGGCAAAGCGATGGCAGGCGTAGCAACCGGTGGCCGTAAACATTTTTCGCCCATTGGCGAAGTTCCGCTTTTGCAACTCGGAACGGGCAGCAGTCGAGAGTTCGTCGAGAGTCCATTCTGTCATGCTTCGTCCGGCAAAGATCTCACCGAGGTTTTCCAGTGCAGATTTCTTAACGGGCTTCTTAGCCAGCAATTCTGCCATGGATTCCTTTTCCGATTCACTCAGTGACGCGACTGCGTCGGTTCGAATGAATTCTATGAACTTGTCGAAACTTGCGCCGCCTTTGTAGTTGGCCGCCTTCAGGAACCACTGAAAATAGACAGTCCGCAGTTCCGGCGTCCAGCCGGCGGTCAGCATACGAATGGACCGGGCGTACTGCAGCTGTTCTTCCTGAGTCGGAACCGACGCCATCAGTGCAATGGTTTTGGCGGCGACGGTCGGTGACTGCAGCCATGCGAGCGTTTCACACAGCAGCCAGTTGGCTTCTGCTGATTCTGACGGGAACAGCGGATCCAGCCGTTCTGTAAGCTGAGCTGCAGTTGCGTCGTCAGGTCGACCAAACCGGTTCAGAGTAATCTGCGCTGTTCGCACAAGGGCAAGTTGCTCGCTTTGAGATAGCTGGCCGGGATCAATGGAAACAAGTGCATTAAGCACCTTCGTCCCCATGTCTGGGTCGACGGCCGGACTATCGTCACTGCGGTGCTGCGGACAGACGCCGGTGACGCGTGCCAGTGCCAGCAGTGCCTCAACCTGCGTCGCGGGATTCGTATCCGAGAGCGCTCGCTCTGCCCATGTTTCCGCTGGTTGATGCTCAATAGCCGTGCGTGCCGCCCATCGAATGAAGCGGTCGTCGTGATCCAGATACGGCCACGCGGTGTCAACAGCTTTGGTGTCCTGATGACCGTGAAAAGCTTCCAGTGAATGCCTCAGATCTCGATCCTTACTGCGTTCAGGGGTGGCATCAGCCGGGGCGGTCGATTCGTTACCTACGTAGGTCACACGGTACAGGCCGGATTGCACACGCCGTCCACCGATGGTGAAGTACATCGCTCCGTCTTCCGGATGGATGATGGCGTCGGTGATAGGCAGCGGAGCTCCCGTGACAAACTCCTCTTTCGTGGCCGTGTACGACGCCCCGTTCGGTGTCAGGTGCACGGCGTACAGTTTTCCCCAGCTCCAGTCCAGTGAAAACAGAGCGTTCTGGTACTTCGCCGGAAACCGGGCACCATAGCCAAAGGTCATGCCTGTCGGCGATCCTGGTCCGATGTCAAGCACACCCGGCAGGTTGTCAGCATAGAATGGTGGACGCTTTCCTGCGCCGTTCCGCCAGCCAAACTCTGCTCCGCTGACAACGTGACAGATTCGAGTGGGGCGGTACCATGGCGTGTTAAAATCGTATTCCATGTCGGCATCGTAGGTGAACAGTTCACCCTCGCGATTGACGGCGGCATCGAAGATGTTACGAAAGCCCGAGGCGACCGCTTCGAACGTCTTCCCATCCGGAGTAACGCGATAGATGATGCCACCTGGTGCCAGCACGCCTCGGTTGTGACCTCGACCGTCGGGCATACTGGGTAACAAATGATCCTCACCCCAGACCTGACGCACCGGTGAACTGTCAGCGAGTTCCGGAGGCGTCGTGTTGTTGCCCGTTACCAGATAGAACGCCTTTCCATCCGGAGTCGGCACGACTGCGTGTACCCCGTGGTCACTTTTCGACTTCACATTGTGCAGCAGTTCCACCTTATCCAGTTGGTCGTCGGAGTCGCTGTCGGTGACGCGGTACAGTCCGCTGGGAATTTTCTGCTCATAGTCATTGACTCCCACGTGCAGTGCTCCGAAGGCCCACACCATCCCGTTGACGCCCCGTATTTCTGCCGGGACACTCTCAACATCCTGTGGTCGGACTGCGGTATCAGGTGCAGGAGGAACAATTCGATACAGGCCGCCAAACTGATCGCTGACCAGCAGTCGTCCCTTGTCATCTGTGCAGAGATTCGCCCACGAGCCCTGCTCATCTCCGGGAACCGAATACAGCAGTTCAACCTTAAATCCTTCCATTGCCTTAATGTTGGACACCGGCGTTGCTGTCTGCTCTTCAGCGCTGAGTCCACTGCCGGACCAGCCTGTCAACATTCCCACTATCACAATCAAACTACGATAACCCACGATTATTTTCTCCGTACGGATAGACCGAAATTTCTTACAAAGCACTTGCCACGCTGCATCAGGCGACGATTGATTCGTTATTCTCTATGTCATCGTTGCCAATGCACCTCACTCACACAGGAATTCGTTCATTCCTCAACTCAGAGAACCGTTTGGACGCCTGCAGGGTCCTGTCCTGACGGATTTCACGGGTTGACTGTTGGCGGCGTATCCGCGGAGAATTTTCCGGAGAGATCTTCTTCAAGAAATACAAGTCCTGTCATGAGACGACGTTCCTGCACATTTTCAAACCGGACGCGTCGTCGTAACTCTTTGCCACGACGGGGTATAAATGCGGATTGTTGCGAATAAGGACAGTTTTTTCCGCAGAGGCCGCCTGTCAGATGGATGTGTTTTCACTGAAACCGTCGAATAGTTACAATAGTCTGGGCGTTTCGATCATCGTTTTTTCGGAACACTTTGCTTCTGACTACTGTATTTGTTCAACTCTGGCGGCCTCTTGTTCGCCACGGTACGTTTGTGAAGTTTTCAGCCGCTAACGTTGCCGTGTGGCTGAGACCAATGCCGAACGCACAAGAGATTCGACCTGCCACCAGACAGTAATATATCTGTTGAAGAGACAAGAATGATTAATCGCAGAAATATGATTCAGGGAATGGCCGCCGGTGTGGGCGCTGCCTTCGGCTCAACTTTTGTTCCTGGCAACGTCCAGGCAGCTAAGAGCAACGCAGGCACGCCTAAGCGAATTATCTTTTTCATGCAGAACCAGGGCTTCGATCCGGCGACCTGCGTTCCGAAAGGTATGACCAGCAGTGGCTCGCTGGCGAAGGCCACGCTTCCTGAGCCCATCCGGGCTCTAGAGCCTTATAAGGAACGACTGCACATCATCAATGGCCTGCACGGTACGCATACCAGTCCCTCGCACAGCGCTTTTTTCGGCGCGCTCGGTGGATATCGTGGTAGTGACGGTGTGCCGCCCAGTGCTTCGACGATCGATTATGAACTGAGCAAGGTTCTGCCGCAGACGCTTCTTCCGCATCTGTGCATCGGCATGGACTCCATTGAGAATATGACAACCAAGCCTACGATTGGGACGTTGTCGGCCAGTGGTGCCGGGCAGCCGATCTTTATGCATTCGAATCCGAATCACCTTTATCAGATGCTGTATGGCGGCATCTCAACCGGCGACATTCGCCTGCAGCACGAAGCGCGGTCAAATGTCTTGAATCAGATCGAAAAACTGGCGGCCGTAAAGGGCGAATTGCTTCCAACCGCAGATCGTCAGCGCTACGGTCAGTACGTTCAGGGATTCCATGATGTCAACGGCTTGCGCGATCGTCTCGCCACAGTTTCCGATCACCTGCGAAAGTTCGCTCCCGAGGTGGACGAGCGGTACTCAAGGCCGGAATTCGAAACTGACTGGCACGATGTTCTGCTGGACCTGGGTATTTCGGCGCTCACGTCGGGAATTACTAATACGCTGACGATCGGGTCGGGTCGTGGAGAGATTTTCGGTGCGTGGAAAGGGCTGGGTATCGAGGAGCAGGGGCACAACCTTGGACACATGGAACAGCCCGACAATCCAATCTGGATCAAGATTCGCCAGTACAACAGTCGCATGCTGGTGAAAACGATGGATGCGTTGGAGAGCGTGCCCGAAGGCAGTGGTACCATGATGGACCACACACTGATCGTGTACACCAGTAACAATGCCGACAAACAGCACACCAGCGGTGCCAACTGGCCGGTCATGCTGCTGGGTAACTTTGATGGCGCGTTTAAGACCGGTTGTTTCACTCAACTGGACGGTCAACGCCCCATCAACGCCCTGTTCGCAACGCTCCTGCGTGCTGCCGGTCAGAATGTTGATCGCTTCAACATGAACGAACAACTGGCCAAAAAGTTTGACGCAAGTACCGGCCCGCTGCGGGAAGTGCTGGCATAAACCACACATCGGTGGTGTAAAAGGCGCAGCGGAAGTCGTGAGGCTTCGGAGTCGCCAGACCTGCCGGCCCGGGGAGGTTCGTGTTCCAAGCCTGCCGCGCCACGTTCGGAATATTTGTGATATCGACGCTCTATCCCTGGCTCGCTGAAGTCTCAGGACCACAGCTACAACGTTCGGTGTAACCATGGTCAGATTTGCTCTCGCGATTGTGCTTTCGTACGGCCTGTTGTCTGTAGCAGTTGCCGAAAATTACACACCTGGTCAGAGAAGCAACAAGACCTATGACAGCTTCGCCAGTTCGTTTCTGCTGACTCACTGCGTGGACTGTCACGGCGAGACTGATCCCGAAGGCGACCTGTCGCTCAATGAACTGGGTCCTGTGGACGAACTTAACGCGGGGACCTGGAAATCAGTTTGGGCGCAGGTCACCTTGAAGGAAATGCCTCCCGAAGATTCGGATCAGCCGGACGTGGTCGAACGATTGCAGTTCTCTGACTGGATCGTCAGTGAACTGGAACGCGTCATGCGGGACAAGGGTGGATTTCGTGCTCTGCTTGATCCGAACAAGGGCAACTACGTCGACCATGATCTGCTCTTCGGTTCGCTGCCCGATGGCATCAGGCTCGTACCGGCATCGTCTCCGGGGCGCCTCTGGCGTGTGACACTCCAGGAGCACATCACGCGCCTGAACGAACTGATCAATACGGAACCGGAATTCAATCCGGAAAAACCGGGTCTTCGTACGCGTGGAGATGTCGTACCCACTAACCATGGCGGTGAACTGAAACTCTATTTCGGGACGGACCGCATCATCAAATGGCAGGGCGGGACGGTCGCCTACGCCACGTCGGTTAAGAGCGTACCAGCCGTCCTGTCGTCGGCGCGTGATCATGGACTGGAGAACTACCCTGATTTCTATACGGTCAATAGTGCAGAAGCGACACAGATCATGAGTGTCGCAGGGGACATCCTTCGCTATATGGCCTACGGCCCTCTCAGTATCGCCAACCCGGAACAGATCACCGACGATCCTAACTCGTATGAGATTGTCGGCGACATCCGCGGTCTGCCTACAGCCCTTGTCTACAGCACCAAAGTCGTACGTCCGTTGACACCGATCTACGATCTCATGAAGGACGAGGGTGTCACGGACGATCAATTAAGTGCAGCGGTGAACTATCTCTTTGAATCGCTTACTTTCCGGCCGCCGACCAGGGATGAATCGGATGCTTACCTGGCAATTGTCAAGCAGTCGATCGACAAACTTGGCAAGGAAGACGGCGCAGTTCTGGGCCTTTCCTCGATTTTTCTCGAGCGTGACGCACTGTTCAGACCGGAACTGGCCGAGAACAGCAAGCCGGACCAGCATGGTCGTGTCATGCTTCAGGACTGGGAGTTGGGGCTCGCGGTCAATCACGCGCTGAGATACATCAAACCGGACGGTGGACTGCGGGAGGCAATCGTCGACGGGCGGATGCGGACCAGGGTCGATGTCAAACGTGAAGTCGAACGCTTGCTGGCCGACGACAGTGTCCGCAAACCTCGCATTCTTCGCTTCTTCCGCGACTACTTTGACTACGACCGTGGCGGCTACATCTGCAAAGATTCGAAAGCGTTGGCGGATACAGGAGTGAGCAACAGGGGAACATCGCACTATCGCGCCATGTTTGACGCAACGGCCAGTACTGATCGGCTGATTGAACTTATCCTTCAGGAAGACAGAGATGTATTCAAGCAGCTGCTCACGACGGAAAAAGTTGTGGCCACAAAAAACGATAACGTGTATTTCGGTCGGAAACACCTGCCGGAAGAACGACAGGCGTCAGTAGCTGCTGAGAAGAAGGCGTTGGAAGAGGCAGCCAGGAAGAATGCTGCTGAACTGGCGACGGCGGAGAACGAGGTGGGTGAGCTTGAGGCCACGTTGAGGGCCAGCCCGAAAGACAAGGCGACACAGATGGCGTTAGAGCGAAAAAAGAAGGTTCTGGCTGCGGCAAAAAAGAAGGTGGCGAACAAGAGAAAACGAACAAATGAAAATCACGACGTTGCCGAAGCCGAACTCTCGGGGCCGAATATCTTCGCTCGCGTAAGTCGGCGCAGTTTTGGGAACGGATCCATGAAACCAGACCGCATTCTGGCCACGGCGCCGGAAGGTCAGCGTCTGGGCATCCTGACTCATCCCAGCTGGCTGGTTTCACATTCCGACGCTATGGACAATCACGCCATACTGCGGGGCCGATGGATTCGCGAACGCGTGCTTGGAGGAGGCATTCCCGATGTGCCGATCACAGTGGACGCGATGCTGCCCGATGACCCCGAGAGCACACTGCGCGAACGTATGCACGTCACAAGGGAGACTTACTGCTGGACCTGCCACAGGAAGATGGATCCGCTTGGCCTGCCGTTCGAAATGTACAATCACGCGGGCCTGTACCGGACGACGGAACTTGGTAAACCTGTCGATACCAGCGGCGAAATTACGGATTCCGGCGACCCCAGGCTTGACGGCAAAGTCTCCGATGCCATTGAGATGATTCAGAGACTCGCGGAAAGCAAACGTGCCGAACAGGTCTTCGTACGCCACGCTTTCCGGTTCTGGATGGGGCGAAACGAGACCATAAATGATGCTCCTGTTCTTCAGGACGCATGGCACGCCTACCGGGACAACGGCGGCAGCATGAAAGCAATGCTCGCGTCGTTGCTCACGTCTGATGCCTTTCTGTATCGAAAGGTGGAGTACAACCCGGGTTAAACGTTGTCTCACAGTGGATCCCATCGTTACCGAGGTCGTTACCATGCATCGCCTTGCATTATCTGCAGTCTGTCTCATTGTTTTGTTTTCCTCAACGACCGCCGTTGGCGCCGCAGAAAAGCCGACCAGCATCGTGCTGATCATGGCGGATGACGTTGGGTATGAGTGTTTCAGCAGTTATGGCAGTGAGACTTTTTCGACGCCTGTTCTTGACGGTTTGGCGAAAGAGGGAATTCGGTTTACCAACTGTCATTCCACACCGCTGTGTACTCCCAGTCGTGTCAATCTGATGTCCGGAAAGTCCAACGTCCACAACTACCAGGACTTTGGAATCTATCCCCAGGGAGAACCGACGTTTGCCGATCACTTCAGAAAGTTCGGCTACAACACCGCGGTTGCCGGTAAGTGGCAGCTGGCTGGAAATAACAGTGGAATTCTGCCGGATGAGGCCGGTTTCGATACTCACTGTCTCTGGAATATTCCTGGTTCCGAACGTCCAAGATACTGGGATCCGTCATACGTTCTGGACGGCGCGACTCTGGAACTGCCCGCGGACACTTACGGTCCCGACGTAATGACCGACTTCGTTATTGATTTTATTGCCCAAAACAAACACGAACCTTTTCTTGCTTACTACCCGATGGTGCTGGTGCATAATCCTTTCCCGCCAACTCCGGACAGTGTCGATCGGCTTGAAAAAGACGCTGTCAAGAACTTCATCGACATGGTCAGTTATATGGACAAGTGCGTTGGTCGCATCGTTGATGCTCTTGAAAAACACGGATTGCGCGACAGCACGCTCCTGATCTTCACGGGTGACAACGGTACCAATCATGTACTGAATTATCCGTATAAGGGCCAGCCGTTTACAGGGGGTAAGGGTTTTACGCATGATCGTGGTACCCATGTACCTCTGATTGCCAGCTGGCCGGGGCAGATTCCGCCCGGTCAGGTGAATGACGATTTGATCTGTTTCTCTGACTTCTTCCCGACCATCGTGGCAGCAGCGGGACTGCAGCCGAAAAAGATCACCGACGGCGACGGTCAAAGCTTCTGGCCACAGTTGCAGGGCAGGGTCGGCAACCCGCGTGACTGGATCTATGGTTACTACTTCCCGCGTCCGTATGCGAAAAAATTTGACGACATGTACAACCATTGGGAGGTGCGTTACGCCCGTGATAAACAGTTCAAGCTGTACGGCAGCGGGGAACTCTATGACACAGTCCGGGACGTGCTGGAACGCGATGTCATCTTAGTAAGTCAGGACACCGCAATGTCCAGACGCGCCAGAATGGAACTTCAGGCTGTTCTCGAGAGTTACCCGGAACAGGGGCGCGCGGTGGACCGAAGTCTGGTTAAGGGAGTGCGCAAAAAAGCTCGATAACCGGAGACTCGGATACGTTCCGGTACGACTTACTTGTTTGCACGCGCCAAAGTCCTGCTTTGTCTGTTGATTGCCAATTTTACTCAGAACTGGATTCCCAGAGTCTTCCGTGTGATTCCGGTCCTGTGGCAATTTCATGCAATTCATCACTCTGCCGAGGAAATGGCCGGGCTGTTCGGTACGACATACGTTCCACGTCACTGGCCCGGCGAATACGGGCTGTGTGGCAGGGGGAATGTACCGCCAGGCTGGGTGCGGCATCTGTTGTCGCCTTTTCGTCGTAACAGGCAGTGAGCAGCGCGGCGGCGAGAACAACTTCCGGCCCGTGCATCGAACTCCCTGGCTGCAGGACGTCCCATCCGCCTTCTGAGTTCATCGAATCTGCAGGCGGAGTACGCGGTGATGTCCGGTGTCGACCACGTAGATGGATCCGTCCTCGTGGACGCAAACGCCATGAGGACGCAACAGCCCGCGTCTGGGTTTCTTAACACCGCTGCCCAGAATACTGGTCACGCTGCCATTGTTCGGATCGTAGAGACGAACTCGCTTATTCTGGTCGTCGGCAATAATGACGTTATCGTCAGCGTCGATGGCGACATGTTTGGGGGAATTTAACTCCGCCGTCAGAGCGGCTCCATCGGCTCCGCCCGCTTTACCTGTTCCGGCGACGGTGCGAATTTTGCCGTCCGGTGTTACGACGCGCAGAGCGTGGCCGCCCCGCTCAAGGATGTAGATGTTGTCTTTCGAATCGACGGCTACTGCGCGCGGATCTATCAGAGGGCTTTCCGCTGCTTTGCTGCCGTCAGTGGGAACACCCTTTTTACCGTTGCCGGCGACGGTGCTGACGTTGCCCGTGCGCAGATCAACCATGCGAATACGCAGGTTTTTCAGATCGGCCACATACAGTTTGTCATCGTCTGAATTCAGCGAGACGCACATCAGAAAGTTAAACGTCGCCTCAACCGCTGGTCCGTTGTCACCGCTGAAGCCCGGTTTGCCCGTGCCGGCAATCGTGCTGATGATTCCTGTTTCACCGTCGATCCGGCGAATGCAGTGGTTCCAGCTGTCCGCAATATAAAGATCACCTGCGGGAGTGACCGCCACGTTGTGCATGCCGTTGAACGTGGCATCTTTGGCAGGGCCGCCGTCACCTGTGTATCCTTCGCTGCCGTCGCCCGCAATTGTCGTGAACTGACCGGCTGCATCCAGTTTGTGCACTCGCCCGCCCGTCAGCTCGACAATATACATGTTGCCCTGTTTGTCGAAATCAACTCCAAAGGGCATGTCGAGCCTGCCCGGTTTGGGCTCGTCCACGTCCGCAAGCGATTCACCGATGACGACGGATGAACGCTGTGCCATGGCAATATCAGTAAGGCATACGACAAACAGACAGCAGATGGACAAACATGATGTTGATCTGATCATACCTGGACCTTTAAGGATAATTTCTGGCGGCTTACGAGGTGGGGGACGCGGAGACGGAATTGTCTTTCAACGAGCGACGTTCACGTCCGGAATCGTTTGCATTGTGAGTCAATTGATGTGAACCGAATTCGGGACTTTCCCCAGCCATTCAGGAACGCCCTCGCTGCGAAGTCTTTCAACCTTGCGACCAAACGTGTCTGTGCCTCCGCCGCTCATCGACGATGGTACGACGTCATCGGTCGGCATGTAAGCGCCGAGCTTCTCTTTGATTCTCGCGAGCTTGGGGTCATCGGCAAGATTGTGGTGTTCATTCGGATCGGATCGGTGGTCATAAAGTTCCTCCGTTCCGTCTCGATAGCGGATGTATCGGAAGTTAAGACTGCGCGCGGCGTGGTTCCTGTAATGCCATGTGGAAATGGCGGGCTCAATGCGACGGGTGGACGGATCTTCCAGTTGCGGCAACAAACTTATTCCCTCAAGCCCTTTGACAGCCCGCAGGTTGCAGAGTTCCAGCAGTGTCGGATAGATATCCAGCAGACTCACCGCTCGATCACATATCTGACCGCCATGGAAGGACTTCGGCAAGCGGATTGCCAGGGGAACACGAGTTGCTTCTTCCCAAAGGGCCTGCTTGCGCCAATGCCGTTTCTCGCCCAAATGCTGACCGTGATCCGACCAGAAAACAATGATGGTGTTGTCGGCGTAAGGGCTGTCTTCGAGTGCGTCCAGCACCCTGCCCGCCTGTGCATCTGCGAACGACACGCACGCCAGGTAGGCGCGGACCATTTCTCGCCAATAATCGGGGCCGACGTCGAGAACATTCTTGTGGTCGCCGCCGTTGATGGTCCCGTAGGCGATGGCCTTGCCCAGCAGCGGAATATCGTCCATCTCATCGTCGGGCACGTCCGGTATGACAACGTTCTCAGACGGATAAAGGTCGAAAAATTCTTTTGGCGCCGTGAACGGTACATGAGGTCGAATCAGGCCGACGGCAAGGAAGAACGGCTTGTCGTGTGTCTGCCTGAGTCTTTCCACGGCCCAGGCTGCGATCTGTTCGTCGGGCATACCTTCGGGGGGCATGTCCGACTTCTCGAGCGCTCCCCAGCACAAGGACTGGCCGTCGACGCCTGATTGAAATTTCTGGTAGATCGCACCACCATCGCGGGGGAAGGGATAGAAGTGCCCGCCTTTGTCGCCCGCGTAACCATGGCCGCGTTCGGCCAGTTCTTTGGGCCACCTGTATTTTGGACGGGACTCATCCCAGTAATCGTAATCTTTGATATCGCTGGTTCCCTTGTGGAACACTTTCCCTGCGGCCATTGTCTTATAGCCATTGTGCTTGAAGTGCGTCGGTAGCGGAATGGTGTCTCCCAGAGCTTTTTCATAGCTCTTCCTGCTCTTCGATGCATTCGTGTACCAACCGGTTGTCGAAGGCCGCAGTCCGCTCATCAGGGCATGCCGGGAAGCACTACACACGGCCGCAGCGCAGTGGGCGTTTCGGAAGAAGACGCTGTTCGCAATCAGTCGGTCCAGATTGGGGGTCTGCGCCTGAGGATGTCCACCCAGCGCACCAACCCAGTCGTTCAAATCGTCAATCGAAAGAAACAGCACGTTGGGGCGTGATGCAGCGCTGCTCAATGAGTCCCGCAGGGACGCCGGGGCTTTGTGAGAAATCTGCGGCCTGGTCTTTTCTTTGCTCCTGCCATCTGTTCTGCGTGTCTCGGCTTTCACGCTATCCAGAAAGTTGACCATCATGGAATGCAGTTCGGTGGTCGTCTCCGGCAGTTCGTCAGACAGGTCATGGACTTCGCTGAGGTTTGTCGACAGGTCGAATAATTCCAGTCGGTTCTCTCTCCATGTTTTGACCAGTTTGTGGTTTCCGTGAATCAACGCCGTTTGCGGCGTGCGATCGACGGCATGGTGAAACAGCAGGAACGGCTGATTGCGAGAAATGGTACCCTGTCCACGGTTAAAAAGAACTTCCGCCATGCTGCCGCCGTCGAGAGTCTCCGGCAGTGGATTCGGGTAGTTTGCCAGCCGGGCAATGGTGGGAAAGATGTCCAGACCAGTCACGGGAGTCCGGCTGACACTTCCGGGCAGAATATTCGGGCCGATCGCGATGAACGGCACACGAATGCCGCCTTCGTACATCGTGCCTTTGCCGTTCCGCAGTGGATGGTTGCGAGGCTGCTCTTTGCCCTTCTGACCGGGCATCGTCAGTCGGCCACCGTTATCTGACAGAAAGAAGATGTAGGTGCTGTCCTGCAGTCCGAGTGACTTGATCCGGTCGATCAGCACGCCAATTCCGGCATCCACATCGCCGGTCATCGCGGCGAACTCCGGTATCGTGTGCTTCTTTCCTTTGGGACGCTGGCGTATATTCGCAAGCGTCTGCTCTTGATAGAAAATGTCCAGGTGGACAGCGTAGTGAGAGACCTGAACAAAAAACGGATGTCCGGATTTTGCCTGCGTCTGCATAAAATCACATGTGCGGTCGGTGATGCCCAGGATAAGTTTAGGATCGTGGCTGGCGGCGGGACCGCCACTTCCCTTGCCCCCACCCGTGCCGTTGCCGGTGTAGCCGTCACTGACGTCGTAGCCCATCTGTTCCGGCGTGACCTCGTCGGTTCGCATGTCCCACTTACCGAAGTGGGCTGTTCGATAATTCGGATTGGCTGCCTTCAGCATGCGAGGAAGACTGAGCTGTTTTCGGTATTCTAAAGGCCAGTTTTTCTGGTCCTTTTGATAAATGTGCCGAGCTGGTGTCTGGCCAGTCAGCAGACTGCGACGTGTAGGGCAACAAAAAGGCGCCGGTGCGTATCCCTGCGTGAACCGCATTCCCATTTCTGCGAGACGCTCGATATGTGGAGTGTGAAAGTAATCGCTTCGTGATCGTTCGTCGTCAGGATCGATAAGAACCGACGAACCGACCCAGCTCTGATCGTCCGTCAGGATCACTACAAAATTGGGAGACGTCGCGGCCCCGCTGGCTGGTCGGACCGTGAACCCCAGGAAGAGGGACGCGATATGAGACAGCATTAAGAAGTGTCGATAAACGATCATGAGTACATTCGATCATTATTAATTGTGCGATTCGTAAGCAAGACCGTATGAGCCCTGTCGCTCGTTGACTGTCAGCGCCACCGTGGCGACGCATTGGCAACCGACACGATTAAGAACAGTCTCTTGCCAGCATCAGCGATGCGTGCTTCTTTTTTCCTGCATCTGCGTGATTGCCTCAGCGAATCCTTTGCCAATCTGAGCCATGATTTTGGCTGATCCCAGGTAATGGTACTCAGCGTTGGAAACGCCCGTTTTAAGAATCTCCAGTTCGCGATCGCTGAATTCTTCATTCCGGAGTTTTTCCTGAGCCGCCTGCTGATCCTCGCGACTGAGCCTGCGTCCTGATTGAAGTTCCCTGGCCTTCCGTTTGACCTTCGCATCCCTTGCCCGTAAATCCACTAACTGCATGTCCCAGTAGTCTTCTGTCAGGACGGTCGCGACGTTGCCTGTGAATTCAGGCAGGTCTGCCGGCGCTGCCATGGCATTGCGAAAATTGTGATGAATTCCCGCGTAACGCTGCTGTTCCGGAAGATACTTGTCGATGGGACCACCGGCGCCCATTACGCCGATCACAAATGGAAGCAGGGGCGCAGAAAGATCCTTCCGCACGTCTCGAATGAAACACGCCAGCGTTTCACTGTACTGGTCATAGCCGCCCGGCTTGTCTCGACTGGGATAGACACCTCGATCCACCATGTCGTTCCAGCCCTGAAACCAGACCAGGCCGGCCAGTTCATATCGTTGATCAGATTCGTAGTCCGGATACACCCGATCGATATTCGCCAGCACCGTCTTTACGTGATTGATCGTCAGCCGGTAGTAATGCCCCGTTGCTTTCGCCCGGTCGGCTTTAATCGCTTCGATATCTTTATCCTGTTTCCGGAACCCTTCCAATTGTGTGTCATTGAATTGATATGGTCCGGCGCTCGGTGATCGGAAATCCGTATGCAGGCTTTTCCCGCCCCAGGCCGTTTTGATGATAAGGATCGGCTCTTTCAGCATCTTCTGCATGTAAATACCGAAAGTCAGCTCGGGGCCGATCTTGTTTTCGTCGGCTCCGAATCCAGCGGTCAGTTGTCCCCGTTTCTCGCCACTACTGGAAAGATACGAAATCCATACGTCCCTGCAGACGCGTGCACCGCCGTTGTCATCCCGCATTTCCCGCAGCAGCGGTGCCGTTTTCGGGTCCATGGCGATGTGTTCAAGAGTGCGTACGTGAGCATGTCCCTGCATGTTGGACTGACCAACCAGTATGAAGACCTTAAGTGGCTTCTGCTCTGCTTCTGCGTTCTGTCCGAAAAGTCCAAGGACGCAGGCAGCGATCAGTTGTTTCATTTGCATTGGTCGTGGTTTCTTAGTGAAGTCTGTATCGATCTGTTTTTCTAAGAAGGTCCGTTTGGCAAGTCCGAACCCGATCTCGTCATGAACAGGAACATGTTTGCTTTCTGTGCATTCTTGTCCTTTCATCCCAAGAACAAAAGTCTGTCGTCCGCAACGCTGCCAGCGGACCGGACGACAGGCTGAACTTGTTGACTTGCCGGCCGCAGTACCAGGTCGTATCCGGAGCTGGGGTACTCCGGTTCTTCCGCATTTCCCCGCGCGTACCTGATCTAAGCCTTTGCTGTGCGCTGCCGGGTAAACGGTCATGCCGCACGCCACAGCAAGTATCGATGTTGCCTGTCTCATGGCTTCAGGGCTTGATTCCGCTTCTGCTTTGGCGCGCGTTTCGGTTCGAACGGCCATTGCTGAACACCAACGTGATTTGCCCAGGACTGCCACTTGCCGATCAACTCATTCAATTTGGCGGGGTTGGAAGTCGCCAGGTCGTTGAGCTCAGTGCGGTCCAGGTGCATGTCATAAAGTTCCCAGCGTGTGGGTTGATCCCTGCGATATGCAGATACGATCTTCCAGCGGCCGTGACGCAACGCAAGATTTCCATGATGTTCAAATCCGATTGCTGCGTGACGTGAAATGGGTTTTCCGGAAAACGCCGGATCAAGGCTGACCCCTTCCATGGGCCGGATCGAATGATCCCGGTATTCAGTCGGGTACCGGGATCCGGCTGCGTGCAGGAAGGTAGGCATCAGATCAATCAGATGTGCCGGATCGTCAACGATTCTGCCACGTTGGCTCCGGGCGATTCCTGTCGGCCAGTGCACAATCAATGGCGTGCTGATGCCACCTTCGTAGCCGTCGTGTTTGTAACCGCGAAATGGTGTGTTTGACGCGTTGGCCCATCCCGTGCCATATGCCACGAATGTGTCTTCTGTCCCGGGCATGGTCTTTGGTCCCGTTCGCACCCAGTGACCGTCGCGAGTCTGCATTGGCGGCCAGATCTTTGTCTGCAGGTCATCCGGCCCAAACGGCTTAAAGTCGAACTTGCTGCGTTTCGCTTCATTGTCTGCGCGTCCGTACCCTTCAGCGCAGCCACCGTTGTCCTGCAGGTACACGATAATCGTATTCTCCACCGCGTTTGCCTTCCTGACTGCCTGGACAACCCGTCCGATGCCCTGATCCATCCGGTCCACCATCGCTGCATAGACTTCCATACAGCGAATATCCCATTCCTTGTGCTCGAATGTTTCCCAATTGACGGCTCCTGCCGACATCGGCCACTTGTCGCTGATTACACCCTGATCGATTGCCTTGTGAAGACGAGACTCCCGCATGGGGCCATAACCCCCGTCATAGACGCCTTTGTATTTGGCAATCTCGGCAGCGGGGGCATGCATCGGCCAGTGGGCGCTGGTGTAGGCGACGTACAGGAAGAAGGGTTCGTCGCTATGGTCACGAAAGTGATCCGCTACGTACTTCGCCGCGTTGTCACTTATCGCATCTGTGTAGTAGAAGCTGTCGGGCTGGTACTCGGAGTCGTTCACGGGAGTGATATACGTGTTGCCGCGACAGAGTGTAGCCGGATCGAAGAAGCTGCCTGCACCGGTGATCGTTCCGTAAAAGCGGTCGAATCCTCGCTGCAGGGGCCAGTTGGAATTGTCTGCATTGGGTCCGGTGTGCCGAGTGACGTGCCATTTACCGGACATATAATTGTGGTACCCGGCGGGGCGAAGGGCTTCCGCGATGGTGACACAGCTGCGGTTCAGGTCTCCGCGATATGCATTATAGCCACGGTCACCAGTCATTAACCCGATGCCGGCCTGATGCGAATACAACCCGGTCAGTAGTGCGGCTCGGGTCGGACAGCAGCGTGACGTATTGTAAAACTGCGTAAACCGAACTCCGTTCGCAGCCAGTTCGTCCAGTACCGGAGTCTGAATTTCACTGCCATAGCAACCGATGTCGGAGTAGCCCATGTCATCGGCCATGATCAGCACGATGTTTGGTTTCTCTGCCGCGTTCAGTGTTTCGGTGAGGGTCAGGATGAGCACCACGAAGCGGGCCGGAATTTTCATCTCTCAAATCCTGTCCAGGAAAAACACTTTGTCAGAGTCGGCGCACCCGGAAATCATTGACGGGGCAAACGGCACGCCGAACAGTTGGCACATATCTGCTACAGCTTCAGCTCTGCCAGGAAGTTTTCGAAGGCCTGCATAGTCAGACGGAAATACCTGTTGTCTTCACGACCGTAGTTGAAGAAGCCATGACCGGCGCCAGGATATTCGATGAAGTCGCATTCGCTGCCTACTTGTTTCATTCGCTTCTGGAACGCATGGATTAATGAAGGAGGAATGAGACCATCATCGCTGCCGCTGAGAATCAGTGTGGGCGGCAGTCCGGCACGAACATGATGCGCCGGCGAGAAACTCAGCGGTGTTATGCCGGCGGTTTCACATTTCTTACGACCGCCTGTCCAGCCATCGACCAGATCGATGACCGGATTAAACAGTACGTAACCTTTTGGCAGGTTTTCGACAACCGGGTCATCCTCCAGTGA
Source organism: Fuerstiella sp. (assembly GCA_029245955.1). Taxonomy (GTDB): domain Bacteria; phylum Planctomycetota; class Planctomycetia; order Planctomycetales; family Planctomycetaceae; genus Fuerstiella. The sequence goes on along the minus strand of JAQWOH010000040.1, from coordinate 174,507 downwards.
TATGGTGCTGAGTGCCAGTGACAGATGACCTCCGGCAGATCCTCCCGACACAACGATTCGATCCGGGTCGATGTGATGTTCGCGGCCGTGTTCGATAATCCAGCGCCAGGCTTTTCTGGCGTCTCGCAGTGTGTCCTTGGGCGTAAGATCACCTTTGGGCGGTCGGAAATGGATGGAAACGGTCGCGTAGCCGCGTCGCTGCAGATAGACGCTTTGTGCCGCCAGACCAGCGGGGTTGCCGCCCCAGCCACCGCCATGGATAAAGAATACGCAGGGACGAAGTTCTCCAGGTTGAACAGCCAGCGGCGGAAAGATCCACAGACGCTGTTCTTCGATGTCTGAATCACCGTACGAGAATTGATGTCCGGTTGCCAGCAGTTCGGCGTTGATCTGATCCGTTTCTTTTCTGTCGGCCGGCACGAGGAAAAAGTCGTGTTCCACTTTGCCGTGAGCGTCCACCAGCGGAGGTTCCTCTGAAGCGGACATCATGTGGTCTATCACAGTGGCCAGCTTCTTATCTGCCGACTGGTCTTCAGGCGTCATGTGCAGCAGATTCACGGGGATCTCCTCGAGTGGTCGGTCCGTCAGACGGAACAGCCGACCATCTCGAAATCGTTTGTAGTTCCTGTTCACTGCAAAGACGCTGCGGTGAAATCGTTCCTTGTCCCAACCCGGTCGCGGGTCGTACCAGAAGAACGCAGACTCACGAGTTCGCCCTGCTCTGCCGAACAGCTGCGGCGCGAAACTGACTCCGTCTGTGACATCGTTGACTGACAGTGCAGAACCGCCGATTTCCAGCAGTGTGGGCAGAAAGTCCGACGCATCGACGATGTCATCGCACACTCCGGGCTGAATGTGCCCTGGCCATGATGCGATTAACGGTACGTGGATTCCTGTCTGCAGTGGCTCGCCTTTGCCGCCCTGAATTGTTCGGCCGTCCTTCAGTTCTGAAAATACCTTCCGATGGAAGCCGTTATCTGCGTAGAACAGCACGAGAGTGTTCTCACGAAGCCCTCTGGACTGCAGCCCTGCCATCAGACTGCCGACAGTCGTATCCATGTATTCGACCATGTCCGTGATGAATTTTACGTCTTCTTCCGGAATGTCCTTCGGGTCCCAGCCCCGTGTGTTCGGCGTCGGTTCGAATGGGCGATGTGGCAGAGCCATTGGGTAATAGACGAAAGTTGGCTCATTACGATGGTCGTCAAAAAAGTCAACAATCTTCTCTACCCACACATCTTCGCCATATCGGCCGGCATAATTCCTGAGTTCGCCTGGTGAACCGGCTGCCCCTTGCAGCATCGTGGGGTTGGCAAAACGCGAACCTTTGTCTTCTGTGTGCAGCGAATGAAACAGAGCATATTCGTCAAAGCCTGCGTCTTTCGGATGCATGCCCGTGCCTCGGCGATCGGCCGCGTTGGGCAGATCGGGCGGGTCATAGGACTGCAGTTGCCATTTGCCGAAAATTCCCGTGGCGTAGCCGGCTGCTTTCATCTGATGTCCGAAAGTCGTGGCAGACGGATCGAGTATGCCGAAATACTTCCAGTTTCGATTATTGTAAAGTCCCGTCATGATCTGCACGCGGGTGGGCGTGCACAATGGCTGCGAATACGCCGTGCGGAATCGCAGTCCCTCAGCTGCCATTCGATCCAGGTGAGGAGTCCTGTAAGACATCCCTCCGTAACAGCCAAGACCCTCGACGCCGATGTCGTCGGCCATGATCAGCAGAATGTCCGGCTTGTCCTTTGCGGATACTGAGTCGACGGCACAGAACACAAGGCATGAAAGAGAGATCCACCGCATTTGGATACCTTTGAATATCACACTAAGACAGTCTGCCATCGCCAAAGCGAAAGCAGAGGAACAACGAGTGTCCACGAATGATAATCGCAGACGCCTCTGATGTGCCAATCATCGTACGAGCGACGTCCTTCGCCGGATTCGAGGTAAGTCGCCGCTTCCCGCAACGGCCTTCAACCACTGTGTCCTTCCGCCGGCCGCGTGGAATGGGGGGCGTGCGGATCTCGACCACCGCATCTCGCAATTCTGTAGGCCCCTTGCAACGCGGCGAGCTACGAATCCCGGCCATTTTGCCGGCTCGATGTGCGAGTCATCGCTCTGCAGGCAATTCAGCCCGCATCGTCGTGTTGTGTCGCTGTGCCTGTTGTACACGTGCTGAGCCAGTGTCCGACCCACAGCAGGCCCAGGAAGCTGCCAGGCATCACAATCGAATCGTCATAAGTCAGGTGGGCGACGATCGCGCCGCCCCAATAGGCTGACGACATCAACAGTCCGAATATGGCTGTACGAGGAATCAGCAACAGTATGCCGCAAACGATGGCAGTGACGCTGATCAAAGTGACGTGTTGAATCAGGTTGGCCTTCTGCAGGCCTTCGATCATATCTTCCGCACCATAATTCAGCAGCTTAAGTCCACCGGCCAGAATCAGTGCAATCGCTACAGCACGCAGGATATACCGTCCGGTGGTGCGACTGCTTTTGCTCATAAACAGATTCATTTGATTCCCACGATGTAGCACAGCCAGACGGGGTTGCTGGGCGGATCTTCACTACGCTGCCACTCACCGGAATCTTCGCCGTTTTCGTCTTCCAGTTCCCAGTAAACGTGGCTCTCGGAAAAACCTGCTTCTGCCAGCATCTCACGGACTTCGGGAATGGTCCAGAACCGCCAGTGGTACTCGAATGCACGTTTCATCCGGCTTCCGTCAGCAAACTTAAAGTGAATGTAGAAGCTGGCGTCCGCCGTGGCGGGATTGTATCGGGCCTGCTGCCAGCGATATTGAAATCCCTTTTTTCCTTTCCTGATCGTGCGTTTGTCTGTTTTTGTTTCGTCATAACAGGCTCCACCGCCCATCATGTCCATCACCATGATGCCCTGTTCGTTAAGGTTCGAGTAGGCAACTCGAAAATATTCGATGACTTCCTTACGAGTCTTGAAAATCCAGAACGAAAAGTTCTGTGCGGCCAGTACGTCAACTGTTGGTTCATCGTGTACACGCACATCCTGTTCCAGCAACTGGATGCGTTTTGCCTGAGACTTCTTCAGTTGTGACAGATTGTTGTCTCGTCCCCACTGCAGCGTTTCGGGACAAAAGTCGATGCCTATGGCCGTTCGTTTCTTGCCGCGTTTTACCCATTCACAACAAACGGCGAAGGTTCCGCAGAAATCTTCCCGCAAAGACACAGGCTCGCGTTCAAAAGCATCATCGAACGCCTGGTCAAACATGTCGATTTCGTGATCCGGCGACTGCACTGACTGTTGGTAGCACAGGAACTTGTCGGCGGTCTCGGCCATGCTCGGCTTGTCCGATCTTAATTTTGGTTTTTCCCTGGCCATCGCTGGTGTTGTGTTCCCTGAGTAGTCAATTTGCAAAAATTTGGCAGTGAAGGCCGCGCTGCGGCCAAGCTCTTCACCGCAAAAATGGGAATCCTACACAAACGTGGTGATACGGGAAGTGAATGCCGAAGTTCTTGCTGCAGCAGGACCCAAGTGCACCGAAATCGAGGGTAAGCGGCTCTCGAGCGATGAGAACGTCCGGATTTCGCAGCGATCAGCAGTGCCGCTTTGCTACGGTGACACTGTTGGGAGCCATCCTTTCATGTCGTGACGTGCCGAGTCCCCGTGCCTGTTCACGAATGCTGTGCCGCGTTCGACTCTCAGCAAGTCTGAAGGAAAGCCTCGGCGACCGGACGGCACAGCTGCCGTCGCTCTGATAACCGGGTCTAAACCACGGGGAATATCCGCTTCGCAGCGGGGACGGGTGCCGGGTTTCCGCGCCAACGGCACCGTGGGACATTCGCAGCTGCGAAGCGGGCTACCAATCGACAAGGGGCGACCTTACGGTGAAACGTAGTTCGTGGTAGACGGACGGGACCACGGTTCCTGTCTTTCGGTAACGGGCCGCCATTGCTGGGTACGCAGTGCTTCGTATGCAGTTTCAATTGCCATCACGGATGCCAGCGCGTCTTCGGGACTGACCAGCAGGTCCTGACCACTATCCACCGCTTCGACAAAATTCAGGATCTGACTTCTGAATGCCGCCACTTCGTCGTAGCCGTTTCCAAAGACGGTCCAGTCGCCATCGTTGCGACGATACTTCGACTCGTTCCAGCCAACCAGCAACGTTCCTTCTGAACCGTACACGCTGATGAAGTGTGACTTTACGTTATTGATGCTCCACGAAAGATTAATGCTGCCGGCTGCTCCGGATTCCGATCGCAGGAACAGTCGCACAGTGTCTTCGACGTCCGGCATCTGAGTTCGGCGTCCTTCGACGACCTGCAGATCGATGATTGAACCCAGCAGGAATCGCATGATATCCACAGAGTGTGTGCCACGGTCAATCAGAACACCACCGCCACTGATCTGGGGTACGGAATTCCACCGTTGCGACATGTCCACCTGTCCAGCGAACGTGTTCTCGTACAGGACAATGTCTCCCAGAATACCGGAGTTGAGAAGGCGTTGAGTTTCCTGGACATCCTCTGCGAAACGAAATTGCGATCCCATTGTGAACACAACGTCGTTGGTCTTTGAGACGTTGATCATCCGGTGTGCGTCATGCGATTTGACGGCCAGTGGTTGTTCGCACAGCACGTGAATACCCATGTTCATGAGTTCAGTGCAGATGTCGGTGTGGGTAACCGGTGGTGTGCAAACGATTGCCACTGTTGGCAGAACCTCCGCGATCATTGTTTCGACGTCATCAAAAGCCTGAGCGCCGACGATGGCGGCAACTTCTTCAGCGGCTTCCAGCTGCACGTCAGCAACGGCTGCGATCTTAAGCGGCAGACCTTCTGAAAATGCCTTCGCGTATGTTTTTGAGACGGCACCGGCACCTATCAGAACGATGGTCGGATTTGTTCGGCAGATCATTGAGGTGGAGCTTTCAAAGGGGAAATCGTTGGGGTTCCGTTGAAATCTAGGTCCGAACAGCAATGCTGACGTTAATTCTTGTCAACGTTGTGATGCTGAAATGCAACACCGACTGCGACCTTGACGGTTGTGCCTTTCCGGGAAGATGGGAAAACGGTTGTAGCAGTTGTGCCAGCGCAAACTGTCGGCTGGCCCGTTCATGTCCCCACGCTGTCCGGGGATCAGACTAACTTTCGGGATCCAGGACCAGGTCCGCAACGATCTGCCGCTTGCAACCACAGAGCCGGTAGTACCACCGGCTCTGTGGTTAGTGTCTTCTAACAAAGACCGCTCGCTCAGTGGCTGCCTCAGAATACCAGCACTCAAGCAGTGCGGCGTTTTATCTGCTGCGGCCTGTGCAATTCACGCGGCCTACTGTCTGCCGCGTATGTAGTTCAGGTTGTGGCTTGTGTGTGGCACCAACAGTGCGTTTAAGTACTTCTGAGCGGAATCAGCTGATCGATTTCCCGCTGCTGATCGTCTTTTTTCATTCCGCGCGACGATTGGTGGCGGCCTGTGGGTTTAAAGATAGAGCGACGTCGATTCGTTTCGCCCGTTGTTCCCCACATACCAGTATCGCTCGATGTATCAATGAGTAAATTTGCAACCATGACCTCAGCGCTCTGCGCGCTGTCGCTGTGTATTCTGGCTTGTGGCCAGGGGGGCCCTCGGCCGTCAGATCTGGGCGCTTCGGATCTGGACCTGGGCGAACCCGGTATCGCGTGGTATACGACGTGGGAGACAGGTCTTTCAGAAGCGAAACGCAGTGGGCGGCCGATCATGTTCGTCGCTGCAGCCACGCAGTGTCACGGTATATCGGGAGTCTTCTGACCTGGCTATACAGCAACGCAGAACGGTCTGTTCGCGTCCAACGAGTTTATTGAAGTGTCTCGTGCTTTCGTATGTGTAAGGATTGATTCATATGAAAGTGAAGAGCACCAGAAATATGTTCGTACGTTTCTGGACGGAAGATTTGAGAACAGTGCATTTTGTCTGCTGTCACCTGGTGGCCAGGGCTGGCTGTCAAGGGCTGGCCGCAGCCCGGAAATGGTGCTGGGCCGCAATGTTTCATCCTGCGTGGAGCAAATGAAGCTTGTGGCCGCACTCTATCCACCCAGGGCGGACGTGAAGCAGACAGAGGTGCAGGACTTTCACAGTGTGCGTCAGGCATTGAATGTGGCTGCAGCAGATCAGCGTGTACTTGTGGTAGTGAACGGCCCGAGTGATCAGATTGCACCGCTGCGCAGGTCTCTGGGCTCTGTCGTCAGTGATGACCGTATTATTGGTCGCTTCCACATCGACTTCGAAAAAGATTACGAATGGCGGAAAACGGTGGCAGGGGTGAAGGACGGAGCGGGAATTGTCGTCATTCGCCCGGGGGAATTCGGCCTGGACGGAACGGTGATGACTCAATTGCCGCTGAACACCTCCAACGCCGATATTCTGACGGCGCTGCTGGTCGCCAACACGGAATTCGCAAAGTCCACCGCTAAAAAGGTCTATTCAGGTCATGTTGCGAAAGGAGAGCAGCTGGGCATCTACTTCGAGGGCGCTGTGCCGTACGGCGAGGACCGCGACGGTGACGGGAGAATTGATCGTGGCGGGCGCGGTGGATTTCCCGGGCGACGTGGCGGCAGGCCGGGACGATAACCGGCGAGTGTGTCATCCCGCTGCCGTTACTGAGATCTTCCGGCTGTTCAGCTTACCTGGCAGGTGGCTGGGGGGCAGCTTTTTCGAAACCGTTGGCCACTAGTTTTTCGTATCCGGCCTTCAGTGGGCGGATGTCATATCCTTTGGCCCGGAGTATTTTCGATACCTGCAGAACACGTCCGCCACTTCTGCAGTGACAATAAACAGGCTTATCCTTTGGCAGGTTTTTCTGCATCTGCTTCGTCAGTCGGCCTGTTCTTACGACACTCAGCGGCACAAGCTTCGCTGACTTCAGGTGACCCGCATCCCATTCGGCTTCTTCACGCACATCCAGCAGTATGGCCTTCTTGTCTTTGAGTCGCTGACGGACAACGTCCAGCGTGTCGGTCGTATGTCCGGCTCGCGTAAATGTTGGGGGCTTCGGATCATCATCAGCGGCCAGACAGAAGCTGCAGCAGACGACACCGGCAAGCAAAAGACGCATCATTGGGTTGCTCTCAGGTATACGTGGAAAAATCAGTTAAACAGTCAGCATAACAATGTGAGATCAGTGCGGTCTATTCCACACCGATGACACGATCAACTTCGTGAAAGGTTGTTACGCCCTGCCCAATCAGGGAATGGCCATTGGCGCGGAGCGTCTGGAATCCTTTGCCCTTCACTGCTTTGCGAAGATCGACAATTGTGGGATCTCCGTGGATCGCGTCTCCAACCTGTTTCTTGACGTCCAGTAATTCGAAGATCGCGCGGCGGCCGGAGTAGCCTGTGCCAAGACATTTCTTGCAACCGCGAGGATCGTAGACAGCGTCGCGAAGGCTGTTCCCCAGCCGTCGTTTGTCGTCGTCATTCGGGCGCCGCCGTGCGCGGCATTCCAGACACAGCTTTCTCAGCAGACGTTGAGACATAATCAGGTCCAGCGCTGCTGCGACCATGTTTGGGTCAGCATTCAAATCGAGCAGTCGATGCAGAGTGGCCAGCGTGTCCGGAGCGTGGACGGTGGACAGCACAAGGTGACCGGTCATCGTTGCCTGCATCGCAATCTTTGCGGATTCTTTATCACGAATCTCGCCGATCAGCAGAACGTCAGGGTCCTGTCTCAGCAACGCGGGCAGCATGTCAGAGAAGCTCTTGCCGTGCTCAGAATCAATGTTAATCTGGGTGATTCCATTGATCTGATATTCGACGGGATCTTCCAGTGTCATTACGTTTCGCGACTTAAAGTCCACGCTGCGGAGCATTGAATACAGAGTTGTTGTTTTTCCGGATCCCGTTGGACCGCACATCAGCACCATTCCGGCGTTCTGCTTCATCACCGTGTTGATGGTTTTTATCATCCGGCCGGGAGCACCAAGTTGCCTCATGGTTTGCGGTGCGTTGTCCGCATCCAGCACGCGAATTGCCAGTTTCTGCCCATGTACGGAGGGAGTGAAACTGACGCGATAGTCCGAGCGTCGTTTGGGGCCCACGACAGAGTAACTGCCTTCCAGCACTTCCTGGCTGGCGCCCATCTTTGTTTCGCACAGCACCTTGACAATGCCATACAGTCGGTTGATGGCACTTCGGGGGATCTCCACCAGGTGTACCAGAGTGCCATCGATACGCATTCGGACATCGACACCTTCTGCCGTCGGTTCAAGGTGCATGTCGGTGGTTTTGGACTGAAAGGCGATGATCGTCAGCAGGCCCAGCAGATGCGGTCCGTCTCCCGTGCCGGAATGTTCTGACACGGAAATCTGCTCACCACCGGAGCCGATAAGGACAAGCTTGTCGACGGAAAAACCCAGGTCATGCAGCGTGCCGTGGACGTGCAGCAACTTCTGCAGATGAGGTTCCTGTTCTGCCGCCGTCGGTCCGCTGCCGAACAGGAACCCCATCAGTCCGGCACGTTTCTGCTTTTTCGGTTGACTGGCGACGGCATCATCGAAGATGCTCTGTTTTGACTGCTTTTTCTTCTTCTTTTTCGCATCCTTCCTGTCGGCGGGCGGGACGTCATCTTTTTCTCGTTGCTTGCGACGTGGTGGTTCGTCAGCACCATCGCCTGGACGACGTCGGGATCCGTTGCCGTCACTACCGGACGATCCTCGTCCCGGTCTGCTTCGCCGTGATGACGGTGCATCGCCGGCGTCGCCACGTGGCTTTCCGCGCCGAGTTCGTGATGCTTTGCCACCTTTCCGCCGAGCGCGAGATTTTGGGCTGTCGTCCACGAGTGGTGCGTTTATGTCGACTTCCTGTTCGTCGTCGTCTTCCTCGTCGTCGAATTCATCGTCGTCCGCCGCTCCATCGTCCGGGAAGAGTTCCGGAAATTCATCTGCACGGGCCCAGCGCTTGCCATCCTTTGACACTTCGTAGTGTCGACCGAATCGACCGCGTTTCGCCATCATGTGCAGTTTGTCGATCGTCAACGGACCGACCCGTTTGCCACGGTTGCGAATGTAGAAACGACCAGCCACTTGATACCTTGCTTTAGTGCGGAACGCCCATCACCGCCGGTCGTTCAGAAGACATGCGCAGACAGACTGTTTTGTAACGCCATCAGAATAACACAATGGCAACAATGACCAGCAGCGCAATCACACCCAGGCCGATGCCACCGATGGTAATGTACTGCTTCATCTTTCGCTGTTTCTCGATCTCAGTCAGCCTGGCTTCATATCTTGCCTGTACGGCATCGGGAACGTCGAAGCCTTCAAAGTCTGCAACTGCGTCGTAGTGTCGATAGATTTCTTCCAGTGAACTTTGTTCGGATCGCAGCGTTCGCTGCAACTTCTTGATTTCCGCAGCAAACAGTCGCCCGTTTTCTTCTTCCTGATCCAGATCGCGAAGCCAGCGATACAATGGGGCGACGGCCGCTTTTGCTTCCTGAAATGCATCTGATTCCTGGCTGCACTTTTGTGCCAGGTCATCCCAGGTGTCACTGATTTCTCTTGCCCGTTCAGCATCACCGGCTGATTTCGCTTCGCTGAACTCCGCAGTCAGGCTCGTTAAGCGGGACACCGATTCAAGCTGTCTGACTTCGACCATCGCGTGATCCAGGCGTTCCACAACCTTGCGGTCGGGCTTAACGGACCACTGTTTCTTGTGCACCTCGTCCGACAATCGCCGCAGATCGAAAGCGTTGCGAGACGTAATGGCTTCTCGAGTTTCGTCGGCGATCTGTCGAATTCGGGTCTGTTCATAGGACTTCAGGTCATCCTTCCAGTAATCAGATCCGGCGTCCCGCTTTGCAATCTGCCGCAGCAGGTCGATACGGCTTCGAAGTGGTGCCCGAGCCAGTGAGTGTACCCGAAAACGTCTCATCAGACGTTCCAGCGGTTCGTCGTCGGCATACGCTCCGTTCAGATCCGTGGCAATATCGATCTGCAATTCGGGCGTGACAGTCAGTTCGAGTTCAGCAACAAAATCATTCCATTCGGGCAATTCCGGGAAGTCCAGAATGGAAACGAGCTCCAGGAGATTCGGTTCCTGTTCTGCCAGTTGAATAGCTTCACTGCGGTGTCCGTCTGCCAGCAACGTGTCGCATTCGCGCAGACGCTTGTTGGCTGAGCGGATTTCGGAATCCAGTTCGTTATGCAGCCGGTCGAGCTGTTCTCGGTTCGGATTCATGGAGCTGTGCAGCGTTACTCGAACACTTTCCAGCAATTCGTGAATTTCTGCGATATCAGCCATCGTCTGCTAACCCCGCTGTTCTTGATCATCAGCACAGTGTGAATGAAATGAAACTCATGATACTCATTGCATCGCGAAGAAGCCAAGAACGGCAATTGCCAGCAACAATAATGCGATAACGAAGAGTATTCTTACGTTTTTTCTGGGTTTCCGCCTCCGGCGCCGTTCGTTACCTGCTTCTTCTGCATCGTATTCCTCAACGTACTCAAGGTTCCGGATGGACGGCCGCCGCCCCCGCGACGAGGGGTGACGGGACTGCTGTGGCCGCCGACGTCCTGAACGTGGCGTGCGCGCCCCGTTTCCCCTTCCGCTGGAGCGACCGGATGCGGCGTTGCCGCGACGTGTTGTGGCTTTGGACTCCGCATGAACACGATTTGGCTCATCGTCCCGGGCTGCTTCGACGAAACGGTTTCCATCGGGCGGCGATCCTGTCGATCTATGAGGGTCGATCAGCAGTCCGAGAGACCGTGCACGCAATTTGCGAGCTTCCGCAGTCCCGTCAAGTACGAAACGCCAGTGGCACTGGGTTCCCGGAGCAAGTCGTGAAAAGTACGTACTGAAACAGACCTTCCAGCGATCACGCGGTGGTACCAGCAGCAGCGCTTCATGCAACAGCATCATCGTGTCATCGGGGTTGGGGACAATGATGGAGACAGGTTTCAGTCCATCGGCAACGGCATTGCCCAGCACACCGGCCCAGCCGGCATCGCCGAAGACGCCAGCCCAGGTGCCGAAGTCGTCCACCGCTTCCGCGTAGGACGACGGAACTCTACCGGGCGGAAATGTTTCCGGATCGGCGTCCCAGTCTGCGTGCCAGAACCGATAGTCGGCGAACAGGGCTGCCGGACCGTGAGGAAACCCTGCCGCCTCGTTCGCGGAAAGCGCCAGATGGTGGGCGATCTTATTAGTTCGTCCCGTATAGTCGATCCCTGCGTCACCAATGCGCGACACGACGTGGTAGATGTTGCGTTGAAGCCGAATCGTCAGGTGTGAATGATTGACGGGCGGTTCGGTGGCGGTTGCCGCCTCTGCACGCGAGTAACCGCTTAATGATTCCAGCTTTTCGTGCAGCGGCCGCGGAATACCATCAGTTGCGGCGACAGTGCAGAAACCACTCGTACCTTCCCTGAGTCCGCGGCGTGCTGATGTATAGACAAGCTCAAAACTCACTAGCGACCTGCTGCATCAGGGCAAACTACGTTGCCTGTTGACCAAATGAAGGTGTTTGCTCAACACGACATCGAGCTGCCTTGAATACGATGGGGATGGTTGCGATCACCGGTTGCTGCGCCCGCGCGGGCAGGACACATGGGTGCGGCTGAACTGACCTCAGCATTATTGTTCTTTTGGTCGTCGGACAAGAGACGGAATCAACCCCGTACTGGTCTGGCTCAGCATGTACAGCAGTGGCACTTCCGCCCAGATCGGATTCACTTCGCTTGGTCGGACGCCCAGCATTCCGGAATTCGGATCTTCTTCGGGACCACGTCCCAGTGCTGATACCGGAATATAGGTCACTCTGTCAGCAAAGCCTTCTGCTGCGTTGACAAATTCCGGAGCGAGCTTTGCCATGATTTCCCGCACTTTGTCAGAAACCTCCTCAATCAACGCGGTGTCCAGGCCCGCCAGCTGTTGCCGCGAATCCTTGATTGGATCCTTAATATCTTTCCACTCAGGCCACAGTGTTGGCGCCCATGCATCCATCTTTGTAATGATAATGATCAGCGGCTTGCTGTATTTCTGCTGCTGAGCCAGTCCGGCATGTGTGCGTATGCGATTAGCGGCTTCGTGAAGGATCTGGTCCTGGCGATGACTGCGACCGGTTCCCTGAATCTGCGGATCCTGGCTGTCGCCTTTGCAGGCTTCGCGAAATCTTGCGTGCTGAGTCGGGTCGAAAAGAAAAAGCAGACCGCGGGAAATCGTCAGGTGCTGCGTCGCCGGACTGATAGAGGACTCTCCACCCGGCAGGAAGTGTTCTCCAGCATTGTCGTACAGACAGATAGCCCGCGAAATTTCATCGCGTTTTTCAATCTGCGGATGGTTGGCCAGTGGCTGCACAACGAATACGAATGGCCGCGGATACCAGATGGTTTCATCTCCAAACGAAACCGGCTGGTAGAGTTCACCTTCTTTTTCGGTCTTTGGAATAGTGGCCAGCTGGTCGGGGTGTTCGTTGAAGAACAGTTTTTCTTCGTGTTCGTTCAGTTGCCGATTGGAGTCGGGATCTGCGTCCGAAATGCTGAGCTTGAATCGCTGCCCCATGGCCTGGCGCATCTGCCAGGTGGTGGTCGCCAGCATGTGTGATTTTCCGGAACCCGGTGAACCGAGAATCGAGTAGAAAATACACTTCAACTCAAACATTGTCCGGGGAATCACGAGGTGACACTTCGGACAGCAGACTTCGCTGCAAAAGGAACCCTGACTATCGATCGCGTTCCCACCGGCATCGAATCGTGTCGGCAGGAACCGTCGCTGCACGTCCGAACCGAGACGAGCATCTCCGTACAGTCGAGGATGGGCGGATGCCCACAGAGTTGCAGCCGGCGGAAACCGATGCCAACAATGTGGACAGGTGATCTGTGCTTGTATGGCAAGGTCATTCAAGATCGTCTACTCGCACACAACGGACAACTGAGGAGAAAGTCAGGTAACGTCCAGCCGTTACCGGATTCTCTGCACACGAACTACTCACCAGACTGGTTTGCCGGGGTCGGTCTTCAGCTCACTGTTTTGCTTTGTACAGGTTCCGGTCGTAAAGAATACGTCACATACATGGAGTGGCAACATTCTGGCAACCCATGAGGACTATGAAAAGAGTCTGAGGCCGATTTTCGTACTCCATGGACACACCAGCCACCGTGAACTGACCTTCACCTTCCCGTCTGACTGTTTCCCTATCGGTCGCCACAGCAGGAGAAATGCGGGCCAATGCCACAAACGGAGCACTCAAAACGGGGTTTCGCTGCGATGAGTCTGCAGACGGGGTCAAAGATGCGGGCAGAGCCGGTTGCGCCACTCGCTCTGGCGACATGGAATTGCCTGAATGCTGTCTTGCGAGCGACATTATTGTGAGTTTTCCATGTGCCAGCGAAGTCATACGCCCGCCGGTCAGGACGGTCTGTCGAAACACCAACGTCAGATTCGGAGGCTATCAGCAGATGTTTATCGGCCGCCGGTACGCAGGAATGCCTGACCGATAGCGGCAGCGTTCTGCCCGTATGTTGCCTGGACTGCCCTTCCGGCGTTTTGGTTTTTTCGCAGCTCGCCGACAAATTGCTGTAGTTTTCCGATACCACCGGTGTTGATCAGATACCTGGTCAGCAGAAATCCCACGGGGCCGACTTCTTCTGGAGCGAAAGTGCCGTCGTCGAAAATTGTCGCGGGGCTGCCGATAGTCGCCAGCGATGCGCCGGCTTTCTGAGGTGCCAGCTTCAGATACTGAGACGCTGCCACGTCTCCGCATTCCAGGAGCCCGAAGCCATGCCGCAGCCAGTCCGGCACTGCGCCGCCGTCTCGTGTCAGGTACGATTGTGCGAGCAATGAGTTCAGCAGCTGTCTGGCATTCAACGCGTCTGCGCTGTCCGTATTGCCGACGTCGAACATTGCGACGTAAGCGTTGTCGAAATTCGGCGAAACAACTGAGTGTCCGGAAACACCACGAGGCGTCCGACGGTTCAGCAGCATCGTATTGAATTCTTCATAGTCAAAACGGTCTTGTACAGCAAAGACGATCAGACGTCCTCGCCACGGTTTCGCACCGTCAGGCAGTCGGTATCGTGATTTCAGCGAAGCAACTTGTTCCTCGCCCCACGCTGAAAGTTCCTCAAGGCGGCTTTCGGGAAGGTTACCGTAGACGAGAAGATTGTCGCTGGTGACGGACTTCGCATTTTCACGAGGGGCGACTCGTTTCCATGTCGTTTCGGCCTGTTCGATTCGTCTTTCAGAAAATTCTTTTTCGGACATAGCGGCCAGTGCCGCGTTCGCCAGCTCTTCGGCTGTCGGCACAAGACTTCGCAGTGGTGCCTTCGCGTCCACGCCGTCAAAGTGTGCGCCTTCTTGAATCCACTTTTCCAGTGCCTGGGCCTGTGAACGCTTGATCTGAACCTGATTGCCGGCGGGCATCTTGATAGGATCCTGCCGCAGTACCAGATCCACGATGTAACTGTTATTCGGCTCGCCAGGAACGATGGTGCTGCCGGTGTCGCCATCAGTCAGAAGCTGTTCAAACGTGGTGATGTTGTAGCCGCTGCGCGGATTCGCCCCGGAATGACATCGCAGACAGATATTGACCATCCAGGGCGCGACGTCTTCCTTAAACGATACCGTCTCAGTGCCATCTGCCATCACAACCTTTACCGGTGGTTTTTTTTTCACCATGGAATCTCCGATCGGGGCAGTCACATCTTCACCATCGAAAGCGGCACCGCCAGCAATCCACCGTCCGATGATGCCGATTTCATCATCAGAGAGTTTTGCCCCGCCCTGAGGCATTCGTTGTGGTGCATCTGCGGTCAGCCGAGCGATGATCAGGCTGCGTTGAGGGTTCCGAGGCAATAATAGCGGGCCGCTGCGTCCGCCGCGGCCCATGTTTGCATAGGTGTCCAGTCGCAGATTTGCCCGGGGCTGATTTTCTCCGTGACAACGCAGGCATTTGTCCTTGACGATCGGCGCCACCTCCTGCTCAAAGCTGACGGGAATTGCCCCTTTTGCCCGCTGCAGCGCCGACTTAAGAGCCGTCAGGCTGCGGTCTCTTTCGTCGTCGGCAATGTCCAGTTCCTTGATTCGGTCCTCAACCTTCTGAATGATGGCCTTCGCCTCATCAACCTGTTTCTTTCGGATCATTCCCGTGACTGGTCTCAGTTCGCGATTCAGTTCAGTAAGCTCCTTTTTTACTTCAGGCGGCAGTGCCGCGGAAACCGTCGGCAACAAAAGTCCTGAAAACAGCAAGGACAAAACAAGCGTGGTCATCAGACGCATGGGAAAGTCTTCGTAACGGAAACCGGGCGGGATTCTGGTCAGAGAGGCGTGCATCATACTCTTGAACGGACATTGCCGACAGCATAACGCTGCCTGGCCCGGAAATGTTCGATATTTCCTCACTCACCCCCTAATACCTGCAGATGTTCTGAACTTTCCTTCCGTGGTTACGAAAGAATCGGTCGGTCGATTTCCGTCAGGCTGGATCTGCTTTACCCCACATAGTGAGAATCAGGCATCATGTGAAAAGACAGGATTCATGACTCATCGAATATCTGCGTACGGTGCAGATGCGTATTCACTTGCGGTCGTTCTTGTGGTGATCGCTTTGAGGGCTCTTCCCGGAGCGGCTTAGTCCCCGGTTTCGCGGGAAAAGACTGTCTTTCACCGGCACTGTGTCAGCAGGTTGAACGACTCAAAACCGAATTTTCAGCGCTGCTTTCGTCCGGCGCAAATAGGTGGGGACGAGGAAATCTTTTCCGGGAGTGGGCTAACGCTTATGCCGTCAGTGGCGGTACGCTGCCTCTCGAATTGCCCGCGATCATGACATGGATCATGAGTCGACGCGGCAAATCCATCGGCAGGGCAAATCTGGAACTGATGAACAGCTTTATTCGAGAGCTGCAACTGCGCCATGAACGGCCGCTGGCCATCGGCAAACTGACTTCGCCCGCCGGCACACCGTATCTTTCCGGCAGTTAGGTCACGATTGAACAAGTCTATGAATTCGGTGATATGCCAATGGCACCGGGGGCGGTTTTCTGATTGCAAAGCACTTTGTGTCGAACCAGGGAGCGTACCAGACAGGTGATCCCGGCGCCGACAACTACATTTCCAACAGCAGCACGAACGCGGCGGCGCATTTCGTGGCGGACCAACACACAGTTGCCGGAATGCACGGAGGTTTTCGCCGATGCACTGCCGCCCTGTCTTTCGACTTGAACGCGGAATCCTGACATCCGAGGACGAAGTGACGATCATCTATGGCGATCGCATTGGCGGTTCACGCGGTTTCAAAGTTCAGACCTACAGCAATGACGCATTTCCACTGCCCGTGTACTTAGATCTGAACGGCCCGGTGTGCGCGGCAAGCGAGATTTTCATACGCTTCCGATGCATCCGTACAGGGGCGGAGGCGGACCGGTGCATTCGGTGCGTGGCTTTGCGCCGTCGATTGTCGAGACAGCAGAGAAGTTTTCTGTTTCCGTTCGCAGTGAAGACTTCTGCTACAACAGGGCCAGCGGCGAGGTGCCCTCGTACCATGTTTCCGTTAGGGGAAACACGGTACGCCCCGACTTCAGCCGGCGATGCTTCCAAGACGTCGCTGAAAACGTTCACTTTGATGAACCGGGCGTGTACCGATTTCTGGTTGAATCCGCAGACGGGAAGGTCAGAGGAGAATGCAATCCTGTCTGGGTAAAGAGAGCACCAACATAGTGTGTATACCGAGGCGAAACCCACGGCCACTACGGATTTGCGGAAGGCCAGGGAACTCCGGAGGCCTGCTTCCGATTCGGTCGCGATGATGCGAGACTTGATTTCCTGACGCACTCGGAATGCGACACCTGGATGGACGTCAGTGAATGGCAGACGATTTCCCCCCCATCTTTCTTACCTCGGTGACGACATTCGTCGGCCTGCTGCCTCTGATGCCGGATCGTTCACTGCAGGCTCAGTTTCTGATTCCCATGGCCGTGTCACTGGCCTTTGGTGATTTGCTTGCGACGGTAGTCACGCTGTACCTGATTCCCTGTACGTTTCTGTTCGGTGATGACTTGATCGGCGAGTTTGTAAGGGGGGGGACCGCGGGGATGCCAGACCGTTTCGGGTGAACAGCCGCGCCGCCGAGGGCTGACTCTGAACCAGTGTCGACTGATTTCCGCAGCGAAACATCAGTCCCCGCAGGCTGGATGGACAGGGAACCGTTGATTTGTCAGCAGACGTCAGATGGACCTGCAGCGTTTCACGCTGACTTGTGGCCGTGGTGAACGTGATTCCCCTTGCGAGAGTGGCTTTCCCCACGACGACATCTTTTTGAAGACTGCCTTAATTGCGGAAGAATCGACGCCCCTTGAGTTCAAAACGCGGCAGCTGTCCTGGTTCTGCAGTCTTGACTCCGCAGGTAAATCCCAGTCGTTTTCGCAGCGATTCACTGACTGTTTTCGCGACTTCCTGTACGCGATCGGCTGCAGCGGCCGTGGGTTCGACGGTGATGCACAGTTCGTGCATCTCTCGAACGGTTCTTACATCGATACGAAATTCCGCAACCTCATCAATTTCACGCAGTACAGCTTCAACGCTTGAAGGGAAAACGTTGTTGCCTCGGACTGTCACCATGTCGTCCGACCGGCCAAGAATACCTCCGGACAGCCACAGCAGTTGTCGCTCACTCGGATCCTCGTCAGTGCCTGCCTGCACCAAGTCTCGCGTGCGGTAACGAATCAGTGGTGACCCAATTCGACCAAGGTTGGTGATCAGCAGCTCACCAACTTCGCCAGGGGCGACGGGGCCCAGAGTCTCCGGGTCAACAATTTCCGCAATGACTTCCGTTTCCAGAAGATACATCCCGCCCGGTCGGTCTGTACTTTCGACACCCAGCGACGCAATTTCCGTCATGCCCCAGTGATCGATCACCTGCGCGTCCCACGCGGATTCGATGCGGCTGCGAGTTGCCGGGATCGCGCCACCCGGTTCGCCGGCTACGATCACCGTGCGAACACTGCATTCCTTCAGATCGATACCGTCTTCCGCGGCGACTTCCGCCATGCGCAGAGCGTACGTCGGTGTACAGCAAACTACAGTCGCTTCGTTTTCGACCATCGCCTGAAGTCGAATCGACGTGGACATGCCTCCCCCGGCGATCACAAAATTTCCGAGGCGGGTTGCTCCTTCAAATGCAGCCCAGAAGCCGATGAACGGACCGAACGAAAACGGAAAGAACAGACGGTCCTCTTTGAGGACTCCGGCCAGCAGATAGATCTGCCGCCAGCATTCCATGATCCAGTTCCAGCTGTCGTGGGTGTCCAGCCAACGCATGGGACGACCGGTTGTACCGGATGTTTGATGTAACCGAGCGTAGGCAGTCGACGGAAAGGACAGATTAGCCCCATAGGGCGGCTGCTGTATCTGTGAATCCACTAGTTCCTGCTTCGTGGTCACCGGTAACGTGCGCAGGTCCTCAAGGCAGCGAATGCCGGCGACATCAATGCCTGCATCCGCAAACTTCGTCGTATAGAATCGGTTGCGCGGAATGATCGCGTCCAGCATTTCGGTCAGCCGCCGAGTCTGAGTTTGTTCGATCAGGTCGCGACTCTTCCAGATGTCTTCGATCGTTTGGTCCAATCTTCTGCTCCGATGTCCTGAGATGTTGACGATAGCCCAACTACGGTCGCCAGTTTGGGTGGAGTGATTTTCGTATCCTGAACTGCGAACGAGGTGTTCGACGCAACTTGTCTGGTCGGCTGCGTTCAGGGCGCAGGTGAAAATATTTGGAAGGTTATTCTAGTAGGTACTCGCGGTCCCCGTCGCTTCAGTCTCAATCGGATCCAGTCCGAGTCTTTCACGACATACGTCCAGAATCGCCTTCGTTGCACTGGCACCGACTCGGCTGACGCCGATGTCCCGGACTTCCAATAGCTTGTCGAAATCTCGTATTCCACCAGCGGCCTTGACCTGTACAGCATCCGCAGCATGTTTTTTCATCAATGTCAGGTCTTCCATTGTTGCACCACCCGTGCCGTAGCCGGTGGACGTCTTGACCCAGTCGGCGTTCAGTTCCCTGCAGATTTTGCACAGCTTTGTCTTGTGGGCGTCTGTCAGGTAGCAGTTTTCGAATATGACTTTTACCTTCTGACCGGCTGCATGAGCGACGTCGATTACTGCTTTGATATCCGAGGTGACGTAATCCCAGTCGCCGCTGAGCACCCTGGAAATGTTGACCACCATGTCCAGTTCTTCGCAGCCATCGGCAATCGCCCGTTCTGCCTCGGCCTGTTTGACGGCCGTGGTGTGGCCACCGTGGGGAAATCCGATTGTCGTTGATGTCCTGACTGTGCTGCCCGCCAGTAACTCGGCACACCGTTTGACATAATAGGGCAGTATGCAGACGCTGGCGGCATCGTAGGCACGTGCCAGTCGAACGCCGGATTCCAGATCGTCCTGTGTCAGCATGGGTTGCAGAAGTGAGTGGTCGATCATCTTGGAAATGTCGGTATATGTGTAGTCCATGAGGTATCCTGGAAGATGTACGAAGTAGGAGAATCGCCCGATAGAACTTGTGTCGTGATACTTGCAGACGAATGCCGACATGCCGTCCTGCGCTCATCTCGTATTAAACCTGCCCAACGGCGGCGGGCAGAACTGCGACACACGCTGTACTGTCAAAGCCAGTGGCACACAGAAACAGGTGAACGATGGACACAGCGCTAATCAGTCGTCGTTGTTTTGGGGATGAAGTTTCGCAGGAACGTGTGGCTCTGGACGAGTGCCCGTCTTCGCGATTCCAGCGAATCTTCGTACGCGCGGTCCTCAACTTCAACGCAGACGGGACCGTTGTACCCTGTATCTGTCAGGACTGAGATGAATTTGCCCCAATCGACATCGCCCATCCCCGGCAGTTTGGGAGTGTGATACAGTGACGGATGAGCAAGGATTCCCTGTTCGTCCAGCAAATGCTGGTCGATTCGCACGTCCTTCGCGTGCATATGGAACAGCTTTTCTGAAAAGTCCTGCATCGGCTTCAGGTAGTCCATCTGCAGCCAGACCGGATGCGAGGGATCGTAGTTTAAGCCGAAGTAATTGCTGGGGATCGTCTCAAACATGCGTCTCCAGATCGCAGGGCTGTGAGCCAGGTTTTTTCCGCCTGGCCATTCATCGTCGGAGAACAACATCGGACAGTTCTCGATGCCCACTCGAACGCCCTGCTCTTCCGCAAATGCGATGATGGGCTTCCAGACCTTTTCAAACAGGGGGAAATTGTCGTCAACCGACTTCGTCCAGTCGCGACCGATGAATGTATTCATCGTGTTGATGCCCAGTTTTGCCGCAGCAGCGATCACTCGACGAATCTGTTCGATGGCGGTGCCGGCTTCGTCAACATCCGGCGACAGGGCATTCGGGTAGTAGCCGAGTCCGCTGACAGATACTCCGTATTTCGCTGTAAGGTCATGTACTTCAGCGGCGGCCGCTTCATCGAAGTCAGCGACATCGATGTGAGTGACGCCTGCATAACGTCGACTGGCTTTGCCGACGGGCCAGCACATGACTTCAACGCAGTCGTAGCCGATGTCGGCCGCCGTGGAAAGGACTTCTTCGAAACTGAGTTCCGGGAGAATGGCGGTGACGAATCCAAGTTGCATCGTTTGTTCTTTCTGAGCTGTCGGGCCATATCGGCTGGACCAAACGGAGCGTTCTTCGACCAGCACAAGTAGGTCCTGCCGAACATTGTTTCTCCGGATTCGACCTACGCCTGATCCTTCACTTCCACCCACTTCTGTTGTCGATGACTCTCCAGAATCGCTTCGCACAGAAGAATCTCGCGGTGACCGTCTGCGAATGTTGGGAACGTTCGGTCGGCTGTGAAGTCCCCCGCAGCAATGTATCCGTAGAAATCGCGAAACAGTTGCTTGAACGTGTCCGGAAATCCCTGATTGTGTCCACCAGGGTAATCTGCGTGGCGATTGGCGCGACCACCCATCAGGGCGGGATCACGCAGCAGCGTTTCGTTTGGCTGGTCGCGATGGCCGATCCACATTTCATTCGGACGTTCGCTGCACCATTCGATGGCACGCTTTGAGCCGGCCAATTCGAACTGCAGACAGTTCTTGCGGCCGGCCGTTACCTGAGACACGCTCATCACTCCACGACCGCCATTCTCAAACTTCAACATCACGCACCCCGAATCTTCCGTTGTTACATTGACCGTGACAGTCTGCTGCGGCGTATTCGTCGTACCGCTGAAAGTTTCCACACTTCCCACCGGGCGTTGACGCTGGTCAAACACCGTTTGCAGATCTGCGCAGACTGCGACCACCCTGCGGTCAGTAATGAATTGCACAAGGTCCAGCCAGTGAGTCCCGATATCAGCGACAGCTCGAAGCTCACCGCCATCTTCCGCCAGGACTCGCCAGTTGAAATCCGTGTCATGAAACAGCCAGTCCTGGACGTAACTGCCGGATACATGGAACAATTCTCCAACTTCGCCTCTGCGAATCCTGTCGGCAGCTTCCAGACACAACGGGTAATAGCGAATGTTGTAGTTGACGGCTGCGACCTTACCCGATTCACCGGCGATTCTGAGTAACTCGGCCGATTCCCGCGAGTTCATCGCCAGAGGTTTTTCGCACAGCACATGCTTACCGGCCTGCAATGTTCTTGATGTCTGTTGGAAGTGATGCCGATTCGGTGACGTGACATGAACAACGTCGATATCGTCGTCCGCCAGCAGTTCGTCAAGTGATGCGTAGCCGTTCTTCAGGCCAAGCTGCTCAGCGGCTAGTCGCGATTTTTTCGCGGTCGACCCCAGAATTCCCGAAACGCGGACACCCGTGCGTACAAGTCCTTCCACGTGGACAGGGCCAATGAAGCCTGTGCCGATCACTGCGGCCGTCAATTGTCTTATGCCTGCCATCACGATTGAGTTTCTGCACGTCGTTATTGTGAGTTATTTCCAGGGTCCCAATACCCTGTGGCCCAATTTCCATCACGACCTGCGCGCGAAGCTGATGTCACCTGCCCCTGGTTAGGTTCGTGACAATGGTTAGCTACTTCAGCCAGCCATTGCGTTTCAGCCAGACTTCGCACTGCTGCGGCCAGTTTGTTACCGGATGAGCTTTCACCGGACGCAGGCCGTAACCGTGACCACCGGTGTCGAAAACATGCAGTTCGGCCGGCACTTTGACTTTCTTTAACGCCAGCGCCATGAGCAGGCTGCTTTCGACCGGTACTCGATCGTCAAACGCATGTATCAGAAACATCGGCGGCGCGTCTTTGGTGACCTGAAGATCTTCGGACAGCGCCGTTCGTTGTTTGTTGGCCAGATACCCCGGGTAAATCAACATCGCTGCATCGGCGTGGCAGGATTCCCGGTCTGCCTGATCGACAGGCTTGTAGTGCCGCTCCATCGCCAGTGCTGTGCGGGCGGCAGCATCTCCACCGGCGGAAAAGCCCAGCACACCAATCCGATCGTTGGCAAGGCCCCATTCTTCGGCTCGGCTCCGGACAACGCTAAGTGTGCGCTGGGTATCCTGAACGGGCTGCAGCCACCTGGGAGTGACTCTGTTTGTGGGCACTCGATACTTCAATACGATTGCCGTGACGCCCATAGAGTTAAACCATTCTGCTACTTCCGTACCTTCAAGATCCCATGCCAGAATGCTATAGCCGCCACCCGGGCAGATCACCACCGCCGATCCGTTACGTTGGTTGCGGGAGGGCAGGTAAACGTGAGCTTCGGGTGTGGAAACATTGGCCAGCTTGATGATTCTATGACCGCCAATCAGCTTGTCTTCAGGCTTTGTTACGTCTGCCTCGTCCCCCACGACGCGAATCGGGCCCGGCGGAGTCGATGACCAGAGTCTAATGATTTCCGTGGGTTCAGCAGCATTCAACGGGGTGCAACACAGGGTGCACAGCAGTGCAGATCGGAGCATTGGAAATCTCGAATGTAGAGTCGTACGGGAAGTGGCCACGATTTTACAGAAGACGTGAGGAATGTGACAGTGAAGGCAAACGCAGTGAGGCTATGTCTGCTGCGTTGAATGAGCGATCTCGGCGCTGCTCGATTTCCCGGGCCGTTACAAACCGTGAAACGAGTTTTTCTGAGTGTCTGGTTGAACGACCTGTCTAAAGAAATCCAGTACGTCCGGGCCGCTGCACCTGATATCATGTTCTGGATGGAAGCGAGACGGAGGAATGAGACCCAAATGAAAACGTATTGCGACATTAATCGTTCAACCCTTGAAGCAAAACGGCTGCAGACGCGTCGGTACTTCTTTGGCCGGACCGGACTGGGCACAGCTTCCCTGGCCGCATTACTGTCTGGTGAGGCCGGTGCTGAAGACGGCGGCAGCTCAGAACCCAGTCTGCCTGTGCGTGCGAAGCGAGTGATCTATTTGTTTCAGTCGGGCGGTCCGCCGCAGCTGGACCTGTTCGATTACAAGCCTCACCTGGATGACGTGCACAAACAGGAAGTCCCCGAGTCTATTTTTAATGGGCAACGATTAACGGGGATGACGGCGGGACAGACCTCGTTTCCCGTCGCCAGATCGGTTTTCAAATTCGAACAGGTGGGCGAAGGCGGAGCGTGGTTGAATACAGAATTGATGCCGCACCTGAAAGAAGTTGCGAACGAAGTCTGCTTTATTAATTCGGTTCACACCGACGCGATCAATCATGACCCCGCGATCACATTTTTTCAGACGGGTTTTCAGATCGCAGGTCGCCCCAGTATCGGTGCGTGGTTGAGTTATGGACTGGGAAATGAGAACCAGAACTTACCCACGTTTGTGGCGATGACGTCTAACAGGGGCGGGCAGCCGCTATACGATCGACTGTGGGGCGCTGGTTTTCTGCCGTCCAAACATCAGGGAGTTCTGTTTCGTGCCGGGTCCAGTCCGGTGCTGTATCTGAAAAATCCCGCCGGCGTCTCGGATGCACTGCGGCGGCGTACACTCGATCAGATTCGGGAACTTAACCAGAAGCGATTTGATGAAGTTCAGGATCCCGAGATTCAGACGCGGATCGCTCAGTACGAGATGGCGTATCGGATGCAGACGTCGGTGCCGGAACTGACGAAGGTGAGTGATGAGCCTCAGTCGACATTCGATCTGTACGGGGAAGACGCCAAGAAGCCGGGGACGTATGCCTATAATGTCCTGATGGCTCGTCGGCTGTCCGAGCGAGGTGTGCGTTTTGTGCAGTTGTTCCACCGCGGCTGGGATGCACACGGTGGTTTGGCAGGACAAATGAGAGCACGCTGCCAGGACACCGACCGGGCGTCTGCGGCACTGATTCTTGACCTGAAACAACGAGGACTGCTGGACGAGACCCTCATTGTCTGGGGGGGGGAATTCGGTCGTACGGTCTATTGCCAGGGCGAACTCACTGCAAAGAGCTACGGTCGTGACCACCACCCTCGATGTTTTACCGTCTGGATGGCCGGCGGTGGAATCAAGGGGGGGATAAGCTACGGACAGACGGACGACTACAGCTACAACATCGTCGACAACCCGGTCAGCGTTCATGACCTGCACGCCACTATTCTGCACCAGTTGGGCATCGACCACAAAAGACTGACTCACCGGTTTCAGGGACGGTATTACCGCCTCACCGATGTGCATGGCCGAGTCGTCTCGGACGTGCTGGCATGACGGCAGTTATTCCAGACCGAACCTCGTAGCAAGAACACGACCGAGTCCGCGGATGAATCCCTCGTCAACGCGTACTCTCAACCGCATCCCGTTTTCTGTCGGTCGTCCTTCAAGGCGGATTTCATCATCTCCTTCTGCCAGAGCTTCACGAAACAGCAGGTTCGACTGCTCACGACGCTGGCGAAACTGCTCCATTCTCTTTGCCCGTTCAGCATTCCGACCACCGCCGCGTTGAGACGATGGAGTGTCCTTTCCGCCCGAATCCGCAGTGGTTTTCTGATCGGCAAGCACGTCTTCTGTTTTTTCACTTTTGTTGGCGGAGTCCGCACCCTGCACAAGTCCGATCAACTCATTAACTCTTGCTACCAGACGGAAAGACGCGGGTACCTGATGGTCGGTTGGGTTTTCGTACGCTTCAACAAGGTCGTCCATCACTCCCGTCAAAGTCTCAAACGAATCATCGCCACCAATACAGACCCAGATGGATCGTTCTCCCACGCCGAATGTGATGCCGGGATTTGATCCGAACAGTTCCAGTGCTCCGGCATCCGGGTTCTTGAATTCGAGTCGGTGAAAGTTCACGCCGGCATGCTCGCGATAGCCGGTTTCGACTTCGCCGATGTCATCCTGGTTCTGTACTCGCATCAGCAGGTCCAGCAGGCCGACTGAAATTGCCTGGCCATCCTGCACGCGAAGGGCTCCGGCGACGACCAGTTTTTCGCTGGAGTCCCGGTAGAATTGCCCGAAGGCGTCCAGGTGCCCTTCGCTGACTGTTTCCTGCAGGGCCGCAATGGCGTGAAACAGCGGGCTGCCGTCATCCGGGATTGAGCCCAGGTCATTTTCTTCAATAACGCGGGCCAGTTCCCCCTTCAAACCTTCCAGAACGCCTTCGTATCGCTCAATATCGCGTTCGGCCATGACGGCTGACCACGACAACGAGACTGGCGATGTGTCACTGATAATCGGCGTGAAGTAGCTAGGCTTGGTGGCAGACGCGAAGATTTCCTCCAGCATCTTTGTGCCTTCGCGGACATCAAACAGCATGTCCAGATGGGCTGCCCGCTCATCGGCTACTACGTTCAGCCCGAACGAGATGCGCCGACACTCGTCGAAGAAAAGCTTCATTCCATCAATGTCTGCTTCCATCCAGGACTTGCGAATCTGATACGTGCTTTCCGGTTCGTCATCTCGCTGTTGCATCTGAGTTGACATGGTCGACGTCAGCATATTGAGAATCAGGTCACGCGTTCCTTTGGGGACAGCTTCCACGTCAAGTGAGATGGCGACATCAAACTGACTTGTCAGCGCGGACACCAGAGCACCGGGATCAGGCAGTTCTCGTTCAAAAGCGGGATCGGGGTCCATCATCGGCAACTGAATGAATGCGTAGTCGCCTTCGATTCGGATTTGCAAATTGCGTCTAGCGGTTATGAGTTCGTATCGTCCTTCTTCGCCGGGTTCCTGCCGCATGATGACAGACCCCAACTCCATCATCGAGCGAAACTCTTCCGGCGTCGTGACGGGCAGAAACGCGACGAATTCAAACGCCGGCGGAAATACGCTGTCCAGGTACATCATGATGCCGGCGGGGCGTTCCCAGTCTAGCCCTTTGAGTCCGTTTACGTTTTCGTCCAGCTGCGCCATGATGGCATCGACAGCATCCGGCAGACCGGCAGTATTAAACATATATGTCGCTTCTTCTCTTAAGCGACTGGCACTGGCTCCCGTGACCACGACCATTGGTTTGGAACCAAGTGCGAACAGTGGCGCCAGGCCGTCGTCTTCATCACGGGCAAACGTCGTTGCCGGACAGAGCAGTGTTATGGCCACGAAAAAAAAGAGTGGTCGTCGCAGGCAGGCCGAGCTGGGCATTGGGGTGGTCCACATGATGGAGGGGGGTTTCAGTGATCGGAGTTGATTCGGCTATTCGCCCAATGTCGGTGATTCTTGGGCTTCAATACGGAACGGCAGCGAATTCGTGTTCAAAGTTTCGCCACGGGCAATTGGCTGGGGCTGACAGCCCCGCTTTCTGCAAATCTATCAGCGATGATAAAAACTCAATAGACACCGCGAAGGGTCGGCAGACCTTTAAAGATTCCCGTTCTTACAAGGAATTTCCAATGCTGGGCAAGCTGCAGTCGCCTGCTGCTGATCACTGAAACACGGCCATCCGTTTCATTATTTCTCGGTATCGTAACGTAACAGGCCATTTTCAGGCCTATGAATCGGTCCGGGTAGCGTTTTTCCGCTGTGCGAGGCTGTGTCCCCGCGGGAACCTTTGTTGCGCCCTGTCGTTTCCTGCGTGTTGATTCCCTTTTTCGGAGCCGCACGATAGCCCTTTAGCCCTTTAGCCCTGTAACTCTTTTGCTCGTATGTGTTTCGGTGTATAATGCCGGTTCAGATTCTGCGTTTTTTTTGAGTTTGTGGAGCTACCCTGGGAACCTACGTAGTATGAGATTGCCCGGCATAAAAAAAATCTGGCTGACGCTGTGCGTGTGCTGGTTTGTCGGTTGCTTGGTTGTACTCAGCTACAGTCTGGCCGGAAACTCGTTTGAAGCGAAGTTGTGGATTGAAATCTATTGTCTGGCAGTTGGCCTCCTGAGCCCCGCAGCATTTTGTGCCTACGGCTGGGATAAATGGAAAGCTGAACGTGACGGGCAGCGTATCTCTGAAAAAACGCTGCACATTCTGGCTTTCGCAGGTGGGTGGCCGGGGGCTGTCGCAGGACAGCAATGGTTTCGACATAAGACACTGAAGCCCGTTTTTCGGACAGTTTTGCTGTTGACCGCTGTGCTGCATGTGGGCGTGGTTGTGACCCTTTTCTTCCGATAATCGCGTTTTCAGGACGAATTTGCATTCGCAGCCGCCGGCGGAGCGCTGAGGTGTTGCTCGCGCTCCGCTCCCCTGCATTTCCGCCTGAACTGAGGCAAACCTCAGAGAGTCCACAGTGGCTGCCTTTCGCCCCCACGTGTGTGTCCCTGAATCATCGGTGGCGTGGTCTTTGAGGCCGGATCTGAATCGTGACATCGATTTCGGCCGGAAAGCTCAACGAATTGACCTGCTGTACCCAAATGCACGATTCTTGCCGGTTTTTATGCCGTCCGTCGGAAAGGCGTCTGGCGAATTCTGCCGCCGGGAATCTTGCAACAACTTCTTTCCGCTG
This sequence comes from Fuerstiella sp., assembly GCA_029245955.1. GTDB lineage: Bacteria > Planctomycetota > Planctomycetia > Planctomycetales > Planctomycetaceae > Fuerstiella. The sequence continues at coordinate 146,747 of JAQWOH010000040.1, read as the reverse complement.
ATCGACGTACCAGGTACGGGAGTCACCATGTTTTTTGCGTCCCAAGTCCCGGGAAGCCGTGTTGCTGCGTGTTACAGGCAGAGTTACAAACGCCACGTCTATCAGCGGGCGGACCCTCCGCTAAGCGCTTTCGGTTCGCCCGTTCAAAATCTTTTGTATCTAAAGAACAGCTGACACTATCGATTTTCCGGTGTCGGCAAACTCCACGCCTTTTCTCTTTCAGATCAAACCGCTGACATTAATGGCAGGACGCCGGGTGAATGCGGATTGTGCGTTGTTCCAGCGCACTCTCAAAAATCATTTGAGGAACGTCATGACGAACGTTCAAAATCTTCGACGCAAGTTGCAACGTTCCCGCTCGCGGTCAGCGAGTCACGACATCGCGACGCACAGCATCCGTCCAGCGCCCACGTTGGCGGATGCCGGTCTGCGCGTCTGCATGCTGACAATTGCAACCATTGTGTTCACAGCGGTCGCGGCGCCCGCCCAGGATGATGAATTCCTGTACAGTCGAACGCCGATTGGCACAACGCCCTCCGGAGCAGCTGGTGGCGTGGTGGATGTTAATCGCCAGGGAATCGGTATACAGTTCCGGGGCGGCCACGTCGCGGGCAACACTGTGGGGCGCACGGAGTCCGTATCCAACGTGGGCCTGTCGCCGTATCTGAACATCGGTGACGGAATGATCTTCGGCGACAGTCGATTAACGTTCTCCAACGATGGTGGAGTGGCCTATAGTTTCGGTACCGGCTATCGACACTACATCGCCGCTTTCGACGCTGTTCTGGGCGGCAATGCCTATTACGATCAGGACCAGATTTCCGGTGCCACGTTCAAACAGTATGGCTTTGGTGCTGAACTGCTGGCTCATGATTGGGAAGCGCGTGGTAACGTCTACAATCTGTTCGGTACGACCTCTGAGATGACGGGCACACGTGTCGCTCCAGGTAGCGCATTATTTGTGGGTAACAACCTGGAATTCAGTCGTATTGACACGTTCGCGGAAGCGATTGACGGTTTCGACGCGGAAATCGGTCACCTGCTGCCGGGAGACTTCGCAGAACGAGTCGACCTGCGTTTGTTTGGAGGTGGCTATTATTATGAAGGCGAAGGACTGTCGGGATTCGGCGGCTTCAGTACCAGGCTTCAGGCGGACATCGGCGACTGGCTCGAACTGGGCCTGAAACTGACGGATGACGACGTCTTTCATACGAACGTTGCGTTTAGTGCGACGGTGCATTTTGGCGGATTCAGGAGCCAGGAACACACCAGTCGTTCCGGCATGCAGCGAATGGCTGAACCCGTTCGCAGAAATCTGAACATCGCGGCGGCGATCTCCGACGTTGTTGTTGCCGGACAGGTCGCTAATGCTCTTGATGGCACTCCGCTGACCGTTGTACACGTTAACAGTAACGATACCGTCGGACCATTCGTCGGCACTGTTGAGGATCCGCTGCAGTCACTGTCTGCCGGTCTCGGAGTGCCCGGTGCGGACATCGTGTTTGCACACGCAGGAAGCACGTTCGGCTCTGTGCCGGACAATCTGGTCGTCCTGTCGGATGACCAGAATCTGTTCGGCGAAGGTCTCATCACCGAAGCGAATGGTGGTCGCAACGTCATCAACGTTGTGGCACTTGAGAACCTTCCGGCATTTGTTCTGCCGGATTCCCCGACATTTCTGGCTAATCCCAGTTTAGTTCGTCCGACGATCTCCAATTCTACCGGGCCCGCGGTGACGCTTGGCAACCGCAGCATACTCGGCGGATTTATTCTGGATGCTTCCGCCGGACACGGTGTTCTTGCTGATACGGTTTCAGATGTGGCGGTGCGGGATACCTTGATTTCCAATGCGACGGGTACAGGGATTCTGCTGCAGAACACGTTGAATTCAGTCACAATCACGAACACGGCGATTGAGGGCGCTGCAGGACCAGCATTTCATGTTGACGGAGGCAATCCGGATATTGGGTTTGTGACTACGAGTACCGGCGTCGATCCTTCATTCGGCCGCATCATCAATTCGTCCAACGCCGCCGTGCTGATTGAGAACACAACGGGCGGAACGATCAATATGACCGGGAGTACGATCGACGACACGGGTGGAGCCGGGATTCTGATTCAGAACAGTGCGGGCAATACCACGCTGGACAATGCACTCATCGTAGACAGCACGTCAACCGGTATCTCCGTTCTTAACAGTTCCGGGATCAACTTCTTCCGCGATACACTTCGGGACGCCACAGCGATCACCAATGCAACCAACGCATCAGTATTCATTGATGGGCTGCAGGCGACAGGTCGAGTCAATTTTGAAAACCTTGACATCGTGTCGCCTCAGGGCGGCGGTATCGACATCGATAACCTGGAAGGTGTCTTCAGTTTTGCCCGAGACCTGACCATCGGACAGGCAGCGGCAGGAAGTACTGCACCCTTCATCAGTGTCAGTAACTCGCTGCCTACAGGGATTGTTAACTTCAGCGGTGATGTCACGATCTTTGCGACACCGACGGCCCCCGCAACGTTCTCCGGAGGACGCGGGATTGAACTTGTCAGCAACGCGGAAGGGAGCAGCTTTACGGCATCGGGGCAGACGAATATCACATCTGTCGGTGCTGAAGGTATTGCCATTGTTGACGACAGTTCAGACGTGATTTTCGGTACGGCAACTTCTGGTGGTGCCACAGTGGTAGAGTCCCTGCTGCAGGGGCTCAGTATTCAGAACACAGATGGTGTCCTCGGATTCAGGACCAACACAAACATACTCAAGACCACAAATCCGGGCGTTCCGCTGGTGGATATTCAAGATTCCCAGGCAGCCATTCAGTTTGACCTGCTGCAGGTTAATACCACAACTGCTGATACGGGTGTAAATATTGCGAACAACATTGCCGGGGCGAACGGTCCGGGGACCGTGACCGTTGATACCCTGGGGATTCTTGCCACGGGCGGCGGTGTGGGCCTGTTTGGGAACAACAATACACTCATTCGCACGAATTCAGGGACGATTGACGTAACCGATGAAGCAGCGGTAGAGATCATTAACTCCGGTATCGACATCGATCTGGAAACGGTTACGAGCATCAATTCGCCGCGATTCGGTATTCACCTGATGGATACGAATAAAGACCTGAACAACCATACAATTGTAGCAAAAACGTTTACTGTCCGTGGCGATTCCACGACGACGACTGCAAGTCCGGGTGGCCAGATTCTGGCCGCAACTGCGGAAGGGGCTTTGCTGGAAAACGCGGGTCAGGTCAGTTTGCGTGGCATGGAATTTCGTGACAATGACATTGGAGTTCGTGTCGTGAATACTCTGGACGTTGGAGGTACTCTCAATGTGCTGGACGATCAGTTCCTGCAGCTGTTTGGTGTCAATATGTTTGATTCCGACACTCTCGGTGTTACCACGACCAATCTGACGGAACTCGATATCCGAGACTCTCTGTTTGACAACAACGGTGCCGTGCAGAATCCGGCGGGCCCCGACAATGAAACAATTCTGCTCGTTTATACGGAACGTCCCAATGATGACACGACCACACGATACTCTCAATTCGATAATCCGTATACGGTCAACATTGAACGTACTCAATTCACCGACAACACGGATGACATTATCCGAATCGAAAATACCGTCACGGCGATCGGTGCTCACATTGGCGTAAACGTGGAAGGCAATCTGTTTACGGTTAATGACAATGCTGAATTCTTTCCTGCCAGCGATCCCAACGAATACGCGTTTGGAATTACGTGGAACGGACCTGCCCTGGTTAACCTTGAGGACAACGATTTCGAACTTGTGCTTGCCAATCCGGCCACTGCCACCGGGTTTCAGATTGCTATGTTCACAGACATGAATTCTTCGACCGACCTGCTGCAGGAGGTGATCGTCGGTAACAGAATTATGAACAGCGATCACGCCGGAGCCATTGGTATTCGCACGTTTACTGCCGGGCCGTCAGAACAGGTGATCGACAGCAACGATATGATCTTTGGCGGACTGGACAGTAACGGAATGGAATTCAACCTCGGGTCCGACGCAGTCATGGATATTGTGAACAATAGAATGCGGTTTCTGGCAGATTCCGGTCGCGGCATCTTTGTTGACCGCCTTATCGAACCAGCCTCGTTTCAGATCAGCAACAACCTGATCCAGCTGTCAGACATCGTTAATGCATTCGGTAGCCCCAACACGACTCTTGAAGAAGGTATCTTCTTTCGCAGTGCCAGTGGGGCGTACAGCATCTTCGGGCCTCAGAATAACGTGATCGAACTGATCACGTTCGGCAACATTCAGCGAGTGGTGCAGTTCAATGGCAACGTCAGCGGTCAGATTCTTGTTAACGGTGCACTGGTGCCTTAATCGTCGGTGGCCTGCTGCTGAGTCAAATGCTGCCAGAGTGTCAGATCTGTTCGCTGCACGGAGATAGATTCCTGCTGACGGAACTGCCGACGACGGGCTACCAGTTCGGTTAACGGGTCTACCGCACGGACCGTCCTGATACCCGTATACCGGGAGTCCGGCACCTGCGCCCTCGTTTTCTGCCGGAAAGCGGCCGGCGTTTCCAGATCGCCCGCCAGTCCCTACAATCTGGTCACAATGACCAGTGTTACTCAGCAGGTTCCAACCTCACTTGCTGAACTGACTGCGTTGATTGGATCCGCACCTGGATTTGCTGACGTTCTGAATGCACTGCATTCCGGAAACAGCGGAGCGATCGATGGAGCATGGGGCTCGTCCTGCGCGCTGAGTGTGGCCGCGCTTTCTGCCGGAAGCCCCGGCCACACGCTGCTGGTTGTACTGCCGGGAATTCGCGACATCGACGAGTTCTTTGATCAGCTGGCTGAGTTTGTTCCCGTCGGCACAAAAATTCGTCAGTTTCCGGCCTGGGAGACTTTGCCGGAAGAACATGATGTAACGGACAGTGTCTTCGCCGCTCGACTCGGTGCCGTCCGATATCTGAATGCAGATGCCCATCGTCCTGCAGTAGAAGAAACGCGGGAACAGGATTCCTCAGCAATAGCGGAGCCCTGGCGCTTCTCTGCGGACACAAGTCGACCCGTCGTTGAGGCCGTTACCGCAGATGAGATTGCGGGCCGTCCGGGATCATCAGTTAAGAAAGCAAATGGGCCGTCCATTGTTGTTACCTGCCTGCCTGCTCTGCTGCAGCCGGTTCCGAGCCGCAGTGATATTGAAGAGGCGACCCGCCGCATTGCTGTGGGCGACGAATTGTCGCTGGAACCGCTGCTGGACTGGCTGATAGAACGCCGTTTTGACCGTGTGACCGCCGTCGAACTGGCCGGCGAATTTTGTGTCCACGGAGGTGTGCTGGACATCTTTCCCCCGACCGAACCGGACCCGATTCGGATCGAATTGTTTGGTGACGAAGTTGAATCGATTCGCAGCTTTGATGTGGAGACGCAGCGGCGACTTGAAGATCTGAACGCCGTTGCCGTTACTGCCACCAAGCCGGTAAAGCCACACGACAAGCCTCAGCCCGGGGACAGTCTGCGTCCTCACAATGCCATTGCGTCCGCCACTGAATCGTTGCTGGATTCCATTCCGACAGACACCATCGTTGTTCTTAACGACATGGCGCAGGCTGTCAGCGAAGGCAAGATGTACCTGCAGCGACTGGCGAATCCGATCGGCATGTTCAGTGTCAATGCTACGATAGCCAGGCTGACGGAATTTCCGTCTGTCACGATTGATGCACTTGGTGCAGACAGCTACGAGACGTCGTGCCACCTTACGGTTGAAGCCGTCGAACGGTTTACCAGCACCGGTCGAGACGCACTTGAGGATCTGGCAGATTCGCTGGGTCCGGGTGATCGAGTCATTTTGTCATGTCACAATGAAGGCGAACGGCAGCGACTTGCCGAGTTGATTGCTGAGTCAGACGTTGCCGCTGACCAGCGTATGTCTGACCGGATTTCACTGTGTGTGGGCCGCGTCAACAAAGGTTTTCGTTTTGTTGAGCGTGGTCTGACGGTTATCAGCGATAACGAACTGTTCTCGCGTTCGCAGGCCCGGAATGTCAAGTCGCGCCGTCGATCAGCTGATTCCCGCGCTATCGATAATTTTCTGGACCTGAAGGACGGCGATCTTGTCGTTCACGTAACTCAGGGTATCGCCAGGTATCGCGGTATGGCCCTGATGGACAAAGACGGCGAACAAGAGGAGCACCTGCTGCTGGAGTTTCGTGACAGTCTGATCGTCTATGTACCTGCCGCCCTTATTCACCTTGTGCAGAAATATATTGGACCGGCCAAATCAATGCCGGAACTTTCGAAATTCGGCGGCGCGTCATGGGAGAAGAAAAAGGGCAAGGTAGCCGAAGCTGTCACGGACATGGCCGCCGATATGCTGAAGCTGCAGGCGGAACGCAATTCCAAACCCGGCCTGGAATGCCAGACCGACTCGCAACTGCAGCAGGAATTTGAGCAGGTCTTTCCGTTCACCGAAACGGTTGATCAGGTCACTGCGATCGTGGACTTCAAGGAGGATATGGAACGAACCCGGCCGATGGACCGGCTGATCTGTGGTGACGTTGGCTTTGGCAAGACAGAAGTTGCGATGCGAGCGGTTTTTAAAGCTGTCGATAACGGCCGACAGGTTGCTGTATTGGTTCCGACGACCGTTCTGGCAGAACAGCACTTTCGCACGTTCACGGAACGCACTGCTGAGTTCCCGGTCACTGTCGAAATGCTGTCACGATTTCGTTCTGCCAGTGAGCAGAAGAAGATCATCGAAAAACTGGGCCAGGGCGAAATTGACATCGTCGTTGGCACTCACCGGCTGGTTTCCAAAGATGTTCACTTCAAGGATCTCGGATTGCTGGTCATCGACGAGGAGCAGAAATTCGGCGTCAAAGTCAAAGAACGCCTGAAACACCTGCGACTGGAAGTCGACATCCTGACTCTGACTGCCACGCCGATTCCGCGAACTCTGCATATGTCGTTGCTGGGGATTCGTGACATCAGCAGCCTGACCACGCCGCCACGGGACCGCATGCCCATCGAGACGCGCGTCGGACGATTTGACGAAGCGCTCATCCGTAGCGCTACTATTCGGGAACTCAACCGCGGCGGACAGGTCTACTTTGTTCACAACCGCGTTCATGACATTCAGCTCATCGCCGATCGCATACGCCAGATCGTACCGGAAGCGTCGCTTACGATTGCTCATGGTCAGATGACACCGGATGAACTCGAAATGGCAATGTTGGAGTTCGTTACCGGAAAAGCCGACATTCTGCTGGCCACGACGATCATTGAAAGCGGGCTGGACATTCCCAATGCCAACACCATGATCATTCATCAGGCCGACATTTACGGACTCGCAGATCTGCATCAGCTGCGCGGGCGAGTCGGCCGGGATCGTCACCGCGCTTATTGTTATCTGATGCTGGAGGAAGGCAAGGTGGTGACGACCAAGGCCACTCGCCGTCTGAAAGCCATCGAAGAGTACAGTGAACTGGGGGCCGGTTTTCGCATTGCCATGCGAGACCTTGAAATCCGTGGAGCAGGCAACATTCTGGGTACAGAACAAAGTGGCAACATCGCCGCCGTTGGGTACGAATTGTATTGCCAGTTGCTGGAGAATTCGGTCCGCACCCTGAAGAAGCAGCCGTTAAGATATCAGACACACGTACGCATGGAGTTACCGGTCTCGGCCTTTATCCCCGACCGCTACATCCCGGAACAGAAGCTCAAGATCGAAGTCTATCGCCGACTGTCGCAGGCCAATTCACTGGCGAATCTTGCAGAACTGGAAGAAGAGCTCCGTGACCGTTTTGGCCCCGTCCCCACGCCCGCCAAACGCATGTTGCGCCTACGGGAACTTAACCTGCGAGCACTTGGCTGGAAGATCGAAAATATCCACCTGGAAGACGGCTATATTGTATTGCGTTACCGCGATGTCAAGCTGATCCGGATGCTCAGCTATCTTCATCAGGGCCACCTGCGGATCGTCGATCAGCACGATGCGTACTGGCCTCTGGAAGCTGATGAAGAAGACGGGACTGCCGTCATGGAGGAGCTCATTCAGGCCCTTTCCGAAGCTGAGCCACCCGTTCCGGAAACCGAGTAGTTTTGGACCTCGGTGACTGGGACGTCATGCGGGCAGGACGGAACCTTCAATCAGTCGATTCCACTGTATGTCGCAAACAGGACTAACAGCCTTGCCGAAGATTTACAGACAAGCGACAGCAAGTCAGTTCATCGCGGCACTGAACACATTGAATAATTGCGTTGAACAATATGTGGAACAGCAGTGAAGCGGCCTCGTGATCCACCTGAAATATTGTCAGGTTGTTTTCATGCATTGTTCTTTACGTGTCGGGGCAGCTGCTATCCTGACTGAGGCATTGTGCGGACAAAGCCCGGCAGGTGACTGCAGATGAAGCGGAAAGCCAGCTTGCCGCGTCACGGAATTTGACTTGCTGCCGTTCTTACGGGCCGAAGTGCACGTCTGTAATATCTGCCATCTGCAGCCCCATGCCGTACAGCTCAGCTTGCATCTGGATCAGAAGATTGGAGTCGGGTGGACTGGGTTCGATGCGAAGATAAGTGAGCGTCGGCAGCCCTCATGGAAGGCCACCGCCCAGACCGGATCTGCCCACAGTTTGCACGAAGATACAGGTTTCACTCGTGAATAATCTGTGTTTGACGTTATGTTAGTGCCAATAGCCTGCTGTCGATTAACGGCTGTTTTTTCTTTCTGTCCCGGACTGTGTACCACAATGTTCAAGAATTGTCTGTCTGCCATTTTCCTCGTGACCGTCTGTGCCACGTCAATAATCGCCGTTGATCGGCCGAATCTGGTCTTCATGATTGCCGACGATTGCACCTACCTGGATATGGAGGTGTACGGCGGCCAGGCAAAGACGCCCAACCTGAACCGTCTTGCGACGGAAGGACTGCAGTTTTCGCGGTGCTTCCAGACGGCACCAATGTGTTCGCCCACACGACACAACATCTACACGGGCATCTACCCCGTAAAATCCGGAGCGTGGCCGAATCATACGTGCGTCTATCCGGGGACCAAGTCAATTGCTCATTACCTGCAGGACGCTGATTATCGAGTGGCACTGTCCGGCAAAACACATATTTCTCCAAGGGAGTCATTTCCGTTCGAATACGACGGGGAATTCAAGTCGGCGGATCCTTTCAAAGCGAATCCCTATCCGACGATCGGGAAACTGATCACAGAATCGAAAGCGGCCGACACACCGTTCTGTATTTTCGCATGTTCAAACGAACCGCACTCGCCATACAACAAAGGCAACGCGGCTGCCTATCCGCCGGACTCGCTCGTCTTGCCGCCGTCGTGGGTTGACACCCCGAAGACCAGAACTCAGTATTCAAAATATCTGGCCGAGATTACCTTCTATGACGCTCAGTGCGGGGCGCTGCTGAAGATGCTGGACAAACACGGCGTGGCCGATAACACACTGGTGATGGCCGTGTCAGAACAGGGGTCTGCTTTTCCATTTGCCAAATGGACGTGCTTTGAGCTGGGCCTGACGTCCGGTCTGATCGCCCGCTGGCCTGGTAAGGTGAAACCCGCGTCAGGAACAGGCGCGCTGGTTGAGTACTGCGATGTCGCACCGACATTTCTGGATGCGGCCGGTCTGCCGATTCCGACAACGATGGACGGGAAGTCCTTTCTGCCTGTGTTGTTGGGGCAGCAGGCGGAACATAAGACTTACACATTCGGCCTGCACACAACGCGCGGCATTATCAACGGGTCAGAAACATTCGGTATTCGTTCCTGCGGTACAAAAACGCACCGCTACATCCGCAATTTGCATCCGGATGTGAAGTTTACAAATGCCGTGACTCGTGTTGGTGGTGATCGTGCCGACTACTGGACTTCATGGGAAAAGATGGCCCAGACGGGCGACAAACACGCTCAGGCCATGACCCGAAAATACCAGCATCGAGCAGCGGAGGAGCTGTACGACGTCGTGAACGACCCCCACTGTCTGCAGAACCTGATTGACGATCCGAAATATGCCACGCTGCATGCGGAACTTGCCGCGCAACTGGATCGCTGGATGACATCCCAGGGAGATAAAGGCCACGAAACCGAGGCGATCGCGCATACTCGGAAGGCCGGGTACGGCAAACAGAAGTCAAAGAAGCGGAAGAAGGTAAGCAGTAAACAGTCAAATTAACCTTTGACAAACACGTCCAGACCCACGCTCGGACGCGTCAGTTGACGTGCTGCACTCGGACCGAAGTCTTTCATTGTTTCTCATTGGCCTGAATTTGTGGTTTGGCGAGTTCCGGCAGTGGAGGCAGTATGGGGCGCCGGGGCGCTGGTGCTGTTGAACGGCGGTTCCGGTCTTTTGTGTGGCCTGCTATAATCTTTCCGGTCTGAACACCTCTTACCAGGATATACAAAGCTCTTCTGCGAACGGAATCGCCCCATGGAAGTACCCTCTTCTTCTCTGGCAATGATCATTGCTGTGTTATGTACTTTCGTTGGTTGCGCGGGAACGCAGACAACACCGGATTCGTCTCTCACGCGAGCGGACTACTCAAAAGAACGTGATGTTCAGCAGGCGTCGTTCAGCAGAACGAAGGCGACGACGTTTCTGGATCTGAAGTCGCTTCAGTACGATTGCGGCCCGGTCGACGGTGACGCAGATCAGGACTTTCAGTTGACAGACTCCGGCCTGCGATACCGGATTCTGCGAAGGGCAGATGGCGCAAAACCGACCGCTGGAAATTCAGTCTCTGTTCATTATCGTGGCTGGCTGGACAGCGGCAAGGAATTCGACAGCTCCTACGACCGCGGCGAACCGATCTCCTTTCCGCTGAACGGAGTGATTGCCGGATGGACCGAAGGTATGCAACTGGTCGGAGTTGGCGGCATGATTGAACTGTGGGTTCCAGCTCGACTGGGTTACGGAGCCAAAGGGTCGGGAGGATCCGTGCCACCCAATGCTACGCTGCACTTTATCGTCGAACTGTTGAAAGTCGACTGAATCTGATCCTCACGCAGAATCGCCAATCAACCCCTGGACGGATACGGCTCACACTGGCTTCCTGTGTCGTGTTACGGTTACACTTTGCGATCGTGCATCTGTCTGTCCTGGGCGCTGATGTTTTCAAAGCGTAATGACGTGTGATGACTCGCAAAACGTTTCAACAACGAGACTTTGCCTCTCGCCGCGATGTTCTGCGGCTGGGTGGAGTCTCCGGCCTGGGCCTGGGGCTGCCTCAGTTGCTGGAAGCCCGCGTTGAAAAACGACTCACTGTGGACGATACGTTCGGTCGCGCGCAGCGTGTAATCATGCTGTACCTGCACGGCGGGCATCCGCAGCAGGAAACATTTGATCCGAAACCCAATGGCCCGTCGGCCGTGCGGGGCGAATTTGGAGCGATATCCACCAGCGTGCCTGGTGCCTCCTTTTCTGAGCTGCTGCCGGGGACGGCGCAAATTGCCGACAAGCTGGCCGTGATTCGATCGATGACGCACGACAATCCCAATCATGTCCAGGCCAGTCTGCCGGCAAATACCGGACACCGTCATCCCGCTGCCGTCAGTACACGCGGTGACTTTCCTCCTTCCGATACAGACTTTCCTCCCTTCGGTGCTGTGCTCGATCATTTGCAGAGGAACAGTCAGACTCTGCCGTCGTGGGTTCGAGTGGGTCCGTTGATGCGGCGCAGCAACGGGACTGTGTTGCACGGTCAATTGCCGGGGTTTCTGGGCGCTGGAAACTCCAGTTTCGCAGTTGACCAGTCGCTGCTGGGGGATGACGTGTCTGTTGAATCAGTTCGTCCGGCGGACGAACTCAATCCGATTCGGCTGCAGTCTCGTCGTGATTTGCTGCGAGAATTTGACGGGGAACGGCAACGACTGCACGGAGTGGCTTCTACTGGAAAATTGAACACGTTTTATCAACGGGCCTTTGATCTGCTCACTTCTGACCGAACGCGACGCGCATTCAATCTTGCCTCGGAGCCAGTGGCAACGCGTGACCGTTACGGCCGCACAGAATTCGGACAGCGCTGTCTGCTGGCTCGCCGACTTGTGGAATCCGGTGTTTCTATGGTCAACGTGAGTTATTGCCACACGCCATCGGGGTCGTGGGATACCCACAGCAAGAACTTCAGTAAGATGAAAACGTCCCTGGCCCCGACTCTGGATGTGGCCTTTACGGCGCTGATCAACGATCTGGATCAGCGTGGTCTGCTGGACGATACTCTGGTGGTTGTGAACGCGGAATTCGGTCGCACGCCCGCCATCAACAAGAACGCCGGACGCGATCACTGGCCGTGGGTGTATTCGCTCGCGCTGTGTGGAGCAGGAATTCAACCAGGCAGCGTTCATGGGACGTCTGATGATTCTGCGGCGTACCCGGCGTCTTTTCCCCACGGTCCTCAGGATTTTGCGGCAACGCTGTATCATCTTCTGGGCGTACCGTCTGACACGGTCCTTCACGATGTACTGGGGCGTCCGCATTCACTTGTGATTGGTTCTCCAATCCACGAAGTGCTTGCTTAGTTTCGTTGTCTCATCTTTCGTGTTAAAAGCAGCACGTTGTCCCGGGCACGCTGGTTGCGGCTGACACCTGAACGTATGCTTTGGATGGAAACACTGAGACTAGGGCGGTGGATACTTCGTTCCGTTTGTTGAACTGTTCGGGCGTCAATGTCGGAACAGCAATCTTTCGGAATGTAAAAAGCAGACGTCTGCCACAATCGGCCCGTGCATTGTTCCGCACTGACTTTGGGTCGCGAAGAATGCGTTTCTAGTTGCAGTTTCGCTGCTCACACGATCCAGTATCGTTTACGACAACAGGTGATTTTCCCATACTCAGACTGTTCCCCGCATTTATCTTTTAGAATCGCTGAGCTTCGCCGCAGTCATGCAGACAACTATGCTTCCCAGTCAGATCTGTTCGAATGACAGCGGACGATTATGTCGACATGCCACACGGCAATACGATCTGGCACAGGAGACGTATTGATGCAGCTGCGGACGTCCGCATTTCTGGTTCGTTCATTGCGACAGGAATCTCGTTTCGTCAGTCATCACGTCATACGGGCGGGGCTCGCAGCCCTGGTTCTATTGTTGTTTTTTGGCCGGGTCGCCACCTTTACAATGAGTGCCGGTGTCGGTGGAACGTTTGCGTCCAACGTGATGACGTGCTGTTACTGGTTTGTCACGTTGCTGGGGGGGATCTATTTCAGCACCGCGATCGTGGAGGAGAAAGAAGAGCAGACGCTTCCGCTTTTGAAGATGACCGGAGCATCACCGATCGCCATTCTGCTGGGGAAATCGGGACCGCGTCTGGGGGCGGTTCTGCTGCTGCTTCTGGTTGTTACCCCGTTCCTGCTGCTGGCGATCACACTGGGGGGAGTTCTTCCACGAGGCCTGTTGTCGGCGACCCTGGGCATCCTGACTTACTCCGTCATGTTCTGCCAGCTGGCGCTGCTTGCCAGCGTTGTCAGCCGGGATGTTTCCCGAGCATTCTCCAAAACAATCATTGCCTGGTTACTGTTGGAGTTCCTGCCATTCTGGTGCTGGGCAGGGTCTGAAGTCGTATTGAATCTAAGCCAATTCGGCAGCAGTGCTGCCGCCCATGATTACCTGCAAACGGCAGACGGTGTCTCCGGGATGTACGAGCGGACCCAGTTCGGGCTGGCCTGGCTGCACGAAAATCTGCAGTGGCTGGGAGGCTGGACAGATGAACTGGTACTGTACGGAAACCTGGACATGTACATGGCCGAATTTGGAAATTCGGGAATTTGGGAGCCGCAGATGACGGCTCACCTGATTCTGGCGGTCGTGTTCTTCTGTCTGAGCTGGGTGCTGTTTGAACCATGCACTTCCCGCGTTGTTGCCGACGGTCACGATCGTCCGACAAAACTGTCCCGTCGCACTCGTCTGCCCCGTCGTGCAGGCAACAGAGCTCTGGCCTGGAAGTCGTGGCAGTATTCTGCGGGAGGCCGACGTGGTTTTTTCGCCCGCCTGGTCGGCGCCCCGCTACTGGTCAGTGCAACCGGTTTCGGTCTCGCTGCTGGAGTGGAGGAGTCTCTGCCAGTTTGGGTCCTGGCAAACATTCTGATGATCTCCGGAATCGTCGTGTTTGTTGGTAGCGCGGCGCTTCTGCTCGGTCGAGTATTCAACACGGAAGTTCGGGACAAGACACTAAGTTCACTGCTGATGTTGCCTGTCAGCAGGAACGCGATGTGCGGCCGGATGATGCTCGGTCTGCTACCCGGCATCGCGGCCTCGGCATCTTGTTTCTGCTGCGGCCTGTTTCTGTGGTTGGCCGTGGAACGAGAAACCGCGCGTGTGTTTGGCGAAATTCTGCAATCGGCATGGTTGTACCAGATACTGCTGATGGGGCTGACCACAGTCTACTTCGGGTTGTATCTGTCCATACGGCTCCGGTACGGCGGCATGCTGTTGGCTATTGTTTGCGTGTGGATGATCGGTCCCATGGTCACCGGCAGCTGTGTTGCAATATTTAGTTCTTGGCTTGGGGGACAGTCTATTCAGTCATTCCTCGTTTCCGGCCTGCCGATCGTGCTGATGATCATCGAGGGCATCTTCTGCTGGCGGATGCACAAGTTGATTATTCAATGCCTTGACAATGTTGCGGAACAGGGATGAATCAGTGGAGACACGCCTTGCGAAATGATTTTCAGAGAAGACAAAGGCGGACCTGTTGTGGTCCGTGAGGCAGGTACCTCTGGTCGTTTCCGGAGGCATTCATCGCATCCATGCCCACGAAGGCGACGAATGAAGTTGTGCGGCCATAATGAAACCAGTTCTGACCGCGTTACTCAGAACGCTGCTGCTTCTGTGTGAGCATGCCGAGTACGATATGATCCCGCCACCATTGTTATCGAACACCTGAAGAAACCATGAAACTTCTCAAGCTGGTTGTGTTTTTCGTTATTCAGACGACTCTCTCTGCACAGGAACTCACCTGGCCGGACCCCGTTGCGAACCATGTGATCCCGATGCAGAGTACGTCGGTGACGCATGGGCCTGTGCTGGGAAATGTTACGTCTGATTCGGTGCGTGTCTGGGTGCGAGCGGAACGAGAAATCCAATTCGAAGTTCTGGTCCGTCCGCATCGACCGCCGTTTGATGATGCGGCAGTGACACCAGCCGCAACAGCTGCTGAAAACGACTTTACCGGATTCGCTGAAGTCACCGGCCTGAAGCCGAACACAATTTATGCCTACGCTGTCCGGATCGGTCACGAAATCGTTGACAGCCGCAACAATATTCGCGATCCGTGGCCAACGTTTCGCACGCTGCCGGATGAAACCAGCTACGTTCATGAGTTTAACCCACAGGGGCGTTTTAACTTTTCGTTTTCTATCGGAGCCTGCCAGCGTCAACGTTCACCTGGTGAAACGTACGGCATTTATCCGGACCCGCCCGCCTTTGACACGATCTGGGAGAGGCACCGTGACCGTGTGGCGTTTCACATTGTGAATGGCGACTACACGTATGAAGAAACGATCGACGGGACTGTTGCCGGTATTCAGAACAATTACAAGCTGTATCTGAATCGGGGTCGCTCATTGAATCGATTGCTGAAGCACGTGCCTCTGCTGACGATGTACAACGATCATGAAGTGACCGATAATATCGACGGTTCCGGTGAAGTTGGTCGAGGCGACGGCAACTATCTTGTTCGCGATCCGGCGATCCGAGTCTGGCAGTACTACGCGGACTGGGCTAACGGAAATCGGCCCCAGACGGGACGCGTCCGCTTTGGTACTGCTCAGCTGCAGGCAGGTTCGGAAGTGCTGCATGATCCTGTCGCCGACTTCACCACATTGAATCCTGCACAGATCAGTACGCTGCACATCGGCCCGTTTCTGAAGGGAGGTGCAAAGGCAAAGGCGTCAGAACGCGGCGGTAAGAACGTCGGCGTTTATCGAGTGACGCGAGTTGTCGACGCAACTCATCTGCAGATTGAGCCGGCGTTAAAGCAGACCAGCGCTGCGCCTTACAGCATTGGCACCCATCACTACTTCGACAAAGTTGTGGGCAATTGTCATTTTCTGTTTCTTGACACTCGAGGCGAACGGTCCAAATGGCTGGGCGTGCAGAAGTCTCACGATCCTGGTCGTTTTGTTCTGGGAGACACCCAGAAGGCGTGGTTTCTGGACAAGGTGCGGACGACTGCCGCAGATTTTATTTTTGTCGTATCACCCGATCCGTGGTTCATTTATCACAGTGCGTATCATGTGCGAGGCAAAGGTACGGAATCAAAAGGCGACGGATACTGCGGCTTCGTGCACGAGAGAGAAGAGCTTACGGCGGTGTTGGACGAAATTCAGAAGCCGGTGCTGTTGCTGACAGGAGACGTTCACCATCCCGTCGCGGCTCAGATCACAGACAACGTCTGGGAGTTCCTTGTTTCGCCGGTGAACTCAGCAAATCATCCGATTGGCACAGCCGGTCTGCCACCTTTGGGTGGCTGGTTCGACAGCGAAGGTCGGACGGTCAAAATCAAGTGGCTCGGCGGTTACCCGGACAACGTGCACTATCTGCGGCAGCGTCATACGGTGTACTCAGTGATTTCAATCAACAATGTCGTGAAGGCCGGTCGTAAAGAGGGGCCTGGCTATCAGTTTCTGGCGTACGATGCCCCTCAGGTTGTGGTTCGTTTTCACGATGGTTATACGGGTGACCTGCTGTACAGTGAAGGTATCTCAACCCTGGATGCCATGCCGCCCGGTAAGCCTGCGGAAAAGAAAAATCGGTTCGGCCACTGGAATCGATAGACCACGATATTTTTGTCGACGACCAATGGCCGCCGCCCGCTGCCGCCGGATCATGGTTTTGGCCCTCAATTATCTTTCGTCTCCCGTGGGTATCCCCCGCGGTGATCTTTTTTTGCGGCGCCGCACGTTGTTCGATTTATGTACAAACGACGAAAGGAGGGTCCTGTTCTGCCGGCGAAATCCACAATCGTTCTGTCCACGGGCCAGAACCGTTCTCGAGAACGTGTGGTTGCGCTGATTTGACCGGACTTCCAACTGGCCCTGAACGGAAGCCTCGGTTATCTGCACGGAAAACAGGATGTCCTGTAACCTGTCAAAAGTCGTTTCGAAGGACAACTGCTTTGCGTCCGTGACTTCTTGCCACGCCTCTTCTCGGTTTCCGTAGACGGTCGAGAAGACCTGATCGCGATCACCACTGTAGCTGTACTCACCGTCGGGACAAAACAGGTCACTCCGTATCTGGCGTCCGAAATCGTGTCTCGTGCGGATAGATCAGAAATGAATTCCCATCCAGAGCCTTAAGTCGCAGGTAATTGCTTTATTCGAACTCTTCCGCAAGGAATGGCTGTTCCAGATTTACCACAAAGGCCCGCACGCCCTTATCTTTTTCATGCTGAAACGTTTCGACTGCACAGCTGAACGGAGGCGAGTGCTGAGCAAGGCACGGTGTTGTGAGCCCCAGATCGCAAGGACCCCTGTTAGGTATAAACAGCTTCTGGACATGTTCTTGTCGCCCTTGTGGTATTGAACAGAGAATGTTGCACGGACATACCGGTCCACCACACCCTCCGCTTCAGGAGTTGAGTCCCCCGAAGTGGAAGGAACACTGATTTAAACAATCATCGAACCGGAAAAAAATTCGTGGAACGAAGTTCGCTGTCTGTGCTGTAACGCAAAGCTGAGGCCACAACAGATGATTTCGGGTGGCTCTGATCCTGATTCTCAATTTCGTGCCGGTGAATGCCGAAGACCACGGAAAATACTGCTCCAGTCGGCAATGCTGTGTTCCATCTTCGGAGTGAGTTTCGAACAATCATGAGCCTTCCACCGCTGCAGGCCGAATCCCCGTGTAGTCATTTCACTGCAACTATGGTGGTCCGCCGTGCAGCGAGCTGTACGCATCGGAGAGCGGGAAATAAGGGTAAGTACTGCGTGGCGGGGCGGAGCCTGTTTGTGGATGCGTGTCTTCCGGGGGGCCGGGAATCCGTAGATTGACGGTCACGGCTCATCGGACAGAGCACGCAAAAGGGGCACCAACTGATCCAGTCGACAGATCATCCGTTCAGGTGTCGGGCAAAGAATTCCCGGGTGCGGGTCCACATCTCGTCGCTCAGCACGTGACCGGTCTCGGGCTGGATGAAGTGAGTGAACTTGTCCTCGGCATGTACGGCTTCATAGGCTCGTGAAATCGTCTCGATACCCCGTCGCACGTGTTCGACGGGGCTGCCTCCATCAAGTTCACCGCAATTCAAATGCAGAGCTCTGGGAGCAATCAGCGCCGCGATGTCCGGAGTGTCTCCGTAAGGCAGAATGCCAGGGATGAAGTTCGGAAAGCAGTGCAGCATCTGGTGTTCGTGAATGGCTTCGTACGTTGGCAGGCAACAGTTGCCGACCAGTGCTTTCAATCGCGGTTCCCATGGACCGACCAGCCAGGTGTGCGTCGATCCCATGGAATGCCCGTAACAGCCGATCCTGTCGGACTGCACCTCCGGACGGCTACAGATGTAGTCGACTGCCCGACGCATGTCCAGAATGTTTTTCCAGGCCATGCACTGACCTTCGACCACGTACTTAAGAAACAGGAACCGTTCCAGATTGCGGCCTTGCTGCTGATAGCCCGCTTCACGTTCTTCGAATCCCAGTGCATCCGGACACAGGACAACGTATCCTTCTCTTGCTAGTGCGGCGCCCGTGTGATGCATCGGATTGCCAGCCAGGCCGGCCGGCTCACTCTTGCCCAGATGCCACTGACCTGCATGCTGATGCCACACACAGATTCCCGGAGCCGTCTTTGAAGCCGTTACGCCGTCGGGAATCAACAGTAACGCCGGAATATGATCACCTGGCTCAGCTTCATATGTCAGCTTTTCGATTCGAAACCCATTCGCCTGGGTGGTCTCGGACACGACGGGATTCATGGCAGACGGATCCCGCCACGGGCCACCGAGACATTCGAGCAATCGGTCTTTGAAGTCAGCATTCGCCATTCTGAGTCCCTGCCTGCTGCATCAACTGAACAGCTCTGAGATCGGCTGCCGATTCTCATCGATCAGATACCGAGGTCGGCCGTTCAGATCGTTGATCTTGATGTTGTTCACATCGATGCCCAGAGTCCTGTAAAGTGTCGCAAATACCTCCTGGACATGAACCGGGCGTTCGACTGGACGTCCACCTTCTTTGTCCGTCTGGCCGATCACCATTCCGCCATGAATGCCGCCTCCGGCCAGCAGCACCGACTGAGTTTCCGCCCAGTGATCGCGACCGCCCTTAGCGTTGATTCTTGGCGTGCGACCGAATTCGCCCCACACAACGACCGACGTTGTTTCCAGCAAGCCCCGTTGTTCAAGGTCCTGCAGAAAGGTCGACAACGCGTGGTCATAGACAGGCAGGTATTTGCGAGACAGGTATTCGATGGTGCCTTCACGATTTGCATGCCAGTCCCAAGCGCCGAATGCCACTGTCACGCAGCGAACTCCTGCTTCAACCAGTCGTCGGGCCAGCAGCAGATGTTTGGGACTTTGAGGAGCACCGCCAAAACTGGGATCTGTCGCCTGCCCCTCTCCGTATCTCAGAACAACGGCGGGATCTTCTTTTTCCAGATCAAGGGCGTCCGCCAGCTTACTGGACGTCAATAATCCGAATGCCTGCTGTTGAAACGCGTCCAGTCCGCAACGAGCGTCAACCTGCTGTTGCAACCGCCCGAGTGACGTCAGCACACTGCGGCGGTTCTGCAATCGCACGGAATCGATGCCATTAAGAATCAGATCGTCCTTGACGTCACCTTCAATGGTGAACGGCACGTGATCGCTTCCGGTATATCCTGGCCAGGACAAAGTCGACGCCGGATCGTGAACGCCACGATTGTTGTATGGCATGTGGCCCATTCTGGGGGCTGCATCGACATACGGAATCATGCCTTCCCGATTCGGTCCCAGCACGCTGGACACAGTGGAGCCGAGTGACGGCCAGCCACCGGCCGGTTCGTTGTCACCCGGCCGACCGGCCGGTCGACCGGTATAGCACTGAAACGATTCGTGACGATTCATTAACCCCACCAGTGATCGTACAATGGAAAACCTGTCGGACATTGCCGATAGCTTTGGCAGCAGTTCGCAGAACTGCGTCCCTGGAACCGCTGTGCTGATCGGCTGAAACGAACCGCGGATCTCGCGCGGTGCACGTGGCTTGGGATCGAAGGTTTCGTGCTGCGTGGGCCCGCCGGGCAGGTAGATCATCACCACAGAATGATCACGTCGTACACCGCCACTGACTTCGGCACCCTGCAGCAGATCGGACAGATGCAGGGCTGAAACACCCAACGTGCCCGCTCTTAGAAACGAACGCCGCGTGATTCGATCGTGGAACTGGCTTCGACGAGAATCTGTTATTTTGAGCATTCTGCAGTCCGATGATTCCGGTTCGTCGCATCTTTGACATGGCGCATTCTAACAGATGTTTGCGGAAGTGGGGAAACGAAAGGCAGCGAAAGGGCGGGAGTCTGTTTCGGGCGAAAACTTATCTGTTTCCGTCAACAGGAAGCCCCAGGAGACTTTCGACCTTCTCTCAGGACACCGCGTTATCTTGACGTACCATCCGACTGTTCTCGGGCGATGGTCCCGAGTGAAATCGTGGGTTGCACCGGTGGCCGAAACAGTCTGGCCAGCTGTGTCAGCACTGCGGGATTGCTGCCGCAGTAAGAGTGCCCCAGCGGGTCGTTAGTACTGACACCCGAAACGCAAACGGTTTGCAGTCCCGCTACGGCAATCTGCGCCCTGGAATCGCCCGCGCGGTATGCGCCGCCATGAACCTCTTGAGACATTTTCAGGGCCTGATCGGTATCTGAGGCATACCGTATCATGCTGCCAGCGACATGTACGATGTTGCCAACCAGCATGCCGAACTCCTGCGCATCGACATCGGGGGCGGCAAGAATCAGGCTTGTCAGCGGCGGTGACGAAAGTTGGCTCTCGGACCAGGTACCCCATTGGGGAAAACGAATTATGATTTCGTCCATGCCATGCAATCCGACTGTCTGGAAGCTGTTCCGGTTCGGCCTGGCTGGTAACATCATCGCGGTAATTCGTTCACGACGTTCGACCAGCTGCCCGTTGCCGAACCTTGATAGCTGAGCAGCGACAAGCGGATCGATCGGCAGGCCCGTTGGTCCCAGCGTGCCAGTCAGAGCATTTAAGGCTCGCAGGGTGACGCGGTTTCCCATGCTGTGCGCCATGACATGCAGCCGCACGTCTTCCTTCAGCTGGCTGCGCAGGTTGGCGAGAAGTTCTGCAAGATTCCAGAAATATCGTTCTGCCTGCACTTCGTCCGTGAGGTAGGCGCCGCTTCGTCCGACGGACCGCCAACTGAAGGTAACAACGACGCCGTGGAACGGCATGTCTTCGGCCAGCTGAGCCGCCTGCCCCAGAGCATGATCCGTCGTGACATTGAATCCGTGGACGAATACGAAGACATCCTTGGCCTCTGCATTATCGGTATGCGCGCCCAGTGCTGCGTAAAACTGTTTGTTCGCGCTGTACTCCGGTGCGTTGACAATGACTTGATTGGCAGAACTCGAATTCAGCGGACATTCGCCGCGTCTTCTGTCGATTGGTAAGGTGACATCGGCGAAGCCAAACGTGGCGCTGGGGGTCGCGTAGATGGCATCCTGTGCCAGGAATTTCGCCGGTCCGGTGTCGTTAGTATTTTCGTTGAGAGAGCGGGCGGCCGCCAGGGCCCCATCTGTGACAATCGCGATTTTCCAGTTTGGTCTTCCGTCACTGGTTAGTGAACGCATCGGGGAATGTGAACGTGATGTCTGGGCGTATTTATCAAGAAGTACCACGTCGGACGTCGCCCGCGGGTCTTCCACAGAAGTGAAAAACCAGCTTTGGCCGTACCTGCCGCCCAGCGCTAACAGTGCGATTGTCAGCGACGTTGCGATACTCTTTCCGTAACGAAAAATGCCGTCCATCGTCAGACTCCGAATACCTCACATCCATAAGCCGGATTAATGTACGTGAATTCGAACGATCCCACTGACGAAAGACTTCAGCAGACGGAATCGAGGTGTGGTGGCGAACGTAACTGATACGTTGATCGGCACATATTGCGCGTGATGCTGTTTGTCTGCGGTCGATCGTGCTGAACAGACGCTGGAAGTTTCTGTGATTTCAAAAGAACGCGACTGTTCGCTGGGATCTGAGCGAGACGTCGTTAGTTTAGAAATGAAACAGCCTCTTGAAAGATGTCATGATTATGCGGTCCCAGGTTCTGGCGTGCAGCATGCTGCTGACAGCGGTACTTTCCGCGAATGCCGCCGACGAAATTCTGTCGCTGGATTTCGACGCGGAGTCCGTTGGCGAGAGCCCCGCTGACTGGAGGGCATTCAATGACGGGACGGTTGCCAACGTGTCAGTCGCTTCAGGTGGTCCCGGTACTTCGACAAGGTGTCTTATCGGGCGTCGATCTGAATTTACTTCGCTTGTTGCATTGTCAAAGCCATTTGCTGCAGTGCAGCAGCGAATCGAGATCGAGTTCTCGTTTGCGTTCTCTTCTGCCAGAGGTCGTTCGCTGCATGTTTGGTCTCACGAGCCGGGGGGAACCGACGCCAGCCAGCTGAATCTGTGTGTGCAGAGCGGCGTACTGCAGCAGTTCGACGGACGCACTCGTACCTGGGAGATTGTGTCTCGTGACGTCATGCCGTCGCAATCGATAGCAGATCCTGTCTGGCATCGGGTGCGGGCCGTTGTTGATGCCAACCGTAATGGTATCGAATTTTGGCTCTCAAAAGCCGGCCGGACAGATCTGCCGGAGCGACCAACGGCAGTGGCGGCCGCGTACCGAACCAGCCTCCCGCTGGCTGGGTTTAATTTGGTTTCCGGTCGACGAATCGCGGCAGATGGGTGGTACCTGATTGACGACCTTGTCGTTCGTGGCGGAACGGATTTGCCGGCACCGCGCGAACCTGACTCAGTGCCGGACGTCTTTAAGCTGTGGACCGGTCCGGACATTCCACGGTATGCGAATACGATTCCGTTTGTCGACGGCGTTCAGCATTCGACGATTCATCGGGCGAGAGCGGATGGATACAAGTTTCTGCATGGAGCAGCGATCGTATACTACAAGGATACGTTCTTCGCCAACTGGGCAAATAGTCCGACTAATGAAAACGGACCTGAGGAGACACTGCAGGGGCGGCGGTCGGTCGATCAATGCAGAACATGGTCCGATCTGGAAGTCATAGGCAGCGGCTTCAGAACACAGGAACGCCACAGTCATGGCGTGCTGTTCGAACACAACGATGATCTGTGGGTCATCTGTGCACGTTTTGGAGCGGGGACCCCCGGCCGCCGGTTTTCCGGGCTCATGGCTGAAGCATTTGTCCTGCATGAAGACGGCATCCGCTGGATGTCACGAGGCATCGTAATGCACGACTGCTGGCCGTATGATGAACCCGTCCGAATGAAAAATGGCAGCCTGATCACGGGCGGACAGGACAAAGATGGTTTTCCTGTTGTCGCAATCAGTCAGGGAAACAGCGTGACAAACTGGGACACCGTTTCCATTCCATTTCCATCACGTCTTGCTCCGTCTTTCGCAGAAACATCTGTTGAGATTGACGACCGGAATGTTCTGGCTGTAATTCGAGGTGGTCGGGGTGTCGCGTGGGTTTCAACCAGCAGTGACTTTGGCAGAACCTGGACACAGGCGGTTGAAAGCAATCTGCCGATGCCACGTTCCAAACCTTATCTGGGCAGGCTGAGTTCAGGAGAACTTTACCTGCTGTCCAATTTTGTCAATCGTGACACGCTGGTGATTTCTGTCGGAGTTCCGGGGACGGCAACATTCAGCCGGATGTTCCGTATTCGACACGGGAAGTCAGAGCCGCCCCGTTTTTCGGGGCACGCCAAAGGGAAACAGTGGTCATATCCGTATGGTTACGAACACGACGGAAATCTGTACGTAGTCTATTCGATCGGTAAAGAAGACTGCGGCCTGTCGATCCTTCCAGTCAGCTCACTGCGGGAATAGCCTGCAGCCCAGCAATCGGTGACGATGTTTCTAACCAAACAACTCGCGGATGACTCGCCCCTCCGGTACCAGACTCACTGGTCGATTGGTCTTCGTGTAGTACGCCTTGTGGTGGTCGATTCCGAGTGCGTGCAGAATTGATGCTCCGATGTCGTCGGGATGGATGTCTGTGTCGTCTGTCGGACTCTCTCCACCTGAATCAGTGGCACCGATCAGTTGTCCGGGGTGCACTCCACCACCTGCCATCAGACTCCAGTTGACTCTGGGATAGTGGTCTCGGCCGATGTTCTGATTGATTTTCGGCGTGCGACCGAACTCGCCCATGATGATCACCAGAGTTCGTTCCAGCAGGCCTTTTTCCCGCAATGCCGTGAGCGTTGCTGTGATCGCGTTATCCAGCGGCGGTATCAGTCTTTTATGCCCCGCAAAGTTGTCCAGATGGGTATCCCATCCCGTGTTGGTCACCGTAATAAACTTTACGCCCGATTCAATCAGCCGAACGGATAACAGCATGCTCTGCCCGAGCTCGTCCGCCCCAAACAGATTCTGGATGCTTTCCGGCTCTCCGCTGACATCAAACGCCTCCATCGTGCGTTTCGACGTAATCATGCTGTAAGCCTGCCGGCTGAACGTATCCAGCGCTTCCAGTAACTGGCTGTTTGTGTCGGCTTCCCTGAACGTGCGATTGAGTTTGCTCAGCAACTGCTCGCGGCGTGCAACTTTCTCAACCGTCAGTCCTTCCGGCAGGGTGATTCCACGAACAGCAAACGGCTGGCCCGGCTTGGGAACCGCATTTGTCTTGAAAGGACCGAACCCGTCGCCCATGTAGCCGGCCGTCCATTCGGTGTCGGGAATGGCCATATACGGCGGCAGGTCCGGATCTCCCGGCAACTCTCTTGTTACGACAGATCCCAGTGACGGATATTGCAGCGCCGGCGTGGGGCGATTGCCGGTTGAAATGTAGGCCTGTCCCTGAGGATGGTCGCCCACCGTATGACTGATTCCGCGCAGCAGCGTGAACTGGTCTGCTACCTCAGCAAACTTTGGCATATGTTCGCATGCCAGCAGGCCCGGCAGATTTGTCTGAATGGGCTTAAATTCGCCCTTCGTTTCCGACGGTCCGTCCGGCTTCATGTCCAGAGTGTCCAGGTGAGCGGGGCCACCTCCGAGATTTACGAACAACACCGCATCAGCGGTTGCCCGTGCGTCATCTGTTGCAAGAGCAGGTTGCAGAGCAGATGCGGTTGTAAGCCCCGTCAGTCCCAGTGCTCCGACCTGCAGTGAGTCGCGCCGTGTAATCCTGTCGCAGTAACGTGATGTCATTGACATGTCCTTCGCAGAGAAGCCGCCGTTCCCGATCACAACATCAAACTCGGAGACAGAAGTTTCAGTGGTTTGTCAGAAACTCCTGAGAATTCAGCAGTGCCCACATCAGGTCTCGCAATCCTTCCACTGTGTTTTCAGTCTGCGAAATGTGTTCTCTGCACGTCCGGATTTCTTCGTCTGTCGGTGCACGACTGAGGGTACGAAAGTATGCGTCGATAATTAAATTTCCTGTTGTCTTGTCGTTGGCGAACAGACCATCCGCACTCGCGCCGGAAATTGCACGACCGGCCTTCGTCTCAGTGGAAAGCGGTTGTCCCAAATCGTTCGCGACACTCACCAGCCAGCCGTCACTTCGTTCGAGCCATCCGATCATTTCTGAATCGTTTCGAACATAGAGCGACTGCAGCAGGGTCGGCTGATCCTGGCGTTCGCAGTCGCAGTTCGTTGTACGCCGTGGTTTTCCGAAAACCAGCAGTGAGTAATCGATGCCTCGCGCCTGATACGATCTGGGATGTTGTCCAATCTTGCGCCCGGCACAGTCAGAAAGGTATTTTTCTGCTGCTTCGTTCTTAGCTG
This sequence comes from Fuerstiella sp., assembly GCA_029245955.1. Classification (GTDB taxonomy): domain Bacteria; phylum Planctomycetota; class Planctomycetia; order Planctomycetales; family Planctomycetaceae; genus Fuerstiella. The sequence goes on along the minus strand of JAQWOH010000040.1, from coordinate 120,815 downwards.
TGGCCCGAAGAATTGCGTCAATGGTCACCTCCGCCGGCATCCGCCGGATCAGTGAATGACTGAAGTTTCGGTCGTCCGTACGATTGGTCGGTGTTGTAACGCTGCTGCGCTGATAAGTGTGGCTGCTGACAATCGTACGATGCAACCATTTGATATCGAAACGGTTCGCAATGAATTGCCTGCTGAGCCAGGTGAGCAGTGCCTTGTTACTTGGCGGATTGGCCATGTTGAAGTCATCCGGAGGATCGACGATTCCAATGCCAAAATAGTGAGACCAGACACGATTCACGAATGACGGAGCGAAGTACGGGTTGTCTTTGTGGAACAGCCACGCTGCAAGCGGTTCTCTTGGATCTTCGTACTCGTTCAATTCGAACTCCTCTCCTCCCAGGATCCTTGCCGTCCATGGTTTGTCCGTCGGCGGATCAATCCAGATTTCGTTCCACGGAATCGGAAGGCCTTCCGCAGATACACGCATGTACATCTGTCGTCGTAACGAGGCCGTGTCGAGTTTTGCGGGCACCCCGAGTTTGGTCTTCAGCTGTTCCTGCTGTGACTTGCCATCCGGTGCGATTCCCGGGCGAATCCGTTTGAACAGCCCTGCGAAATCTGAAAAATCTTCCTTCGACCACTGGTCGAATGGGTGTTTATGACATTGAGCGCACTGCAGACGTACGCCCATGAAGGTGTAGCCAAACGTCAGGGCACGGTCGGTGTCGGTTTGGTTATTGCCGCGGAACCAGTAGTAATGCATCGGGTTGTCAGGAGCGGCGAAATCGGTACCGTCCGTACGCTTCATGTGAAGACTCTGTTCCGCAGCGTAGCTTTCGTATGTCTGTCCGGGGCGACGGCTGGTCGCCAGGATGATTCCTGCGGCAATCCGGTCCCATCCGACATTGTCGATCAAACGACGCCGTAACCACGCGTTCCATTGCAGAGACGCCGGCGAATTCATGTCGGTCGAACCCAGCGACTGAGAATTGCTGCCCGTCAGGTCTGCCAGCTTCACAGCCCACCATGTCGAATAAGCATCCGAAGTCAGCAGTTCATCGACCTTTTGCTGCCGCTTATTCGCTGACGTATCTGCCAGGAATTCTCGGACTTCGTCGCCGGAGGGTAGTGTTCCGACAAGATCAAGACTTACGCGCCGAAGAAACTCCTGATCGCTGCAGACTGCGGACGGGACGATGCCCAGAGGCGACAGCTTTCGGACGACAAGTCGATCGACCTCGGTTGGTGTTTCAACTGACGGATAGCCATTTCCTGTTCTGTCTGAAACGGGCATCATCACCTGACTTGAAAAGATGCCCTTGTCGTAGAATGACACAACGTATGTGTCGCCCGGACTCCTGCACGTGATGACCCCGTCATGCGACACTTCGGCGACCGTATCGTCATTTGTCTGAAAACGTGTGAGTGCTGTTACGTCTTCACACCGGCCGTCGGACCAGACAGCCACGCACTGCAATTGAGTGGATTCTCCGACCCGTTCGAACACAAACGACTGTGGTGTTACATCGAATCTCAGTAGTCGGGCCGGTTTCCCTTTGACTCCGTGTGCTCCTTCCGCGATCCATTTTTTGAGCACTTTGTATTCCGGTGCGCCGCGTTCAAATCGCTGACCGCCGCCGTGATCATCGTGACTGGTTGGCTTGTTAAGGATCAGGCTTTCTTCCGGGGACGCGACGTCAACCCGCGGAGTTTCACTCTTCGCAAGTGCATTCAGGTCGGCATCGAAGTCGTAGCCAAACATGGAAAGACTGAACCCACCCTTTCCCTGAAAGGAACCGTGACAAGTGCGGCCATTACACCCCAGTCGCCCCAGCAACGGTATCACGTGTCTCTGGAAATCCGGTACGTTGCGGCCCTCGGTGATTTGGGCGACGGCGTCCAGGACATTTTCGCGACCGCCTGCGGGGGCAGGTTCCGACGAGGGACCTGTCTGCGAAACCGGTCCCCGCAGGGTTTCGCCTGCGAGATACCGCTGAAACACATTCCGGGACGACGCGGCAGATGGAGAAATGCTCAGGTTTAGTTTTGGCAGTTGGATTCGTAGTTGATCAAGATCGGTTGTCTGCACGTCGGTATCGCGCAGGTCGAGATGTTCAAGCCCGGGCAGAGATGCTGCCAGTTGTTCCGCCAGACTGCCGGTGAGCTGCGCGCGTCGCAGACTCAATATTCTTAACTTGGCTAACGACGCCAGATGAGCAAGTCCTGCACCGCGGACCATCGTGCCGTCCAGCGACAACTGCTGTAATGATTCCATGTGTGCCAGGAACCGAAGTCCTTCATCGGTAATCGTCGTGTCCGCAAGAGCTAACACTTTAAGGCCGTTGAGTTTGGCGATTGTTTCGAGACAGTTGTCCGTCACTTTCGTTGAGTTCAGTGACAGTGTTGTCAGCGACGACAAACCGCTCAGTTCGCTTATGCCCGCGTCCGTTACTGAAGTGCGATCGAGATACAGTCGTTCCAGTTTCTGAAGGTGCGAGAGTCTTGCCAGAGTCAGATTGCTCGCGCCGGAATCCGACAGGAAGAGCGTATCCAGATTTGTCAGAAATTCGACCGCGGCCAGCCCCTCGTCGCTGACTGTTGGGGTCACCACTGCCAGATAGTCGAGCTGTTCAAACGCCGCAATGTTGGCTACGTGTTTGTCAGTGACGACCTGTTTGCTGAATCTGACGAAGCGTACTGTGCCATCGCGATTTTTCTGAAGGTTGGATGTAATGCCTTTCAGGTCATCGACGGCCTGCTGCTGAGCGACTGGAGTCTCTGCGGATGCTGCTGCCGGCACCAGTATGAATAGAGACAGCAATAAGGCGGCAGGTTGATGCATGTTCAGTCCGGCGCAAAACAGAGACTGGGAGAGACTCGGAGTTTACCACCAAGGTTCCGTCCAATCCAGCTTTCACGACGTTTGACTGCGGAATCGGATTCGTTGCTGCTACCGAAAAACGTTGAAACGCATGTACTCCCAGTGCCGATACAGTTCTGACGAACGCATCAATTCTTCGTGTGTGCCGTCAGCGGCGACACGTCCCCGGTGGATCAGGACCAGGCGGTTACACTTCTTGACAGTCGACAGTCTAGAGGGCAGAAAGATAACGGTACGGTCGCTGCAGATTCGCTGGTACGCGTCATCCAGCATCGTCTTCGTCTCTTCATCCAGCGTTGCTTCCGGCTCCTGGATGACCAGCAGTGCTGGCTTGCGCGCTACGGCGCGGGCCAGACTCAGACGGAATATCTGTCCCGGGTCCAGCACCACACCGTGTTCACCAAGAGGTGTTTCATACCCTTTGGGCAGCTGACGAATAAAGCTTTCGGCATGGACCGACTTACTGGCTTCGATGGCATCCTGACGGGAGATTTCGGCCCGCCCGGCCGTGATGTTTTCCAGGACGGACGCACTGAATACCGGTTCCTGACCACCAACACTGACTGCCTCTGCACGCAGGGATTCCAGGGTCACTCGGCGAATATCCTGACCATCAATCAACACCTGTCCGTTCAGCGGATCACGGAATCGAGGAATCAGACTCACCAGAGCTTGTGCTTCGTGCTTATCCAGCGCCAGCAGCGCCACGCGCTGTCCTCGCTCGAACTTCAAGTCAAGATTTGAGATGAGTTCAGGGTGTGTTTCTGTTTCGACGCTCACCTGATTGAACTGCAGCGATCGTGACATCGGCTCGAGGAATCTGGCACCGACCACCTGACTGACCGCCGGAACGCGAAGCAGGTACTGATTGATTTCATCGGCCGCCACGACGGCCATTCCCGCAAGGACAGGAACCTCCTGCAACCGCTGCAGTGACAATGTGATCAGCACAACAAGAGTTGTCAGCATCACGGCCGCGGGGGGGCCGATGGCACTGCCGAACAGCAAATGACGAGCAATCAGAAAACCAGGCACCGTAACGCTGACGATCACAATGACCAATGACACCCATCGACCGCGAAGCAATTGCTGATGCAGCTGCTCACGACGTTGCTGATACAGCCGCAGACTGCCGCTGAACTGTTCGTGCTCCAGCTTTTCCATTCCGTAACCCGCAACAATTTGTGCCTTATCCAGGTCATCGGTCAGTTTCTGAACACCACGCTCCATCTGTTCAGACAGCAGGCTTGCAGATGCTTCATGACGCTCTGTTTCCAGTCGATAGACATACCAGCAGACAAGGACCGGGACAACGCACTCCAGCCCGACACGCCACTGCGTCACGAGCAGCAGGATCACCAGCACCGTAATATCACAGGATGAAGTCAGCTGGCGAAATCCCCAGTCCCGCGAACTGTCTTCCAGTGTTTGCGCTGTCTGGCGGAATAAGCTGGCAGACGCTCTGCGTTGAACGCCGGTCAGGTCTCCCGGATTGGAACGCAGCGTATGACGATGTATGTGTTCTCGAAGACGCTTGACGGCAGCTGCGACGTGGTGGCTGATTTGTGTCTGGGCGTATCCGCGAAGGATGCCTCGCATGACCAGCATTACGGACGCTGCTGCGAACAGGAAGGTCAGGGTCGAGCCTGATTCGTGCAGCAAGGGAACTGCAAGGATCGTTTGAACAAGGAGTTGATTGATGGGGCCGTCGGTGATCCGTTCGGCCGTTGGCAGCAGCCCACGGTCTTCGGCCATCATCCTCAGTGTCAGCAGTTCTGTGACGCCGCCGACACATAATACGATGCCTATCAGCAGTACAGCCGCAGCGCCGCCAGCGATCGTTGACAGGACCAGCTGTCGACCGGCAAAGTGCCGGTTTGAAATTACTTTGTGAAACGTACTGGCAGCAGCGTCGGACACGGAAGTACTTTCAATGCTGAATGATCTGCCCTGAATTGACTCCAATGGCCGGAATCAATCGGTATTGGTCATGAGCGGTCGCATCCACAGGGCGGCCGGTATAAGGCATCGAACGATTTTTCTGACACCGATGACCCGTTCCTCTCAATTGTGCCCGGGCCGCGCACACGTTGAATCATGTTTGCCGAAGATGACTCTAACCGGCAGGCCGATATGTCACAACTGCGACCATACGACAGCGTTCCTGAATTGACTTCAACGAATTTGGTGAAAGAAAGTCCTTGCCCGAACGATACACTGCGGGAGGTGGAAAGTGCGAGCCGTCGGCAACCAGACGATTAGTCCCCAATTGCCCAACAGCAGCAAAGTTACAGGCGGGGTGTCGGCGCCGATTGTCCAGGCACACGTTCAGGCAGTCACCGGATTGTTGATCCAACGGACAGCAGCATGCCGAAATATCCGTTACAGTTGGATTCGATCCCGGATTGTCATGTGCCGATCTGTGACTCATCTGCCGACCTGTGGCCGCAACCAATGTCGTGCCGTTTGCGATTGCCGCCTGTCTGCGTACCGCCTGGACCGTTTCTTTGGAGAAAATGCTCCTCTATGCGAGGTCTCGGTCTTCAAACAGGACAAACGCCACCAGGATCATGGCAGCTGCATATGCAGCTCCGTACAGGAGGCTGGTACCGAGGTAAGATGGCGGTACAGAGCGACCTGTGGCAACGGCTGCGTAGATATTAAACGATTCCAGCGAAGGCAATACCGTCGCAATCAGCCGGGCAATGAACGTGACGACCTCGTTCTGAATTACCGTTTTGCCCTGCGCAACCATCATGGGCGTCAGATTGCCCACAACGAAGACTGCAAAACAAACAACCAGATTCACAACCATTGGCAATCGTGTGGCCACGGCAACGCTGATTGCCGTCAGGACGCAGACCTGGAAGAATGAGAGAACAACACCCGGCAGAATCTGAGTCACGACTGCAAGGCGTTCGGGATGTGGGAGGGGTATTTCGAATCCGCCGATGATCTGTTGAACCTGAAACCAGGACGTGATCTCCTTCGACATTTCCCGCTGGTCGTATCCAACCTTGTAGAAAATCACAAAGCTGAAAATCAGTGTCAGTGGCAGAAACAACCACAGGATGCCCTGAATGATGCCAATGTACTTGCCAAGGATAAACTGTCGGCGATTAATAGGCTTCGACAACAGTGTCATGGCTGTCTTACCATCGATCTCATTTGTGATGCTGGTTCCGGCGGTCCACACCCCCAGCAGAACTCCTGAAATCAACAGCGTTGCCAGTCCGCATTCCTTCAGCATCTTTACGTCGTCCTCCAGCGTAAAGAATGGCATGAACGTGTTCACCACCAGCACGACTGCTGAAATCAGCAGCAGCAGGAAGAACAGCGGCTGACGAACAGCTTCCTTGGTCGTTGCTCGCGCGATGATTCCGGCGCGTGTGCCATACGAGAAAGCGATCAGTGCGAAGAAAAGAAGCAGCGCCACGACCCATGTGGAGATCCAGCTGGGAGAATCAGTGGCCGATTGAGCGAAGACAAGAATGTTGTTCATGAAACCGGAGCCCACACTTACGTTGGAAGGCGTTCTAAGGTTGAGTCAATTGCACCACCCTGCCCTTCGGTGCGACCGATGCGCCAGGTAGCTGTCAGGTCTGCGGTACTGTCGTGTATTCCAGAAGCCGAGACATCACGTACTGCCAGACTTGAGTATACGCAGCCAGATGCGTATACGTTGGACAGAATTCTCAGCCCGCCGGAACTGATTTCCGCGGGGGCTCAAATGAGACGTTAAGGAAGACGTAAGTTGCACGATTCAAATGATTTAGGGTTGTTTTTTATTGGTTTCGTATGAGGGCTCCAGCGACCATACTGAAGCTCTTATCTTCCCGGATCCGCAGTTCCGCATGGCTACGGCGGACGGGTATCTTCAAAGCCTGTCGACCCGGGGCAATGTCGAGTGCGTGATGAAATCGCCGTTCGCATTGGTTGATGTCATGGCATCGAGGAGCGAAATTTTTCGAACAGTCGACGCAGGCTCATCGATGAATGTTTCCTGTCTGCCGGCGTCTGTTCCTTGCTCTTTGTACCGGGCCCTGGACGGGGTGGGGCAGCCGGTACCGGTTCTGACCTTGTTCGAAGCGGCCTTGGGAAGTCTTCCAGGTCGAAGGCCTCTTCCGCGGCCTCATTCGATTTCTGGTACCTCGACGCATTTTCAGCGGGGCGAAGACTTCGGGGATAGCATTCCGAATCGAAGTGTTTACCCAGCGGGCCGACCGCTGCAAAGCGTTCCTCCATGAACACGATGCCGTGCGTATCGAGAATTGTACCGGTTTCCCGTTCCAACGTTGCCAGGCTCGTGTTGTATTGAGTCAGCGATGACGCCTCAGATGATACTGCGTTTCCCCAGTCAGTAATGGCCAGCAGAACGTTCAGAAATATGACGCGCCCGGCCCTTTCTTCGGCAAACTGAACCTGCAGGTTCAATCGAGCTGCTTCGCGGGTTTCCCGAAACGCTTTGAATTGTTCGTAGAACTGATCCAGGTTTCTCACCGTAGTTGCCAGCGTATGTTCCGTGGCGTGAAGCCCCTGCTGGATGTTGGCTCGGTCTCGAGCGATCAGCAACTCGTGTGAACGCACATTTGCCCGAGCACTTCGGAGTCCCAGCGGTACTTCAAAGTTGATCCCAAGCGTCCAACTGGGGTGGTCGCCAAGGCCTGAGCTGATCTTGCTGTCGTTCAGCATGCGCCCCGTGATTCCGTTCCAGCGGTGAATGGCCACAGCATTCAGCGATGGCTGAGCGACATTGCTGGCCTGAATCCGGCGTTGCTGATCGGCCTGCAGGATAAGATTCAGCTCAATGAGGTCAGGTCGTCTGCGCTGGGCTGTCTCAACCAGTTCCGGCCATGAGAACTTTACCCTGTCTCGCGTTGGCGGAGTCGACGGCACCATGCGAGTTCCGTCTTCCGGCGGCAGCCCGAGCAGGTTTCTAAGAGCTGCCTCCCGCTGAATCACGTTACCCCGAGCTACAATCAGATTTGCTTTGAAGTTGGCATAGGAAACTCGGGGTTGCGCTACGTCGCCAAGGTCGACCAGTTTTGCTCGAAACTGGGCTTCAACACGGTCAAATGCCGCTTTCGCCTGTTCGACCTGTTTTGTTCGAGCCCAAAGCTGAGTTCGTGCTTCCACTAATGCCCAGTAAGCTGAGACGACATCTCGCACCAAATCCTGCATGCTTCCGTTGAATTGAAAATACGATCGGTCCAGCTCAAGTCGGGCGATTACAATCGGCGCTTCATTGGCCGGACGCCCGGCGCCCGACAGTAACGGTTGTGTATAGCTCAGATCCAGCCCCGGCCGCCCCACCGGATTCACCGCGCCCGGTACGTCGCCATAATTCCAGTTGTTGTTGAATTCCACGGCGCCCGTTCCGCCAATCCTGTTTGTTCTGGCGAGCTTTGCCGAGAGGTCGTTTCCGCCAATCCTTGTTCTGTCGATGATCGCGGCCAGCGGGTCACCAGGGGCGATTCGGGTCCCTGGTGTTCTGGACTTTCGCCAGTCGCTGTTTGCAGAGAACACCGGGTCAAAACGCCCCACCGCCTCGTCAATCGGGGTTGTTGCGACCGCGGCGTCATAAATCGTTCGTCCTGATGACGTTGCCGACACACCGGTGAGGACGCGGATGACCTCAGCATTTTGCAGAGCGATCCGGATGGCTTCGTCCAGTGGCAGCAGGCGTTCAGTCAGGTCGACATCGTCGGACGCAACGGTAGTCGGGGCTGCTCCTGGAGATCTATGAAACTGCGGGATTTTTTCTTCGCTGTGCCACGAGATGCGGTGCTGCTCATCAACGTTCAGTTGACCGCTCGCCAGATTTGGTAAACAGGTGAGAATCGTGACGCTCAGGTACAGCCGGACCTGTCGAAGTTTTGTGTTTGCGCAATCTTCACGATGAACATCGCATCGTTGTGGACTGCTGCGTGCCGCGATCTTCCCTGATCGAATGCATGACATGGTCATGTCAATGGCTATCGACCATTTGCAGTGGGAAACCGCCGTGTCCGGCGATTAACTCTTCTGCGGACGCAAACTGTTGCACTTATCAATCAGTTTCCATGGCGTGTAACGATTGGAAGGCCTCATCAAATGACTGTGTGTCTGTCTGAATCAGGCCATCCCGCAATACCAGAATTCGCCTGGCGTGCTTTGCAACACCGAGGTCATGTGTAACGATTATGATGGTGATACCATTTTCTTCGTTTAAACGTTTGAAGATATCAATCACTTCGCGACTGGTCTTCGAATCCAGATTACCCGTGGGTTCGTCTGCCATCAGAATCGAAGGTGCGTTGACGAGTGATCGGGCAATGGCCACTCGTTGCTGCTGGCCACCGGAGAGCTGCCCCGGATGGTGGTCCAGCCGTTCTCCCAGCCCCACCAGTTCGAGCATTTCACGAGCGCGTTGCCTGCGATCGCGGCGGGACATGCCTGAACCGTAGAGCAAAGGAAGTTCGACATTGTCCAGTGCCGACGTGCGGTTCAGCAGATTGAAGTTCTGAAAGACAAATCCAAGATGCTGGTTTCGAATACCCGCTCGCGCATTTCGAGACATTGAACCGACTTCAGCACCATCCAGCAGGTAACTACCGGATGTCGGGCGATCGAGGCAGCCCAGTGTGTTCATGAGAGTCGATTTTCCGGAACCGGACGGTCCGAGCAGAGCGACGTATTCGCCCTTGTCGATATTCAGTGTTGTTTCCAGCAATGCGTGAACCTTGACCTCACCGAGGTCATAGGTCTTGCAGACTTTGTTCAGTTCGATGAGGGACATTATTCGTACCTCAACGCATCAATCGGGTCCAGACGGCTTGCTCTCCAGGCAGGGTACAGTCCAAAGATCATGCCCACTACTGCAGCAAAAATCATCGCCACAATTGCTGCCGGTATCGACACAATCACGGGCCAGTCACTACCGGGACTCAGTTCATTGATGATCGCCGTGATCCCCATACTGGCACTGACGCCGAGGGTCATTCCGATCGCGCCGCCAAAACAGGATAACACCACCGACTCAATCAGAAACTGAACCAGGATGTCCCGCCCTCGCGCACCGACCGCCATACGGATGCCGATTTCACGGGTTCGTTCCGTGACGGAAACCAGCATGATATTCATAATTCCAACGCCTCCAACGAGCAGCGAGATACCCGCGATGGAGGCCAGTAACGCGGTCATGATACCCGTGACGGTGCCCATGAACTTTGAAATCTCGTCGCTGCTGTGCACTTCAAAGTCTGCTGCAGCACCGGGAGCAATTCCATGTCGGTCTCGCAGCAACAGTTCAATCTCACGTGTCGCCGTCTGCACTTCTCCCGGACTCTTTGCGGCCACAAAAATGGCATGAACATCGTCGAAATTCGAACCGTGAAGGCGTTTCTTCACGGTCGTAAACGGCAGGAGCAGAACGTTATCCTGATCCTGTCCCGTCAGCCCGGCACCTTTCTTTTCCAGAATGCCGACAACGGTGAACGGTATGTTGCCCACACGAATGGTTTCACCCAGCGGATTGGCCGTTTGGAAAAGTTCCCGCACGATCGTGTGTCCAATCACGCACACGCGATTTCCAGACTGAATATCTCGTTCACTGAAGAACGACCCCGCCTGCAGTTTCCATGCTCGAATCAGCAGGTACTGTTCTCCAACTCCGAACATCTCGTTCGGTTGACAGTTGTTGTTGCCTCGGACGACAGGTTTTGACGTGCCAACCAGCGGCGAGACAGCCAGCACCGAATCCAGTTCTGCGGATACAGCTTCGGCATCCGATTCGGTCAGGCTGGGCGTACTTTGCTGACGGACACCGTTTCTCCGCTCACTCTTTCCGGAGACAAAAAGAAAATTGGTCCCGAATGACTGCAACTCATTTTGCACCAGCTGTCCGGCACTACTGCCGATGGATACCATCGTCGTGACGGCTGCAATACCGATGACGACTCCCAGCACCGTCAATCCGGCGCGCATCTTGTTGCGGCCGAGAGCTCGGATGGCGACGGAAACGGTGAGCAAGAAGTCCATGTGGGAGTTTGGAGATCCATGGTTCAGGCTGTGAGTGAGGCAGACCATTTGCCTCCGTGAAAATGCCCACCTCGGCTTGTCGGCGGCCTGGAACTAAGTTTTCGGCTTCAATCCGGTCACGACTTCGTCACCGCTCTTCAGGTTTCCGGAAACGACTTCAGTGAACTGATAATCATCGACTCCGACTTGAATTTCAACGGCTCGCAATTTTTCACCATCCACGATCCAGACATGACGTGTGGCCGCCTTCTTTGCTGCCGCGTCGACTTCATCGATCGGCTTGTCTTCCAGAGATCCGGCTTCGCTGTTATCTTCCTTCCTCTGTAAAACAAGGCTGAAGTCAAGCTTGTCGTGGTCTTCCTCATGGACGTACTCCTTGTCCAGAGGCAAATACCGAATGGCGGCATTCGGGACTTTCATTACGTTCGTGTGGTTGGCCACCTGAAACGTGAGGTCCGCTGTCATGCCGGGAAGCAGTTGCATGTCCGGATTTGGCGTTGCGACAACAACTGGATAGGTGACAACGTTTTGAGTCGTTGTGAAACTGAGTCGTATTTGTTCGATCTTGCCTTCTTCGAAAAGCTGATTTGGGTATGCATCAACCTTGAACAGCACAGGTTCGCCTGCCTTTTGTGCCTTCATCAGCATTCCCATGTCTGCTTCATCAATTGAAGCCACGATATGCATTTTCTTACGCATGTCCGGCGCGATTTCGAAGAGTTCAGGAGCCTGAAACTGAGCGGCCAGTGTTTGACCATCATCAATTTTTCGGTCAGTCACAATGCCGTCAACTGGTGACGTGATTTTCGTGTACTGGAGATTTGCGTTTGAGTTTTCAAGGTTGGCGACGGCTTGCTCGACGGAGGCTTTCGCGATTGTCAGCTCCGCGTCCAGTCCGGTTCTCGCAAAGTGATACTGATCGAGTTCCGTTTGTGAAATGTAGTCTTCATTCTCTGCCTGCAGGGCCAATGCTCGTTTTTCGTCATTAACTGCTCGCTGTAATTGAGCTTCCACACGTCGCACATCTGCCTGGCGGGTTGCCAGACCAGCGGTGTCGCGAGCAACAGCTGCTGCATAGATCCGTGGGTCAATTGTCGCCAGAAGCTGTCCCTTTTTTACCTCATCATTGTAGTCAACAGAAAGTTCCTCTATGGGGCCCGACACAAAGCTCCCCACGTGCACAGTACGCACCGGCTGTACAGTTCCCGTTGCATTTCGAGTAATTCGAATGTCGCCTGTTTCGACTCGGGAGATTCGAAAATGAGGCCTGTTGCGTTCGTTCAGCCAGTCAGATCCCCGACGCCATGCATAGTATCCGCCGCCACACAGCAGGCCCATGATAACGAATAGTTTGATATAGAATCGCATCTTGTTGTTTCTGGTGTGGTACTCGAACACACGTCGTGAATTATCTGGATTTGGCCGACTCACAGTAGTGCTTCGACGTTGAGTCTCGGCGGTTTCATGGATCGGCTGCTTCGCCTGTCTGGTCGTGGCAGCGTGACATGACACTCCGCCACGTCGGTCGTGTAAGCAGGTCAGCGAACAGATTTCTGCATTATATCGGATGTGGCCCGACATGCCGCCTGTACGGTGAACTTCACGAGAATACTTATACGCCGCACAGGTGATTCTACTGAGTCGTTCCCTGTTCGTGCAATGTGGGAACTAACCAGTTGTTACGATCGTTCAGTCTCCGACGGTCGCTTGACCTTATGCACGACAGCACTCTGTCTCCTGCAACAATACGGGATTGCCGGTTGCTGTGTCGGATACAATCACCTGGCATTCCGGACGACTCAAGCGAGCACGATATTTAGTTTCGTGCCAATGTGTTACCACAAACGGCCTGCGTTCGAGTGCTCAACGGCGGATGGTGAAATCATGAATCGTTTTCGGCAGCTGAATCGATTCCTCTGTTATCGATACAATCATGTCCTGAAAATGTTCACACACGTCCAGGATCAGATCTGCAGCCGCTTCCTCATTTCCGGACACGACCAGCTCCACTCGGCCGTCGCTCAGATTCCGGACGAATCCGGTCACCGGGTGCCCTGCAGCGATCCTGTTTGTTGTCCACCGAAAACCAACCCCCTGAACGTTTCCTGTAACCAGAATGCGTTTTGTGACCTGCTGTGTTGGTTCGATGGCTTCTCGCTCCCGTGGTGAAGTGACTTCCAATTGAGGTGTCTGACTATTTGGGCAGGTCAGGATCTTCGTTCCGATGCTGGTTGCGGTAGGCGTAGCAGAAGATGCCCGCGGCGATGGATATGTTCAGAGAGTCCGTTCCCCTGAGCATGGGAATTGTCAGGCTGCTGCTGCATTGAGATACCAGAGCCGAGGCGATACCGTGTGACTCGTTACCAAAAACCAACACCGTTCGGTCGGGGAATATAAAGTCTCCCAGTGTGGTTGCGGCGTCATCCAGCACTGTTGCACATGGCTTGTAGTTCAGCCTTTTTAACTGCCGGAAAATCACTTCGGAGTCCTGTGCTTCGATCACCGGCAGCTGCAGGTTGTTAGCCATTGAAACTCGCATGACGCGGCGCGAAAACGGATCCGCTGAGCCGCCGCTGAAGATGACTGCCTCAGCTCCAAAAGCGGCCGCAATTCGAATCAAAAGGCCTACGTTCTGCTGATCTGTGATGTGATCGCCCAATATGATCAGGCTGCCGCCCGTTGCCGACACAACTTCTTCGATAAGTGGCGAGGGTTTTCGTTCCGCGGCGGCCAGAACGCCAAGATGAAACTCGAATCCTACCAGCTGCGAAGCAAGATTTCGTGTGACTCGATGGACGACGACGTCACCCGAGAGCCGTGATGAAAAGTTCGGGAACTTCGAATCTGTAACAAGCACTGAACGAACGACGTAGTCACTTCGAAGCAGACGTTCGACGACTGTTGTCCCTTCTGCGATCAGAAGATTGTGGTGTCGATTCTGATTGTTCTTTTTCAGGTGGCGATATACATCCAGACGCGCGTCATCCAGCGAATCGATGCGGACGTGATGTGGGGGCGTTGACTCAGGACCAGGGCTCATAGCGGCTGATTATAGCCGCCTCGAATGACGATCGTACCGACTGCGGCGAATTAACCGCTGGCGGGCATGTCAGTCGGTGTGAGAGTTGTCGGGAAGTTTCATGGGAAGAATCATTGCGCCCCATCACTGCCGATACGACTGAATATGCCGATACTTGCGAGTATCGGTTCCGACTCGTCCAACGTCCGCCCTCGATTTGGCGCACTACACTTGGGCGGTGGGGGCGGCCTGGCACTTTTTCTGTGAGACAGATTCTAACCTGAGAAGCGTATTCAGATGTCAGACGAGTCCAAAGTGAAGATTATTGCAGTGATGCCTGCGTACAATGCGGCAGCAACACTGGAGCAGACGGTGCGTGATATTCCGGAGGGCGGTGTGGATGAGATTATCCTGGTGGACGACTGCAGTTGCGACAATACAGTCGAAGTTGCGGAGTCTCTGGGGTTGACCGTCATTCGACACGACGCAAACATTGGCTACGGGGGAAATCAGAAGACCTGTTATACACGTGCTCTTGAACTGGGAGCTGACATCGTCGTGATGATTCATCCCGACTACCAATACGACAGTCGCGTCATCCCGATAGCGGCTGAACTTATTCGGCTGGGCAACTGCGATGTCATCATGGGGTCCCGCATTCGCACTCGTGCAGAGGCATTGCAGGGTGGAATGCCCACCTGGAAGTACATCGCCAATCGCTGTCTGACGATTACCGAGAACGTCGCTCTGGGACAGAATCTGGGTGACTTCCACAGCGGCTTTCGAGCGTACCGACGCGAAGTCCTGGAAACCGTGCCGTGGATGAACAATTCCGACGACTTTGTCTTTGATACTCAGTTTCTGGCGCAGGCTGTCGCGCATGGTTTCCGACTGGCCGACATTCCCGTACCCGTTCGCTACTTTGCCGAAGCCTCCAGTATTAACTTTCGCCGCAGCACCCGATACGGCCTGTTGACGTTATGGGTGATGTTTCAATTCTGGCTGAACAAACTCGGTCTGTATAAGGCAAAGATATTTCGAAGTGCAGAATCTGCGGACGAGGTTTCGTAAGGTTCCCGACCCCTTTCGATGCACGTACAAAGGCTTTATCTGTTGCCGTCTGCATTCATTCGGCGACTGCCAGGCCACTGTCTGCACGAACGACGCTGATGGAACGACGCTGATGGAACGACGCAATTCGCCCCCGAATCACGTCTGATTCCGTCGGTGGACATTCCCGAGCCAATAAGTCACTGCCTCGCGAATGTTTCCCGTGCCATGCGTTGCGGTCGTCGACTTCCTGCCATGTGACTGCCGACACGTGAGCCGCCGTGATCGCTGGGATGCTGCCCTTTCAGACTTGTGGTGATACTGGCGGCTGACTTGTCCGTTGAGTGCGCCGCGCTCCGGCAACGTATGCATAGATCGCGTCAGACGATCAATCACAATGCATGTCACGCATTCATCAGAAAGGAAGCCGCATTCGCTACCAACACGACCACGATCAACGCCAATGTCAGCAGCCATAGCCACCGTATGAAACGTCCGCTGCATTCGTTGAAGACCAGGTACGTCATTGCGTAAAAGAAGCTTGCGAGATAAACGGTGACGAGTGGCCAGGCAAGAAAGCCCAACTCCTGCTTCTTGAACTCTCGGCCAAGGATGAGGACGGCGATAGCGCCCAGCCACGTGCCTGCTTTGAGAATAAAGAAGGACCAGACACACAGTGTCTGCCCAAGCGTGCGGTTGTGAATTTGGTGATTTGTCGAAATCATTGAGGGTGCATTCAACGTGGCCGTCTCGGTTTTCTGTGGTTCATTTGAAGAAAAACCGGGGTCCATCGACTTTGAACACAGTTTGCGGAGGCCCGGTTTTGCCTGACGTCGGTCGTTCACCGACTCGTTTCCGCATCTGGAGTATTTCTATTGGTCATACGAATGCCACAGTAGCAGCCTGACCTGGGCAGGATAGCGTCACTGCCTTGCTACGCTCACAAACCACGGATCATTGTCATGGAACGATTCCAGACAAATTTCGGACCCTTGGCCATTCAGGTAATCATCCTCGCCATCACGATTTTGCGTAAGGAAGTCGATTGTCCAGCCCCCCAAATATAGCCACTGAAGCACTTCGCCAGCGTCAACATTTCCTGGAATGACCCAATGCTGCGGATGACTACCCTGGAGCCAGTCGCCTGAAACGCCATCGTCTACCGGATTCTCTGAATAATCCAGAATCGCCAATGGAAATTGTTTGAGCAGTTCTTTCAGGAGTTGCTGTTTGAATCGCGTCATTGCAGCGAAACTTGAAAAATCTGATCGCTCAATTGTCCAGCGGCAGCAAGGACCATCGTTCGACTGAGGTGTGCAGACTGAATTTAGTTTTTCGATGATTACGGTTGACATTTGACGCCCTTGTCCTGACTTAGCGTTCCGAGAACGCTACTCATCTTCTCCGAGCCACCAGCACCCAACAACGATCGGTTCTACGATCGGAAGGTGCCAGTGTGAAGCGGCAGCGCCAGGAAAATCTGCGTGCCAGTGCGGATAGTAGGCCCACGAGGGCCAGGAAGCTCAAATTGAGATGCGCCTCAATTCGTAAGACATTACGACAATTAAACACCTCATACGACCAACGCCCTGGATTACCACGAAGCTTCAGTACACGAACCAGCCATCCGCCAGTGGCCTTCCTTGCCAGAACGATTCCGAGTGGAGCTGCGGCAATAATGACTGCCGCTTCCGCTGCGATGTCACTGACGTGAGCGAAAAAGTTTGCGGTCCCGTACTTACCTCCATTATCAGCGATCAGTCCGTCGACGTAGCCGTCAAAAGGGGGTAGATGCTACGTGGCGACATCAGCAACCATGCCCAAGCCGTGAACCGCTCGGCCGATGCCGGCCCAGATGATGTTTCCCCACTCTCCGGTCCACCCGACAAATCCGGCGACGGACATTGCGAAACTTTCCCGTCCCTGTTCGGCGAAGGTTTCGGCCGTTCGGGCGTTGATGTTGTTAACTTCCTGCCATGCGGCCGCCACGGCGGCAGCAGCGTCTCGACCGGCGGCGGCGATGGCGACGGGGTCGTCAAGAGTCGCCGCTTCGTTGGCAGCGGCAAGGGCCGCATCAAGATCCGCCAGGGTCTTCGTCAGACGGTTACCTGCTCCGGACGTCCGAGCTGCGATGATCGCACCACTGCTGGTGACTGATGTGTGACTGGCGGTGGAGCTGCGTCTGGGAGCGTTGGTCGTGGTCGGTCGGTGGCGGCCAGCTGACGGACGAAATAGTCGATCGGTTTTGCTGTTCTCCAGGCACGGGCAAATTCTCTATTTGTCGCCGTCTTCATTCATGCGGTACAGCGGCAGCAGGCGGTAGTAGACTTCGAGTGTCATTGTAGAGATTGCCGTCGAGTACAAACGGCCGCCGTATCGGCCCCAGGGGCCGTTCGGATCCCAGCTGCCGGCCAATTGTCCGTCGCGGCGCTGTTGACTGATGAGGGTATCGCGGACGACGCTGTTCCAGTCTTCCCATGGCTGGCCACCGTATTGATACATGGCCAGCGTGCCGTAGTACCAGTAGTACATGTTCAACTGGGAAAGTCGCGGCAGATTTCGCAGCAGGTATTGAACGGCTTCGCGACTGGCCACAGATTCACGCGGATAGCCGAGCATCTGCTGACAGAATAATGCTTCGGCAGTCATAACGGGCGTGACCGGTTCGGTTTCCTGCCCCTCAATAATGACCGATCTGCGGTATCCGAAAAGTCCGCCGCTGCCACCCTGGCGTACACTGTTCAGAAATTCGATCATTCTTTGACGAACCGTGGGGTTAATGCTTACTCCGGCGATAGCGGCACTCTTCAGCGACATCATCTGCCAGCCGAACATACTGACGTCACCTTCCTGACCAAAACGATATCTCCAGCCTCCACTCTTGGGATCCTGCTGGCTGATGGTATAGGTCACGGCTTTCAGCAGGGCCGCGCGGAGGCGGAATTCGTCTACTCTGCGCAGCCCGTACGATACCGAATCAGCGTTTGCGGAAACACGCCTGTTGGCGCAGGCCGCGGCCAGATGCGGCGCAAGGCCCTGTTGCAGCATTATCGAAGCCGCCAACTGCTGTGTCACGTATGGTCCGGCTGCGGGGACGACCGGGTCCACGATGGGACCGATGATCACGTCTGTCTGCATGCCCAGCGCCTCGGCCAGAGCATATGTCGCCATGGCATGGCAATACATGTTTGCGTAATGACTCGCTTCTCCCGCAAGACTTCCTTCCGAGTCCTGTTGACTGATCAGCCAGTCTAAAGCGCGGTCGACACTGATGGCGTGTCTGCCGCTTTCGTGAGTATAACCGGCGCCCAGGAATGAAAGCGTTACCAGGGCCGTGATGCCTGTGTCAGCATCACGGCCGGCATTGTTACGAACCACACCGTTTTCGTCGACCCGCACGAGTCCGGATCCGTGCGTTTCCGCGTCCCAGTGTCCGTCTGGTGACTGCATTGCGCTGAGCCATTTGAGGCTGAGTTCGACGGCTGCTTCGGATTCCACCGTACCACCAAACCTGGCGGCCGCTTCGCGTCGCTGATCCAGATTACGCAGCACGTATGTTGCGGGTCGAGAGTCGCGGCGCCGGATACTGTGTACGTCATTGTCTACCAGTGTCGCAGCGGACTTCAGCGCATCATTCAGCCGTGCCGATGATACCCCGATCCGCACTTCGTCGTATTCCGACGATAAGGGGACTGGAGTTCGAGGCGTTAGTGAATTCGGACGTACCGGTCGTCTGCCCGGGTTCATGCCTGGCAGAGTCCGTGCCGGTCGCGGCAGGCGTGATTCAAAGGAACGAGCCGATGTCGTGCGTCTTCGCGGCTGTTCCAGACTCAGCCCTGCGACTTCCAATGGGTCAGTCCCCGTCAGCGGCGCGGCTTTGCTGCGAATGACCTCCGAATCGTCCGCCTGCGGCAGTAAAATCGCTGATGGCATGTTAATGGCGGGGGCGGATACGGATGTGTCTTCCACCGTGATATCAGTGTCTATGCGATTTACGCTGCCCGCCGACATCTGCGGTTCCTGAGCTTCGTCGTCCACCGTCAAATCTCCCCGTCTTGTCTGCACACGTTCTGTGTCCGCGACATAGACGTCAGCGTTGCTTTTCTCCAGCAACGTCCGGAGTTCTGAGGCCGGGTCACTGGCAGCGGCCGCACGCGGGCCCTCCATGCCGGCATCGACCGATACAGTGGACTCCGGGTTCAGCGACTCTTCGAACTGCGACACGTCTTCCGCCTGAGTCTTCAGGCTGTCCAGTTGCTCCTGTGTTCGGTCGGGGACATCCGGAACGTCCATCAGTCTGGCCTGCTGCGGCAGTCGCGACAATTCGGTGTCGGCTGCCGTTGGTTGATCAGGCACGGGCGTATTTCCGGATTCTCGCAACGAAACTGTGTCTTCGCTTTCGACCAGAATCTGAGTGATGACTTCCGGCGGTGCATAAATCTCCGCGACCGCGACCGTCCGCGTCGGATCCAGCGGGTCGAAAACTTCCAGTCCGAGCAGACAGACCGCGTGTACCAGCAACGACGCCAGCAGAGATTTCGCCGCGATGTGCCGCTCGCCCCACCTGGTGATCAGCATCGTAATCAGGTGTGACAACGATGCGATCATCGCCAGCAGCAGGCACAGTGCCACAATATCGTCGCCGTTCAGTTGAACGCCGTGCCAGACCTTCTGCAGCACCTGCTGCAGCACTATCATGGTGCCTCTCCTGACGCGAACGGCTGGAAGGCCAGTGAGAACCGGTGAATCTGTGCCTTGTGGCAGACGTCCATCACGTCCACAATCGGCTGATACATACCTTCGCCATCGCCGCGGATCAGCACGGACTGTTCAGAATATGCTTTTCGAGCGGTCTCCAGTCGTGACTGCAATTCGGCGAGAGACAGTTGCTCTCCGTCAATCCGGATTTCTCCTGTTCGAGCCACGTTCAGAACAATTGAATCGGGCAGGCTGGTCATCGGTTCCACGGCCGAGGCCGTCGGCAGCTCGATGTCATACTGCTGCTCGATTTCGCTGAAACGCGTACCAACCATGAAAAAGATGATCAGCAGAAACACGATGTCGATCATCGGTGTCAGATTCAACTGAGGTTCTTCCAGAGATTCAGTTCGCAGCGGCATCGAAAGGGGGTGCTTCGGGATTCATTGTCGAGTCAGAGATTTGGCAGCATTATATCCCGTGATTTGGAAATTAAAGAACCCAGTTCTGAAGAGATTCATAATCTGCCGTGAATCCCCGCCGCTCGCCACCCCGGAACTTCTTGACGATCGACTGTCTTTCCCGTGACGGAGTCGTTCAGGCGGGCCGCCGAACTTACTTAGTGCGCGGTCATGTCACTTCCAGTGCATCGGCTATTCACGTGACACGGAAATCAGCTCCTGATCAGGAGCCGCAGTCTGCGCGGCTGTCGCCGGGGAAATGTTGAACAGGATACGTCCGCCGCTGCCCCAGCGTCCGTTTTGCATATGAAATACAGCGCTACCATCGCGGACCGTGGAGACCGCAGCCACGTCTTCCATATCGCCACCGTCAATCGCTTCAAAGTAGACATTGACACCGCAGAACATCGTAAACATGTCCTGTGTCGTATCTTCGGTCAGCGCAAAAGTGGTTAACCACTCACAATTCTTCCAATGCAGTCCGCGAGGCTTTCCCGTCGCCGCTGCCTGAGCAAAAAACTCCTTTTGCAATTCCTGCTGACGATGCTGAAAGCTCAGCAGGACCCGCTGACTGTTTCCCTTTGCGGATCCGGAGGAAAGAAGTTTTCTGAGCCATTCAAACACGTGAATTCCTTTCGTGTTAGGGCGTCAACATCTCGCACGCACTGTTGGAGCAGATGGCGAAATAACGGAACCAATGAGGGCACGTGACGACACGTCGTCCGCTACGAAGCCACCTGAACCGCGGCCATAAGTCAGCGAAATTCGCTGTAGTCGGAAAAACTTACCTATTCTTACCATAGTCCACAGATGATTCGACCGGACGATTCCGATGAATCGGGGCAACTGCTGGAACCTTTTTTCTAAGACTCACGCTCACGACATGCCGAAGTTATATAGCAAAGAGATTGCACAGAATCCACAGGACTGAGTTGTCTGTACAAAGGCCGCGGGCCGGACCCTCCGGGGTGGCCCTGTCACTGGAGACCGAAATGAGACTATTTTCTGCAAATTCGCTGGCCGCCCTGGCACTTGTGGGTATCACAATTCCTACGCAGGCATTTGCTGGCGAACAAACAATCAAGAGTGCCGCCAGTGTGGCGGACGTCGTCCTTTCTGCAAGCGGCGAACTGCACGGCCAGGTGGTTCAGTCTTCCGGACGTCCTGTGAAGAATGCCGTCGTTCAGGTTTCGCACAAAGGCAGCATTATCGCAGAAGTCAAAACGAACGCTGAAGGACGTTATGCCGTCAAAGGAGTTCGCACTGGTCTTCACACGGTCAAATCGTCAAAAAGCCGCCAGTTGTGTCGATTCTGGACGAAACATACGGCTCCTGCTGCAGCCAGGAAGAGCCTTGTGATGTCAGCTGACTCTCAGGTTGTTCGGGGCCAGATGCTGGGTGGTGATCTGGGACCGCTGTTGGGAGCGGCCGTAGTTGGTGGAACGGCGGCTACTGTAGTATTCACGACGATTGGCCAGGGCACGTTTGATCTGGGTGGAGGTGCACCGCCGGCCAGTCCATAACATTCATTTTCCGATTTGCTGCAAGGCAACCCGGACGACGGATACGACTAACAATCAGAGCCCTGGTCTTTCCTTAAGACCGGGGCTCTTTTCGTTGGTGCCTGCTCAACGTGTGCAGCACACACGTGCACACTGCGGTCCGTATTCACTGCCCTGTGATGAATGCTCGACCAATTTCCGCTCATCAGTTTGCCAGCTCAGAAAAACTATTGAAACCAGATTGATCCTCATGACCCTCATGAGCCGATAAATCGGAGTAACCGGCATACTTGAACACAGGGACAGGCACGCGCCACGGTACTCCTTGCCTCGGGAGCACCACTCTTCAGCCAGCGATTGGACACCGGCTGAAAGACATCTGTGGTCAGACAATAGTTGTTGGTGACAGGGGGAGGCGCAGCAGAAGCCTGCTTTTCGTTAAGGATCACCGCGGTGAGACGTCATGGCTTTCTGGCGATTATGTTGGCTGGTGTTGCCGCCGGCGGAGCATGGTTGCTTAATCAAGATTACCGACTCGACGCTTCTGAAGAAGCATCGCGGTCATTTCGAGAGGCACTTCAGGGACAGTCCGGATCAGACGTCCCGGTGGAGGCTGAGGACGGTATTCGCCTCAACTTCTTCGAAGCCTCGTGGGATCGCGTGCTTCAGAATGTTGCCGAACAGGGCAATCTCATTCTGGTCATGGACAAAATCCCTCACGGAAGGTATGCGCGGCGCGACCGTGCGCGTTATCGACCGGATTCGGTCATTCGGATTCTGAACTCGGAACTGGAAAGTCAGGGATTTCGCCTGATCGCCCAGGGCAACTATCTGGTCGTACTGAAACTGGACCAGGCGCGAACCCGTTACGCTCGATCGACCGTTGCTCCTGTGGCTCAGACGCCTTCGGAAGAACCGCCAGTGGATGTTGGTGCTTGGGAAAATGCTCCGGCTTCTGCAGACGGTGCTCCCCGCAATACTGCGTCACCACCCGTCAAGCGCGCCTCGCAGCAACGGCCGGTGGCACCTCAGGAAACAACCGGCCGGCAACCGCCACAGTCTGCGGAAACGCCGTTCGCTGATACCCTTACCCCTCGAAAACCACCAGTGGACGCTGTCGTTAAAGCTCCGGAAATCGACGACGGCCCGCTGATCTCCAGTAGGGTGGTCATTCGTCACTCGAAGGCCGCTGACGTGGCCCGATCAGTGTATTTGGTGTTTGAAACACGGGCTGAGCTGATTCGAAATGGATTCGAAGGGCTGCCCACGCTTGTCGTCAAGTCGGCCGGTTCTGCAGATCCTGCCGCCACGACAATATTCCGGATTGCCATCGATCAGAAAAAGAATGAACTGCTGATCGAAGCATCAAAGACGCGGGTTAAACACATCGTTCGACTGATTGCTGAACTGGACAAGCCTCAGGAACAAGACGCTGAAACCGTCAAAATACTGCCGAACAGGGGTGTGAGTGACGCCACAGCCAAAGACCTGAATGAGCAAATTCACCGTATGGTGGCGATGCGCGCTCAGGCTGCACAGACGAACGCACAGGCCTACGATTCTGAGCCGGGAAGCGAACAGCCGGATGAAGAAGGCTCGTTGAATCTGCGGGGTGAGGTCAATGTTCAGGCCATGCAGGACCTGGGCATCCTGATCATCAAAGGTAATGAAGTTGACGTCCAGAAAGTGGAAGCCATTATCAAACAGTTGGAGGAGCTGAGCGTCGGGTCGCTGCCGGATGTTCATCTTCTGGCTTTGCAGCACATTAATTCGGAATCACTGGCCGAACTGTTGTCGTCTGTTTACGAGCAACTGGCCGCACTGCGTCAACGGGACAGCGGTTCAGACGAGATCGCTGCTTTCTTTCCTGTAGTTCAGCCGAATGCAATTTTGATCGTAACGCCTCAAATCGAGCTGGAAGCAATTCTCGAGTTGGCGGGACAGCTGGATCGGCAACTGGATCCGAATTCACAGTTCAAGGTCTTCAGCCTGAAAAACGCAATTGCGTCACAGGTCGCCGAAGCACTGGGCACCTTCTACGAAGAACGAGGCGGGTTGGGTACCCGAGTCCGAATTGTTGCGGACATGCGGACCAACGCCGTAATCGTTCAGGGCCAGGCGAACGATCTGGAGGAAGTTGCGAAACTGGTGAATCGGTTCGATCAGGACAAGCCGGGAGCCGTGCACCGCGTCGAAGTTGTGGAACTGCAGCACGCGACTGCAGAAGAACTTGCTGATCTTATCAACACCGCCATTCAGAGCGTCAGTAGTCCGCCTCAGCAGACGACGACCGGCGGTGGTGGATTGGGTGCCGGCAACCAGGGAGCTCAGGAGCTTCGCGACAGCAAGTCTGTTGCCCTGGAATTCCTGGCGACGACCGGAGGCGGGCGGGAGCTGCTGCGATCGGGAATTCTTGTTGATGTTCGTATCAGCGCGGATCCGCGATCGAACAGTCTGATTATATCCGCTCCCGAAGGCAGCATGCCGCTGCTGACAGCATTAATCCGAAATCTGGACCGGCCGCCGACTGCCGTCGCTGAGATCAAAGTGTTCGCACTGAAGAATGCAGATGCAACGCAGTCCGTTGAATTGCTGACGACGATGTTCGAGAACCAGAACCAGGAAGAACAGCTGGGCATTCAGATTTCCGGAGCAGAAGATGCGACCAGCAGCCTGATCCCTCTGACGTTCTCAGCAGATATCCGAACGAACACGGTTCTGGCCGTGGGTGGTGCGGAAGCCCTGTCCGTGGTGGAAGCCATTCTGCTGCGGCTGGATACGACGGATTCGCGTCAGCGAACGACAACTGTGATCAGGCTGGAGAACGCACCAGCCAGCATTGTTGCTGCGGCTCTGAACGACTTTCTGCAGCAGCAACAGGGTCTGCAGGACAGTTCTGATGATCTGATCAGCAACATCGAACGTATGCGTCAGGAAGTCATCGTTGCCCCGGACGATAACAGCAATTCGCTGATTGTCAGTGCGTCACCGGAGTACTACAGCCAGGTTGAGCAGATCGTCAGCGAGCTCGACGCAAGGCCACCGCAGGTGATCATTCAGGCGTTGCTGGTTGAAGTGGCTCTCGATAATACCGACGAGTTCGGCATTGAACTGGGATTTCAGGACCCGCAGCTGTTTTCCCGAAGTATTTTGCAGGCCGCTGACGATCTTGTTTCGATTACCAATATCAGCCAGAACGCGAACGGACAGCAACTTCAGGAAACGGTCATACAGTCGATTAATCCGACACCGGGTTTCGGCTTCAACAATACGGACTCTGCGCTCGGCAACAACACGGGAGCCGCCGGGGTTGATTCGGGTATCTTGGGTGCCCAGAGCCTTAGTAACTTCTCGCTGGGGCGTGAAAACGGCGAACTCGGGTTTGGCGGATTTGTTTTTTCCGCCCAGTCGGATGCGGTTAATGTTCTGGTTCGTGCACTGGCTGCTCGACGAACGGTTCATGTTCTCAGTCGTCCCCAGATTCGTACGACGGATAACAATCTGGCCAGCATTCAGGTCGGTCAGCAGGTGCCCATCGTCAACGGGGTGACTGTGACGGACAACATCGTGTCACCTGATGTTGAACAGCAGGACATCGGAATTATTCTGGAAGTGACCCCTCGCGTGACTCCTGACGGAATCATCAACATGGACGTCTATGCAGAAAAAAGCAAGCTTTCTGCCGGCGGAGTGCCCGTCTTCACAGATGTGACCAGTGGCAACGTGATCGAATCGGTCATTATTGATACGGCCATCGCCGACACTGTTGTCGCGGTGCCCAATGGACAGACCATCGTCATTGGTGGCATGATCACGAAAACGGATGACACGCTGGAACGCAAGGTGCCGTGGCTCGGCGACCTGCCGGTGCTTGGTTCTTTGTTCCGCTATGACGGGACGAACACCGTTCGCACCGAACTGCTGATCTTCCTGACGCCACGCATTATCTATAACGATATCGATTCAGAATTGATTAAGCAGGTGGAAGCAGAACGGATTCACTTTATCGAATCGGAAGCTGAAGAGATGCACGGACCGCTGTTTAGCGTCCCGCCATCGGAAATGGATCCGTTCATGCTGCCGAAAGTCGATGACTTCGGGGGTGTGCAATCTGACAATTATCCAGGTGAAGCTGTACCGATCATTGAATCACCTTCGCCAGCCGAGGGTGATACGGAATTTCCGCCGCAGACGAGCATGCCTTTTGTAAAGCCGGCAAAGTCGACTCTTTCGCGGAACGAGATTGCGACAATGGCAGCCCGTGAGGACAGACCGAGTCGTACGATTATTCCAACCAGCGGTGAGCAACTGAGCCGCGAAAAACAGGAAGCGGACACAGCAGACGAAGCTGATGGTGAGCAGGAAGAGCCAGAGGCTGAGAAGTCCGGCAATGCCGCGACTTCATGGGTCAAAAGACTCATCGGAAGAGGCAAGAAAGAATAGGACCAGCTGTGAAATATTCAGCCGGTCTGGGTTCGCAGGAAACATGGATACGACGATGAACAGACTTCGCTCGACAACAGCAGTGATTCCGGTCAACGGAGTCAACCGCCGCCACACATTTGCAGTCTTGACGATCATTGCCGCAATCACAGCGTCAGCAACCGGGTGTTCATCGTTGCTGCATACTTCAGCGGCGATTATCAAGTCCCCCGTGGCATTCGTCAGTGCCATCAGAGCGGAAAAACGAATCGTCAAGATTCTGTGTCTGTGGGAACCGGCGGAAGGCCAGGGGCTGGACGGAAAGCCGAGTCGCGGATTCGCTGGACAGATTCTGCTGTTCCCGCACGGAAGTCCTTCGCCAATTTCCGTGCACGGAAAAATTCACATTTACGAGTACGTCCACTTTGATCCGGACGACGAGGACCCTCAGCCCATTCACAAGTTCACTTTCGACGATGGGGGATGGAATGCTCACCGGACAGAAAGTACGCTCGGCGAATCGTATAACGTATTCCTGCCCTACGTCCCGAAGGATAAGGGGCGTGCGTCCTGTGCTCTGCGAGTCGAATATATTTCGCCGGACGGCCGCGTCATTTCGTCGCCGTACACTGAGGTCCAACTGGCTGCGAAAACGTCCAACCGACCGGCGTCCGCGGTTCGTCGGAATATCCTGAAGGAATCGACTGAGAAATCGTCCAGCAGGGACCGGCGATCAGATCGGCGGGACCCTGTCTCTGATTCCGGGCCGGCCGTTCCAGCGATCGATATTCAGACGATTGCGTTGCCACCAACGACCCGTCGCTAAAGAAGCGACGATTGGCTTCAAACAGCCGGCGAGGGCAATTCCTGCGACGAAGTGACAGGGCTGACCGTCTGCGGATCAGACTTTGACACTGGCTTGTGCAATGAAGTGCCGGCCGGCATCTCGAATCCTTCGTTAACCGGCGCCAGAACGGTTTTCAGGTGATCGTCGATTTCGTCGTGGTGGTCTCGCCAGTGCTTCTGATTCGCCAACTGCTCTGCGACCACGTCGTCGCGAATCAGCATTCGCTGAAAGTAGAACATCAGGACTGTGCACAAATAGCGTCGGCCCATTTCTCTGATGCGAAGATTGGACGCTCCCCACGTGCGACCGCGCCAGCTGATCGGAATCTGGGCGATGTTGTAGTTGCGGATCAGCGCACTTAACGACAGTTCCAGCGTGATGTTGAAGTGACTGGAACGAAACGGGCCGCAGTCGCGAATGACGCTGGTGCGGTAGGCCTTGAATGCGTTGGTCAGATCGTTGAAACGTGTCCAGAACAGAACTCTGATGCACGTGTTGACAATCCGATTGACGAAGAGTTTGACCACGGGGTACTTGTCAACCCTGCTGCCCGGTATGAACCGTGAGCCAAAAACACAGTCGTAACCTTCGTTGATTTTGCGGTAATAGGCGACCACGTCCTGTGGGTCGTCTGACAGGTCCGCCATGCAGATGACGACAACATCTCCGGCGACAGCTTCCAGCCCCGATCTGATGGCTCGCCCGAACCCACCCAGTGTGGTGCGATTCACGATGCGAACGCCGAAGTCCACTTCCATATGCTCCCGAACGACACGCTCCGTTCCATCGGAACTGTTGTCATTGACGACGATGATTTCGTATGGAATCTGATGCTCGTCACGGACGACTTGGCGCAGCTCTGTCAGACACAGACCGATATTCTGCTCTTCGTTATATGCCGGAATGACAATGGACAGCTTCATGGAAATCGTTCGGTACAGTCGCACGAATTCGATCGCTGGTATCCGGTGTCACTGCCCGCTGGGCAATGGTGAGTAACGCTCGCAGGCGTCGTAGCAGCGGAGTCAACGTCGCTTCTGGAACCTAGCTCATGCACGTTGCCAGGGCAAATATCGATGCGGCTGGACCGACAGCGGAACGCGTCATTCATTCGCTGCGTTTGTCAGGTTCCGCAGAACCCGGATAACCCGTCACTTACGCCGGTAGGTGGCCACTCGGAAACGAAAACTGCATTCTGCCCAATTGTCGTTCCTGTGCCCCGTGAGTGCTCGAAATGGCCGCAACAGACTCGGCAGAACGTCGTTGCAGGGCTGGCCGTGTCTTCGTGACGACCGCAAACGAAAAGAAGCCCGGCATTCTGAAAATGCCGAGCTTCCTGTTTGAAACTGAGTAAGAACGTATTACTTGTCAGACGCGTCCCACCACCAGCTGTCACGCTGCTGGCCGATTGGTGTCGCCGTGTCAGACCGAACAGCAAGTTCTTCGGCAGACTGCAGGCGATTCTGGTCTTTGATCAGGTCCGCCACGTCCACTCGCACGCCTCCGGCCACCTGAACAACAACGCTCCGACCATCAAAGACTCGGAACTGAGCCGCTGTCATCAGCTCCTCCGGCACTTCAACGGACTGAGTTCGATAGTCGCCATTCACGGCGAATGCTTTCGGACTCCACCCGGCTCGCAGCCCGAGTCCCCGTTCGTGAATCAGAGCCGCGACCATGGCGAGGTCAAATACGTTTTCCAGATCTGCGAATACCGGGTCCTGAGCAGCCAGTTCCGGCAGGTGTTTCGTAAACAGATCCGCGAATTTCGTGTTTGCTCGGCTGGCTTTGCCGGTGCCCGTTCGGTCTCCATTTTCATGCACCAGTTGGTTTTCGGACAGACACTCAACGGAGTTGCCGGAAAACTCGAAAGACTTGCCATCGGGCGACATTCTGATGGCATCGTAGCCGACAGCCATCCACCATCGCAGGGCGTCCATCGATGAAGATCCGCGTTGTTCGGAGCGAGTCAGCAGATCGAAGTAGCTTTTCATCCCCTTCGGTCCCTGTCGTTTGCCGATTCCGATTTCCTTCATGCGATAGTCGGCTTCGACAATAACGGATGCTGCGTGTGAGTCCTGTGGAATGCCGCGAACAAACACGTTCTGCAGACCCAGTGTCTGTTCAACCTGCTGAGTAAATGCAGCCGCCGTTGCTTTGTTCAGGTTCCGCTGATTCTTCTTTACGAAATCCTGTACAGCACCGACCTGACCCTTCTTGGGGTCGATCGTACACATGAAGAAGCCCGAGCCAGCCTGTCCAAAGGTTCGTGTTAACGTCACAAGGTCGTCCAGATTCAGAGTTGGACGCTGCGTCATCGAGCTGATGGCACGACCTTCGGCGTCCACTGTCCAGTCGCTCGCCGGTCCGGCGATGACCACATCTCCCGTTTCCGGAAATACAAACAGGTAATCAATGCGGCTGATACCTGCCATGTTGCGAATGTCATCGGTAATCGGGTGTCCCTGCTGTTCCAGGTTCTGAACATGCTGTTCCAGTCGAGGAATCGAAACCATTCGAAGTTTTGCCGCTTTACGGACATCTTTATTTTGATTGGCATTCTTTGCGAATTCGGCCGCCTTCAACAATTGTGAATCATCAGACATCAACGCTTGCACGGCCATCATTGCGGGTAGCCCCACAAATACACCCTGGCTTGAAATGGACATCGCACCGCCTTCGCCGTCGACCGATATCCACCGTGCCGGCGGAGTGGTCTGTTCCTGAATCAGGGTCATGGTTTCCTGAAAGTTGGCGAACGGGCTGCCCCCGGCGGCTGATGGAGTGAGTCGCCGGGCGCGTGCGGCGGTCTGGCGGTCTCCTGTCAGTTCTGATGCCTCCATAATGTTCTTGACGGCGGTACTGAATTCACCTCGTTCGGCAGCAACTCGGGCTTCCATTCTCAGCTGCGCCGCCTTTTGATGAACGTCGGACTCTGCCGATTTGTCCGAAGCGGAAGCGGCTGCAAAACACAAACAAGTCACCGCGGTAAACAGCTGAACAGACTTTCGCAGCATGGGAGACGCCTTTGGTGGATGAGAAACCAATTTTTGACCACAAGCGGTATGCAAAACGGACCCGCGCGTACATAAACCCGTACGGCGTTAGACCGACCTGTTGTCTAGCATCGTCGTGCGGGCGGATGGCGTCAAGAATATTCCGCCAATTCCCTGACATACAAGTCGTTTGGAATGCTGCGAATCTTTCGACGCTGCTGGTCAACCCGGTGATTCCGGTTACGCTGTTAGAGAGACGACTGTTTAGTCCTGGCAGCTCCCGTAACCGTGCGATGTCGATCTTCAGCTGAGTGGGCGTCGGCAGTGTAATCGGATTTGATTGCGAGCCGCCAGGTCGAACGGATCGTTGCCGAAAGTGTGATTTCGTCATCTGACGGAACCAGAGCGGCCAGACATTCAGAACCACCGTTGCTGTGGCCGCGGCCGTCTTCCGAATTCACAAGTTCAATCAGTTGAGGTTCACGAATGCCGGAATTGCCCGAAGTTGAAACCATGGTGCGAGGACTGAGGCCCGAAATCGTCGGGCGGACGATCATCGAACTGGAGTTCTGTGCCTGTACTCGTCGACCCATTCAGGTGTCGCCTTCACCCGGGAAATTCCGTAAACAGGTTGCCGGCCAGAAGATTACAGGCGTTTGGAGGCTGGCAAAACGTGTCGTCGTTGAATTGGCCGACGTACAGTTCATCGTCATCGAACCGCGCATGACGGGTCTGATGCTGGTGTCTGAGCCACCAACGCCCGAACACCGACGCCTGTGCTGGCATATGGCACCCAAGCGGGGAAAATGCAGCTCGTTCGAATTCTGGGATCGACGCGGTCTGGGCACTGTGCGTCTGCTGGACAGTGACCGGATGGAAGAAGTTCGAAACGTGCTGGGCCCGGACGCGCTTCGTATGTCGACTGACGACTGGAAGCAGCAACTCAGTCGGACCAGCCGTCCGATCAAAGTGGCGATGCTGGAGCAGAAGCTTGTCGCCGGCATTGGCAATCTGTATGCCAGCGAGATTCTGCACGAAGCGAGTGTCTCGCCAAAGCGATCATCTCAGCGCCTGACAAATAAACAACTGTCCGCAATTCAGGCCGCTACTCAACGAATCCTGAAGGAAGCGATTCAATATGAAGGCTCAACGCTTGGAGACGGGACCTACCGAAATGCGCTGAATAAAGACGGCGGCTACCAGAACAAGCATCAGGTCTATCAGAAGGAAGGCGAGCCGTGTCAAAGGTGCGCCGCTGGTGTGGTCCGGAGAATTGTTCAGGCTCAGAGATCGACGTTCTATTGTTCGAAATGCCAGCGCTAACGACTTAACGTGACGGAAAGAGGCTTTTCATCGCACCAGAAGGATGCGTTGTTCCGCCCCTGAATTCACTACCAGAGATTCTCAATCCTGCCGCTGCCGGCGTGGACCAGGCGACCGGGGCCGGTTCCCTCGGGCGCACCTCGCAGAATCCTGAGCCACACACAACGCCCACCGATGTCGCCCAAAAACGAAATGTGCTGGGCGAGTTCGTCATCGGACGCGACTGGATCGGACTGCCAGTGAACCGTCGGAATGCCATCGAACAGGTCAATGACAAAACTGATGTCCAGTTGCACCGGCGGGTTCACTTCCTTGCCATCCATCGGACCTCCGACAACCTCTGTGGACGAGACATATGCAGAGATTTCCCATTCTGAAGTGTGGGGATTTCGATAGAAATGACAGCCAATCGGCGCATGGCTGTCGTGATCGACAATGGCACACGTGACCTGGTCAATCAGGCCATTAAGCCATACTGGCGGATGTTCCTGTGAGCTCAACGGCGATCTCATGAGCCGGTTCCTGATGACTGGAGCAGTTGTCGATGATATGTGGTCCTGAGCAAATGGATTGCGCAGGCGGATAGGCGTTCGCCGAGGCCGCAAGTGAGCGTGCAAGGCTGTGTTATGGAAAGAAGAAACGGAGAGGTTCAGCCTTTATGCGTTTATGAAGTTACCCCCTATGGCCGGAGCCCCTTTCCGCATGAGCACAAAGCAATTGTCGCGCCGGACGCAAAAACCCAGTAAATTCAGGGCCAAGTCGTTTTATGACGAAGTGTTGTATAAAGGAGACGTTTATGTTGTTAACCCGCAACGTTACAAATTGTTCAACCCTGCAAACAATTAATTGCGTGAAACTGCTGACAGTGGGCAGGTTTACGGGCACGGACTCCGTTTCCCCGGTTCAACTCAATAATGATCGCGTGAGGCTGATGACCGACTGCAGCTGCCAAGAAACGACTTCAGCACGGAATCGGTGGTTCGTGATGGCGCTGCTCATCTGCGCCGTGGACAGCCTCCCGACTTACGCTGAAGTCCCGATACGTCAGCGCGCGGTTGACGTGTTGATTCTGCAGGACGGTGCTCGCCTGCTGGGTGCGCTGCTGCCGGCCGAAAAGGACGGGACCGTGTCAATTCTGACAAGGGGCACGTGGCTGAAGCAGAATGTTCCGGAATTGTATGCTCGGTTCGTCGCTGTGGCACAAGAAGGCAGCGTCGCGCAGGATCCGATCATCCCACTTCTGACGGCCCATATCAGGTCACTTGCAGCGGCGGGAACTGGCGAGATCGAACGTATGGGATTCCTGAAGGAGCGACTGCAGATTCTGGAACTCGACGAAGCGGGCGAACCGACGCCTGACGTTATCGTCATTGAGATTTCTGAAAAACTGGTGCGACGGAAGCTGTTGCAGAAGCCCGTGATTCGTGAGCTTGCGGGGGTCGGAATTCTGAACGGCATCACCGACGTGGAGACGTTGAAGCAGGCTGATGTTCGTGCTGCTGTGCGTCAGATTCCTGCGGCGGAATTGGTACGATCGCTGCCCCCGGACACGACCGATGATGTCGACCACAGGTTCCGCCGCCTGCTGCTGCAGACAGACCGCATTTTTGGCAGGACGTGTCGTTTGATTCTTCAGGCGGGCCGGTTCATTTCGGAAGATGATGCCAACGCCAATCCGGAAACACTGGCACTGGAGCTTCTGGCCGGGCAGGTGCGGTCGCAACTCAGCGAACTCCTGAACGAAACCGCTGGGGCCTCCGCTGATAATCTAAAGTCAGTGACAAACGTCCCGGCTCCCGGACAGCCGCTGCCCCCGCCCGCTGTCACAATTGCCACTGGTCAACAGGCTGGTGTGGTGGAAGTCAGTCAGATGAAGCTGAATGCGACCACCGGCAGCGCCCTGGTGACGATTGACCTGTATCACCGGGATGGAAAGAAGGCGGAATGGGGATTCGCCGGCCGCGTGACGGGCGCAGCAACGCATCAGGACATTTCTGCTGATCAGCAGCAGGTCATAGCAAATGATCCCCGAGTCAAACAGATTACACAGTTGTTTGGCGGATTGGGGGCCGGAGCGGGCGATCTGACAAAGGCAATTTCTGTCGGGGCGGCCGTGGAAGTGGCCCAGAACAGGGCTAAGGAGAATCTGCAGACGTTCGTTGACTCTGCCGTAACAGCTTCAGAAAAACCGGTTGCTGTGCTGCGAACTGTGTTGACGGAACGACCTTAGCGGCGGCATCCGACTTTGGCCTGTTCTGGTTCCCGTCGGTCGCTGCGGCTGAGTGCGTACGGTGCCGGAAGCTCACATTTAGAGAAAAGGCGGCCTTCTTTTCACTTAGCCAATTGGTGATCACCTCAGACTCCACTACGATCACCGCGATGCCAGCAATTGTCGTCGAGAATCTGGGCCGCACCTACCAAGTATACCGCAAACGCGAAGGACTGCTGGCTTCCCTGCGCGGACTGTTTCGCCGTGAATATCGCCAGGTTCAGGCGGTCAACGATGTCAGTTTCACCATTGAAGAAGGCGAAATGCTGGCGTTTCTCGGACCCAATGGGGCCGGTAAGACGACGACGCTGAAACTGTTGTCCGGTCTGATTGTTCCGACATCCGGCACGGCGACTGTCCTGGGACATGTCCCGTGGAAGCGAGAAGACGCTTATCGTCGCCGGTTTTCACTGGTGACTGGACAGAAGGAACAGCTGTGGTGGGACCTGCCGGCTCAGGAATCGTTCCGCCTGCACAAGGAAATCTATCGCGTCAGCACGCAGGATTATAATTCGAGGCTGCAGGAACTGACAGAACTGCTGGACGTCACAGAGCTGATGAGCCAGCCCGTCCGCGAATTGTCGCTGGGCGAACGCATGCGCATGGAGCTGATCGCCGCCCTGCTCCATCGTCCGGACGTGTTGTTTCTGGATGAGCCGACAATCGGTCTCGACGTGGTCAGCCAGAGAAAAGTTCAGCAATTCCTTCTTAAGTATCAGAAGGAACAGGGGATCACGGTGATCCTGACCAGCCATTACATGAAAGACGTTGAAGCGTTGTGTGATCGGGCGATCGTGATCAACAAGGGGGCCGTTATTCACGACGGAGCTCTGGCCGAAATTGTGGATCGTTTCAGCCAGCACAAGATTGTTGAACTTCACTTTGCCAGCGACAGCACACCGAACGGAATCGATCGATATGGTGTCGTGCTGGAAGACCGCCCTCCGATGCTGCGGCTGCAGGTGGAAAAACAAAAGGTTTCAGCCGTGCTGTCTCAGATTCTGGCCGAATACAGCATCGAAGACATCAGCGTTTCTGAACGCCCGCTGGAAGACGTCATTGCGGAATTATTCAGTACAGAGGGGGGGTAGAATTCACAGATGTCGACCTCCACTTCGTATTCCCTGAAAGAGAACATCGTCGCATCAGCTCGAGTAAAATGGCTGATACTGAAGACAGCTATGGAGGAACGACTGGTCTATCGAGGCGATTTTGCGTTCGCCACTCTGGTCCGCTTTCTGCCTATCGTTACTCAGATTTTTCTGTGGAATGCCATCTTCGACAATGCCAGCATCGACGGTGACACGGATCGCGTGCTGAACGGTTACAGCTATGCCAACATGGTCGCGTATTATCTGCTGGTTATGGTGGCCCGAGCGTTCTCAAGTATGCCAGGACTGGCCAACGGAATTGCTTTGTCTGTGCGGGATGGTTCCGTCCGCAAATATCTGATTCAGCCCGTGGACATGCTGGACTATCTGTTCTGGCATCGGATCGCTCACAAACTTGTGTACTACGCCGTGGCCATCGGACCGTTTTGTCTTGTGTTCTGGCTGTGTCGGGATTATCTGCCGGGCTGGCCGGCCCCCCAGGTGACGTTGGCCTGGACTTGTTCCCTGCTGATGGCGTTTCTGATCGGATTTCTGATTGAATCCTTAATTGGACTTATTTCGTTCTGGTTTCTGGAAGTCAGTTCGCTGATTTTCGTCTATATGATGATGAACTACTTTCTGTCCGGACACATGATCCCGCTGGAATGGATCTCGGAATGGATCCCGTGGGTTAATTATCTTCCGTTCAAGTATCTCGCCTATTTCCCGGCGGCGATTCTTCTGGGCAGGATTCCTCCGGAGACGCTGGTCGTCGAGTTATCGATTCAGGCCAGCTGGATCGTGGTTCTGCTGGCTGCCAATCGGGTGGCTTTCCGCTACGGCGTCCGCAGGTACGGAGCGTTTGGTGGCTGATTCACAGATCGAAAATACGCCACCGGCAGACAGTGTCACTGCTCCGTTTCGCGATCCGCAGGAAGTGGACAGTGTTGTTCCGGCAGCGTCTGCCGAAGTCGCAGCACCAGCCCGCAAGAGCGTCGGCACGCTTGAACGGACAAGTGATCCGGTTTTTATCTTCTCGTACCTGGCTAATCTGACGGTCGTAACGGCGAACGCCGCGACATTTATCTTTGCCGACTGGGTTGCGTGGCTGGCGGCTCACGGTTCCGGCGCGACTCAGTACCACGAGGAACTACCAGGACGCGTGATTCAGTACGGTGTAATTGCGGCGATCACTGTCCGTATCTTTCTCGGCCAGTCGATCGACCGATTCGGAGTGCGTCGAGTCTGGCTGTTCATGAGTGCTCTGAACTTCTTCGGACTGGCGATCTTTGCCTCGTTGACGCAGCTTTCACCAATGCTGTATGCCGGACGAATTCTGTTCGCCGTGGGCCTTGCAGGAATGTTCACATGCGGGACCTTCCATATTCAGTCCTGCGTGACCGAACGCCGCCGCACGGAGTTCATCGCTCTGTTCGGCAGCAGTGGATTCATTGGAATGATCCTCGGGCCACAGCTGTCTGACGTATTGCGTTCGCTGTGCAACGATAACGCCGATGATTTCTTTCCTCGCGTCTTTCAGGCAACCGTTGTGCTGATTGCCGCCTATATCGTTTTCCTGATCCAGGCGACTCGAGGACTGTCCCGACCGGAAAAGCATCCGACGCGGCCGTCACTGATCCGGTTGACGCGTGATTACTGGCCTGGGTGGGTCATGCTGGTCGCCGTGGCAATGGGGATCGTATTTACCGTGCCCTCGCTGTATCTGGTGCGATTCACCCGGCACGCAGACTTTGGCGGCATCGCGACCTATTGGACGGCCTACGCGATCATGGCCTTCGCTTTTCGGCTGCGTACCGCAGCGCTCAGTCAGCGCGTCGGCCGATATCGACTCATTTTCTGCGGTCTGATTTTCCAGGGGTTTGGCCTGTGGGCGTTGATTCCCGTGACTGAATCGTGGCACCTGTTGTTTTCTGCATCGTTGTGTGGTTTTGGTCACGCGCTGCTGTTCCCTTCAATCGTCTCGCTCGGTTCCGGCACCTTTCCGGCTCGTTATCGTGGCAGCGGTACTAATCTGACACTGGGCTGTCTGGATCTGGGAGTCGGGTTCTCAGCGCCCTTGCTCGGTATGATCATCGACCTGCCGACCTTTGATGGAGTTGGATTCCGACAGATGTTTTTTGTGGCCGGAGCCATGCCATTGATCGTCGCTACGATCTGGTTTCTGGTGAAGAGGCACCATGTCGACAGCGAGACGCAGGTTGCTCATACGGCCGAAGTTTCTGCATAGTACGTCTCAGGAAGACGTTGGCTTGTTTCAGTTCGATCGCGGACTGAGGTCCGTTGAAGTTCCAGGGACGCATCCTATAATCACCGGCCGTTCGATTTGCCTGTTTGTTGATCCCACGCTTGAAGGAGCGGGGCTTTGGACGCACTATGCCGAATTTTCTGTATCCCCGCTGAGCTTCTCGCGAAGGTTCCGGGACTGGGCCCCATGATCCGGATCTGTTGCACGTCCGTGGGCCAGAAAGTGCTGATGGCACTGACCGGTCTGGCTCTGTGCGGGTTTCTGGCTACTCATCTCAGTGGTAACCTGTTGTTGTTCGCCGGAGAGGAAGCGTTTAACACTTATGCCGAGAACCTGCACAGCATGGGAGTACTGCTGAAAGCTGCAGAAGTTGGTCTCCTGGCCACTTTCCTTGCTCACTTGGGACTGGCGGTGTCAACGACGGCGATGAGTCGTCGTGCTCGGTCCAGACAGTACGATGAGAAGGAATCCAAACAGGGAGTCTTTGCACTTCCCGGCGGTGGAGCTTCCAACTGGATGCTGCTGACGGGACTGGGTATCGGGGCCTTTTTGGTTCTGCACCTTGTGGACCTGAAGTTTAAGATGCGACCTGATCTGGTCTATCCAACGGACGGCGGTGCATATGCGACGGTGAATACGGTGCTGTCCAGTCCAGTCAGCTTTGCGGCCTATGGTGTCGCGTTGATCCTGCTGGGCATTCATCTTTCACACGGTGTCCGCAGTGCTTTACAGTCGCTGGGAGTTTCTCACTCGAAATGGAACAAGCTGATAGAAATCGGCAGTATGCTGTTTGCCTGGGCCATTGCTCTGGGGTTCATCTGTGTACTCGGCTGGGTCGTCCTGAGCAGCTGATTTTCTGCAAACGCTTCGATTGATTCGTGCAGGTCCGACTACTGATCCGGAACAACAAGACATCACCTGAGGTTCTCTGATGGTTCGCGTTGCAAGTGAAACTTTGAATTCGCGAGTGCCCGAAGGTCCTGTGGACCAGATCTGGGATAAGCACCGTTTCAATATGAAGCTGGTCAATCCGGCCAACAAACGCAAGTTCAGTGTCATCGTCGTGGGTACTGGTCTGGCAGGCGGCTCAGCCGCGGCTTCACTGGCTGAACTGGGGTACGAAGTCAAATCTTTCTGTTTTCAGGACAGCCCGCGCCGAGCTCACAGCATTGCGGCTCAGGGCGGCATCAACGCGGCGAAGAATTACCCGAACGACGGCGACAGCATCTGGCGACTGTTCTACGACACGGTCAAAGGTGGCGACTACCGAGCACGCGAAGCTAACGTGTATCGACTGGCTCAGGTCAGCAACACTATTATTGACCAGTGTGTTGCTCAGGGGGTTCCTTTTGCACGTGAATACGGAGGGACACTTGCCAATCGATCTTTCGGCGGTGCTCAGGTTTCGCGAACCTTTTACTCACGTGGACAGACCGGACAACAGCTGCTGCTGGGGGCCTATCAGGCCATGATGCGTCAGGTGCAGCTTGGTAAGGTGCAGATGTATGCCCGCCGCGAAATGCTTGAGCTGATTGTCGTGGAAGGTGTTGCACGCGGTATCATCGTTCGTAACCTGGTCACGGGACAGCTGGAGACACACACGGCTGACGCTGTTGTTATGTGTACCGGCGGTTACGGCAATGTTTATTATCTTTCAACCAATGCTAAAGGCTGCAATGTTACCGCCGCCTGGCGGTGCCACAAACAAGGCGCCTATTTTGCCAACCCCTGTTATACGCAGATTCATCCAACATGTATTCCGGTCAGCGGCGACTATCAGTCCAAGTTGACTCTGATGAGTGAGAGTCTGCGGAATGACGGTCGGGTGTGGGTGCCGAAGAACGCGGGCGATTCACGGACGCCTGCGGAGATACCCGATGAGGACCGCGACTACTATCTGGAGCGCCGCTATCCGTCGTTCGGAAATCTTGTGCCTCGCGATGTCGCCTCGCGAGCGGCCAAGGAACGCTGCGATGCCGGGTTTGGTGTCGGTGACACGAATCTGGCTGTGTATCTGGATTTTCGCGATGCCATCAAACGAGACGGCGAAGATGCGATCCGCAAAAAGTATGGCAACCTGTTCCACATGTATCACAAGATCACGGCCGAAGACCCGTACAAGGTTCCGATGAGAATCTTTCCGGCCGTTCACTACACCATGGGGGGACTGTGGGTTGATTACCATTTGATGAGTAACCTGCCTGGTCTGTTCGTTCTGGGCGAAGCCAACTTCTCTGATCACGGTGCTAACCGTCTGGGGGCCAGTGCATTGATGCAGGGACTGTCAGACGGCTATTTTGTTCTTCCGTACACGATTGGTGACCATCTGGCGACATCTCAGCTGCCGACCGTGCCGGAAGATCACCCCGCTTGTGTCGCAGCGCTGCAATCTGCGAAAGGTCGCATTGATCAGCTGCTGTCCGTTCAGGGGACGCGGACGGTGGACAGCTTCCATCGGAATCTCGGCCAGATCATGTGGGACAACTGCGGCATGGCCAGGGACAAAGCCGGATTGGAATCGGCTGTGGGACAGATTCAGGAGCTTCGTGAACAGTTCTGGAAAAACGTTCGCGTGCTCGGCAACGGTGAGTCTTTTAATCAGAGTCTGGAGAAAGCAGGTCGAGTGGCAGACTTCCTGGAATTCGGGGAGTTGCTGGCCAAAGACGCGCTGCATCGTGAGGAATCGTGTGGTGGTCACTTTCGTGAAGAACATCAGACTGACGAGGGTGAAGCCAAACGTAATGACGAGGCATTCAATTATGTTGCTGCGTGGGAATACCACGGCGTTGGTGAAGAATCGACACTTCACAAAGAACCGCTGAGTTTCGATAACGTCCCTCCTGCAACGAGGAGCTACAAATAATGAGCAGCGAGCTAATTAATCTGACACTGCGTGTGTGGCGGCAGAGCGGTCCGGATTCCCCGGGCCAATTCGACAACTACCAGCTGAACGGTGTCAGCACACATATGTCGTTTTTGGAAATGCTGGACGTTCTGAATGAGCAACTGATCGAATCGGGGCAGGAATCCGTTGCCTTCGATCACGACTGTCGTGAAGGAATCTGCGGCACCTGCAGCCTGATGATTAACGGACAGGCCCACGGGCCGGACACTGCCACGACCACATGCCAGTTGCACATGCGTCGGTTCAATGACGGTGACACGGTCACGATTGAACCGTGGAGAGCGACCGCGTTTCCCATTGTGAAGGACCTGGTCGTGGACCGTTCGGCGTTTGACCGAATTATCTCCTCGGGCGGTTACGTATCTGTTAACACCGGAAATGCTCCGGACGGGAATGCCATTCCGGTCGCCGGAAGCCAGCAGGAAGTCGCTATGGATGCTGCTGCCTGTATCGGTTGCGGTGCCTGTGTTGCTGCCTGCAAAAATGCTTCGGCCATGCTGTTTGTGTCGGCAAAGGTCTCTCAGTTGGCCATCCTGCCGCAGGGGCAGCAGGAACGGTCTGAGCGAGTGGTCAGCATGGTCTCGCAGATGGACGATGAAGGATTCGGTTCCTGCACCAACACCTCAGAGTGCGAAGCGGCCTGTCCCGCTGAGATTTCAGTCAGCAATATCGCGCGTCTGAATCGAGAATATCTGAGAGCTTCCTTATGCGGTCGTGACTGACGGAATGTCAGGCGTATGCGGGTCGTCGCTGGCCTGAGTCCGACTGCCACTGTGCCTGACTTGCATTTCAGGCGGCCGGGCGTTGCTCGCGTTCGCCTTCAGCTGCCTTGCCTCTGTCGGACGCTTTGCCAGACACAGTGACCAGGTTATTCAAAGGCCAGAGTTGGAATACGCGATCAATCAGAGGGTTAACCCAGGCGAATACACGATCAGAAACGGTTCGCAGTACTGGCGTTCCCATGGCGATGGCCAGCGTAAGCAACGTGACAAAGCCTCCCCCGACAACGTCGTCGCTCAGAGAATGAGCTCCACCAACCAGACGTGGCAGCATCAGAAAGACTGTAAGGAGGACAACCATCGGAGTCCAGCGGTTGCGGACCGTCACCAGCGTGAATCCGGCCCACAGCATGGATACCGCCGCATGGTCCCCGGGAAAACTGTCCGGTGAGACGTCCTTCGGATTCAGTCGCGGGTAGAGTTCACTCAACCGCACGCACGGCTCATAGACAAGAGACGGTCCGGAGCGACCCCAGTCGAAGAAACTAACCACCTCATGAAATCCTTCGCGGACAGCCAGCAGGAACAGCAGCAGGACCACAAACCTGACGGTGCCCGCTTTGATTTCAGATTTTGGAAACGTAACT
This sequence comes from Fuerstiella sp., assembly GCA_029245955.1. Taxonomy (GTDB): domain Bacteria; phylum Planctomycetota; class Planctomycetia; order Planctomycetales; family Planctomycetaceae; genus Fuerstiella. The sequence continues at coordinate 79,709 of JAQWOH010000040.1, read as the reverse complement.
CCGGCAGTCCACAGGAACGTTACCATCAGAAGCATGGCCACAATGTCGAATACTCGCATGTTGGTGAAGGCCCACAGGGCAGTCCAGCCGGGAACGTTCTGCAGTGACGTCAGCGATCCGTTCAGGACCAGAAACGTCGTTTTGTCCAGATCGTTCCAGATGCTCCGCCCTGTCGGATGCAGCCAGCTGCCCAGCACAAATATCGCCAGCAGAGTGAACGAGACGATCAGCCACGGTCGAAATGAGGGTGAGTGCTGTTTGTTCATACCGGGTGAGTACTAGATCGCAGATTTCGGGGCAATATCAGCTTAGTGATTCCTGCATTGGCAGTGACGTCTGTTGATGCGTTGTGGTGACAGTTTCCGGCGGCAACGAACGAGAAAAAACGGCTGTTTGATGTATTCAGAGTGTGGCCGGGCCCGCCGGCAGACTTCTGGAATCAACCCTTTTCCTTTTGTGCAGACTTGGGTTTCTTCTTCTGCAGCTTTCCACTGAGCAAATCCTCAACGATTTTTGCCAGAACGGCTGGATCACGGACGTCCATGACGTGTTGAATTCGGGAATCCGGCAATCCCATACGATTCATAATCTGTTCGGCGGTGTCCCACATTTTTTCCTGCTTCTTACCGGAAGCAAGATACAGATTGGTCACCAGTTCACTCAATCGCTGATCGTCGATGGCGTCGCGGTTGTCGTAGTACCGCTTGATGACTTTTTGCTGGTGCGGTGAATAGTTGCGGTTTGACATGTCGATTAGGGGATTCTGGATGCAAAGATTCGCCGGTTTTGAAATTCGCATCTGGTGATACGAAACTGGGTTCGTGTCTGTTTTCGCTGAGGACGGACACGTGTGTCCGTCGGACCGATGATAATAGCAGCAAACGAACTGTGTGCTAACCAACGATCGCCTGCGCGGTGTGCCTTACGCGGCCTTGCCTGCCAACAACGCTGGCCTCGCATCTTCGATTTCACTGGTAAGCGAACGTTTCCGTCCTTCTGCCGTTTTCATCAGAGCCAGCTGTTCGTCCGCGAGTTTGTCCCAGCGAGAGACCTTTGGAAAAGAGACACGTGTCGTCTTGGCCGTGTTATGTCGCTTCCACAACCAGCGACGGACGCGGCGTGTAATGCCGGTTCCAATATCCAGCAACTCCACCGGAATGTCGGCAAATTTGATGGCTGCGATTTCCAGTCGCGAATCACGTCCGCCATAGACTGGAAACAGCTGAGACAGTCGGGCGGCAGCATCACGAATCAGGAAGATGGAAAGTCGCGGGTGTGACGAATACATTTGTATCGGAAAGGCAAGATTTCCAATTACCGGCAGCACACCAATCAACAGGGCTTCACCGTACGCGGTCCCGGTTCCTGACCTGCCGACCATTCGAATCAGGGTGATCAATGTTCTTAGAACAGGCGACACAATCATTGGCAGCAGATACAGAAAACTCCCGGTTGCGGCAAAGGCCGCAAATCCGCCTACCTTAAGTGGCATCAACACCGGCGTCGCAAGTTTGATACTCAGATGCATACCAAAACAGCGCGCATATTCATCCAGTTCCTGAGACTCACACGATTGCTGCAGCACATCATGTTCCCCCGGATTCAACCGACCGGAATGTTCCCAGTCGCGAATCAACGACCGAATCTGTAACCTTCCGAAGCCTCCCTGAAATCGATTTGATACGACCAGCAGAAACAAGCGGATCATGTGATTGCGTCTGTGCACACCGTCTGAAAACCAACGATGTGCAGCCACGGGCAATACCTTTGACATCAGCCAGTTGCATTGAAACCGCAAACTCGGCCCGGCAAACGTGCGGTCGTTGCGAATACGCCCTTCTTCCGAAAACTCCTGTGTTTTTCTTCGGCAAAAGCCAGCCACAGCCGCAGCTCGATCGGCCGAGTCAGTGATCAGCTTGCGCACCCGTTTACGAAACCCGGCATTTCCGCTGTACCTTTGCGTGAATCGTCCCAACGGTCCGGGGACGCATCCACACCAATAAGTCATTCGAGTAAACAGGCGGGAACTGTTTCGAAACCGTTCATCTGTCTTACTGTCCGTGATCGCGTTTCTGTGCCAGATGTCCAGGCACCGCTTGCGATAGATCGCTTGAAATCCGGCGCTGACAAATGGCAGTCCCTGTCTCATGACAGATATTTCTGCCTGCTTCCAGTTCGCAGAGTGGTGGACAAGTCGTTCAACATCAGCAGCCAGTAGCTTAAATCTGTCGCCATCCAGAGTTGCCCTGATTTTGAATTTGTTCTTATCGATGAATGCTTGCAGGGTCTGCTGGTCCACGTCGTCGAACAGCGGTAGTGTCTTTAGTCGAAGCCCGGCAGCGATGTAGTGCGAAACCAGCATCGCAGGAATGCCGGATTCCAGATCAACCACAACATAACCGTCGTCGGTCCGCAACAGATTGGCCGTCGAAACGACAGCCGCTTTGCTGACCTGCCACCCGGAACCGACGAGTCCGGACTCGCGCAGTAGTGATTCCAGACGATGCATCAGATCAAGTAGTTGATCAATTTCTTCGGGCGAGCGATCTTCGCTGGACGACGATGTCCACGGCAGCAGGTTACGCAGCGCGCGATGATTGACCGGTCCAGGACGAATACCCCGTCCCTGAATCAATTCGCTGCCCAGAGCGTACGCCCCCGAATCTGCATCCCACCGAGCATAAAGTGGCGTGGCAACTCGGGTTTCCGGCACAAAAACTCGTATCAGAGCATCGGCCACACGACGCCGATAAAAGCATGCGAGGATCGCGTCCTCAGAATTTTGATACCCGAATGGTGCCTGGAAAGCGCAGCGATAGATAAAACGTGTCAACAGGCCAGGAGAGAATATCTTCTCCACGCACAGATGCCGATCGTCTGACGGATCGGTGGCCTTTACGAGTACCGCCCGAGCAGCGCGGCCTTTCCCCAGGATCAATACAGATTCCACACGCGTTGGCTCCCATGAACTGTCCGCAGGTAACAGTCCGAGGGGGCTTTCAGGCACGGGTTGCCCGAGGCCAATCGTTCCTTCGACCGAACTCGATAATGGCTGCATCAGGGTCCTCACGCCCGAAATTGTTCCGGTTAAAGGCTGCAGAAGTTGACTTCAGACTTCCCGGATAACAGCCATGTCGCAGAAATTACCGGAACACAATCATATCGACAACATCAGTTGTGACGGTTAGTCATCAGCTGAAACGATGATATATTCGACGTGTGTTACCCATGTTTACCATCAAGTGGCGTGTTTAGGTGGTCGAAGTGGGGGCCTGGCACGAACGAGCGCGGGACGAGGGGGTATGGGTGGGAGTGATTGTTTGATTTCAGCCCATGGCTGTGTCGCGCCGTTCAGGGCACGCTGTTCGGTGCCGCGAGCCTATGTCGTTCGTTGTTCCTGTGGCGGAGTTTCCGTCACCCATCGTTGCCTCATTGGCAAAGGAAGCAATCGGAAGGTTGGCATTGGGGGGGATGCTTATGGGCGAAGAGGTACGTTATCCACGCCCCCGTTAGTACTGCGATCAGATCCTTGATACGTGTTCGGTGCACGATAACGATCGCCCTTGCGGCCTCGCCGATCAGCCGAAGCCGCGTGCGATTTGGATCGGGCCAATTCGCGTGTTGAGTAGTCATCTGCCAGGAACAGGTTCAGTAAGGCGTCGCCGTAAGAGTCCCATATCTCATTCTTCCGGGATGAGGCTGGAATTGCGATCGTTACGACTTCGCATGATGTCGACGATGACAGAAATCGTTCGAGTGTACCGTCGGCCGATTTTCCGGGAAGATCGACAAAGTCGAACTCCAGCCAGTTGGCAACATCCCGTGCTGATTTCTCAGCACCGTCACTGGCAGCCACAACGCCTCGATTTCCGCTGAACGTTCGAATGTGAATCACACGTTGCGGCTGATATTCCCGAACTGTTTCGATAATAAAACGAATCTCCGGCTCAACGCTCCGGAGTTCGTCTCCTGTAGCTGTGCTGTTCGGGAATTCCTGATTGAGATAGACGCCACTTCCATTTTCGCGGCGCGACAATGCCTGACCATCGGGATTAGGATTTCTTACGATCAGAGAATGCAGTCCTCCAAGGATCACTCTGTTCTGATGCAGATATCGGGCCAGCTGTTCGGTCAGCGAAAGTGCTACCGGGTCATTTCCGGCGAGGCTGCCGAGAACAAGTGTGCGATAGCCCGTCTGGCCGATTGTTACGCCTTCGATGTCTCGGCCGTTGGCGGTGGTCGCCAATGGCTCCCACTTAAAGATATCTGTTGTCCCGTTCATCCCTCCTGGGTGACTGGAATCAGTATCGTCGGTGCCGTCTTCAAAGACCGGAGTCCGAACGATGCCCGAGGACTGTGCTGTTTCGCCGAATGGCTCTCGGGGCTCCGAAAACCTGGGAATGCTGGTACAACCACAGCTTCCGGCAGCACAGACTGATGCAATGAGAATCAGTCGTAAATATGAGCCACCAGTGCTGCGAATGTGAGTGGGGATCCACATCGCAAAACTCCAATGCTGTCCTGCGACGGCATCCATGTCGGTCGATAACCAGCAGTTACGTGGTGTAGCCAATGCCCCGCACTTTGGTCGCGGAACGAGTGGTCACAGTTGTTGCCTCCACCTCAACTGAAGTGAAGTGTCAATCGTCGATACCAAGGTGATAACAAAGCTGTCCAAATCGATCCTGAAACTCGTCGCTGGACGAATGAACGTGTTCGGCTTCCGTGATGAATCGTATCTCCTCGTGACACGAAACACGGTTATCGTCCAGCGCCCGTTCGTAGTCCGAATTTTCGTGGCCGTAGACGAACAACAGCTTGTGTTCGTCCAGTTGCACTTCCATCGGTTTACGAGGATTCAGAACTGCGATACCGCAGCATCCGTCGTCCAGCAACATGTCTTCGAAGTCGTAAAGAATGCTCTGCAGAACGGGCAGGTCGATTTGCTCACGATACAGGTCCGTGTGTTGACCGTTGTTCTTGTCGTGACTGGTCTCCAGAACGACATCAACAGATTCGCCCAGCGGGTCCAGCAGAGAAAGGAATGTGTCGAACAGCCGCTCGCGGCTGACTGAGCTCATCAGCACAGGAATGCGCACGCCGGATTCTGCGTCGACGTACCATTCGTGTCGGTATCCTGTTTCCGGAATGACTTCAAGATTGTACGAAGGCCGTACGGCATCCGTCAGCGTGAAGTCGCCATATCGAGCAACACTCATGTGCTCTTCCAGCTGATCTTCAGAAAGACTCTGAAAGCTGCTGACACCGTGTGGTGTATCGCCGTCGCGGTAGCCAGATTTCAAAAACTTCTTCAGAAAACCCATTTGACTATTTCTTGGTGAAAACCTGTTGCAATTGAGTCAGTTTTGGCGACCCGCGGAAACTGACTCTTTCTTGCACGCATCGTTCGTTTTTCGCATCAGCAACGGAGAGGTTGGAATACACCGGCTCCCGTTCGTGTTGCCAATACAATGTTGCTCGGTTCTAGCCTAGCATCCAATCCGCCACGGATAAGGATCATTTGCAGCGATAGCAGATTTCCCCCGTTTCCGGGTCGGCGCAGACACGAACGTACGGTCCTGCGAAACTATTCGGGCGCCTTAGCGCGGCCGAATTACCCGCGAAATCTGTACAGATGGTACAGATTCGCCGGTTCCGATCCTGAAAGTTACAACTGTCAACGGAAACGTATGCTGATGCCCTTCCCGATCGCTTCCGCTGTGAGCGGTAATCCCCGTCACTGCAACGATCGTTTCGGCTGCCGGGCGACGATCATACGACATGTGACTGTCGTGTTATTTTTGCTGGCTAGTTCAAGATATTCTGCTGCACTGGAGAACGAAACGGCAGCGGACGACACGCTGGACCGTTGGTTTGTTGTTCGGTTCGACGGTGCGCCGGTTGGTTATGAACACGTTCAGTCCCGTACGTTGCACGAAGCGGGAGAGATGATTCGTCTGTGTCGGCGAAAAACGCAGCTCAACCTCAAGCGTATGGGACAGGATTTGACACTCCGTGCGTCGTTGCAAACTCGGCAGACACCGGGCGGTGTTTTGTTGAGTTTCGATCTACAACGTGTTGATGCCGGCGGTGCACGTATGGAACGCACCGGAGAACTGATACGCGCCAGGTCCGTTTTCCACATCAAGGAAAAAGTTAACGCGACGCGCAGGGAATTCGACGTGCGTATTCACGGTGATGTCCGGTCCCCTGTCATCAGTGAATGGTTGCCGCAAGTTATGGCGAGTTCGCCCGGCCGAATTGTCGTGCCCGTGCTGTTTCCGGAATCAGCGTCGATCGTGGATATCACGGCCGTTCAGCAGCAGAGTCGGATAGTGCGCATCGGGGATGCAAGACAGGTGCAGGCACATCGAATTCGTTTCTATCCTCGCTCAGCCCCCAGCAGGTCGACCACATTTTTTGTCTCAGACACCGAAGGTGAATTCCACAGCAATGCAGCGAACCAGCGGCCAATGCCGCCGGCGAATCGGGCCCCTTCCACCACGGTGACCGTGCTGCGTCAGGAAAAAAGTCTTCTGGGCGGCAAGTTGACTCTCGACGCAGCAGCGGCCGCTGAGGCCCTGGAAGCGGCTTCAGGAAAATCGCTGGACCTGACCGTCGCGGGACTCGTTCCCGTCAATCGTGTGTTTTCGGACCGTAAGAATACTGAACTGGTTTTGATGCTGAGCGTTGTGCGCGGTTTCCTGCCACAGATACCGGAGGCGACGTTTCAGAAAGTCGAACGGGTTAATAATTCCACGGCCCGAATCACTCTGCTTCCGTCTGTCGTTACTCGGAAAAATGCATTGCAGACGTCAAACGTGACTCTGCCTTCACAACCAGCCACTCACTGGATGCCACTGCAGGATTCAACGTTGCAGAAAATCGCGACCATAGCGGCCGCCGGCCAGACTGATCCGCGCGAGGTGTGTCGGCGTCTTGTGACCTACGTTCATGCAAAAATGCAGCATTCTCCGTTTTCCACGTCGTTGAGTCCTGCGAACGAAGTCGCGCGCACACTGCGAGGCGACTGTACGGAACACGCCATATTGCTGGCTGCCCTTATGCGTATCAGGGGAATCCCTTCAAGGGTTGTTGCCGGACTGGTTCACACCCGACACCTGCTGGGATTTGTCGGCCACATGTGGGTGGAAGCGTATATCGACGGCGAATGGGTTCCTTTTGATTCCACGATCGGCTTTGCCGAATCGGGAGCGACGCATCTGAAGCTGGCCGAGTCAGAAATGCCGGATGACATGACCAGTGGGATTTCTCTGTTTCTGCCCGTACTTGACCTGGCTGGCCGTGCCGAAATAAGAATTGTCTCAGATCGGTAATGTGTTCAGTCGGAAAACGGCGCAGATCCGTTTCAGCCGATGATGTCATCAGCGACGTTGCCGTGGACGTCCGTGAGTCGGAAGTCACGTCCAGCGTAGCGGTACGTGAGCTTCGTATGATCAAGGCCCAGCAGATGCAAAGTCGTGGCGTGCAGATCGTGTGTGTGAAACTTGTTGTCCACGGCTGTAATTCCGAATTCGTCAGTGGCTCCGTATCTCATGCCTCCTTTGACGCCACCGCCCGCCATCCAAACGGAAAAGCCCGTGGAGTTGTGGTCTCGGCCATCAGACTTCTTCGCTGCGGGGGTACGACCGAATTCGCCGCCCCAGATGATCAGGGTGTCCTTCAACAGGTCCCGTTGTTTCAGGTCCGCAATCAGGCCGGCGATTGGTTTATCCGTGGCGCCGCAGTTCTCTGTTAAGCGTGCCTTCAGCCCGCTGTGCTGATCCCAGCCCTCGTGAGTCAGCTCGATGTATCGCACACCTGCTTCCGCAAAGCGTCGAGCCATCAGGCACATCTGACCGAATTCGTCCGTTTGCTTCTGACCGATTCCGTACTGCTTCAGAGTTTGCGGTGTTTCATCCGCAAAATCCATCAGCCGGGGAACAGCAGACTGCATCCTGAATGCCAGTTCATAAGATTCGATCACGCCTTCCAGTTCAGTATTGGGTTCGTGTCGCTGCAACAGATCCTGGTTGGACTGCTGCAGCAGATCCATTTGTTTCCGTTGTGTCTTAACATCGAAGCGAGGATTCGAGATGTTGCCGATCTTCGCTTCCCGAATGGACTGTCCGTTACTGCCGATCGCAGTTCCCTGATAAACCGCCGGCAGGAAGGCACTGCCGTAATTCTGGGCGCCACCAAGTCGCGATGGTGGTTTCAGGGTGACGAATCCCGGCAGGTCCTGGTTTTCTGTTCCCAGTCCGTACAGTACCCACGATCCGACAGATGGCCGGACGAATTGAAATTGACCCGTATGCAGCTGCACCAGCGCCTGCGGATGGTTGGGCAGCGTGGTGTGAGCTCCGTTGATCAGACACAGATCGTCGGCATGTTCGGCAAGGTTCGGATATAAGTCCGAAACAGGCAGTCCACTTTCGCCATACTGCTGGAATTTCCACGGCGACGGCATCAGTTTGCGACCGTTCTGGCTGGCAGCTCCTTCAATGTTACCGGGGGCTTCGCCTTCGTGCTTCTTCAGCCCAGGCTTGTAATCGAAGGTGTCAACATGCGACGGTCCTCCCCGCATGCACAGGAAGATGACCCGCCTGGCTTTTGCTGCATAGTGAGGTTCCTTCGGAGCCAGCGGCGCCACGGCCTTTGCTGCACGCGCTGATTCGGTGGCCAGTCCGGCGAGCGCCAGATACCCGAAACCGCAGGAGGTCGACTTAAGTACCTGTCGTCTGGAATATGGAAACATACTTTTACCTGTTGCAGCAAACCTGACTTCCCGGAACAAATTTGTTCCGGCTATTCCAGATATCGAAACTCGGCCGACGCCAGTACTACCTGGCAGAATCCGGCCCACGCTTCTTGTTCTGAATCCGGCCGACGCCGTTTGTCCCTGTCACCCGCATGATACGCTGTGTCTATGAAGTTCAGTGATCGTTCAATTTCCTGACTGGTCGCTGCGCGTCCCAGCGCCAATTGGTAGCCCAGGTGAATTCGATCTGCACCATTGCCGGTTTCCGTCAGCAGGCGATTTGCCATTGCTCTGGATTGTTCGACCACGAACGGACTGTTCATCATGTACAGCGCCTGGATTGGCACCGTCGTAACGTCACGAGAACCTGCGATGATGCTGGGTTCAGGAAAGTCAAAGACTCGCAGCATTTCAGGAACCACACCCCGGACAATGGGAAGATAGACGCTGCGTTTGGTGTCACTGACTGCAAAGGAATTCGTCTTCAGTGTTCGTCCGATGTCACCGTTTCCAACTTCGGTGACTATGGACTTTTCGGCGGGCGAAAGATCCAACGTACCACTGACGGCCAGAACAGCGTCTCGCAGGGCCTCCGCTTCCAGGCGGCGGGGACTCATGCGCCACAGCCATCGGTTTTCCGGATCGGCTTTCAGGGCGACAGCAGTCGGCAGGCTCGCTTGACGGTATGTGCGACTGGAAACGATCAGTCTGATCAGAGACTTCACGGACCAGTCGTCTGCCGTCAATCTGCCGGCCAGGTAGTCAAGAAGTTTCGGGTGTGACGGGCGATCACCATTCGCTCCGAAGTTGTTCACTGTGCGCACAATTCCGTTGCCAAACAGATGCTGCCAGATTCGATTCGCAGCGACTCTCGCCGTCAGTGGATTCTCCGGCTGAATCAGCCACCGTGCGAGTTCTGCGCGGCCACTTCTTTCGTGCGCTGGATCCGGAGCCTGTCCCAGGGTTGCAATCGTCAGGAATCCGCGCGGGACCGGCTCTGCTCGTTCATTAGCTTCGCCTCGAATTCGCAGTTCCGTGTCTGCAGGTTGAGCGCTGTCGCGTACACCCATGACAAGGTGGCGGTCAGGCTGTGCGGGAGGCGCTGCTTTTTCCCGTGCGGTTTTCAATTGCCTTTGGATTCGAACAATCGCTTTTTCAATCTGCTGAATCTGCTTTTCACTGAACTTCTGTTGCTTCGCTCGGTCCAGTCTTTTCTGCTGAGCCTTCAGCTGACCGGACAGTTTTCGGACCGCTTTCTTGATGCCGCCGCTGACGTTGACTGGCACGAACTCGTCGTCGCGCAGCGCGAGCAGTCTGCCGGACTGACGATTGCCGTTTCCTCCGCCGGTTCCGTAAAATGTATCCGTACTGCGAAATATTCCCGCCAGCTGGTAGTACTCAGTCTGTGGAATCGGGTCGAACTTGTGATCGTGGCACCGAGCACAGCTCGCTGTGAGGCCGAGGAACGCGCGTGAGACCACATCAATCTGTTCGTCCACGATATCCATCGCGAATTTTTCATTGTCACGCTCGTTCAGCGACTTTGGGCCCAGCGCCAGCATGCCTGTAGCGACTTGATTGGCGTTGCGTTCCTGCTGATCGGCGGGCGTCAGCAGGTCGCCGGCAATCTGTTCGGTGATGAACCGATCGAACGGCTTGTCAGAGTTGAATGCCTCGATCACGTAATCCCGATATCTCCACGCTTCCGGATATGTGTAGTTGCGTTCCATCCCGGTGGATTCCGCGTACCGTACGACGTCCAGCCAGTGACGTCCCCAGCGCTCCCCGAACTGGTCAGAATTCAGGAGACGATCGACCGTTTCCCGGAAGGCCTGGTCTGACGGATCGGTCACGAATTCGCGAACCTGGTCTGGTGTGGGTGGCAGGCCGATCAGGTCGAAATACAGTCTGCGGATCAGATAACCAGGGGCTGCGTCAGCAGACGGTGCCAGGCTGTGGGATTCCAGCTTCGCCAGGACAAAGTGATCAATGTCTGAAACGGGCCAGTGTTTGTTCTCCGACTGCGGCACAACCGGCACGCAGATTTCACGGAATGCCCAGAAGTTGCGCGATTGTTCGAAGTTGATCGAGTGCCGCACCGGGGCAGATTTGCCGTCCCGCGGATCCGGGGCTCCCATTCGCACCCATGTTTCGAAGTCTGCGATAATGTCGTCTGCCAGCTGTTTCTTCGGAGGCATCTGCAGGCCTTCGTGTCGTACGGCTTCCAGCAGCAGGCTTTCCTCCGGATGACCGGGGACGACCGCATGACCACTTTCGCCCCCGCGACGGATTCCCTCACGAGTATCCAGCAGCAGTCCGGCCTTGACCGATTTTCCCTGAGCGGAATGACACGAATAACACTCCTTTACCAGAACCGGACGAATCTTCTTTTCAAAGAATTCGTGTTGTGCAGGCGTGGGCTCATCGGCCGGAAGTGTGGACACCGCCAGGGACAGAACAAGGCACAGAACAGACGTTTGTTGAACCATGAGAAACTTTCGAACGAACCGTCTTGCGAACATGGTGTACAGCCAGGAGCGGCAGCGAATCGGTACGCATGCGCGACGTCGGTTGTCGTCATTCCGTTTCAGAGGTGGGTACATGGTACCGTCGGCTTCGGCGTCTGTCATCATCTTGTGCTTTTTCGGCGGTTCAGGCTGCTGTTTTCTCACACCGCGCTAACTCAGGAAGCGTTGCGCTGCCAGGTATCCGAACAGCAACAGGCTGAGTGTCAGTACGCTGGTGCTTAACAGGCCGTTGCGGAAACCGTGCTGCTTTCCCGCTGTCGTCCATCCAAGTAATAAGAGCGACAGGGCAAACATCGGCAAAAAGAGCGAGCCTGTCACACCGGCCACTTTCTGTACATTTGCCAGAGAAAAGGGCAGACAGATTGCCGGTACGATCCCCAGCAGCAGCTGGATGGTGTTGTAGTGACGACGATCGACCCGTTGGCCGATCCCGGAGATGGATGGTACCGCAGGCTTCGGCAGCATATCGCAAATCAATGCAGGAACGCTTTGCCAGACGCCCAGCAGGCTGCTGAAGACCGCTCCCCACGCACCGATGCGAAACAGCCAACCGGCCACCCGTCCAAATTCACCCAGTTGTAACTGCATGTCTTGAGAAATCTGAGTGATCAGGTTAGCTCCCTTCAGACCCTGATCGACAGGAAGGCGACTTCCCAGAATGACCATGCACACGCCGAATGCTGCAGTCATCAGGTAACCGGCCGCCAGGTCAATACGACAGGCTCGCAGCGCACTGATGTCTGCCCTGCTCTTTTCGCGGATCCAGCTGCCGTAACACAGCATTGTCAACGTACCGCCGATTCCGGCCATTAGTGTCAGTGTCCACGGGACTCCATTTCCGTCCGCATGCGGAACTACAGGAGTCACCAGGCCCCGCAGCACGGCCGTCCAGTCCGGGTTACTGAGGGTCGCTGCAAGAACAACGGTGAAGAACATGACTCCGATACAAATTGCCATCATTCGTTCAAACAGGCGGAAGCCACCGATTCGGACCAGAAGTATGGCGGCGAGACTATGCAGAATGCCGTGGATGATGCGTCCGTTTGACGCACCACCGATTGGAAAGACGGCCTGTGCACATTCGCCGCAGGCCGACATCAGCATTCCGCCAATGCAGAACGACCATGCGGCAACGTAGACCAGAAAGGTAAACCGCACGACAGGCGGAGTGCTTTTGAAAACGCCATCAGCTACGCTGCTGCCGGTACTCAGCTGCCAGCGAGCCAGTCCTTCGCACAGGACAAACTTCAACGCCGCACCAATTAGGCACACCCACAACACAGTCAACTTCAGTCGTGCTCCGGCCAGTGCTCCGCCAGCAAGGTCCCCGGCACCGACGCCGGTTGCGGCGACCAGAATGCCCGGGCCCAGTGCGTCCAGCCATGAGTGACTTCGTATTATCGTTGACTTGGCCGCCACAGGTGAAGCGGTCGGATCTGACTGGCACATATGCGCAACTGAATTACAGCAAGACGGTTGAAGTCTGAAGCAGGAGGTGTAACGCCACGGTCAGTATCCTTCAACCGAAGCGAATTTCTGCACCGTGTCATCCAGGGGGTCGCAGCAGTTCCTCAATTGAACGTTGCATTTCTTCGGCTGAGGTGAAACGGTCACCCGGCTCGGCCGCCAGTGCTCTGTCAACGATTTCTGATACGGCACGCGGCACATCCGGTGCTCGTTCGCGCAGAGGGATCGGGCCATCATTCAGGATGGTGGCAATCGGCGTCTCATGATTGGAAAGGTTGTAGATTGTCTGTCCGGAAATCAGCGTGTACATCGTGGCACCGACAGAGAAGATGTCGGCAGTGGGTTTTGCGAATCGACAGTTTACGATCTGTTCCGGTGCGATGTACGACAGCGTGCCTTTGATTTCGTGTTCACTGCTGATCTGACTCATTCCCGCATCGGCGAAGTTTTTCGCCAGCCCGAAATCTGCAAGTCGTGCATTCAGCTTGCCGTTATCCCGAGAGACCAGGAGGTTGCGGGGCTTGATGTCCCGGTGCACCAGATCTTTGCGGTGAGCGTAGGCCAGTCCACCCAGTATTTGACGCATCAGTCCCAGCACAACACGTATTCGATTCTTCAGAGACAATGGTCTCAACACGTCTTCCAGATTAATCGCATCAACAAACTCCATTGCGATATACAGCCGCCCGTCGTCGGCACCCGTTTCGATAAATCGAATTATACGTTTGTGCGCAAGCTCTCGCAGGATTTCTGCTTCACGCACAAAGACCTGCATCCTTTTTTCGCTGACGCACTGATCGGACGCGAGCAGCTTTAAAGCCACGATCTGTCCCGTCACGACATGTTCCGCCTTGTATACGACTCCCATCGCCCCGTGACCCACTTCGCAAAGTACAGAGAAGTCCGCGACCTGTTCCGGCTGTGACATGGCTGTCATGACACATGTGGCGTCTGGCTTAGCCGGAGTCGGCCGAGATGGCTGAGCAGCATTGTTTTCCAGTTGGACGGTGATATTGGTTTCGCCGCCACGAATCGTGTCGCCGTCATTCAGCCAGCGGTCTGAGACGCGTTCTTCATTAACATAGGTTCCGTTTGCGCTATTGAGATCAACAATGTGGCACTTAGGAGGCTTCACTTCAATCAGGCAGTGATTCCGTGAAATGTGGTGGTCGCCGTCAATCCGGACGTGTGCTCGGGAAGAGCGACCCAGCAGCAGCGAATCCGGGCTCGTGAACGTAAACGACCGGCCTGCATACGGTCCACTGTTGATCTTCAGCACAACCTGTTCGGATGACATGTTCCGGCCCTGCGTATTTCCCAACAATCAGATATTGCCTGTTGTGTGCCTCCATATTGGTTTCTTCCTCAGTATTTCACAAGCGAATTCTGGTCTGTGTTCCCTTTTGAAAGAACCACGGGTAATTCTTCAGTGTTTCCTGCCGGACGCAATGTGGTACGGGAATCCTGGTCGCAGATCAGCGGAACGGTATTATCGACGGTCTCTGAGTTTTACCGCGACGGACCCTGCCGTCAGCGGCAGAAAGATAGTGGCCATGACGTTCAGTCGGTGCCCGGCTGGTTCGGTTTCGAGAGAATGGGCGACGTGGATTTCACTTTGCCGGGCGATGTGGGGGGGATTAGGTGAGTTGCGTGCGTCTGTCTGGAGCAGTTCGCAGGTGCGGGCGATATTTCCTGAGTGGTCTGCAAACGATTGAATATCCTGTCTGCCATCTGTGTCGTCCGCGGCATCGCCGGCTTTCTGCAGCGTGTCCGCAAGATTTCCGAGCGACCGATTTAATGGTCCTGTCTGCTCACGGACAACGAATTGTTTTGTTGTCGTACGGGACGATTCATGTCTGTTCCCCAACTGGTTCACGGCGGATTCGCAGGCGGCGATCACTTGCTGCAGCGGAGCTCGTGGCTGGCCGCACTCCGTGGATCGCCATTCGCCTGCGGCACTGCGCCAGAAGACCACACCTTCACGCTGATTGGCGCCCGGAGTCGGCAGCATGATGAGCAGAAGTCCGTCGGTTTCGATCTCTCATTGACGACCGAATCGGTCATTCCAGTCTCTCGAGGCGTATCCCACCCTGGAGGTACTTTCATAACAGCGAACTCCACCTCACTTTTCAGAACTTCAATTGGATTCTTGTTATGCAAGGTACGACAATATGCAAATCGTTCGATTGTGGAGCACCGGTTTTGCTGTGAACTTCGTCGATTGTTACTCTGTCTGTAAACGTCACCAGCAACAGCGGTTATGCCCTGACCACATCCGGGAGTCACGTTCGGTGAGTGCCGGAAAGTGACTCCGAATTCTGGCGGATACCAGCCGGTTGCCACACAACGGAACGATCGTTTCACGTCCATGCCGGTGTGCGTGGCGAACAGAACAGCTGGGAGTGCTGCATGACAACAGTCGTCATTACGGGAGTTTCACGTGGACTCGGGCGAGCGATGTCCATGGGCTTTGCGGAAGCCGGATGTACCGTTGTCGGGTGCAGTCGTTCTATGGCAGAGCTGGTGGATCTGCGCAACGCGTTGGGTGAGCCACATCGTTTCGATGTGGTCGACGTTGTCTCCGATGCTGCCGTCGCCGCCTGGTCACAGGAGGTTCTGAGTCTGTACGGTGCTCCGGATTTTCTGGTCAATAACGCGGCTGTAATTAACCACAATGCTTCTTTGTGGGAGATACCGGCTGAACAATTTGACGGCCTGACCGCCGTCAACATCAATGGCACTGCAAATACGATTCGTCATTACTTACCGGCGATGATCGAGCAGCGGTCCGGTGTTATCGTGAATTTCAGCAGCGGCTGGGGGCGTGCCGTTTCGGCACAAGTCGCGCCTTACTGTGCATCGAAATGGGCGATTGAGGGATTAACCCGGGCACTGGCAGAAGAGCTTCCGGCGGGCATGGCCACTGTGCCACTGAATCCCGGCGTCATCAACACGGATATGCTGCAAAGCTGTTTCGGTTCCGGCGCCGAGTTTTATACTTCTGCCGCTGAATGGGCGAAGCAGGCTGTCCCGTTTATTCTGCAGATCACCGCAGCGGATAGTGGTCGGCCGCTGACTGTTCCGGAATAAGCTGCTGACGGCTGTCGCAGTTCAGATCTCAGATGCTCTGACCGTCGGTTCAGCCTTCCTTTACGACCTCAACCAGGATTCCGCCGAGCTTCAGCATTTCGTGAAAACGCGTGAACCATAATTCGCGGTGCCAGCTCAGGCCGACGTTCTGGCAGGCTTCGCGCAGTTCTCGTCGTGAGAAGGTCCTGCACTTCCATGTGTGACTTGTGACCAGTCCGGACAGTGAGTTCTCGGTGACCAGCAGCAACGCTGTTCCGCCCGGTTTCAGAACTCTGGCAAACTCTGACAGTCCGGGAAACGGGTCCGGAATATGTTCCAGGACATATCCGCAGGTGATGCAGTCAAACGTATTGTCCCGGAAGGGCATTTCCAGCATGTCGGCGGCCACGAACGCAGGTCTGTTCGAATTCAGGCGTTCCCGAGCACGTTTGAGCATTTCGTAAGACAGATCAAACCCGACAATCTCGGCGTCCGGGCGGGCCGTTTCAAGCAGGTGCCGAATGATCTGTCCGGCGCCCGAGCCAACGTCCAGGATGCGATCGAACCTCGACGCGTCAAATCGGCGGGATTTAAACAGTTGCCCCATCAATGGCTCGTGCAGTGAAAAAAAACTGCTGAGGTGGAGCACAGCGCCCTGCGGACCGTCATACAAGCGTCTGACGGCATCCTGATATTGGTTCAACGGCTTTCGACGGATACCACCGAACTCGGCGATGTTCCGCACGCGGCTCTTAGCAGCCCGTTTCCATTTTGAAACTGTAGTTTTCACGTTGCTGACTCAGCGGTACCTGTTAAGCGACCCGTATTTTTGTGCGTCAGAATGAGGTTTTCCTGAAAGTTTGCAACCGTCCTGAAGAAGATTCGTGGTGGTCTTGAGTTTACCCGCCCTGAATACCGGTTGCTCTGCTGCTGCCGAATGCCGGGCAGCCGCATGCACAACTTTCGACAGTCACCCAGCGGCAGCTTCACAGTGGTCATATTAGGGCGCAAACCAAGTGCTGTATGATACTTACACATGTCTGTTACGTTCTGATTAAGGAGTTCGTGCAGCACAAATTCACGGATGCGGCACTGCAGCCACTTGAGATTTCCATTTCGTCAAGCCATCATACACATTGAAAAGTGGCTGTTGCCGTTGCAGAGACGCACTCTGTTTGGGGTTTGATGTCGGGACCGAAGATCGCTCCGGGTCAAAACGAATTTGGCCGCGTGTCATCTTTCCTCAGTAAGGTTTCTCTACTATTCGGCGTGGCAGGTTGTATCAGGTTGTACGTAAGTTCATCAGGAGCATGCTGACGACCAGCAAGCGATATGGAGATTTTGGTTTCTTGCGAATTCTCTTTGTGTGTACAGGAAACACTTGCCGAAGCCCGATGGCAGAAGCGATGTTTCGAGATTTAGCGTGCCAGCATTGGGACTGTTCAGACGACGATCTGCGCAAACACAACGTGGATGTACTGTCTGCCGGGGTTGCTGCTGCAGATAGTGCTCCGGCGTCTCGTGAAGCGATTAAGGTCTTGAAAAGTAAAGGGATCGATCTTTCACATCATCTTAGCCAACAGGTTACGGACGACATGCTGATGGTGTCGGATTTGGTTCTGGCGATGACTCCGGGGCACCTGAATATGTTGCACAATGCAAGGCCCGATCTGGCCTCACGGATGCGACTGTTGCGTGAAGATGGCTTCGGCGTTTCTGATCCGATTGGTGGAGGAATGGACGATTACGAGCGGTGTGCAGGTGAGATTGCTGACTGTTTGCGGCCGATATTTGATGAACTAGTCCGGAAAGACGCTGAAGTACAATGAGAATAGGAATTGCCAGCGATCACAGGGGGTTCCAGGTTAAGAATCGACTGATTCAGTTGATTGAGAGTCTGGGGTATGCCGTTCAGGACTTCGGTCCGGATTCCAGTGAAAGTGTTGACTACCCGGACTATGCGTCACGCGTGGCAAAGTCGGTTGCCACTGATGATGTCGACCGCGGTATCCTTATTTGCGGAACCGGTATTGGCATGTGTATCGCTGCAAATAAGTTCTCCGGTGTGCGTGCTGCAAACTGCAACGACAGCGTAACAGCCGAACTAAGTCGTCTGCACAATGACGCTAACGTTGTTTGTCTTTCGGCCGATCAGTTAAGCGACCAGCTGGCGGATCAGATCATTCAAATCTGGCTGAAGACTGAATTTGAAGCGGGGCGTCACATTCGTCGGTTGGAAAAAATCGCTTCGTTCGAATCTGAGAATCTACACGAACTGGCCTCGAAGTCAGCCGGAGACTGAATACCTCTCGGGCACAGGCTGATCCGCTTGATCTTTCTGATCGTCAGTCGCGGATGTCTGAAGCATCAACAGGTCAGGATTTCCGATGACTTCTGCACTGCCCCTCTGCGATGTAATCGTTGACAGAATTCCGCAGAGTGGTCAGCAGAACATGGCCATCGACGAATGGTTGCTGGAGCACGTCGCTGACGTGCCGAATCGCTCGTTCGTAAGGGTCTATTCCTGGTGCGAACCAACCGTCTCTCTCGGGTATTTTCAAGACGAGGCACAGCCGCTTGACTCGCGTCTGAGGACGTGTCCGCGAGTGCGACGTTTGACGGGTGGTGGAGCGATTCTCCACGACCATGAAATTACGTACTCCTGCGTCATTCCGCAGACTCACCCCGTGGCTCGCACGCCTACATCACTCTACGACTGCATTCACCTGGCAATCATCAAATTACTTGCTCAGTGTGGAGCAGAATGCAGAACCAGACAGGCGACCGGACAGATCAAGAAAGCTGCAGATGCCCCATTTCTCTGCTTTCTTCGGTCTGACCCACGAGACGTGGTTATGGCGGCACATAAGGTGGTGGGCAGTGCTCAGCGTCGTCGTAGAGGAAAGATTTTGCAGCATGGTAGCGTGCTGTTGCGAGCTTCCCGGTTCACCCCGACGATACCCGGCGTGGCGGACTTGAGTTCTCGCTTCATGATGAATGATTTCAAACGTCTTCTACCTCAGACTGTTGCAGCCGCGGTTGCTGCGGATTTTCACGTGGTGGCGGAATTTCCTGTACTTGACCGGCCGGAACGTGGATAAATGGGGTCCAACATGCGAGTTCCGGATTCTTGGACGCATTGAAATTATGGGAAATCCAGTAGAAGCTGTGATTGGCGGTCTTTACAACTGACCATGACTCCGATGAAATAGAAGCTAGCCATTCTTCTTCTTTGTTATTTCTCATCTTTCCCGGCTCTCGGGACCATACGCCGAAATCAAGCATTCAGTGCCTTGATTGACCCCCTTCTACTGGAAGTGTACAAGCGTACTCACTACATTCCGTGAACAGGTGTATCAAGCTGGTTGTGCAGTTACGCGCTCGGGCCACTGGTTGTTCACCGTTGAGGAGCGACGAAGAGTATGATTAACGCCGAACTTCACGTACTTGGCGGGAAACACGCCGGGCAAGTGATTCCGCTCAACCGCCAGAAGTTTTTGATCGGCCGAGAGCAGGACTGTCAGCTTCGTCCTAACAGCGAATTGGTCAGTCGGCACCATTGCGTGTTCACTGTAGACGAATTCTCTGTCCGCGTCAGGGACCTGGGCAGCACCAACGGAACGCTGGTGAATGATGAGAGAATTCAGAAGGAAGTCGTCCTGCAGCCGGATGACAGAGTCGTCGTGGGGAGTCTGGAGTTTTCTGTTCGCATCAACGAAGTAGAATCTGGCGAGAGTACTGGCGAGGTTTCTGTGAAGTCTGAGGAAACCCTGGTGGCGGCCGGCACGCAAACCGTGACAGAAATGACACCGGTGGCGATGCCAATCGGGTCTGACACGACTTTGTTGAAATCCATTCCTACCGAATCGGCCGATGCGCCAGCCCTTGCTCCTGACGGAGCTGCGGCTGCCCCGGTGGCACCAGCCATGCCGATACCTCAAATGCCGGTTGATGGCACCGGGGACACGACCGTCATGGCCGCTCCCATGCCCATGCCCATGCCGGGACAGCCATATCCACAGATGCCGGGGCAGCCGTATCCCCAGATGCCTCAGGCCGGGCAGCCGGTGCACCCGGGCTATCCGTATCAGCCTGTGCCGGGGCAAATGCCACAGGCGTATCCACCCGGGTTTCAGGGCCAGGTCCCGCCAGTGCCGTATCCGTACCCGCAGCAGGTGGAAGCGCCTGCAGACACTTCCACCATGCCCGGTGTGACTCTTCCGGATCCCTCGGAAACGGGTGCTAAGGATGCTCCGCCGAAGGCCACGACCGGAGAAAAGGGAGCGGTTGAGGAAGACTCTAACAGCGGCGCAGATGCCATTATTAAGCAGTATATGCAGCGACGACCTGGCGGTTGACGGTCGGTGTTGCAGATGGAATTGATCGCTCGCACTATTTCAGGAAGTCGGCAATGGCTGAACCGTCCGATTCGCAGAGACGCTATAAAGAGTTCCTTGATCTGCTGCCTCTGACTCTGACCCTGGCAGGACTGCCTCCCAGTGAAACCGGGCGGTACTTCACTGCTGAGCAAATCGAGTCTCGGGTCTTTACGATCAAGCATGCGTACAAGTGTGCCCGGGTGCTCGCTCGAGAGTCCATCCAGTCCTAGACGTTGTGCCACGGATTTCCTGTTTCTCGGGACAGGGCGTTTGGTGCTTGACAGTCTGCTCGCGCGGCGATATTGTCCCGCGTTCGGATTCATTGAGAGTGGTTCGCCCGGACTATTCTGCGAGTCACTACCAATTCAGTGTTCCGAATCGCCATCTGCTGCTGGTCGGCTTTTTGGCACTGAGGAAGAGATAATGCACAGTATGTGAGACAGCCCATTCCTGTTTCTGACGCGGTATCTCGCCCCTGTGGGCGCGCGTTCAGACGACAGGTCTGCCTGACCGGTTCTTACTCGAGCCGGTACTGAAAAGTGGGATCTTATCCCACTTTTTTTGTTATAACGTAACGACTTAACGGTTCCGTGTTATGAACGGTGACGAAATCAAACGGATTGTTGATGCAATCCACCGTGATAAATCAATCGACAAGGAAATCGTCTTCGAAGGAATTGAGCAGGCCATACTTTCAGCGGCCCGCAAACATTTTTCTGAAGAAGAAGTGCTCGATGTTCGGATTGACCGCGACACAGGAGAGCCTTCGCTTACTTGTGACGGAGCTCTGCTGGAGCCGGATCTGATCGGCGACCTGCTGGGGCGAATCTCGGCTCAGACCGCCAAGCAGGTGATGATTCAGCGTATCCGCGAAGCGGAACGAGACTCTCACTACGACCAGTACCTGGACCTGAAGAGTCAGTTGGTTACCGGAGCGGTGACTCGCGTTGATCGCGGGACTGTGATCGTCAATCTCGGCAAGGTGGAAGCTATCCTGCCTCGCAGTGAACAGATCAACAAGGAAAGCTACCGTGTTGGGGATCGGGTGCGTGCCATCGTCCTTGACGTCAAGAAGGCCGGCTCGCGCGTTCGCGTGATCCTTTCCCGGACACATGCAGACTTTGTGCGACGGCTCTTCGAAGTTGAGATTCCGGAAGTCAACGATCGGATCATAGAAACTCGTTCAATCGCTCGTGAGGCCGGGCACCGGTCGAAGGTTGCGGTTTCATCTTACGACACCACGATTGATTGCGTGGGGGCCTGTGTCGGCGTACGAGGAGCAAGGATTCGTGGCATTGTTGAAGAACTCAACGGTGAGCGTATCGACATTGTTCGCTGGAACGACAGCCTGCAGTTGTTGGTCCCCAACGCCCTGCAACCAGCCGAAGTGGAAGATGTGATCTTATGCCCGATGCTGGGCAAGGTCATTATTCTGGTTCGCGAGGATCAGCTGTCACTGGCAATTGGACGGCGTGGGCAGAATGTACGGCTGGCCTCGAAGTTGTGCGGCTGGGACATCAACGTGATGACTCAGGAGTCGTTGGACGAACAACTGGATATTTCCATCGAAGCCTTCAGCGTTGTGCCTAAGATGCCGTCGGATCTTGTGGAGAACCTTGTTTCTCAGGGGTTCTTTACCTTCGATGATCTGTCCGTGATCGAGCCCGATGAACTGCTGGAAATGAGTGGCCTGACACAGGAAGATGTGGACGCCATCATAGAATTTGCAGACGTTGAAAGTTTGCGAATCGAGCAGGAAGAGCGGGAAGCTGCAATTGCGAAAAAACTTAATCCACCGCCAGCAGAGCCGCCAGCTGTCTCAACGGCCGACGGGTCCGAAACGAAGGCGGATGACTCGGCGGATGACTCGGCGGATGACTCGGTTGTGGAACAGGCCGCTCCAGAACCCCAGACGGAACAGGTTGATGGCGAAGCCTCTGAATCAGAGTCCGAAGTGACGGCTGCCGAAACGGAAGCTGCGGCAGAGCAGGATGATAAAAGTGCCGATGTTTCGGCCGGTGATCGCGGACCTGCAGAAGAAACTGCGTCGAGCAACTCCGGAAATGCTGATGATAAGTCGGACTCCTCGACAAGTGAATAACTTTCAGTTGTGAAGCTGTCGGACGGCTTCGCAGGATAATGATTTTGAGAAACGAAAAATGATGGTGATTGTTTTCATTTAATAAAGAATTGTTGATTCCCCGGAGGCTCATTTCAGGTGCTGAGGCGACGACGCACGGATGGTGGACTTGTCTGGCGTAAAACGTCAGATTCAGGCTGTACGCGGCCGTTCACAGGGGAACATTGTCAGAAAAATACCATGAAGCCAAATATTCTGTCCATTTCTGTATACTGCGAAGCACGTTGAAATGTACCGGAGTGTCATACAGACACGACCGGTCCTGATCGACCGCAGGACTCTTCTCCGGAAGTCTCCTGCGACGCGTCGAAGGGGTAGTTGTCTTGAAGATTCGTATCTTTGCTCTGGCCAGGGAACTGGGCCTCGACAGCAAGGTTTTGATTGGTCTCTGTGACGAAGCGGGGATTCAACTGCGTAATGCGCTCGCGACTCTTACGCCGGAGGAACGCGACCAGGTGGTTGCGTACATCAAGGGGCGTGGTCAGCAAGATGCGGCGCCCGATGAAAAGCCTGAAACATTAGCCCCCACCCGGGATGCAAACGCGGGAAAGGTTCGAGACATTCGTGTGCTTCCTGCCACACCAAAGTCCGGTGCGGAAGCTGAACAGGACGTCGAAGAAGTACAGGAAGAGGAAGCAGCTGTCGAGACAGCTGCCGAAACTTCGGAGGAATCACCAGCTGAGGTCGTTGCTGCCGAGACTGAGTCGGTCGTTGAGGAGGTCGTGAGCGACGCCGAATCTGAGGCCGAGTCCGATATGTCTCCCGCAACAGAAACGGCAGATTCGTCCGGGACACCAACTCCGGAGGCGGAACCTGAGGAAGCGTCACAGCCAGCGCCAGCATTGGAAGGGGATGAGGCCGCAGCTCCTCAGAAACAGGCTTCGCCAATTCAACGCATGAGCCGTCCAACTCAGCGAGAGATGAAGCCGATTGGTTCCATAAAGGACCGTGAGCAGCAACCGGAGCGGGCCAAAGAGAAGGATCGTGACAAACCGCTCGGCCGGCCACTTGTCGCTGCACCTCCCGTCTATCAGCCGCCAGTGATCAAGTCAAAGCCCAAGAAGACCGCCGAAAAAGCGATGAAACCGGATGTTGCTCTGGCCGACATCGTGGATCGGGCCAGCCCTCTCGCTGTGCAGTTGCAGCAGCTGAAGGATGCGAAGGCCGATCATGATGAAAATCTTCAGGGCACGAAGCGGAAACCGGGCGGTGCCAGACGCGGGTCGCTGCTGAAGGACTTTCAGAAGTCCCGCGACGAGGCCCGTCAGGCTAAGAAGATGCGCCGCAAGAAGCGGTCGGCACCCATTGATCTGAAGACGTCAGCTCAGATTGAGTTTCCGATTACGGTACGAAACCTTTCGGAAGCCATCGGTCGTCCTGCCAAGTCTATCATGAGTTATTTCTTTCAGGATGGTCGGATGGTGACCATCAATGATGAACTCAACGAGGAGGATGCCCTGGAAGTCGCCATGGAGCTTGGCGTTGACCTGGAGATTAAACGTGGTCGTGACATCGAAGCAGAGCTGTTGGCGTCGCTCGATCACGATGATGAAGAAGACAGCCTCGAATGGCGTCCTCCGATTATTACGGTGCTTGGACACGTCGATCACGGCAAGACAACGCTGGTGGACAATCTGAGGAATGCCGCCGTCGCGGCAGGTGAGGCTGGGGGTATTACACAGCACATTGCCGCCTACCAGATCGAAAACGAAGGCCAGCACCTCACGTTTGTGGACACGCCGGGACACGCCGCATTCGGCGAAATGCGAGCTCGCGGAGCTAACGTCACTGACATGATTGTCCTGGTGATTGCTGCAGACGACGGCATCATGCCGCAGACGGAAGAATGCATCAGCCACGCCAAGAGTGCAGGTGTACCCATCGTCATCGCGCTGAACAAGATGGACCTGCCCGAAGTAGACGACCAGAAGGTACTGCAGCAGCTCGCTCAGCACGAACTCCTGCCTTCCGAATGGGGGGGCGAATACGAAGTGGTGCGAACATCGGGCGAGACCGGGATGGGACTGGATAACCTGGTGGAAACACTTCAGTTGACCGCTGAGCTGCTCGAGTTCAAGGCCAACCCGGATCGCGAAGCTGTTGGTGTGTGCCTTGAATCCTTTCGCGACGAAGGGCGAGGCGTGATTGCCTGGATGATCGTGCAAAAAGGCACGTTAAAGGTGGGAGACGATGTTCTGTGCGGCACCAGTTTTGGCCGCATTCGCGCTATGTACGACGACAGGGGCAACGAGGTCCGGGAAGCGGGGCCGTCAACACCTGTTAAGGTTGCCGGTCTTAACGAAGTACCGACAGCCGGTGTTCACTTCTTTGTCATGAAGGATGTCGAGGAAGCGCGGCAGGTTGCTGAAACCAGGCAGCATGAAGGACGTGAACAGGTGCTGTCACGTCGTGGTCAGCCAAGAACACTGGAAGATATTTTGAACTCCGCTCGTGCCGGAGAGGGTGTTCAGGAACTGCCCCTGATTATCAAGGCTGATACGCCGGGTTCACTGGAAGCGATTCGCGGTGAGCTGGGCAAGTTTGAACACCCGGAAGTGAAGGTGTCGATCATTCACGAAGGTGTGGGGGGCGTCAACGAAAGTGATGTGTACCTGGCAAGTGCTGCGGAAGCCATCATCGTCGCGTTTCATGTGATTGCAGAAGAACGAGCCGAGCAGCTGGCGGAAAAAGAAGCCGTGGAGATTCGGCGATACAATATTATTTACGAGGTCACGGAGCAGATCCGTCAGTCGCTGGAAGGACTGCTGCGTCCGGAGAAGGTTGAAGTTGCGACTGGTCGGGCTATCGTGCTGCGAACCTTTGCCATCAGCCGGTTCGGCACGATCGCTGGATGCCGAGTCATTAATGGAACGATTGCTCGCGATAACCGTGTTCACGTGATTCGAGACAATACGGTTTTGAATGACTACCGTATCGGTTCACTGAAGCGGGAAAAGGACGACGCTAAGGATGTGCGTGAAGGTATGGAGTGCGGTATTCGACTGGACGGATTCAACGATGTTAAGGACGGTGACCTGCTTGAGGCATTCCGCATCGACGAAATTCAGCGGACACTTTCCTGACGGTGCGTTACTGCGATCGGCGCCAGTAAACACTGGGACGCCGGGCCAGTCTCGTGTGTCTGTGGTGAGGTGGAACAACATCCTTCGCGGCAGTCGTGGCGAACAGAGGAACATCTATGTCATCACGCAGAACAGCCCGTGTGGCTTCGGTTATTCGCGAGGTTGTCAGTACGGCCATTCTGCAGGAGCTTCGCGACCCCAGAATTCGCAACGTGACGGTTCTGGGGGCTCAGGTGAGTCCGGACCTGCGATACGCGACGGTTCGCGTTTCTGTTCGGGGGTCAGAAAAGGAAGAAGCACTGACGCTGCACGGTTTGAATTCTGCCCGAGGATTCCTGCAGTCGAAAGTCGCGGAACGCGTCAAAACCCGATACACTCCGGAACTGCGTTTTGAGATTGATCAGGGTGTTCACAAGTCAGTCGAGACATCTCGTATTCTCCGCGAAGTTCTGGCCCCGGATGAGTTGTTGAATTCTCCCACAGAGAACGTCACAGAAGACAATGGGGACGTTGAGTCGCCCGAAGAGACGCCGTCGTCCGGCATCTGATTACGTTACCGTTCGTCACAGGATGAGAAAATGCCATCGGCGCCAGCCACACGAGCAAGCGATAAACAGCAGGCATGTAAGAAGCTTACGTCACTGCTTCAGAAAGATTACGGACGATCCGTTCCGAAGATCAAGTTGCCGGTCCTGGAAACAATGCTGTTTGCTGTCTGCCTGGAAGATAATTCCTGGGAGGCGGCGGAAGCCGGCTACGAGAAACTGTTGAAGTCGTATTTTGATCTGAACGAAATCAGAGTCAGTTCGGTACCCGAACTGGAACGCACGCTAAGCAATCTGAAAGAGGCAGCGTGGAAAGGCTTGCGGATCAAATCCATACTCCGATTTGTGTTCGAAAGTACTTATACGTTCGATTTCGAAAAACTGGCAAGACTTACGCTGGAATCGGCGCAGAAGCGGCTGAAGAAGATCGACTACATCTCTCCATTTATCTCGAGTTACACGTTGCAACAGGTTCTTGGCAGTCATGTTGTCTGTCTGGATGAGGGCACGCACCGGGCAACTGTCCATTTGGGGATCGTCCCTCCGGACAGTTCCATCGAATCTGCGTCTGAGTTTTTGAAGGCAGGTGTCAAGAAAGCTGATGCTTCAGGGTTCATTCATTTGCTGCGATGCTTTGCCACCGACCCGAAGTTTGCAGATCGGATTACGGATGAGTACGACGAAGAAGAGTTTGACGTATTGAAAGTAGCCGATCGATTGGCCACTCTCAAAGCCCCGCGAAAGAGGAAGAAGGTCGTGAAGAAAGCTGTGGCCAAGGCTAAGAAAAACGCTGCCAAGGCCGCCAGGGGGCAGAAGGCTGCGGCAAAATCTTCTGCAGCCAAGACCACGCCTGCGAAAGCCCGGGCGCCCCTCGCTAAGAAGAAAACCGCCCCGGCTAAGAAGAAAACCGCCAAAGCGGCCCCGGCTAAGAAGAAGGCAACCAAGTCGAAAGTCGCGAAGAGCAGTGTGTCCAGAAAGAAGCAGGGAAAGAAGAAGACTGCAGTGAAGAAGACTGCAGTGAAGAAGAAAGCGGTGAAGAAGAAAGCGGTGAAGAAGAAAGCACCAAAAAGAAAGAAATAACAGCGCCTGTGTCGTAAGACGCTTTGGAAGCTCGAATTCAAGAGTCTCACCTTCTCATGAGGCTTCTTTTCGTGATAATGTAGCGTGGTGGCGACTGAAGTCGCCTTGCCTGACTCTGATGGTTTCCCCCCCATTCGACGGTCCTCCGGATGTCCAGAACTCGCCTTCCTAATCTCCTGTTTATCGCTCTTGTGTCTGCGACAGCGTGTCACTTCGTAACTAGTGTTGACGCGTCCTCGCAACCGCCGGAATCCACGCCGCAACCAGCGGAACAGCAACCGTCGAAGGATCCGTTGCCTGGACTTCGCCAGCCGGGGGATGACGTCAGTGAGGAGCTCAAGGATCCACTGAAGTCGATCGACGCGAAGAAGACGGAATCCATGGCGGCATACATGGAAGGAGTTGCCGCACAAAAGGCGGGCGATTTTGATGAGGCATTGGAGGCATTCAAAAAGGCGGCCGCAGCAGATCCCACTGCGCCTCAGCCGGTTCGGGCCCAGGCGATATTGCTGATGCGATTGGGTAAACGTCTGCAGGCGACTGAAATGGCAAAGAAGGCCATTGAGCTTGATCCGGACGATTACGACATGCGTCGCCAGATGGCGGAAGACAGTTTAAGGCAGCGTCAGGTTCCGGAGGCGATCAAGCTGATCGAAGAAGCGGCCGCGTCACCACGGCTTAAGCATGATTCCATGGATTACATTAACATCCAGCGTATTCGCGGGATTTTGTATGTCGCTATTCGAAATACGGCTAAGGCTGCCAGCAGCTACCGTGTTCTGCTGAACGCTCTGGAGCAGCCGGAGGATTTTGGTCTCGATTTTCGCGAACACCAGGCCTTGATGAATGACCAGACCACCGGGTATGAAACCATTGGGAAAGTCATGCTGGATGTCGGCCGAAACGACGATGCAATCACTGCTTTTCAGGCATTGGCTCGCGTCCGGAACGACATGCCCGGAGACCACCACTACTGGCTTGCTCTGGCCCAGTACCGCAAAGACGACCTGGGGCCGGCGGAAGAAAATTTGAATCGGTATTTTACCACGAATCGCAGACGGCCCGAATCCTTGCGTCTCGTCTCGGATCTGTTCAATGCGACGTCTCGCGCGGACGCGATTCCCGACCGACTTGCGGAGCTGGCTGAAGGTACGAATGACGCAAATGCGGTTAATCTGTTCCTGGGACAGTTGTTGGTTGAAAAGGGCGACGCGGCAGCGGCGACAATTGTGTTTGAAAGGATCATTGCCGATTCAGCCGATGCGGACGCTTATCTGGGCCTGGTACAGGTTCACATACTCAACCGTGATGCCGCCTCCCTGCTTGCCGGCGTTAACAAGGCTCTTAAGGCGCGGATACAGGTTCAGGAACTTCTTCCTCTGGTTGCACAAATTGCCAATGCGAACAGCTTCGCAAAGCAAGTTGTGGCGGCAGGTGTAGAGTCCTTAAGTCAGAATGACGGCGAACAGGATGCCAGAGCGATTTACTTCTACAGCCGAATCGCCGAAGACTTGGAATTACTGGAGCAGCAGGAAACTCTCTTACGGGCAACGCTGGACCGTGGTCCCGATAGCATCATAGGTGTCGATGCGCTGAATCGACTCGGCCTGAATCAGTACTCACAGGACAAGTTCGTTGAAGCTGCACAAACATTTCGCCAATTGATCGCCATTCGGTCACTTTCACAGGAGGCACGAGTGGCGGTTCTCTATCGTCTGTCCTACGCTGAAACTTTCAACGAGAATTTCGAGGCAGCGATAACGGCTGTTAAAACTGCGTTGAAACTTCGGCCGCAGAATGCTGAACTCACGTTTCAGTTGGGTTGGGTGCAGCTGCAGGCTGACGATTTCGAGGCGTCAGAAGGGGCGTTAAAGTCGGCGGCAGGCCTAGCCGTATCCAATCCTGATCTGGCTGCACGGAGTCGTTTGCTGCTGGGAGCGCTGTACACACGGCAGGCGCTGTGGAGCAAAGCGATTCGTCTGTATGAAGAGTTGCTGGCGATCCCTGAGATCAAAGACGAATTTGCACGGCGGGGGCGGATGGCGTTATCGAATGCTTATGCACAAAGTGGCGATATGGTCAATGGCGAGCGAATTCTTGAAGAAGTTTATGCACAGTCGCCTGATGATCCGGGCGTCAATAATGATCTTGGCTACCTGTATGCCGAACAGGACAAAAACCTCGAAAAAGCAGAAAAGATGGTGCGGATCGCCGTGGAAGCGGAACCGGAGAATCCGGCATACCTTGATAGCCTGGGCTGGGTGCTGTATCGACTTGGTAAGTTTGAAGAGGCCCTTGAAGTCTTGAAGAAAGCCAACGCCGATCCCGATTACCGAGACGCTACAATCATCGAACATCTTGGAGATGTGGAGCAGGCTCTCGGCAACCTCGAAGATGCCCGGAAGGCGTGGACGGAGGCGCAGAACGTAGAGACAGAATCTGCCGTTCCGGATGAATCGATTCTGAAGCGTCTGGGAGATAAGCTGAAGGGCCCGGCTGCATCGCCTGAGAAATCAAAAGAACAACCGACTTCGGCAACAGAGGATGCTGCCAGCACGAAGGACAGTACACCCGTGGGTCGCTGAGCCTGCAGCATCAGCAGGATGTTGTTCGGCGTCACGGTTTTCTGATTTTCAGTTTTCTGGTTCGAACACGGAATTGACACTTCTGGGCTGACAGCAGCGCAACGTCACTGATGCTACCATCGCCACGATTTGATACGTATCCTGGAACCGAAGTTTAACAACCCAACAGTATGGCAGGTCATTCTCACTGGGCGAACATCGCCCGCAAAAAAGCACGTATCGACAAAGTCCGCGGAAAGCTCTTCGCAAAGCTCAGTCGAGCCATCATTGTTGCCGCCCAGCATGGTGGCGGAGATCCCTCTGCGAATCTTACCCTGCGTTACGCTATTGATAAGGCGCGCAAGAACAGTATGCCGATGGACAACATCGAGCGGGCAGTCAAGAAGGGATGTGGGGACACGACCGGGGCCAGGTACGAAGAGCTTCTGTACGAAGGATATGGTCCGGACGGTGTCGCCGTGCTGTGCGAGATTCTCACGGAAAACCGAAACCGCACCGCCAGCGAAGTTCGTAAAATTTTCGAAGTTCACGGTGGAAATCTGGGAGCGACAGGTTGTGTTGCGTGGATGTTCGATCGTAAAGCGGTTTTCGCAGTCGGTGCATCGGAGGCTGACGAAGACACGCTTTTTGAAGTGGCTCTGGAGGCCGGCGCCGACAATGTTGAGTCTGTGCATGGTGGCTTTCAGGTGACCGGCCCGCCGGAATCCTTTCAGGCGATTACAGATGCACTGGAAGCGGCGAGCATAGAAACGCAAAGTGCTGAAATTGTTCGAGTCCCTCAGAATACAATAGAACTGGAAGTCAAGAGTGGCCGGCGGGTTATCAAACTGCTGGACGTACTGGAGGAAAACGATGACATCCAGAACGTCACCGCGAATTTTAGTATCCCGGACGAAATTATGAACGAAGTCATGGCTGGCTGACAGACTGCCGACACGCCGGTAGCGGTCTTGAGACGCAAGACCGTAAAGTCGCTGTCCTGTTTCGTTCCCCACGCATATTCAGAAATCGACTCCCTCAGCCGGTCGCGTCTCAGGAGGTTGCAAGGTTCAGGAATGGCCAGAGAAACTACTATTCGGCAGGATGATTTTTCTGCTGAGGATCCGGACGATGAAACGGCGCAGAGTTTCCCCGGTTCAGCGATTCCTGACGGTGTTGGTGTTGATCCGCCGGAATTTGACGACGAGCTTCGACCTGCGTGTCTGGAGGATGTTGTTGGCCAGACGGACGTCGTTGAACGCATACGGATCTTGCTGGAAGCTGCCCGGAAGAGAGGCGAGCCGCTGGGACATCTGCTGCTCGACGGGCCACCGGGGCTCGGAAAGACCACTCTGGCGATGGTGATTCCCCGGGAACTCGGCACGGATTTTCAGATTACTGCCGGTCCGTCTCTTAGTGCGCCCAAAGATTTGCTGCCCTACCTGACGAATGCGAGTGCAGGATCCGTTCTTTTTATCGATGAAATTCACCGAATGCCGCCGGCCGTTGAAGAATTCATTTATCCGGCGATGGAAGATTTTCGTGTCGACATCACTCTTGGTGACGGACTGAATGCACGTACGATCAACATGAAGTTGCAGCAGTTCACAGTGATCGGGGCAACCACCAGAAGTGGCATGCTGACGGCTCCGTTAAGAGATAGATTTGTCAGTCGTGAACACCTTAGTTTCTACACACTGGAAGAACTGACCACGATTGTGCGCCGCAATGCTGCCAGACTTCGCACGGAAACCACGGAAGAAGCCGCAAGGCAGATTGCGTTACGGTCACGTGGCACACCGCGCAAAGCCAACAACTGGCTCCGCTGGACTCGAGACTATGCTGATGCCCGTGTCAACGGAAAGATTACGCTGGAAGTTGCCAATCAGGCGCTGCAGATGAAAGGTGTCGACCATCGCGGGCTGGAGGAACTTGATCGACAGTATATCGAAACGATCATTACCGTTTTTTCCGGTGGCCCGGCCGGCGTACAGGCAATTGCTCACACGATGAACATTCCGTCAGATACTCTGGAAGACGAAATCGAACCCTACCTGCTTCGAGAGGGGTTGATTCAGCGAACACCCCGGGGCCGTGTGATCACAGCCGCTGCATGGGGCCATGTGGGCAGGACGCCGCCGCAGGATTCGCCACCTGATCCCCCTGACTCATCGAATGACGATGATCAGGGGAAACTGTTTTGAGGTTCCTGTTCAAGCTGTAATCTGCGGCCTAACCGGCAGCGGTCGCACGGACCAACGAATTCAACAGGTGGGGCCGCGGAATCGCGCGGGTGATCGAACTCATGACTCGTTCGGCCTGAATCGACGGGTGCAGCGCCGTATCCGGGGAGAACCCGACCACGTCACCAATTCCAAATACTCCGCTGCACCATGTTTCAAAGTTACTGGCGCACCACAGTTGCCCGTTTTCATCGGGCTCGACGTTGATCGCATCAAGGCTCAGGTGGTCGGTGAAACCGACGGAACGACGACAATCCACCACATCAGCGTGCAGCTTTGTGAAGGGGGCTCCGAACTGTGGCAACCCAACCTCTGCCGGATGGTAACCAATCTGCACTCCGGCAGCCGCTGCCAGTTCGTGCATCATGGATTCGTTGTCGTGGCGCGCAACGTGCCGAGTTGCAACGCCAAACAGACTGATGAGCGCTGAAAGCCCCGCACCGACGTCACCACCTCCAACGACGCAGGCAGTCTTCGGCAGGTGTTGTCCCGTCAACAGGGACTCCGGCCGGTGGAACGGCATCAGCCCCAGTGGTCGATGCATCGTTGTTTGCCGTACACCGGTTCCGATTACAAGGTGTCTGGCTGTTACGGTTTCACGACGGCACGAGACTCCAAGAGACACCATCAGATCACGACTTCCGATAAACCGGGCTTCGCCCAGCATCACGTCGACACCGATGTTTTCCAGCATCCGGACGTGTTCTGAGACCTCTTCGACGACGGCCCCCCTGACCAGTGCCTGCAGCAGTCGCGGGGTCCCGGCTTTCGCAAACATCGCTCGCCGCTGTGCCGTTCGGTCGACCAGAAGGTCGGAAATCAGCCTTCGCAGGCTCTGTCCAACCAGCCATGCTGAATGCGTGGACTCCGGTAATATTGCGACGGTTCGGCGTTTGGAAGCCGCAGACAGACTCAGCATCTCGAAGGCGGCTTCATCATTTCCAATTACTGCAACGTCATAGTCCATGATCAATCTCCGCGCTCCTGGCAGCGAAATTTACTATTCCCACGTGTCTTGTTGCACAGAACTGTCTGCGCCGGCACTCTGGGGAGTTTGATCGGCAGTTGGACGATTGTTCCGGCACCGAAAGCTGATGAAACCCGAGAAGATGCATGCCACTCTGGGGAACACACGGCCTAAAACGAAAGAACGGATTATGACGGTGGTCAGCAGAGTTGTACGTTGGTATCAGCGACGTTCTGGACGCAGAAGAGCTAACGATCCGCTATGTTGTCTGATCGCTGTCGTCCACTGAGTTCCGATATGTTGCACAATGTGCAAGAATCCGACAGATTTCGAGGTCCGACTGAATGACAGATGCGTTCGTCTTCGGGAATACCGTCCGCTGACGAACGTGCTGATTCGGCCCGGATTTTCGGAGCACGTCACTTATTGGGCGGTCGAGGCTTTTCTGACGCTGGTCGGATTCCTGACGCTGGTCTCTTCATTCTCACACAGAAAATGAACTTTCATGTCCAATGACATTCAATTTGACTTCAAGCGTGAGGACGTTGCCCGGGCAACTCGCGTCATCGTCATCGGTGTGGTTTTTCTGGCAGTGATTTTATTGGGATCGCGCACGATGTATACCGTCCAGCCCAATGAGGAGGCGGTTGTGCTGCGCTTTGGACGGTACAATGCGACAGCCACTCCAGGCCTCCACTTCTGTATACCGTTTGTTGACGAGGTACTGACCGTCGATGTCCGCGAAAGAAATCTGCGCATGCCGTTTGGTATCACGGGCGAAAAGCGAGAAGTGCTGGCTGCACGCAAGAACGAAGAAGATGTGCTGATGCTGACCGGTGATCTGAATGCGGCCGTCGTGGAGTGGACCGTGCAGTGGCAGGTAGCGGACCCGCAGAAGTATCTGTTTACGTTTCACTCAGAACGTGTGGATCAGGATGACTATCTGCAGGCCGTTATTACGGTCGTGGGGCGGACCGTAATGAATCGTCTGGTCGGCGATTATTCGATTGGTGAAGTGTTGACCAGCAAACGCGAAGAGATCAGTATCAAGGCAGCGGCAGACACGCAGCGGACGCTGGACAAATATGAGTGCGGAATTCGAATTACGAATCTGCAGCTGCAGCGAGTCACGCCGCCTGAACAGGTAAAGGCTTCTTACGCAGCGATCAACGAAGCTGATCAGACGCGTGACAAACTGGAGAACGAGGCGAATAAGGAAAAGAACACGCTGTTGCCCACCGCCAAAGCCGAACGAGACAAGGCTATTCGTGAGGCGGAGGGGTATGCGTCTCGGCGAAGATCGGAGGTGAAGGGCGAAATCGATGCCCTGATGGCACAATACGAACAATTCGCCAAGGCTCCTGACGAAACGCGCCAGCGGCTGTATCTTGAATCGCTGGAAAAAGTGTTTTCGAACGTCGAAAACAAGACGATTATTGATTCCGATCTGCAGCAGCTGCTGCCGTTACTGAATCTTAGTGAAGGGGGCCGCTGATGCCTGCGAATAACTCTGCCCGCGGTCCGGCCGCGGTTGTCGTCGGCGCCATACTTCTGGTAGCCGCCTATGGCTCTATGTTTACCGTCAACCAGCGCGAACTGGGTGTCGTGCTGGAATTCGGGAAGCTGGTCCGGAGCATTGAAGAGCCGGGGCTGTACTTCAAGATTCCGCTGATTCAGGAAGTTCGTCGTCTGCCTCGGACGCGTCAGTTCTGGGCCAGTGGCTCAAGAGACGTTCTGGAGGCTCTGCCGACGAAGGATGGCAAGAAAGTTGAAGTTTCTGTCTGGGCTATCTGGAAGATCACCAACGCCGAGAAGTTCGTCAAATCAATGCGCACCGTGGAAAACGCCGAACAGCAGGTGCTGCAGCGTGTGCGTGCCGGTGTGCGTGATGTGATCACGACCTACGACCTTTCTGAAGTCGTCCGCAGTACGGACCGTGAACTGACAAATTCTTTCGGGGTGAGCGATCTTCCGGACGAGACATCCGGCCCCGCGGACCCTGCCGCAGAACTGGTATCGGATGTTGAGCAGGTCACCATCCGCGCTGGTCGGGAGAAGATCCTTGACGAAATTTATGAGCGAATCAAGGCCCAGTTGTCTGTTGGCGACGGTGCTCAGGCTGAAGCATCGATTGACCGAGGGATCGAACTTGTGGACGTTGGTGTCAGCAACATTGGTTTCGCCCCGTCTGTGAGGCTGGCTGCCTTTGCGAGACTTAAGGCATTTATGGAGGCCATTGCCGCTAAATATGAAAACGAAGGGCAGCAGCGGAAACAGGAGATCATCAACGAAACCAATGCGGAAGTGGAAAAGATTCTCGGCGAAGGCGAGGAACAGAGCAAACGCCTGAGAGGTGAGGTCGAAGCTGAGATCATTGAGTCATATGCCACGGCCATCAAGGCCACCGGTGATTTCTATAATTTTCAGCGCACGCTGGATGTTTACGAGGCCGCACTGGACAGTGGCACTCGACTGATTCTCACCACTGACAGCGATCTGTTTCGAATGCTGAAGGGGATTTCAGACGTAGGTTCGGGACCGTCCACACCGTCGGAATAGTCCGAACGGGCTGCCGGAACCTGGACGCGAGGATTCCGGTGACTCGTCGGCTCACGGTTGTCAAACGAGATCGTACGATGTCTCATTCTGATACGCCGCGACAGTCCTTTCTCACAGTCGGGTCCCTGCTCGCAGGGCGGCTCCGTCTGGCCGTTCTTGTTCTGGCGGTTGTTGCAATTGCACTCGTCTTCCCGTTTCCTGTCGAAGGGCGTCTGTGGGGGCACATCTTTAATCTTGCTCATGCACCAACGTTCTTCTGCATGTTTCTGATAATTGTGGGGCTGCTGGATCCGTCGGCCATTGGACCGTCGAATCGTATTGCCACAGTCCTGCCGATGACGGTCGCCCGCACGGCTGCTGTTGCCAGTCTGTTGATGGTGCTGGGGATTGTGGCGGAAGTCCTGCAGGCCTTCGCGGGACGCAGCCCCAGTCTGAAAGATGTGGCCGCAAATTCGGCCGGTCTGTTGGCGGCATTCGTCTGGATCAGTGGAACAGGCTCGTCCGTCCTGAAACGAGGTCTTTCTGTTCTGATCGTCATTTTGGTGCTGGCCGCCACCAGCTTTACTCCACTGATGAACATTCGCGATTGTGTGGACCAGTTGCGTCTGATGCCACAGTTGGCATCTTTCGAACGTCCTCTTGAACTTGGCAGCTGGAAAGTCAGAAACGCAACGATGACGCGGTCCACGGAATGGTCCACCGACGGCGAACATTCATTGAAAGTTCAGCTGCAAGCTGCCAGATATCCGAGTCTTTCTTTTTTCTGGCCGGCTGCAGACTGGCAGGGATACCAGATGTTTGCTGTCGATTTTCGTAACCCTGCCGACACGCCTCTAACTCTGACAGTCAAGGTTCAGGATCGTCAACACGGCTTGAGTGGCATGGGACGCAGTGATCGATTCAGCCGAAATGTTGTGCTGGCCTCGGGCGAAGTCAGGACCGTGGCAATTGCCGTCTCGGACATCCGCCAGGCGCCGAAAAACCGCAGCATGCAAATGGATCAGATCTCACTCGTGGAGGTGTTTGCCTCAGGGCTGAAGGAACGCGCAGGATTCTTCGTGGACAACCTTCGTCTGGAATAATCACCACCGCGACAGGAATCGCGTGTTCAATGGCAGTGTCCTGTCGGTGTCCGTCCCAACGGCTTACAGCGTTGCACGCTGGCTGGTGGACAGGATAAACGTCTTTCTCCTGCTAATGTGGGTTTCCCACCAGCCCCATGACCACAGATTTCTGAAAACTATTCTTGAATGTCAGTTGGCGGTCGAATCGCACGGAACGCATTCTCTGAGCTGGTTCGACAGGATGCATGCATTGAATGGAATTCCAACTTTGTCCTGAGCAGCGGGAAAGTGGTCCCCACCAAAACGTCTGCTGCCACAAGTTCAGTCACCGACGAATAAAGGGAGAAATCACCGCTCCGATCAGGCATGCTGCGGCAACCACGGCAAAGATCAGCTCTGTCTGGTCGTGTGTCTCAATCATCAAGCCAATCAGTGGCTCACCCAGGCCTGCAAATGCGTAAGCGAACGTATTCATTATGCCGGTTCCGGTGCCGGCCCGCTCCTTTCCCAGCAGATCAGGACACAGTGCCCAGAAAGCCGATTGTGGACCGTACGCAAAAAAACCTGTTAAGAACAGCATCGGGACACTCAATACATGATCCTGAGGCAGCAGGAACATGATCAGAGAACAGCCGGCGGCCAGCAGCATGAACAGTCCAATCACGCGTGAGCGATTCGAGCGAAAGAAGCGATCAGACAACCAGCCATTTGTCATTGCACCCAAAGCCATACCGATGGGCAGAGCAATGCTCACCCACCTTGTTTCGGAGTTCTTCCAGTCCTCTCCCAGAAAATGTACGGGCACCCAGATCAGCAGACCGTAACGTGCCAGATTCTGAAAGCCGA
The DNA here is from genome assembly GCA_029245955.1 of Fuerstiella sp. Taxonomy (GTDB): domain Bacteria; phylum Planctomycetota; class Planctomycetia; order Planctomycetales; family Planctomycetaceae; genus Fuerstiella. Next base: position 42,414 of record JAQWOH010000040.1, on the reverse strand, counting down.
TTGACACGCTGGCAATCAGGAACGCACGATTCGAAAGAACGTAACGGTATCGATCCCACGACGATTCGACCGCCCCAACTTCAGCATTGGGATGGCTGTGATTCGGTGTCTCGCCGTCCTTGTCTGAACGCAGCGACGAAAATCCCATGTCTTCCGGTCGATCGCGGGCCAGAAAATAATAGCTGACGCCGCCGAGCAGAAGCAGCAGCACGGGCAGGCGAAAGATCCACCGCCAGCCCAAATCCAGTTCCAGGATCAGCGTTGATGTTGCAAAAGCCAGGACCGACGCCATACCGGCCGCAAACACGTATGCTCCGTACACTTTTCCACGATTTCTATGGGGCCACCAGTTCGACAGCACGCGACTGCCCGGAGCCCAGCCCATTGATTGCGCATAACCGTTAGCTGCCCACGGAAAGCCAAGCCCCGCCCAGTTCGTGCCGATGCTGACAATCCAGTTGAGGATGCAGGACAGGATTGCCCCGAGGCTCATCAGGCAACGTCCACCGAATCTGTCACCGAGGTTACCGTTAACCGTCTGACCCAGCGCATAAGTCCACAGCATGGCTGCGCTGATCCAGCCCAGTGTTACTTTGGACAGCCCCAGTTCCTCCTGAATTCCTGGAATGGCAAACCCAAAAGTCTGTCGGCCGGTATAGTAAAACAGGTAGCAGAACATGGTCGCCAGCAGCATACGCCATTGGGCTGTACGAAACTGATTTGTTTCGTGGCCCGGCGCAGTGTTGCTGACTGAATGCTGATCAATCATGGAAGTGCCGACTACAGACGAACTGTCACCGGTGTCTTGTGGTTGTTGATCGAAAATCACAGTTCATGTACCGCCGTGTTGATTTAAAATCACAATACGTGTACACCCTACTCTTTGTTCATGCTGCGTACAATCTGTGGGTTGAATCTCCGGATGCCCGTTGCTGACAGGCAGTGAGGCGGCCGACTGCCAAATCTCCATTGCACGGATCACAAGCCGCAACCAATTCCACAATGGAACAGGCATCTTGAAAATGAGCCAGGTCGATCCGTATGTCGTTCATCTGCAGGACGGCGCACTGGCGGAAGTCGGGGCGATTATTGGTCGATTTTCTGCCAGCCGTTTGTATTTTGTTGTCGATGAATCTGCTTATGCTGCGTCAGGTGCAGCGACCGTGCTGGAGCCATGTTTTCAGGATCGAGCTGTTACCCGATTTACAGGATTCGATCTGAACCCCAAGCTTCATGACATTGAGCGAGGTATCGAGCAGTTTCGTGATGCCGATCCGGAACTGGTCATCGCACTGGGGGGGGGGACGGCGATTGATCTGGGCAAGCTTATTGGAACGCTGTCCTGTCAGGACGAATCGGCGCGCGACATTATTGTGGGCAAGTCCGCAATTCATCGCAGCGGCCCGCCGCTGATTGCCGCACCGACCACTGCCGGCACCGGAAGTGAGGCGACACATTTTGCTGTCGCCTATGTTGATGGAGAAAAATATTCGGTGGCAGATGACGTGCTGCTGCCTGACTATGCAATCGTCGACTCGACACTCACTCACAGTCTGCCCGCCGGCGTTACAGCGTCGACCGGACTGGATGCTTTCTGTCAGGCGATCGAATCGATCTGGGCGGTCGGTGCCACAGACGAATCTATAGAATACGCGATTCAGTCGGCGCGACTTTCAATCAGCTCGCTGGTGGATGCGATACACGCTCCAACGGCACGTATTCGCCAGAACATGTGTCGAGCATCTCATCTGGCCGGGAAGGCAATCAATATTAGTAAGACGACCGCTTCTCACGCTCTTTCATATTTTATTACGTCGGAATACGGTGTTCCTCACGGTATTGCAGTCGCCGTAACGCTTAGTTCGATGCTGGCTTACAACGCGCAAGTTGCGGAACTCGACTGTGCGGATCCCCGTGGTCCTGAACATGTTCTCAGACGAATCGGACTCATCGTCGAGCTGCTGGGCGTCGATAGTGTTGCAGCCGCCTGCCGCAGGATTGAGAAACTGATTTCCGCCACTGGCTGTCCGAACTCGCTGGCGCTGGTGGGAATCAGGACCGATGCCAGTCTTCAGCGGCTGGTGTCCCGCGTGGATGCCCGTCGCCTGTCCAATAATCCGCGGCGTGCCACGTCGGATTCTTTGCTCAGCTTGCTCACGAAAAACTGTGTACCGGGGAAGCCGGGAGCAAGTTGACCCTGACCTGCGGATACTCTGTCCTCCAGAGTATCAACGTCACCCTTCTCTGACTGATAAAGGACCTGTGATCTTGGTGGACTCCAACAACCCTTCCCTGCTGCAGAATCATGTCGATGGCCGCTGGGTCACACCGGCTGCCGAAGATTCTGTCGACGTGCAGAATCCGAGTGACGGGCGGATACTTGCCAGGGTGCCGTTGTCCGGCGCAGCGGACGTCGATCATGCAGTGGCGGCGGCACGCACTGCATTTGGAGAATGGAGCCGGACGCCCGTGGCCGAGCGCTGCAGTCATATGCGGATGCTGGCTCAATTGATGCGAGAAAACTTCGAAGATCTCGCCCGACAGATCACCGAAGAAATGGGCAAGAGTCTGCCTGACGCTCGTGCGGAGATGAAGCGAGCGATCGAAAACGTGGATGTTGCGTGCGGTATGCCGACTTTGATGCAGGGCGAAAACGTCACCAACTGTGCGGCCGACATCGATGGTGAAGTTCTTCGCCTGCCGATCGGTGTGTTCGGTATGATTGCTCCTTTCAATTTTCCCGCGATGGTGCCGTTCTGGTTTCTGCCCTATGCCGTTGCTTCCGGGAACACTTTCGTGCTGAAATGCTCTGAGCAGGTCCCGCTGACGATGCAGGCTCATTTCAGACTGATCGAAAGATGCGGCTTCCCGCCAGGCGTTATCAATCTCGTCAATGGCGATAAGATTGCCAGCCAGGCGTTGGTGGAACATGCGGATGTCGATGGGATCTCGTTTGTGGGATCGTCGCCCGTCGCACGGAAGATTGCAGAAGCCTGCGCACGAACGGGCAAACGCTGCCAGGCACTGGGATCGGCCAAAAACTACTTGGTTGTCATGCCGGACGCAAAACTGGATCGTGTTGTTCAGAACATGCTGACCAGCTGTCTGGGCTGTGCCGGGCAGCGCTGCATGGCCGCATCCGTGATCGCCTGCGTGGGGGATCAGACATACCGACAGGTGTGCGATCAGTTCACCGCTGTGGCAAAGTCCGTGAACGTCGGTAATCCGCTGGACGACCACTTTATGGATGATGCGCAGGCCATTGGCCCTGTCATCAGTGATGACGCGAAACGGCGGATTCAGAGTCTGATTCAGGTGGGTATCGAAGAAGGTGCGACGCTGTTGCTGGATGGTCGCGGCATACAAATCTCAGGTTGCGAAGACGGACATTTCATAGGTCCGACAGTTCTGGCCGATGTGCAGCCTGGGTCGACGCTGGAGCGGACGGAGATCTTCGGGCCCGTCGTGATCATTTTGAAATTTGACTCTCTCGACGGTGCCATCACGGCCATCAATCAGCATGAGTACGGCAACGGTGCTTCCATCTACACGCAGAATGGTTACTGGGCACGGCGGTTCAAAACGGAAACGCTGGCCGGAATGATCGGCGTCAACGTCGGCATTCCGGCTCCGGTCGCCTATCTGCCATTCGGCGGAATGAGAGGCAGCATCTTTGCTGACATTAAGGGGCAGAGCAAAGAAGTCGTCCGCTTTTTTACCGAGAGCAAGATCGTTACCGAGCGCTATTGGCCGGAAGAGGACCCAATACCCGCTGAATAACCCGTAGACGCTGGTCCGTACTCGAATCCGGCGTTGCTCAGAAATTTGCGGCTGACGTTATGCCGTTCATGTCACCAATCCAGTTTTTCGGAGAGTTCTTCCGAATGTCAGATTACCGAGGACAGGTCAAAGGACTCGTGCTGGACTGGTCAGGTACCACCGCCGATGCGTACGTCATTGCTCCGGCCGTTGTGTTTGCTGAAGTCTTCCGAAATCAGGGCGTTGAAATTTCGATGAACGAAGCGCGTGGCCCGATGGGACTGCGCAAGGACCTGCACATTGAACAATTGACGCTGGATCCCGTCATTCGGGAACGGTGGCAGGCCGTTCACGGCAGGTATCCCGATCAAAGCGACGTAGACAGGATGTTTGGCGACTTCGTCTCTGCACAGGTTGCCTGTCTGCCGCAATACACGGACTTGCTGCCCGAGGTTGCCGAAGTCACTCAGCGGATGCAGCAGCAGGGTATCAGGATCGGTGTCTCGACCGGCTTCACGCGGGTGATGGTGGACGTACTGCTAGAAGCGGCGATCAAACAGGGATTCACCCCCGATGCGACTGTGGCCGGCGATGAAGTCCTGAACGGGGCCCGTCCGAAACTACTTATGGTGTACAGGAACCTTGACCTGCTGGAGATCTGGCCGATTGAATCGGTGGTCAAAGTGGACGACACTGTGGGTGGCGTTGGCGAAGGCCTTAACGCAGACTGCTGGGCGGTAGGCGTGTCGCGCTACAGCAACTACATGCTTATCAATTCGCTGGAAGAGTCAGCCAGCCTCTCTGAAGACGAAATTCAGCGTCGAGTTTCAATCAGCAGCCAGAAGCTGCGCGAAGCTGGTGCGCACTACGTCATCGAGTCCATCGCCGACATCGAAGGATATCCATGCCCGACTGGCTTGTGGCGAAAGGCCCTGATACACCTGACGGCAGCTGTATGGACGCCTTGCCTTGGGTGTTGATGAAGACTCGACAGCATTCCCCGTATGTGTAGCTATAATGAAGGGGGCTGCTTCAATTTCTCAATCTCGTGTTATCTCCAATGCCGCCGCAAATCGAACTCTTCTGCGTGGGGTTTGCCGCCGTCATCGATACGGTGCTGCTGCTGGTTGTGCTGGAACGGGTTAACCGTCCACTGACAGCAATCTGGCTGAAGTGGGCGTTACTCGGAGCCACGTCGTGGCATCTGGGCAGTTTCCTTCACGCTCTGCTGCGTGAAACCAGGGGGACAACTGCGGCGTGGCTTGATACCACATGCATGACGACCATGGCCGGCGGCCTGTTGCTGCTCAGCTGTGCGATCCTTCACGCTGGACTTCGTATCCAGCGAACAGGAGCCATCGCCCACCCCCCCCCGAATCGTCGCTATCTGCTGACCTATATTCCCGTGCTGTTTATCGTGGCGGTGTCTACGGAAATCGGGCGATCAGGCAGCCGCGACTTCATGATTGCGACCAGCAGGTTCCAGTCACCGTATCTTATCTGGCAGGTCTTCGCCAATCTGCTGACCGCCGGCCTGTTCGTGCGCGGCCGTCACAAGCTGGGCGAATCTTTTGCCGCGGCGCGATTCCTGGTAAATTTTTCTGTAGGTCTTGTGGCTGTCACATTGCTGACGATCTGGTACACCGCGACGTCATCAGTGGCCACATATGAGCCAGTGCTTCGTCTTGTTACGAATCTTTCACCACTGGCACCGACACTTGTGTTTGCGTGGTACATCTTTCGTCGCCGACTGTTGCCGCTGGTGTTCGAACGCACTCTTGTCTACGGGGCCATTTTACTGTCCGTGTTTTACCTGCACCGGCTGACGATTTCGCCGTTGATGAGTCGTTTCAGCGAAGAGTTTCAATTTGACTTTGTCGTCGTGGAGGGCTTGTTGCTGGTGGCGATGGTGCTGGCCTATCAGCCATTGCGTCAGCGAGTTCGCGAAGGGCTCAGCTATCTTGTCGGTGGTGACGTCGTGGTGGCTCGGGACGCCACAAGGCAGTTATCCGTCGAACTTTCCCGCAGAGCGACGGAAGACGTGGGGGTTGTTGCTGAATGGTTTACGCACGGAATTTGCGACGCCTTGAGGTTGCGTGGCTCATGCCTGAAGCTCGAGGAGCCGCTCAGCCGGATTGTTTCAGCGACGAATGCTCCGGCCGAACCGGCATTCTCAAACGATGCGATTGCGAACGCTGCAGAGGTCCTGGCCGGTACAGAATTTGACCGCTGGGTCGACAGTTCCCGGTGTACGAATCGACGACAGTTGGCAATGCTGCGAGACCTTGACCTGATCGCCGCGTTTCGGATCGAATACCAGGATATTCATGGGTTCTTGCTGCTGGGGACACCAGTCAGTGGTGATCGCCTTCAGGATGAGCAGTTGAACGCCACGGGCATGCTGGTGGATCAGTTCGCTGCCACGATTCACAACCGACAGCTCGAAGACGCTCGGCAGTCCGCTGAGCGTCGCGCGGTCCAGCAGGAGAAACTGTCGGTGCTGGGACTGCTGTCCGGATCGCTGGCCCACGAGATTCGAAACCCCCTGTCTTCCATGCGGACCATCGCAACACTGCTGCAGGAAGATATGGGTGGAGACGGCGAACATTCGAAAGATGTGGAACTGATCGTTGCCGAAATCGATCGGTTGACGGCAACGACGCAGCGACTGCTTGACTTTTCGCGGCCTGCCGATGCGACACACGTTGGTGTTGCTCCCGATCGCGTCATTGACCGGTTGCTTCACATTCTCATACACCTGGCTCGACAACGCGGCGTGCAGGTCAGCACGGAACTGCATCTTGGAGAAACCGTCGTGGCTGCCACTGATGCGACACTCAGTGAGATTCTGTTCAACCTGATCAAGAACGCCATCGAAGCGGCCGCACAGGGGAAGAATTCGCACGTTCTGATTACTACAGAACTCAGAGGCGCGGCAGTAGTATTCGCGGTTCGCGACAGTGGTGGCGGAGTGGAACCGGAAATACAGGACCGGATTTTTCTGCCCTTCGTGACAGGCAAGCCGGGCGGCACCGGATTGGGCCTGTATCTTGTGGGCGAACGCGTACGACAGCTCAACGGTAAGGTCACGTGCACCAGCGATTCGTCAGGAACGGTGTTTGAGGTTATGCTGCCGCTATGAAGATTCTCATTGTCGACGATGAACCGGCCGCCCGGTATGGCATGGCCAAGGCTCTGAAGAGCGACGGTCGATTGCTGCTGGAAGCCGGTGATGGTGCCGAGGCCCTGACTCAGGTCAGACAGCAGTATCCCGACCTGGTCTTCCTGGACCTCAACATGCCCGACCGGGACGGACTGTTCGTGCTGAAAGAACTGCAGCGGGATGCGTCTGTGGCCATCCCCGAAATTATTGTGGTGACAGCGAATGATGGAGTCGATGTCGCCGTTGAGTGCATTCGGTGCGGCGCGACGGACTTTATCACGAAGCCGTATGATATTGAACACATCCGGTCCATCGCCACACGCACCGAGGCACGAGTAAAACTACAGAATCGCGTTACTGAACTGGAAACAAACGACAGGCCGGCACGTTTCGGAGCGCTGCTGGGTGGCAGTGGTGTGATGCAGCAGCTGTTCCGCAGTGTCGATAAGGCCGCTGCAACATCGCTGCCTGTGGTGATCCGCGGTGAAAGCGGCACTGGCAAAGAACTGATCGCGCGAGAACTTCATCAACGCGGTGACCGAGCGGACAGACCGTTTGTGGCGGTTAATACTGCGGCGATCGCAGAATCGCTTGTGGAAAGTGAACTGTTTGGACACATCAAAGGCGCTTTTACGGGAGCCGACCGAAATCGCACTGGTGTGTTTCGTCAGGCAGACGGAGGAACCCTGTTTCTGGACGAGATCGGAGACATGCCGGCCACCGTGCAAACGCGTTTGCTGAGAGTTCTGCAGGAAGGCATTGTGCAGCCGATCGGCACAGAAGAGTGTATTAAGGTGGACGTGCGAATTGTCAGTGCCACACATCAGGACCTGGATCAGGCCGTGACAGACAGAGCATTTCGCCAGGATCTGTTTTTTCGTCTGAAGGGCATCGAGCTGTTCATTCCGCCGCTGCGCAACAGACACGAAGATATTCTGCTGCTGGCGAAGGAGTTTCTGGCCGCGAATGCCGGTTCTGCCGATGTGGTCCTGTCGCATGAAACCGTGGCGGCGATGTTACAGCATACGTGGCCCGGCAACGTGCGTGAGTTACAGCAGATGGTCAGCGCAGCAGCTGCATTATGCGAGGGCGATGTGATTCATCCTGCAGATGTGGGACTTGCCCCGACACGGTTGAAAGCAGATGACACGGCCTTTGAGCGTTATCTCGACCTGCCGCTCACGGAAGCTCGCAACCAGCTGGTGGAAACGTTTGAACGTCTGATGATTGAACGCTCGCTGCAAATGGAGTCTGGCAACGTGAGCGCGGCTGCACGGCGTCTGGGTATACATCGACAGAGTCTGCAGCAGAAGATGAAGCAGATGGGAATCAGACCGTCGTAGCCCCCCATGACGTTACCTGAATCTTCCTGTCTTCAGATACTCAGCAACGCGACTGAGCATGTTATCGTCGAAGAATCGTTTGCCGCCATGTGCTCCGCCGTGTATGACCTCGAATTCCACGGGCAGGCCCAGCTGTTTGTACCTGCCATGCAGCTCGTGTGCCTGATTGATGGGCATTTGAGGGTCTTGATCGCCGTGGACCAGCAACAGCGGCGGGTCCGATGCGTCAACGTGAGTCACCGGGCTGGCCAGTTTCGCAAGATCCGGCTGCTCCGCCGGTTGTCCGCCCAGTAGCAGTTGCAGCGCTGGGACACGCACGCTGAGTCCGTGCGGTGTCGACTGTGCCAGAATCGTCTGCAGATTTGATGCGCCGTAGAAGGACACAACACTCTGCACGTTTGACGAAGATCGTGGATTATCGCCCACAGATCCTTCCAGGGCCCCCACACCGTTACTGACTCCCACCAGTGCCGCCAGGTGTCCTCCGGCGGACGATCCCGCGATGATAAATCGATCGGGATCGAAGCCCCAGGTTGGTGCGTTTGCCCGCAGGAACCGAATGGCTGCCTTGATGTCGTGAATCTGAGCTGGAAATTCTGCGACGGGACTCAAACGATAATCAATGCTGGCGATCGCGAAACCACGATTCAACAGGCCCGTTACCGGCACCCGGTCCTTTGATCCCGCGCGCCACGCACCGCCGTGGATCCAGATCACCACAGGACGCTTCCCTTCCGACTGCGGCCGATAGACATCCAAACGCAATTGCTGGTCACCAACCGTCGCGTAAACGACGTCGCGGTCTGAGGGGTCAACAGGGAACGCACCCTGAGGACTCAGGATTGGCATGGCGATAACCATCAGAATCAGCAGGTGGCTTCGCATTACGGTATTATCTTTCAGTGAACTTGCCGCTTCGGCCGGATCCGTCATTGAATGTTGACGAGCTGAACAAAGGCGGTCCTGCACATCATGCACCATGAAATCTTACCAGGGATCGTGTTGTAGAAATACTCTCGCGCCGTCGACGCCCCAACGTGAGTGGGGGTACGGATCGTGGTTTTCTGTCGCAGGATCTGACCAGTATCCTGTCGGGTGGATTCAGGGGGCATGGGCAATGGTCGCGGGTTGAGCAACTTAACAACCGCCGACGACAGGCCCGCGCAGTCCGAAATTATGGTGAGTTTTCAGTCTGCGCGTGCAAATGGCATCTGATCAGGGAATAATCCACGTGTAGCCGACGCATGTCTGAGACGTCGGAACGCCGTTGCCTGCATGACGTACAGTCCCTCCCTCCGTTCCTGCCCGCCTTCGAGATCTGCCAATGTTATCAACGCAATCACGAGCGCATTTCGCGCTGTCGGTGATGTTGTGTCTCGTTGTGGCCTGTGCCGGACAGGTCCGTGCTCAACCCGGATCTGTGGAAGTTGCGCGTGTCATTGAGCGTGAATTGAATGTGGGGCACCGCGTTGTTGGCTCCGTGATGCCAATTCAAAGCAGCACCGTCGGTACGGCTGTGAACGGTCGGGTCGAGAATTTTCTGGTGGATGTCGGAGATGCTGTCAGGAAAGGAGATGTGCTGGCGGAACTGCGTACGGGTACTCTGGAGATCGAACTCAAGGCGGCAAGGGCGGAGCTGACCCTGAGGCAGGAAGAACTTCAGGAGCTCAGGAACGGCTCGCGGCCGGAAGAAATCTCAGAAGCCAGGGCGCGGATGCTGGCGGCCAAGGCAATTCGTCAGAATGAATCATCCAACCTGACGCGACTTGAGCAGCTGGTCAAGCGTCAGGCCATCAATCCGACCGACCTGGACGATGCCAGGGCGCGCGCTGAATCGACCAGCCAGATTCTGATTGCTCTGCAGGCGGCCCTGAGTCGTATCGAATCCGGTCCACGGGCCGAACAGATTGCTCAGGCCCACGCGCGAGTGGCCCTGCAGGAAGCTCAGGTGGAACTGATTGAGGACCGTATTCTGAAGTATACGGTTCGTTCTCCATTCGACGGTTTTGTCACGGCTGAACACACAGAGGTCGGTGAATGGGTGAGCGATGCTGATCCGATCGCCGACGTGATCGCACTGGAATACGTTGAGATTCTGTGCAACGTTCCTGCCGAACAGGCGCTTCGTCTGCGGCGGGGGCGAGATATACGTATTGAATTCCCGGAGCTTCCTGGCGAAGTCTTCACCGGCCGCGTCGATCAGGTGGTCCCTATCGCTGACCGTCGTACACGAACATTTCCAGTGAATATACGTCTGCAGAACAGGATGAACGAAGGACGACCGCTGCTGTTGGCGGGCATGCTGGCTCGTGCCGTCCTGCCGACGGGAGACCGCACCGTGATGCCCCTGGTTCCGAAGGATTCCCTGGTTTTGAACGGCAGCCAGCGATCTGTCTTTATTGTGGCATCGGCAGCCGAATCGGGTTCTTCCGCAAAGGTGCGTTCCGTGTCCGTGACTCTCGGCGTCTCCGACGCAGGCCTGATTCAGGTGAAAGGGGAACTGAAGGCCGGTGACGTGGTGGTGGTACGGGGGAATGAACGGCTCAGAGACGGTCAGGAAGTTTCGGTCAGCCCGACCGCAGAATCCGACACGTCTGTGGCGGACTGAAAATGCAGCTTGTGGAATCATTCATTCGGAACCCCGTCAAAGTTTCTGTGGGCGTCCTGCTGACAGTGATGTTTGGTTCGATCTGTCTGATCCGCATGCCCAAACAGCTTGCGCCCGAAGTGCAGAATCCTGTGCTCAGCATCGAGACGCGATGGCCAGGCGGCAGTCCTCAGGAAGTCGAACGTGAAATCGTTCAGGAGCAGGAAGAGCAGCTGCAAAGCACGGAGGGACTGATCAAAATGACCTCTGAGTGTCTTGATTCGTCCGCTCGCATCACACTGGAATTCGTTGTTGGTACAGACATCGAAGACGCAATGCTGCGGATCAGCACTCGGTTGCAACAGGTTCGCGAGTACCCTGTTGACTCAACGGAACCTGTCATTCGTGCGTCCAATGTTTCGGACAGCCCGATCGCTCGATTCGTTCTGACAGCCCGGCCACCGGAACTTGAGCGAATTGTGGACTTTCAGCGACAGCATACTGAGCTGGCCGAACATCTGGAGCCCGCTCGAAAAGCCATGAATACCGGGTTGCGTGTGTTTCGCCTGCAGCAGGCATGGAAGCTCCACGGAGACCAGCACCCGGAACTGAAGGACTTACTGCCGCCGGACTTGGATCTGCAACAGCTGCGGAAGTTTTCCGAAGACGTTATTGAAACACGACTAGAACGTGTTCCGGGTGTTTCTGATGCGTACACCTATGGTGGTCGGCAGGAAGAACTTCAGGTTATTGTCGACCCGGATCGACTGGCCGCACGTCAGTTGACAATAGGCGACATTCGCAATGCCCTGCGGAGTCAGAACAAAGACACATCCGGCGGCGATTTCTGGGAAGGTAAACGGCGGTGGGTCATTCGCACGCTTAACCAGTTTCGGGATCCGGAACAGGTGAAACAGCAGGTGCTGGCCGTCCGCGACGGTGCACCGATTTATGTCAGGGATGTCGCCGATGTGAAGATTGGGTTCAAGAAGACGGACAGCGTATCCCGTCGGTACGGCATCTCCAGCAACGGTCTTGCCGTGCGGCGATCGTCAGGAGCCAACGTACTGTCTGTCATGGATGGGATTCACGAGGCCGCGACGGAGCTCAACAGTGGAGTACTGAAGCAGCGCGGACTGGAACTTTATCAATACTACGACGAAACCGAGTACATTCATTCCGCGATCGGACTTGTGCAACAGAACATTTTCATTGGCGGTGCTCTGACAATGATCGTACTGTTGTTGTTTCTGCACCTGGGGCAGAGAACTTTGCTTGTTGTGCCGTTGATCGCCGCTTCGGCGGCAGCGGCGGCGTATCTTTCGTCCAGCTACGTTCTGGTGACGCTGGCTCTGGTCGTTGCCGCCGGATTCTGGTTCGGTCGCGGTGCACTGGTGGTGGGACTGGCCATTCCAGTGAGTGTGATCGGAACGTTTCTGCTGCTGGGCCTGATGGGACGGTCTCTGAACGTGATCAGCCTTGCCGGACTTGCGTTTGCCGTCGGTATGCTGGTGGATAACGCTGTGGTCGTGCTGGAAAATATCTTTCGCCGTTACGAAACCGGGGAAGACGCGGTGAGAGCGGCCGTTAACGGTACAAAGGAAGTGATGGGTGCCGTAGTTGCTTCCACGCTGACGACGATCGCCGTGTTTGTGCCAGTGCTGTTTGTGGAAGAGATGGCCGGGCAGTTGTTTCGAGACATCGCTTTGGCGATCAGTTGTGCTGTGGGTTTGTCACTGGTGATTTCGTTTACGGTTGTGCCGACGGCAGCGTCACGACTGTTTCGACGTCGGATAGACGATGTATCTGCGGTCACGGCGTCCAGCCCTCGCGTTGACAAATTATCGTCCAGGGGGTTGCCGGACGTGCTGCGGACGGCTGGTTCAAGGTGTGTCGATCTGGTGATCGCCATCAATCGCTGGACTCAGCGGGGAACAACCCGATCGCTGGCTGTCGTGGCGCTGATGGTAGGAGCCTCAGTTGGCGTGAGTTATTGGTTCTGGCCAAAGGTCGAATACCTGCCGTCGGGCAACAGAAACTTCGTCTTCTGCAGCGTGTCTCCGCCGCCGGGGTACAACATGGACCAGTTGATGGCCATGGGGGCGAAAATTGAGGACGATCTGAAACCGTACTGGAATGCAGATCCGGGCAGCCCTGAGGCCGACGAACTGGAATACCCGGTCATTAATTACTACTTCTATGTGGTACGCGGGCGTCAGGTGTTCATGGGATTTCGCGCGGATGATGAAAATCGTGTGCGTGAGTTAATTCCGCTGATCAAAGGAGTCGGATCCCAGTTTCCCGGAACGATGGCTGTTGCCAAACAGTCCAGTCTGTTTGAACGAGGACTTACTGGCGGACGAACCATTGATATTGAGATTACCGGACCGGACCTGGAACAGCTTGTTGCAATCGGGGGAAAGGTGCTGGCCGACGTAAAGAAACTGCTGCCGGAAGCTCAGGCGATGCCGCGACCCAGTCTGGATCTGTCCGGGCCGGAAATTCACATCGAACCGCGGCTGATGGAATCATCCGAGATGGGTATCAATGCGTCCGACCTTGGATATACCGTTGATGCACTGATTGACGGTGCTTACGCCGGAGATTTTTTCTCCGGAGGTGACAAGATCGATCTGACGATTATGGGGCACGAATCCTTCGCACAGCGAACACAGGATCTGAACGAACTCCCGATTTCCACAGCGAACGGACAGCTTGTTCCGCTGTCTGCAGTGGCAGATGTCAGTCTCAGCAGCGGTCCCGAACAGATCAACCGCCGCGAACGGCAGCGAGCGATCACGATTCAGGTGACTCCGCCAGTGACGATGCCGCTGGAAGATGCGATGCAGCAGATCAATGCGTCCATCGTGACTCCGCTGCACGACACGGACATGCTGGAAGGCGGATATCTGATCACATTGTCAGGAACGGCTGACAAACTACGGCTGGCGTGGTCGGCACTTAAGTGGAATCTGTTGATGGCGCTGGCGATCACCTATCTTCTGATGGCAGCCCTGTTCGAATCCTGGCTGTATCCATTTGTTATTATCTTCAGCGTGCCGCTGGGCGCCGTCGGCGGAATTGTCGGTCTGACTGTCCTGAATCTGTTCGTCTATCAGTCGCTGGATGTATTGACGATGCTGGGCTTTGTCATTTTGATTGGTACAGTCGTGAACAATGCGATCCTGATCGTACATCAGTCTCTGAATCACATGCGTCTGGAAGGTCTGACACCTCGTGAGGCAATTCCACTGAGTATCAGGACTCGCGTCCGTCCTATTTTTATTACGACCCTGACCACAGTGCTGGGGCTGTTGCCGCTGGTGGCGTTCCCCGGTGCCGGAAGTGAGCTGTATCGTGGTCTGGGCAGCGTCGTACTGGGAGGCTTACTGGTTTCGACTGTGTTTACGCTGTTTCTCGTACCCACCGTCTTCATTCTCATGTTGGATGCAAAGTACTGGATTGTTGGTGTCATGGGGCTGTCTACGCCGGAACTGTTGACCCGACCGGTGGTGACTTCGGGTGACGGCTGAATCATTGTCGGGCGTGGCGACAGGCCCCGCATAGCGCCGTACAGTCGTTGAGCGAATCGATCACCGGTTTTTGTGTTCGCGACTGATGTTCGCCTGCCCCCACAATGAATTCGCCGGGGCGACTGCTGCGACAGCTGCTGCGATCTGCGACGTCATTCTCAGCGCGTCTTCCAGAGGTGTCGCCCACGCTCCGGTCTTTGCATCATTCCATCCACGTCGGGCGATCGCCGCGGCGGGGTCGTTGTCGCCGTGCAAAGGGTTGTCGGGCAATGCATCGTAGTATTTTCGAAAGTTAGTGGTCGCTGCCAGCAACTCACGAAGGCCGAACTGTCCCGCCAGCGCCGCCTGCAGTCTAAGGCAGGCGTGTTCGCGGACCCGATGTGCCGGATTGTCGATCTGCAGGCCCCAGTCCGGTTTATGAATCGCTGCCGGACCTTCCACAAGGGCATGGCAAACTTCATGGAAAATCATCTGAGCCAGCGAATCGTCGGCATCCAGCGTTTCGGGAACGCCGATCTTCAGGACTCCGCTGCCGTCCCATGACGCAAACACAGCAGGGTCTCGTTCAATCGTCATTCCGAATTTGCGGGCGGCTTCCGTCCAGATGAGTTCCAGGGGATCGCGATAAACTGATTGGATGGTTCTCACAAATTGAGTCCGTGATGATATTGGTCGTCCATCGTCAGTGTCCGTGAGCAGGGAGAGCGGCTTAGAGGTGATCAGATCCTCAATGCCCGACACTCAGTCTGTATATCGAATCTGATTCCAGCCTTCCGCCAGATCGCATAGTTTCTGGTTTATCCAGTCGTGTTCACTGCAGGCGACAATACCAGGGAATCGCAGCATGTCGGCACGATCATCCATCCAGAGTTCTCGATAGTGGACGGGCTTTCGGTTGTGTGCCCAGATCGCATCACCGCCGAGCAGTCTGGCAATGTGCATAGAGACAGGGAAGTCATAGATATTCGGCGAATGAATCAGCGACCCGGCGTATTCTGAAGTCGCCATGAGCGGGTAGATGCTGCCGTTCATTTCATCAGAGGTTCTGCCTGAAAGCTGCAGGCCGTCCACCAGTCGGGCACATTCTTCGTCTCGTGTCTGGAACCCGATCAGGTAGATGCCTTTTCCGTCCGTGCTGCGATTGTTCCGCAGGTCGGGCAGATCGTTCAGTACCTGTCGAGCCGTCTTTGATGTGTCGTCACCGCCACACCGCAGACGATCAGGAGCGACTTCGACCCATGTGCCCTGCTTTCCCATTTCCGGAGCGAAGACCAGCGAATAGTACGGCGTTTCGTCATCATGCAGATGTACGATAATGGAATATCCGATTCCGGAACGATCACGGTATTGTTTCGTCCCGTCGATCGGATCGATCGCGATAGACAGATCTGCATCACTGGAGAAAAGAGCCATGTCGCCCGTGGATTCTTCGCCTTCAATTCGGCACGTGCGAAGAATCGGGTCGGCGTCACGCAGTGCGGCCACCAGAATCTCCTGAACGGAAAGATCAGCCAGAGTCAGCGCATCCGTATTGGAATTTCCCGATGACTTTCCCTCTACGGCGATGTTGAACTGTCGCAACCGCCTGGCGACCGCACCGCACCACCGCATAACCGGCGGCAGTGCATCCGCAAGGGCCGCAGTAATCTGTTCGATGTTATCATGCATTCGTTTGGATCCTGTCTGTGTTTTCAGCCTCTATTGGTGCTCGAGCCACCGAATCAGTGTTTGCGGGACGTCGACGTCACACGATTTTTCGAGTGCTTTCCAGCCAGGGACTGCGTTGACTTCGATAACCATGGGCTGGTGATATTCGTTGTACATCAGGTCGACGCCGGAGAATACGCATCCGGTGACACTTGCCGCCGTGAGCGCCAGACTGCGTTCCACCTGTGTCGGTCGCCACGCATGACAAACTGCGTTTTGGGCTGCATTCGCGCGAAAATCGCCATTTCTAGGTGACCGTTTGATGCAGCCAACCACCTTTCCGTCAAGCAGCAGGATGCGGATATCGGTCAGCGAGCCCTGATTGAAACGCTGCACGTAGATTGTCGCCTGCAGGCGTTCCAGTGTTCGAAATGCTCGCAGCGCCAGCTCCGGATGGTCGACTCGCATGATGCCCCGACCTTCTGCTCCAAACAGCGGCTTTACGACCACGTCTCCTCCCAGTTGTTTGAAAGCGTCCAGTGCCGCGTCGCTGTTTTCGCAGACCATGGTATCCGGGACCCGAACTCCGGCGGCTGCCAGTTTCTGGATCGTGAGGTACTTGTCCACAGCACATTCAATGGCTTTGGGGTCATTGATGACTCGCACACCGCAGGCCGCAACTGCGGCCAGAAAATCCATGCGACAGACGACCTGTTCCAGAGAGCCCGGCGGCATGGTGCGCACGACGAGCGCGTCAAGGCTCGTGACATCCAGATCGCCGATGTGCAGATGGCTGTTGCTGTCGCTGACACCGGCGCGCAGCTGCTGAAACTGCAACGCCGCTGCATCGTGCCCGGCGCTGACGACCGCGGAGCAGATTTGATCCACGTACCAACTACCTTCGTTACCAAGAACCCCAATCCGCATCTGTCTCCCTTTTGACTATGTTTTTCATGTCGCAGCCGAGCGGGAGGTATATCACAGATTGAGACAACTTTCTTCCATGCAGAACTGTTATCCGTCAACGTTGACGGCTGCACAGTGTCGATGGGCGGCGGGTCACAGACCGTGGCGATGAGTGAGGATCCATCTGCTGCTCGGGGTGTCCTGTCAGAGCGTGGTGAATTCAGGTGAGGCCCGCCGCATGGAAGTCTGTGATTCGTGAACCACGCCGGGGGGCGGTGGTCACATGTATATGAAAGGGCTGACAGGCAAGAGAAACTCTTCGATCCGCATATTCGGCTGTGCTTTGCCAACACGGTCGGCCCTGCTGCGGACACGCTGAGATGCGGGGCGAAAGCCGGGATGTGTCGCGGGGTTCCCGGTTCATTACTTCCATCAGGAGCAGGCCGCATGATTCTGTGAAGCTCTGCTGCGCAGCAGCAGCGCGTGCCTCACTCACGTCGTTTCCCACATCATCGCACTTGTTGCTGTCGCGTTTGTTCGCGACCTGCATCGCACTGTCGTTCTGCGCGTCGATTTTTCACTGTGTCAATGACTCAGCATCCCAAATGAATTCCGCAACAGGTCGGGCATGAGTTTTCCATATCGGAAAGTGTTGCCCGTCTGCAGGCTGTGAAAGACAACCATGGCGGGACTGAACAGGGCCTTGTCGAGCGCGTAGAAGTCGTGATTGGCCTCTTTGAACAGATCCAGAAACGATCTTCCGTGTGAAGTGGATGAGCACGACGGCGTGTCAGCTCCGATATCCTGAATCTGTTGATCCTCGCAGTCCACCCACAGGTTGACCACGCTGCCATACAGAATGGCATCGTTGGTGCGGCCGATTCCGGCAAGGTCGTTCTGTGCCACGGGCGGGAGTGGCGCTACCCCTGTTCCGCTGATAACAGTTGACACGGGGAATTTCAGCTCGTGCAGTTTGTGCATTGCCGTTTCGACAGAGCGAGCAACGACCTGGACATTTCCTGCCTGCGATGCCGTTGGTGCTACGGCAATCGATAGGTTGTTCACGTGGCCGACCTGTGCAAGGATCCGGTCGATCGCTGACTGCGTCGGCAGGCTGCCTGCTTCCAGCACCCCGACACAGGATGTGCGGCCTTCATTGACGGAGAACTCTTCGTACAGAGATTCGCGGGCCGCCGTTGCTCGCATTGGTCCGGAGCCCATGGCAAAAAAATCGTCGGTAGCGATTTTCCAGCCGGCATACTGGGACAGCAGGCAGGACTGAAGCGGGTGATCAGTGCTGACAAATACCTGCGGCAATTCAATCAGCGGACCGGGTGACTGCAGTTGAACCCTGCCCAGCCCGGCCATACACATTTCCGCCAGATGCAGTCCTGCTGCCAGGCCTCCGACTGCGTCGACTCCGAAGTCCAGGATTTCAGCTCGGTCCAGTGTGGTGTGAGCAACTCGCAGGACATCCTGGTTGGAAACAGCCGTCCGAAAGAGTTTCTTGGCTCGATCGTTGAGGGATGGGAATTCTGCCATTAGTAAATTTGCTCTGTCACTGTTCGAGAGGGAATACAGCGTGGATTTTCCTGACCGAACTGTTCTGATCCTGCGACGCTGAAGGATATCATGTCGACTGGCAACCACCACATGCACGACACTTGGGCCTGTGGGTGGTATTCTACGAACCGGGCCAGGATCGAATTTAAGGTACGGTTGCAGGAGCGACAACGTGAAGATTGTACAGGAGCTGTTATTCACGAAAGAGTTTGCCGGGCGGGTCGAGTGGTTGGGGCTGGCGACGGTTCGTGAAGGGAGAATGGAGGAGCCGGAGCGAATCGAGCTCATAGCCGGTCAGGGCATCAATGGAGAGCACCATCGATGCGAATCCGGCGACTCTGAACGCCAGGTGACGTTAATTCAGCACGAACATCTTCCGGTCGTAGCCGAACTTCTGGGGCTGGAGGCCGCCGCTCCGGACGCGATTCGCCGAAATATTGTGGTTTCTGGTATAAATAT
Source organism: Fuerstiella sp. (assembly GCA_029245955.1). GTDB lineage: Bacteria > Planctomycetota > Planctomycetia > Planctomycetales > Planctomycetaceae > Fuerstiella. Next base: position 23,454 of record JAQWOH010000040.1, on the reverse strand, counting down.
TGCTGCACTTCGCTTACAGCGGTTCAGAATAGGAGAAGTCGTGCTGAAGGGAACAGGGGACTGCGTTCCCTGTTCAAGAATGGAACAAACACTTGGCGTGGGGGGATATGAGGCAATGATTGGGCATGGCGGAATTACGGCCGTCGTGGAAATCGGTGGCGAGGTTTGTATCGGAGACACGGTCAGGGGCAGTGTGTCGACAAATATATAGCTTTTCCGGCACGTGTTAGAAGTTGAAGGCCGAATCGTCTGTGACATCGGGGCGGTTATTGTTTTTCAAGAGCTTCAGTGAAAACTGCCACGCGTTATCTTTCTGTCCGGAGGAATGTTTTCAAGGGATTGAAAACGGTCTCAATCAGGGATTGGTGATTTGGCGAGAGTTGAGATCAGGCGGGTCAATGGTTTCACGTTCCAGATTCTTTAACGCATTGTTCCGTCGCCCGCGTCGAAGATGCGCCCGGACACTGGACTGCGTTACTGATTCGCTTGAGTTGCGTCAGCTCTTAAGTGCGGTGACGGTGCAGTTCAGTGCCTCCCAGGACAGCACGATCTATCAAAGCGATCCCGATGCCAGCAATGGTGCTGGCGAGTTTATTCTGGTTGGCGGAGGGACTCATGGTCTGGTGCAGTTTGACGTTGGCGGGATTCCGGATGGTTCCACGATCATTGATGCTGTCTTGACAGTCAATTCGGCTCGCTCATCGGGTGGCGGCGCCGTGGCCGTACATCCGATTTCCGCTGCCTGGGGAGAATCGAGTTCAAATGCTCCGGGCGATGAGTCCGTGGGGGCTCCAGCGCGGGAGTTTGACGCCACCTGGCTTTATTCTCAATACGACGGACAGCTTTGGAGTTCCCCCGGCGGCGATTATGGGTCCGCTTCAGCCTCCGCAACTGTTGCGGGCGTCGGTGCGCACGAGTTGGCGGGGGGAGGCCTGATTGATGACGTGCAGCGTTGGCTGGATGACGCGGCGGTGAATTTTGGCTGGCTGATTGAAGCCAGCGGCGGAGCTGTTGCCTCATTCATCAGCAAAGACGGTCCTGATGTCAGTCTTGCTCCTCTGCTGGAAGTCACCTACGAGGGGCCGCCGGCCATCGTGGAAGGTCGTATCTGGAACGATGTGAACGCGGATTCCATTCGCCCCGAGCCGGAGCTTGCCGGTTTACGTCTGGAGATTGATCGAGGTAACACGCACTTCAACGCATTTGGCGGTGAGGAGTATTGGTTTCTTTCCAGGCAGAATAACAATTGGTATTTTCTGACCTCGGACGGAACGCTTACGGAATGGTCCGGTACAGGAGGATCACTTGACGGCACTGTCGTCGCTTCACTTGATGCGGGGCGCTATTACTACCAGCCCGAGCTGGTCATGCAGGCGTCTTTCGGAGACGTGGAGCCGTGGCTGAGTGGCTGGACAGTGGAGTTGCTTGACAGTGATGGTATTGTCATCGGCACAACTCGGACGGAAGGTCGGGACGTCAATCTGGATGGCACAATTGATCCGGCGACTGAGGGCGGTTGGTACAGCTTCGACGTGACGCAGGGAGTATCGTACACGGTTCGGCAGGTCGTCCCCGATGGATGGAATGAAAGTACCCGGATTGAATTTGATCTGACCAGTCCAGTGTCGCGGATTGTCAATGACCTGGCGCTTGAGTTTCGTGATTCATACTACGAGAACTTTGGTGGGCTGGGTGAGAAGTGGATATTCAGTCCGAGGAATGGATGGCACTACATCACGCCGGAGGGCGACCTGTGTCGCTGGGACGGTAACACGATAAGTGAATCATCGCCGGCAAGGGGAACACTTGTTTCGGTCGTTGGCTCTGTATATTTCAATGACCCCACACTGCTTTTCGGCGGGCAGTACAGTGATTCCTTATCCAATTCCGGTGTCCGTCCCGTGATCATGCGCGTGGATTTCGGTAACTACGAATCCGTTATTATCAGGGGGCGGGTGTGGCTGGACTTTTTCGCCAACTCGAAACGCGACAGTGTCACACTTGTTCCGGAGTATCAGAAACTGATCCCGTTGGATCCGCTGCAGGCTGGGCACGAGTGGTTCTATGACTACGAGCACGACGATTGGTACATTATCAACCCGGATGGGCAAGCGACGTACTGGGGGCCGCATCAGGAGGAGGAAGGCGGTTCGTTTGACAGGCCTGGCACCGGTCCTCAGTCGAGAGAGTTCATTGAAAGCGAAGTTGAGCCGTGGGTTAACGGTCGCAGTGTCGAACTGATTGATCAGAACGGAAGTGTCGTGGCGACGACCTTCACGAAGAATGTCGACGTGAATGACGATGGCACCATACAGTTCGAAACAGAGCGAGGCTGGTATATCTTCGAAGACGTTGTCCCAGGTGATTATGCCATCCGTACTGTTCCCGAGGCGGGATGGATCCAGACTGCTCCGCTGAGCACCGAGCAGACCAACGCTATTGTGCTGGACATGCAACTGCAGTTCAGCCTGACCGAGAGCGATTTTTTGAACTGGGGCGGAGCGAAAGAACGCTGGCTGTATGGCGCGAACAGTCGCTGGTACTACATTCTGGAAGATGGAAGTCTGTACGAATGGGAAGTCGGCACTGGAAGACTGAACGGGCTTAAAGGAAGACTCATTGCGCAGTTGACGTCCGCGTTCTACAACGACTTAAGTCTGATTACCGATCCGGACGCTGTGTTGATATCCGTCAGCGCTCGGAGTGGTGTCACGCCACCTGATGTGCTGTTCGGAAACCACCGGATTCTTGCTGACCTGATTGGCGCATTGGACTAGTTCCATCGCAATGACTTCGCGGCGTGAGTGATGGTGTCAACGACCCGAATCCAGCCGATTGCTCGTCGTGGCCGGAGACCACACCGGGCGCTGGTGTTCCGTCAGGCAGCGATACACGGGCCTCTTGCGGGACTGCCGGGCCGTACCTTGCTGACTTCGTTCATCGGTGAAGAATTATTCGATCGCTGTCACGATGACCGTAGCGGCATCAATTCCGGACGCTGACTGTGGACGATCTCCGTGGTCCGTCGGCATGGAACCGATGACTCGAACCACTTCCATGCTTTCCGCGTCAGCTGTTCGGCCAAACGCGGTATATTGCCCGTCCAGGTGAGTATGTGCCCCAAGACAGATAAAGAACTGTGAACCGGCCGAATTGGGGTCCGATGAACGTGCCATAGACAGCACCCCTTCAACGTGCGGCGTGTCGTTGAATTCGGCGTCGACATTGTACCCCGGCCCGCCGGTGCCGGTCCCTTGTGGGCAGCCACCCTGAATCATGAAGCCGCCGATGATGCGATGAAACGACAGGCCGCTGTAGAACCCGATCCTGGTCAGCCCGATCATGTTGCGACAATGTCCGGGAGCCACATCGGGAAGCAGGTTCAGAAGGATTCGTCCGTGCGTTGTATTGAGTTCAATCTGATACTTATTGGCTTCAAAGTCAACGTCCTTAGTTGCTTCGACAACTTCTGTCTGGCGGTTTGCAGTCATGATTCTGGCCTGGTTGGTGGAACGCAGATTTAGAGATTTGGGCGGAGGTTCGTCGAAAAGTCATGCAGACGCAAGTGTTCGCGCGGTTGCCTTTCGCACTAAGAATGGTGGAAGGCCCGGTTGAAGCTGAACGGGATCTGTCCCGGACGCTGATGGAACGCGTGAAACGGCCTGTGAGCGGCCGCAATCGACTGCGCACATCTGAGAAACTCGAGTCTGTGTTCCGCAGATACGAACATCGTCCAGGGCTTCCCAATTGAGTCTTGCGCACAGATGTCTACAATCCGCCGCAAGCCGTGCAACTGCCGGCTTGCGACAAAGGTCCGTTGCTGTCCACGAGATTTACACAAGCCACGATACATGACTGCTGCAAATACGTTCGGTGCTGAAGCCACTTTGTCCACATCAGCCGGCGATGTGAAGTATTTTCGTCTCCGCAAACTGGCTGATGACGGTATCGGGAATATCGACGCTCTGCCCTATTCCATTCGAGTCCTGCTGGAAGCGTGCCTTCGTAACGTCGATGGTTTTGTCGTGAATTCGGACGACGTTACAAATCTGGCTAACTGGAATGCTGCAGCTCCGGCTCAGGTTGAAGTCCCCTTCAAACCCGGGCGGGTTGTACTGCAGGATTTTACCGGCGTTCCGGCGGTTGTTGATCTTGCCGCTTTGCGCAGTGCCATGGTCCGGATGGGGGGGGATCCGACAAAGATCAACCCGCTCGTGCCGTGCGATCTGGTCGTTGACCACAGTGTACAGGTGGATGAGTTCGCCAGCCGGTTTGCGTTAAAGCATAACGTGGAAATCGAGTTTCAGCGGAACAAAGAACGTTACGAGTTTCTTCGTTGGGGGCAGAAGGCGCTGGAAAACTTCAGCGTCGTTCCGCCGGCAACCGGCATTGTTCATCAGGTGAACCTGGAATATCTGGCGAAGGTTGTGATGGTGAATAATGGTGTTGCCTATCCCGACAGCCTTGTTGGTACTGACAGTCACACCACAATGATTAACGGTTTGGGTGTTGTCGGTTGGGGCGTTGGCGGCATTGAAGCGGAAGCAGTGATGCTTGGCCAGCCGATCTATATGCTGACTCCGGAAGTCGTCGGTTTTAAGCTCACCGGCGCACTACCGGAAGGTGCAACGGCCACCGACCTTGTGCTGACTGTGACTCAAATGCTGAGAGCTCACGGCGTCGTTGGCAAGTTTGTTGAATTTTATGGTGATGGCATGGCCAGACTGGGGCTTGCTGACCGCGCGACTCTTGCCAACATGGCTCCCGAATACGGAGCCACCATGGGCTTCGTCCCGGTTGACGGCGAGACTCTTGATTATCTGCAACGCACTGGTCGTTCGGCAGAACTTGTTGATCTGGTCGAGCGTTACACGAAAGAACAGGGTCTGTTCCGCACTGATGATGCTCCCGAACCTGTTTTCAGCAGCACCCTTGGGCTTGACATGAGCACTGTGGTCCCGTCGCTGGCGGGGCCCAAGCGTCCTCAGGACCGCATCCTGCTTTCAGATATGCAGCCTGCATGGAAAAAGACGCTCGGTGACACGTTTGGTAGAGACGTCCCGGCCAGCCCCGTTCGGGTGGAGGACAACGGAAGCAGCTCTGAAATAACGGATGGTGTTGTTGTGATTGCCGCGATTACAAGCTGTACCAATACCAGTAATCCCAGTGTGATGGTTGGCGCAGGACTTCTGGCGCGCAATGCCGTTGCCAAAGGACTGCAACGCAAGCCGTGGGTGAAAAGCAGTCTTGCTCCAGGCTCACGTGTCGTGACCGAATACCTTGCGAAATCCGGACTTGATCAGCCGCTTAACGAACTGGGCTTTCAGACGGTCGGCTACGGTTGCACGACGTGTATCGGAAACAGTGGCCCGCTGCCCGAACCGGTTGCCAATGCTGTGACGAACGGTGATCTGGTGGCGGCATCTGTGCTTTCCGGAAATCGCAACTTCGAAGGCCGCGTTAACCCGCTTGTTAAAGCCAACTACCTGGCAAGCCCCCCTCTGGTTGTTGCCTACGCACTGGTCGGCACCGTTGACATCGATCTGGACACGGAACCGCTTGGCCAGGATTCCGATGGGAACGACGTCTTCCTCAAAGATATCTGGCCGTCTCAGGAAGAAGTCGCCGATACGATTGCGTCTTCAATGACGCCTGAAATGTTTACGGAACAGTATGCCTCGGCCTCTTCGGGGCCCGAAGAATGGCAGGCGATTCAGAGTTCCGAAGCTGCTCTGTATGAATGGGACTCAGACAGCACCTACGTTCAGGAACCCCCATTCTTCATTGATATGCCTGTCGAGCCTCCTCCAATTTCAGGCATCGAAGGCGCTCGGTGTCTTGTCTCTGTAGGCGATTCAACCACCACGGATCACATCAGTCCTGCCGGAGCGATCAAAGCGGACAGTCCTGCCGGCAGTTATCTTCAGGCACAGGGCGTCGAAGTGAAGGAATTCAACAGTTACGGCAGTCGTCGCGGCAACGACCGAGTGATGACACGCGGCACGTTTGCCAACATTCGCCTGAAGAACATGCTGGCTCCAGGCACCGAAGGCAGTGTCAGCATTCATTATCCTTCCGGGGAACAGACTTCGATTTACGACGCTGCAATGAAGTACAAGGCAGAGGGGACACCGCTGGTTGTTCTGGCCGGAGCGGAGTATGGCACCGGGTCTTCCAGAGACTGGGCCGCCAAAGGCACGTTTCTGCTTGGTATCAAGGCTGTCATTGCGACAAGTTATGAACGGATCCATCGCAGCAATCTGGTTGGCATGGGGGTGCTTCCGCTGCAGTATCGAGAAGGTGAAAGTCGCGAAAGTCTTGAACTCGACGGTACTGAGGTCTTCGATATTCGCCTTGATGATTCCCTTGAGCCTCGCCAGGCGGTGGAAGTGACCGCTCACAGGAGCAACGGTGATGAAATCCACTTCGTGACGACCTGTCGCATCGACACCCCCGTCGAGGTTGATTACTACCGCAACGGGGGAATTCTGCACACCGTATTGCGGCAACTGGCGAAGAGCTGAATGCTGTGTCGCCCTTCGATCATTCCAGCTATGACGTTGTTTCTGCCGAGGGATCATGAGAGTCCTGATAAGTGAGAACGAGATCAGTGAACGCGTAAAGACGCTCGGAAGGCAGCTGAGCGAGGAGTACTCTAATCGGCCACTCACAATTCTGGGGGTGCTGACGGGCAGCGTTGTGCTGCTGGCGGACCTGATTCGTGCGACTTCCGTGCCGTTGCGTGTGGCTCTGATTCAGGCGGCCAGTTATCGCGGTGCTGAAACCACACCGGGACAGTTGACGATCAATCAGTCGCTGGTGTCCGACCTGCGGGGGCGGGACGTTGTGATTCTGGACGACATCTTCGATACGGGTAACACCATGGTCGGAGTGTACGAGGCTGTGCGGGGATTTCAGCCGGCCAGCGTGCGGTCGGCCGTACTGCTGTGGAAGACAGCACGTACTGAAGTGGACCTGGAGCCCGACTATTTTGGATTCAGTATCCCGGATGAGTTTGTGGTTGGCTACGGGCTTGACTTCAATGACGATTACCGACATCTGCCGTTCATCGGCGTCATGGAGGACGAAGATCTGAAACGTTCCGGGGCAAAACAGAATGACTGCTGAGATGAAAACGAACCGATATCTGGAACGGCTTGCTGTGTCCTGCTGCGTACTGGTTGCGCTGGCTAACGGAGCGACGGAAGCACGCAGGCCAAACGTGATCATGATTCTGGCGGACGACCAGGGAAGCGTGGACCTGAACTGCTATGGCGCGACAGATCTTGCGACTCCGCAGCTGGATCAGCTGGCGTCGCAGGGCGTGCGGTTTACCCAGTTCTACGCTGCCGCTCCTGTGTGTTCCCCGTCACGCGCTGCGTTCATTACTGGTTTGTATCCACAACGAGCTGGTGTGCCGGGGAACGTCTCGTCTCATTCAGGGAACGCCGGAATGCCGGCCGCCACGCAGACTGTCGCTGAGTTATTTGCAGCCAATGGCTACATGACCGGACACGTTGGCAAGTGGCATCTCGGCTATACGCCAGCCACGATGCCGAACGGCCAGGGGTTCGTCGATTCTTTTGGCCACATGGGGGGGTGTATCGACAATTATTCACACTTCTTCTACTGGAACGGCCCGAACCGTCACGACCTGTGGCGCAATGGCAAAGAAGTCTTTCAGGATGGCGAATATTTTCCGGATCTGATGGCGGCTGACGCGATTCGGTTTATCGAAGACAGTCAGGACCGGCCCTTCATGATGTACTGGGCCCTGAATACTCCCCATTATCCGCTGCAGGGGACAGACAAATGGCGCAAGCACTATGCGCATCTGGACGATCCCCGCAGAATGTACGCGGCCTTCGTGTCCACGACTGATGAGATTATCGGTCGCGTGCTGAAGCGACTTAATGAACTGGAGCTGCGTGATAGCACCGTTGTCATCTATCAGTCGGATCACGGGCACAGCACGGAAGAACGGACGTTCGGAGGTGGCGGCAGTGCCGGGCCGTATCGAGGGGCCAAATTCAGTCTGTTCGAAGGCGGAATCCGCATACCTGCGATAATCTCGTGGTCGTCGCAAATTCCCTCCGGTGTCGTCCGAGATCAGATGACAACTGCCTGCGACTGGCTGCCGACGTTGGTTTCTCTTTGCGATCTGGACGCTGGAGAACGTAAGTTTGATGGCAGAGACATCACTGACGTGCTGCAATCGTCGAATGCCCCTTCCCCACATGGGGTATTTCACTGGGAATCCGGGGGTGGGAAGAAAAATCGTCAGTGGGCTGTTCGCAAAGGCGACTGGAAACTGATTGGTAATCCGAATGACACCAGCAAAATGGCTCCTGTGACAGCCAACGATCGGCGTTTTCTGGTGAATCTGAACGATTCCGTACGTGAATTGACAAACGTTGCGGCTCAGCATCCGGATGTCGTCCGAGAGCTGGAACAGCTGCACAACGATTGGATCCGGGATGTCAGCCAGAACTGAATCCGGCGGCACCGAGTCCGCTGCTGCTTTACCAATAGCAGACGATTCGGAAAACGCTGCGCAGTGGATGCCCTTCGTTGTGCTGCTGATGGCAGTTGCTCTTGTACTGCGTGTCGTAATGGCGTTTGTCGTTGAACGACATGTTCAAGCGGCCGGCCGGCCGTTTCTGATTGAAGGAGATGCGAACGGCTACTGGGAGCTGGCCGAAAACATTGCGACAGGTGAAGACTACGTCATTTACGGCCGACAGGTTCTGCGCGTTCCCGGGTTTCCACTTCTGCTGGCAGCGTCCATCAGTCTCTTTGGGAACAGTGTGCTGGCTGCACGCCTGGTGCTGGCGGTCGTCGGTGCTGGTTGTTGCTGGCTGACGTACTGTCTCGGGCGACAGGTTCACACGAGGCGTATTGGATTTTGGGCGGCAATGTATGTTGCGGTTTGTCCGCTGCACGTTGGTAATAGTGTTCTGATTCTGTCAGAGACGCTGTTTACGTTCTGGATGCTGGTGAGTCTGTTGTCACTGTTATTGTTACTTCGATGTGGCGCAACCGCGCGTGATGATGCAGACACACGAGCGAACTTTGGGAGTGTTTTCTGTCGAGCCCTTGTGACAGGGGCATTAGTCGGTGTGACCGTGCTGTCGCGACCTGGGTTTCTTCCGTGGCTGATGATTTCTTGCGTCGGGGTACTGATTCTGTTGCGGCGGTCGCTGACGCAGCGCCTAACGGTCTGCGCCGGACTGATGCTGGCTTGTCTTCTGGTGTTGTTGCCGTGGGCTGCCAGAAACGCCACGGTGACCGGACACTGGGTCTTTACATCCCTCTGGTCCGGACCCAGTCTGTATGACGGCCTCAATGCTCGGGCGACTGGCGCCAGTAACATGCAGTTTTTTGAGGATGACAACGTGATGGCTCGAATGTCCGAGTTCGAAATGAACGAATATTACACACTCAAATCAATCGAATTTGTGCGAGCGAATCCCGGACGGATCGTCAGTCTGGCATTCACGAAGGCTGCCGCTTTTCTGAATCCTGTGCCCAATCTCGCAAGATCGGGCGGTTGGGGGGCTTGCGTGACTTGCGTTGTATTCTGGGCGGTTTTGTTCTGTAGTGCTGTGGCTGGTCTGGTGGCGCGACAGTGGGAGCCCTCGGACCTACTGGTTCTGCTGGGGCCCTTGGTGTTGTTTCTGCTGGTTCATATGGTGTTCGTTGGGTCGGTCAGGTATCGTCTTCCCGTAGAGTGTCCACTCTCAGTGCTGGGGGCTATCGGATGGCATCATCTTGTCCTGAGAAGAGGTGACTCGCGAGAACAATCCCTCTGTTGATGTGTGTCATTGGCGTTGCCACCACCTTGAGGCCCACGATAATTCTGGCGGAGCCTGCGCCATACGATCGCTTACGCAATCACACTGAACCTGTTGTCACTCGTTAAGCCTGTTGTGACAATTCCAAAAGTCGTCATCGTTAAAGGAATGACGGCTGCTTTTGTACCCGGCGGCGGAATGCCACCGTTCCTATGAAAATCGTTCCAGTTCTGAAATGGATGGTCAGACTGACGTTGCTCACAGCGATCGTTGTCGGCATTGCTGCGCTGTATTTCTGGAATCAAAGTGATCGTTTTGTTCACGACACGATCCTGAAACTATTTGACGAAGCAGCGCCGGGGCTGAAATTGTCCGTGGGGGCTGCACGGCTTAACGGAGCCCAAGGCGCCACGCTGACCAACGTGGAAATTCGCGATCGCGAATCGGGGCAGCCGCTGTTTCGGTCCAGCGAAATTTCTGTTGAGCTTGACGCAAATCGACTGCTTGAACAGCAGCAGGTGACTGTTAATGCAGTGCATCTGGACTCGGTTGACGTTTTACTGGTGAGAGAGGAGGACGGCCGCTGGAACTGGCAGCAGTATGAGTTTCATGCATCATCGGATTCTCCTGTTCAGCTGCCGCAGATCTCAGTGAAGGATCTGAGCATCCAGTTGACGTTGAAACACGGCGGCGGGATCCCGGCAGCGCGATTGCTGCTGACCAGTCCGGCGATTCAGGCGTTACCGGCGTCTCAGGAAAAATTCGACTTTGACGGCGGTATCAATTTGCCCGGCGTTGGCCTGTTGAACCTTACCGGGGCATGGGATCTGCTCAAACGCAAATGGAACCTGAGTGGTCAGTTGAGAGGTGTGCGGGCCGACAAAAGTCTGATGGGACTGGCTCAGGCGACAAATCCGGAAATACAGGGTCATCTGACACAGGTCGATTCAATGTTGGGGCGCGTACTGCCGCGGCAGCAGAGCATTCAGGGTGCGGCGTCTCGAACGTCAGAAGCGGCGCTGCTGATCGGTAATGACGGCCGCACCGCGCCACAGTTCGTGGGTGTGCTTGATGTGGACTTCAGCGTCGGCGGCTCACCGGAGCTGGCTATACCGGAATTCAAGATGAGAGTAGATGTGCGTGATGGCCGCCTGGTGTCCCCTGTTTTTCCAATCGGTCTGACAGATGTACAGGCCACATTCTTCAAGGACAATCAGAACCTGGAATTTCGTCTCAAGCAGGCACGGAGTGGTGAAGCATTTCTCTCGGGGTGGCTGAAGATGCAACAGGGCCATGGCTCTCCGCCCGGTCAGGCTCGCGTGGACGTAACGTCATTTCCTGTGGACATGAAACTGCAACCGTTGATGCCGCCAAAAGTCCGGCGCCTGTTTGATGCATTTCTGCCGGATACGGTCGTCTCGGGCGGATGTGATCTTCGGCAGCAGCCTGACGGAAACTGGCGCGCGGAAAACCTGGCAGCCACAATCGACAGTGGCACAGTCACCTTTCACAGGTTTCGTTATCCGGTTAACGGCCTGACCGGCACGCTGAAACAACGGCCATTTTCCAATTCTCCGGCAAGTGGTACTGAGCTGGCGAACGAATATGAGCCGGTGCTGACGGAACGCGATGTGATGCTGGACGTGTCGATCTCAGGGCGACTGGGGAAGCACCCGTTTGTATCTACCGGATGGTGGAAGAATCCGGGGCTGAATGCGGAAACGCTGTTTGAACTGAGCGTCACGGAGTTTCCGCTCGACAGTCGTTTTCGTAATGCCCTTGAGGAAAAGCAGCAGACCGTCGTCGATTCGCTTGATCTGACGGGTATGGCAAATGCAGATTTCGTCTTTTATCGACCGCCCGGTGCGGATCAGCCTACATACACCTACATCGACGGACACGTTTATGACGCAAGCATGCGGTTCGCCAGGTTTCCGTATGACATCGACAATCTCAGCGGTCACTTGGTTTTCGACGGCAAGGCGAAGTACTGGCAATTCACTGATCTTCAGGGCCAGCATGAGCACGGTCAGATTCGTGCCAGCGGAAGTTATCAGGGATTGCCTGCTCCCGGTGTGCTGGATCTGACGATTACCGCTCAAAACGTAGCGCTGGATTCTGACCTCTACAACGCTTTAAACAAGCCGCAGCGCGAGCTCTGGAACATGATTGAGCCGGATGGATTCTGTGACCTGACGGCACAGGTGCACTGGACGGCGATTCCCGGCCAGCCCGCCATTGTCAAATTTCCTGCAGATGCACCGGTGCGTATTTTCAACACCCGTATCAGGCCGAAACCGTTTCCGCTGGCAATGTTCGTTAAAGAAGCGACCCTGAGTTTTAACCCGAACGATGCGAGATTTGCCGGTGTTCAGCACTGTGAGATCCATTCCTTTCAGGCGTTCCACAATAACAATTCCATTCGGGCGACGGGTTGGGCCGAAGCCAAGCCCGACGGCGAATGGCAGGTTCATCTGAATAACCTGAACGCGGTCAATCTTGAACCGGATGACCAGCTGCGTGCTGCCCTGCCGACGTCATGGCGTGAAACGCTGAATCGCCTGTATCAGCAGGGGTCGGTCTCGATCGACAACTCCGAAATAGATTTTCGCGGCGTGATGAGCGGCGATTACAATCCCACAGCCCGCTGGGACCTGAATATGCGGTTTCGTGACTGTGCGGTAAATGCGGGGCTTGATGTGACCGGGGTCTACGGTGCCGTCACGGCTCAGGGCGTCTGGGACGGCTTCCATCTTCACAATACAGGAACAATTTCGCTGGACACTGCCGAGGTCCTGGAAATGCCATTTACTCATATTGAGGGCCCCTATTCGGTGAACGACGTCGAACTGGTGCTGGGGGCTCGAAATGTGTTTTTCGACACTGATCTGACACAGATTGATCGCCATGACCGTATCAAGGCTCAGGCGTACGGTGGTGAAGTCGTACTGGATGCTCTTGTTGACCTGCGTGAAGACGGTCAGTACCGATTTTTCACCGAACTGGAAGACGCACTGCTGGAATCTTATGCGGCGGACCATATTCCTGACCAGAAAACACTAAAGGGTGTCATTAATGCCTGGATGCGTCTGGAAGGGACAGGCGACGCGGCCGCGGACGTGGAAGGCAAGGGACAACTGATGATCAGCCCCGCAGCACTGTATGAACTGCCGGTGATGGTGCATCTGATGGGCGCGTTGTCGCAACTGAAATTCAACGTACAGGACCGAACGGCGTTTGACTGGGCAAAGGTCGATTTCACTGTTGGTCAGGAGGCTTTCAACTTCCAACGCATCGATCTTGTCGGCAAATCGATCAGTCTTCTTGGTCGCGGGGCTGTTGGGTTCAAAGGGGACGTGCACCTGGATTTCTTTTCGCGGCCGCCGCGCCCCACGGCTGCGTCGCTGCCAATCATCAATCGGCTCTGGACTCAGTGGACCATGGTTGAAGTTCGCGGCACAACTTCGCGACCGCAAACAACACCGAAACCGCTGGGACAACTGGACCAGAACATGCAGCAGTTCCTGAAGGCATTCAATCCATCGCCGGGCGGTCCGATTCCAATGCTTGTGGTTCCCCGAGTGTTTCCGCAGTCGAGTCCGTTGCAGCCACGTACCCGGCGGCAATCAGCCGTTCCAGGTCCACGGCCTCGATAGACGGCAGACACAACATTAAGACGGCTACTCCTTCTTCAGCATGGCCTGATATCGTTTTCTGAACTTGGCAACTTTGGGGCCAACAACCGCCTGACAATATGGTTGCCGCGGATTCAGTTCAAAGTATTCCTGATGATAGTCCTCGGCAGGGTACCACTTTTTCAGCTCTTCCAGAGTCGTCACGATGGGATCGTCAAAATCTCCGGAAGCATCCAATTCTTCGACTGCCTTCCTGGCGGCAGCTTTCTGTTTCGCGTTGTGATAGAAAATTGCCGACCGATACTGAGTGCCCACGTCAGCTCCCTGACGGTTGAGCGTCGTGGGGTCGTGAGTGTGAAAAAATACGTCCATCAGTTGTTTGTACGTGATGACGGCCGGGTCGAATGTGATCTGTATGCCTTCGGCGTGTCCTGTCGCTCCCGTGCAGACCTGTTTATATGTCGGGTTCGGCAGCCGGCCACCCGTGTAACCGGAGGTGACCTTGCTGACACCCTTCAACCGGATGAAAACAGCTTCGGTACACCAAAAGCAGCCCGCAGCAAATGTGGCGGTGTCAGTACGTGAATCTTCGGCTGAGGTCATAGCGTAATCCTTTTTGGCATGCAGTGTGGCCGTCGCGCATGACGACTGATGACCGTTGTCAATAACTGTGTTGTACGCTTTGTTGGTCCGGAATTCAAAAGATTGGCGCCGAATGGTTGCTGAAATCGTGTGACACGCCGGTCTCACTCCACAAAGATGAATTCGTTGCAGTTGAACAGGGACAGACACAGGTGAGACAGACCGTACAGGCTGCCATCGGCACTCCTGTTTGATTCGATCAGAAACGCCTGTGCGTCGCGGGATTCCTGATTCGACGGACGCCGGCCAAGAATACGCTCAAACACGTGTTGTATCTGAATGTCGGGCGTTGAGTCGGCCACTGATTCGGCAAGCCGTCGAGCGGTTGTGGCTGAAAACTCTGAATTCAGCAGGTGCAGTGATTGTGGAGCGGTCGTCGAGACGTCGCGGTCCGGGCAACTTGAATTCGCGCTAGGGCGGTCAAAGACTTCAAAAATCGGATATCGCAGATTTCGTCGGGCGAACACGTAAACGCTGCGACGGTTGTGTTCCTGTTCATCATCTGTGACCTTCCACTGGTTCTTTGGCAATGTTGACACCAATTCCTTGGGCAGCGGAGGTCGTACGCCCGGACCGCCTGCTTTTCGGTTCAGCACTCCTGCCGCGAACAGCATTGCATCTCGCACAGCTTCGCCTTCCAGTCGCCAGCGGGGGTACCGCGACAGTAGTCGAGCATCAGGGTCGGTCTCACGTGAGATACTCCACATATTTATTTCAGTCTCGCTGGCGTCACTCGGAAGAACACTACGCTGTCGGTACGTCCCCGACGCGACAATGAGTCGGTGCAGTTTCTTCAGACTCCAGCCGTTGTCCACAAACCACTTTGACAGCCAGTCGAGCAACCGGTCGTGGCTGGGTTCTGATCCCATGATGCCGAACTCACTGGGAGTATCGACGATGCCGGTGCCAAAGTGATGTTGCCAGACGCGATTTACAATGACCCGAGCGGTCAATGGATTGTCACTGGACGTTAACCACGCGGCCAGTGCGGTCCGGCGACCGGCGGTATGACTGTTCTTTAATGGCGAGAACATCTGCTGCGAGTTGTTGATGACCCGCAGGACACCAGCCGTTACGACCGGGCCGGGTCGGCGAAAATCGCCACGCAGCATGATGCGGCTGACCTCTGCAAATTGAGGCTTTTCGTGCAGTCCGGTCAGAGACTTGTTTTTCTGTACGTGAATGGCAGGTTCAAATATGGCCCGCAGGCGATAAAAGTCTGCCTGGCTGATGGGGTCATACTTGTGATCGTGGCAGCGAGCACATCCGATCTGCAGTCCCAGCACCACTTCACCAACCGTAGACGTGGTCTCGTTCAGCAGAGTATGTCTCCGTTCCTCCTGAAGATTGATGTCCGGCATGTCCGGACCGGAAAGGCAGAATCGCGTTGCGATCCGTGCTGATTCGTCAGCAGGATATAGTTCGTCCCCTGCAATCTGACGTCGCAGGAACTCGTCGTACGGCATGTCAGCGTTAAGTGCCTCAATGACCCAGTCACGGTACTTCCATGCGTCCGGACGTAATTTGTCGTGTTCGAAACCATCTGTTTCAGCAAAGCGGGCCAGGTCCAGCCAATGTTGGGCCCACCGTTCACCGTAGCCTTTTGAGTTCAGTAAACGATCGACCAGCCTGTCGTACGCGTCATCAGACACGCACGAGGTGATTTCAGCGGGCGTTGGTGGCAGCCCGACAAGATCAAAACTGAGTCGTCTGATTAATGTTGGCCATGATGCACCCGGCTGTGGTTCCAGTGCGTTCCGTTCCAGTCCGTCGCCCACGAAGTTATCGATCGTATTGCGTTGCCACTGTGTGAAACGTGTGGCCGGCACGTCCACCTGTTTAATCACATGAAACGACCAGTGCCGGCGGTCGTCTTCACTGATCGGTGGTTCTGTGTAATCGTTGCTCTGTTCCCCACCCGTGGCGGCGAACACGGTGACCAATATGATACACAGGCCGACTACTCGAAAAAACAACATCTGATTCAGCCGATCAATTCGTGGACGACATCAGCTTCATCCGGTCCGGTCAATCGTTTGTCCAGACCGTTATGAAAATAAGTCAGCTGTCTGTGGTCAACACCCAGCAGGTGTAAAATTGTGGCGTGAAAGTCGTTGACCGAAACTTTATTCGTCTGGGCCCGCAGCCCGATGTCATCCGTGGCTCCGTACGCCTGGCCTCCAGCGACGCCGGCACCCGCCAGCCACGCACAATAGCCCCACGGATTATGATCGCGTCCCCTGCCCTGCTCGCTCATTGGCATGCGGCCGAATTCGCCGCCCCAGATGACGAGCGTGTTTTCCAGCAGACCGCGCTGCTTCAGGTCTGTCAGCAAACCCGCGATTGGCTTATCCGTTCGACGGCAGTGCTGCGTGTGATTTTTGTCAACATCGGAATGAGCATCCCAGCCGTTCCTGTCGCCGGAATACAGCTGCACGAAACGGACACCGTTTTCCACCATCCGGCGAGCGAGCAGACAACGCCTGCCGAAGTCGGATGTTTCGGCCTGATCGACTCCGTACATCGAGAGCGTGTGCTGAGACTCACCACTGATATCCACCAGAGCCGGTGCTTCTGCCTGCATCCGAAATGCCAGTTCGTAGGCTTTGATTCGAGCTGACAGCTGGTCCTCGTTGTCGCGCCGCTCAAGATGCCGCTGATTGAACGACTGAATCAGCTGCAGGTTTCGTCGCTGTTGTGCGGGAGTTACTCCTGCCTGCGGTTTCAGGTCCAGAATCGGCGATGCTCCGGGACGCATCGTTACCCCCTGATACGATGCTGACAGATAGCCGTTTCCCCATGCGGGCGGGCCGCCTTTAAGGCCACCGCCGGGATGGGGCAGCACCACGAACGAGGGCATGTTTTCGTTTTCAGAGCCGAGTCCGTATGCGACCCAGCTGCCGACGCTGGGGCTGCCCATCAGAATGCTGCCGGTATTCATCTGATACACAGACTGCGGATGATTGACACTGTCGCCATGAAGCGAACGGATCACGCACAGGTCGTCTGCGTGTTCAGCGATGTGTGGCAGGAAGTCACTGATTTCCAGCCCCGACTGCCCGCGCCGTCGGAAAGGTCGCAGAGGAGCGAGCAGTGGATTCTTTGCGACGTCCCGTCGCGTCATCACATTGCCAAAACTTTCAGGCAACGGTTGTCCGGCAAATCGTGTCAGGGCCGGTTTCGGGTCAAACAGATCCACATGACTGGGCCCGCCATGCATAAACAGCCAGATGACTCTCTTCGCTCGTGGGGCGATATCAGTCTGCGCCCGTGCGGCGGATTCCGCTGAAGACGAAGCAGAGACCATTGCCGAACAGGCCAGCATTCCCGCACCGCCACCCGCCTGCGCGAGGAATTGACGACGGTCGTTTTCATGTGAGCATCGAGGTTCCATGCCTCATAGTCTAGTCACTGTGAGTCACAATTGCCCAGCCAAAAACGTCATCGAACAAAACGGACAGGCTTGCAAATTGTTTTCGGCCAGCGGCATTGATTATTGGTGCCAGCGACTCTGACGGACTGCTGAGTTCGGCGGCAGCAGACGTCATCAGAACATCTTACAGAATCGCAGGAGAGCGGCGACTACGAAATTCGATTCACTACTGCATAGGCTCGCAGTCCGCTGTCGTGCAGTCGTCTTTCGTAGCAGCTTTCCAGATGCAGCACCTGTTGTCGGACGGGATCAATAAGAGTATTTGCGAACAGTGCGCCGCCGCAATAGCCTGGTCGGTTGTGTTCTTGAGACACAGCATCCTCCACACGGTGCGGCTCTCGATGGGCTGCTTCGGTACGATCACCGCCGAGCAGCACAGGCAGTTCGGCGACGAATCTGCTTACCTCCATGGCCATTGTGCGCCCCGACTGCGAAACCCTTTCGTTTGCCGCCCTCCGACGCACCAGTGTCTCTCACGAACAGAAGTTCCGGCCGAAATTCGAGCTGTTAGTCGATCTCAACCCCTGCTTTTCAAAGAGCAAACGTGCCGGCTGATTTTCTTGACCGTACGCTCGCGACGATTCGGTGCTAAACGTCTACGCTCGCGCGAACATATGCACGGTTGCGGCCTCTTCTTAGCGACAGGATTCGGCACAAACCGGGTGCACGGCTCAGGTCGGCGCTAACTGGCAGCTCCACATCCGGGATTTCATCAAGCAAACACGCCGTTTCATTTTCTTGACCCTACGCGATGCTGATAGCCATGCGTATCCCGGTCGGGTAGCCTGAGCGAACGGGAATGTTTGTTGAGGTCTTGTTTTCCTTGCAAAGGAGCCCGCGGCGCATAACTCCGCCAGGTCTGAAACGACACCAACGTTTGTGGCTTACCGGTAAAGTTTGAAGCCGTACTGCAGACAGTACTCTTGCGGCGCATCGACGCCGTTCAGGGGCCAGATTGTGTACTGGTCCGAAAATGCGATGCCGAATGTCAGTTCCCATTCGCCGTAAGCGGTCATGCGCAAACGAAATGAAAACGGATATGAAACTCGAACTATTAATCAACAACGAGCAACGTGTGCTTCCCAGTGTTCAGGCATTTGTTCATCAGACGCTGGCTCAATTGTTGCTGCCGGACGAGGATGCCGAAGAAATCGAGCAATTCGTGTTGCGGGCGGTCGTGAACTGTATTGAACATGCCTATCCGGCGGGCGAAGAAGGTTCGATCAGGTTGGTTATTACCGAAGAACACGGCAAACTGGAAATTCAGATCCGCGATTTTGGCCTGCCGCATGACGTGCAGGCGATGGAAACGCTTCTACAAGACAACGATATGGCCGGTGGCGTCCTGTGTGGCTGTCATGTGTCCGACATCGTTGACGAGGTTCATTGGTTAGCGTTTGGGCGGGAAGGAAAGGCACTACAGCTCATCAAATGGCTACACACAAGGCATATCACTGACAGCGTCGTCGCGGAGGACCTGGCACCCATCCGCGATGATGTCCCGAAGGCGTCTTCGCAGGAGTACACGATCCGCCGGATGTTGCCCGCAGAGGCGGTGCAGGTCTCTCAATTAATGTACCGCACGTACGGCAGTTCTTATTTCAACGAAGACGTCTACTATCCTGAACGGGTCGCTGCGCAGAACGCTCACGGGAGTGTGATTTCTGTTGTCGCGACAGGTGCAGACGGCCGCGTCGTTGGACACGAGGCGGTCGAATGCAACCTGAATGGCCCGGTTGCGGAACTGGGCCAGGCAGCGACTGATCCAGCGCATCGTGGGCGAGGATTGATGGGACGCATAAAGGACCAACTTGTTCGGGAGGCTAGCCATCTCGACCTGGTCGGTTGGTATGCTGATGCTGTGGCGGTCCACACAATCACGCAACAATCGAACGCCCACCACGGTGGACACGTGTGTGGCGTAGAGTTGGGTATCGCGCCGAAGACCGAAGCGTTTCGGAGCATCGCTCCACAGCAAACACAGCGAGTGAGTTGTCTGCTTTATTTCCATTGGCTGGAGCAGCCGCAGGTTCGCGTTGTGCATGTGCCGGAGCGGCATCGGACAATTGTTGCCGAGATTTATGGAAACCTGCAATGTCAGGTGGAGTTTGGTAATGGGACATCCACCGCACAAGATTACGGTGCCGTAAAAACCAAGCGTGTATCGGGGGCAGGGGCTTCATTCATCAGCGTGGAAGAATTGGGCCAGGACTCTGTGTACATGATTCGACTGGCCTTGCGCGAATTGATCGAAATATCGCGAATGGAAGCTGTGTTTGTGGACTTGCCACTGGCCGATCCATTCACCACTGCTGTCTGGGAATTGCTTGAGCAAGCGGGTCTGGGGTTCGTGGGCATTGGCCCGCGTTTCTCGCCGCGCGGAGACGTCGTCCGATTGGTATACCTTGTTGAGTCGATGGTTCGAGAACCGATCAGGACATACGAATCATTTGCCGGACGGTTGGTCGATTATGCACTCGCTGAACAACATCGTGTGCGAGCGAATTTGTAGCCCCTGCAGATCCAGGCGGCCGCGATCAGCCATTGTTTCGGTCGGCAATTCAAAAAATTCGTCCGTATGCTCAAGAAACTATATTTCCCCGGGATTTTACAAGGTCGAACGGCTGACAGGATTTTCGGAACTGAGCCTACTCATGTTGTCAGGCTTCGCTTAGGCCGGACAACTGGCATCCATTCAGGACGAATGACGAGTCTTCGCAGCAGGCTGCTTGACCACTTGGTCGAGACACGCGACCGTAAACCAGACCACTCGTTTTCGGAGGTCGCCATGCATTTTGTTATTCAACCCTGGCAACTGTGCGTCGTTATCGTGGCTGTCTGGAGAAATTAACAGCAACGGGAGGCGATCGAGTCTCTGATCACCGAAAACAAGGTGCTTAAAGATACGTTTGGAAAGCGGCGGTTTTTTTCTCAGAGCCGACCAGCGACTGGCGCACAACGAAGGCAACGCACGACTGAAGAAGCTCAGGCAATGGGGACAGCCATAAGGCCAATGGCCACTTGCACCGTGGGGTTGGCGGAAGATGAGCAAGGTGGAACGGGATAAGTTCAGGTGAACCGGAGTTTGCTTTCGTGGCAGGCAGTACCTACCACGCCTGAATCATTTCCTGAATCCTCGAACTTGACGAACCATAGCTGACAATCATCACATCCAGGTCGGCGTCACGATACTCACGAAGAACGCGTTGAATTGCCGACAAAATCCAATCTTCACGATTGCCGAAAGCTCCGCCCCCCAGCAGAGTCAAATATACCTTGTTGTTGTCAGTACGCACCGAGTTCAGAACGGCAGCACAAATGGTGGCCTCGTATGCGGCCTCAAGGACAAGCGTGGCGAACTCTTCCCACAATCCATCTGAATGTGATGAGTAGGCAACGGGCAAAGCTGAGCAGAACGCCTGTGACACTTGGTGCTCTGCACTGCCCAGCGTGACCTGTGTACCCGACTGAACGCCGATCCTGAGTTTCTTGCGAAGATTGTCACGTTCAGAGTCAGAAGCCTGTTGAAGGCGGTCTGTGATTTTACGAAGCCCTTCGGCAGTCGCCAGAGCGTACCCATTCTGCATCGTCCACAACCGTTCACTTGTGTTGTCAAGGGCATCTGACAGATCAGCCAGACAGTCGATCTGATGGTCTGCGGTCTGGCCAATCTGCCCGTTCACTTCAGCGAAGTAGTTGCGATAGATGGTGCCGGCTCCACAAGCGATGGCACAGGCCGGTCCCTGGGTTGCATCGCGTTCATAGATGTCGATGCCATCTTCCGGCGTGTAAGACGGGGCTGCCATTTCCAGAAGGTTGAACTGAGACGCGACCTGGAACAGAGCACCGGCATTCTCGGGTGCCTGGTGAATCTGCTGAACGTCCCCGACAACTTCCGAGAGTTTCAGGGGCCCTTGCGGTATGTCAACTTCCCGAACGCGTGAATGAAGGCCCGCTAAAGCTGCGGTTTCCAGGTGACCGCAGACCATCTTCCTGTCATTGACGACAGACGTCATCACGTTGCCGTCAAGATGCAGGTTGCTGCGAACCAGATCGGCGTTATGTTCTGGAAAACCAGTCAGAGCCTCAAACCACATTACCAATTTCCTCACAAAGCAAAGCAGTTCGACTCATGACATGATGGGTAACGACAGGACTGGTGGAGCGTTCACGCGAAACGTTCCGATTTCTCTCGCAAAAGGTGTCCCATCGATTCATCTGACACCTTTTCTTTTAGATATTCAATCCCTATGCCCTGCGTCTTTTCGCACATGGCTCAATAGCGTCAAGCATTTGCAAGGTTTGATCCAGCCGTTTACGTATGTGTCAGAGCGTCTCGTGTAACTATGTACGTACACATTAACCATTCTGCTGAACGAGTCTTCCGAACGGAAAAGGCGTCGCTCCTGGAGACGAAGGAATACGTCCGGCACTACCATGCAAAGCGAAATCGCCGGGCATTCCGCAACGAGTTGATCACTCCGAACGAAGATGCTGGCAGGATCGAGTGCCGCAAACGTGTCGTTGGATTCCTCAAGTACTTTAAGTACTGCCACCGGCGAGCTGTCTGACGTCACTTCCGGGTGACTGTAACGTGGTCCATCTGAGATGAGGGTACGCGATCATCCCCGACAGAGGTGATTTTCACAGTTGGTGGTTGCTCTTCTGCGCCGCAGCTCGACGGGAATTATCAGCGATTTCCGGTGCTAACGCCCGGTTGCCAAAGAGCTTGACCGTCGGTTCCGTTCTTGCCCCTTCGGGAACCTCACCGGCTGGATATCAACACCTTTCACGGCGCACAGAGTTTTGACCATGCGGGGACAGGTTAACCACTCGGGAACTACAGACGCTCGGGACATTCTACTGTTCGTTCGTTGGGGTTATCACCGGTGTTCAAAGTGGATGAAGGTTCTAACAGCAGGACCTGAGCTTCTTTCCGGGCCATGGGGTTGTGTTCGACACCCCGGGGAACGATGAAGAACTCGCCTTCGTGGAGCTGGACATCACGATCCCGAAGCTGGATGGTGATCTCGCCCTGGATGACAAGAAACAACTCGTCTTCATGTTCGTGTCGATGCCAGACGAACTCTCCCTTGATTTTTACCAGCTTTAAGTGTTGTCCATTCAGCTCGCCAACGATCTTTGGACTCCAGAGATCGGAGAACAGTTCAAGTTTTTCCTGGAGATTGATTTTCTGCATTCTTGCATCGCTTACGAAGGTTTCCTGTTCGCCTTGACCCTACGGGCAGAGACACCAACCGGCGGTGTTGCGTGTGAGGATGGATGAAAACCACCCCTGACAAAAGGCCGCTGAATCCGAAGTTTGAACCACCAGTGCGGCCCAAACAAAACAGCCTGCGAATTCCCGTCTCAAAGGACAATTCACAGGGTGCTGCGGCACGATCGTCAAATGGAAAAACGGAAGAGGATGGGAATCGAAGGGATCGTCGTATCCGTCACGATAGTAACAACTTAGAGTTGCCTACTGAATCGACTGACGCGCAATCCGACGCGCTCGTCCCGGATTCTGACCAATACGCTGCATTTCTTGACCTGTTGAAGTCTTCCGGGTTCACACGGACGCAGCTGATGCTGATCGACGACGCGCTGTGGGAAACCGGCCTGCAGATCAGCGTTGTTGACGAAGGCCCGTTTCGTCCAGGAAATCGTCCGTGACTCCGTCTGATCGACGCCGAGCGATAAATTCAGACTGACGCCCCCTATGAGCACCATGCGACCGAGCATCCTGATATTTCCCAAAACCGGAAGGAAAGACCAATGAATCCATTCACTAATCCAGAGCACGATAGCTACGAGGAAACCGACAGCGAAATGCTGGAATGCCTGGGCGCCAGAGCCGTGGCAAATCTGGAGCAGTCCGTTGAACGAACCCTTGCCATCGCCCACGACCCAGAGAGCGCCCCGCTGGCAGTCATCGCGGCGTGTCGCG
>JAQWOH010000028.1 GCA_029245955.1 Fuerstiella sp. | reverse complement strand
TTCACTGCCCATTCTTTCGTAGAGGGCGTTGCTGGAAGGACGATCAAGCCAGTTGATGAGCTTCTTAGATGAGACATTGAACCCGATCAGCTTTCCATCAACGGAGTTCAATTCAATGGTGGCCTCGCCGTTCTCAAAGGTCACCTCAGCAACGGATTCGATGATATGCCTCTGGCTGTCCACGATCGAACGCAGACCGGTCTGCGTTCGGGACCTGGCAGGCCCCAGGTTCGTGTTGATCTGTTCCAGCAGCCGTTGCAGCACAGGTTCATCAATTTCACCGCGGATTTCGTCCGTCAGCATTCTCAAAACGTTATCGGCTTTTTGACTCTGAATCGCGGTTTCAAACGCATCCTGCAACTGCTGACCAGTCATTCGCTCAGGGGCTGCGTTGGCGGCAGTCGTGACAACGGTGAGGGCAAACGTAAGGACGAGCGTCTTCATGGTTCTGTCTTTCGCTATGGGGGGGGAGATCTGTTCCCAACAAAGGGATCTATATCCACAAGCGAAAGGTGAAGCCCCTTGTTACAGGAAATTATGCAGATGACGGCTTACCTGTCAGGAACAAGCTGCATGGTCGGCTCGAATGGCACAAAGTCCGCTTGTCGACTCACGTGGGGCGCGTGAGTCCGAGCCGGAGTTAATATGGTGGCGTCACGGTATCGAAATGCCGCGTTTCGCGACGTTACCCGTTCAAAAATGCGCCACGACATTCGGCCTCTCAGTCCGGCAGCGGCCCGCACTATAACCAATATGCTTTCCCGATCCCGAATGAATAATGGCGTCTAACCAACAAGGGGGCAGAGTTGGGATTAGTTAGAAAACACACTGTCAGCGATACCTGGCACATTGTTTGCAAAGGTCAGGAACGTTGCCATTTCTTGTGAGCTGACAACGCATGCATCTGATCCACCTTCCTGTTCACAGAACACTGAGACTACAATGAAAACGAAACAGATCTTCTTCAACGCTGCTACCATTTGCATGGTTTCGCTTGCAGTGCTCATGACCCAGGCCATGTTTGACGGATCGGCAAATGCCGGCCCGCAGGTCGGTGAAAGACAAGGTGAAAATCTCAAACAACGCGTAGCAGATCTGGA
The DNA here is from genome assembly GCA_029245955.1 of Fuerstiella sp. Taxonomy (GTDB): domain Bacteria; phylum Planctomycetota; class Planctomycetia; order Planctomycetales; family Planctomycetaceae; genus Fuerstiella. The sequence goes on along the minus strand of JAQWOH010000028.1, from coordinate 88,040 downwards.
GGACCGGCAAGATGAGGACAAAAATGAATTCTTCCTTGTCGATCAGAGCCTCGATGACCTCGTCAGCCGCGTCAACAGAAACGATGGTCGGTTAGTGGTACATTCTGCGGACATCAGAGCACTTCAGGCTCGCGTAAAAAAGGCTGAAGAAAGGATTTCCGTTCAGCGAGCAGATCACCGGAGTCTTGTCTCGAAGGTTGCAGAAATGAGGGTACGCCCTTGCGATCCGTAACTGGGCAATGAGCATTACGATGGTTGCCCTGCAGATTGACTTTCAGCCCATTCTCTCATCCGGGCGGAGAGACTGAAAAATGTTGTTGCAGGCGTCATGTTCAATGACATGTGGCCCGTGGGCCAGATACTTTCGTTCGTTGATGCATCTGCAGCGTCCCATTGACTCTGCCTTAACAGGGCCGCCCAGACACTCCGGGAAATCGTAATAAAAACTTTATTCTTCACAGCAGCGACGACATTGTCGATATTCGTTACAGCGTTCTTGGCGCAGTCGCTCGGCCGGCGCGATGATGCGAAGCTTCTGTCGGACGTGGGATCCGAACTTCGGCTTGTTGCCTGCAGCGTTACCAGCGCCCGGACGTCGTCATTGCGTAATGTCGAATTGGTCTCGAACATTATTAACGGCTTGCCTCCGGACGTTCACGTTCTGTTGCTCGTAAGCGATCGCGCGGCATTTACCAAATCGGCCGAAAATCGTCGGGTTACGTTCGTTGAAATGCCCCCCCAAAGCGATATCTCAATTTGGCCACAGGACCCTTTTGTTGTTGTACAGGGGGATGCTGTAACGAAACTGGTCACTCCCTGCTCGTTCAACCGGGAGGATGATGAGCAGATGCCACGTCAGTTGGCCAGTCTGCTGAAGTTGGAGGTGGTGCAATCAGAGTTGCATTTTGAGGGTGGGAACATTGTCTGTGGTGAAGATGCCGTGTTCATCGGCTTCGACGCGATTCATCGTAATGCCCGGCTTCTGGAGCTGTCAGCTGATGAAGTGACGAAACGTTTCACGAAGCTTTTCAGAAGACGCGTGGTGGTTGTCGGGGAGTCTCGTCAAAGCATCAGGCATATTGATCTTATTGTGACTCCACTCAGTCACCAACGTATTGCGGTTGCCGACAGTCGTGCTGGAGCAGAGTTGGCAGCCGAAGCAGTCCGGCAGGAGCCAGCACTTGTTCAGAAGTTCGAGCGTCAGTGCGAAAAGGACTTCTTTGGCGTGGATGGAGTTGTAGAGCTGTTGGACAGGGACGGAAACACAATCAAGCGGCCGACAGTAGTTGGCCAGACGGCTGCAGCAGTTGCCTCAAGTCTGCGTCTGGCGCCTGATCTGGAAGCCATCGCTCGGCAGTTGTCCGGCGCCGGTTACAAAGTCGTACGTATTCCGGCGCTCATTCCCGATCAGGAGCAGCATGTGGATAAGCAGGCAGATGTGCTGCCACAGTACCCGTTCCTGTCGTATGGAAATGTGCTGACGGAATTGCGGCAGAATCAGCCTACCGTGTATCTGCCGCAATATGGTTTCGGGAAGCTCGACAACGCCGCGCAGAGTGTCTGGCAGAAAATGGGATTTCAGGTAAAGCCTCTAGCCGGTTTTTCAACCAGCGCGATGTATGGTGGCGCAATGAGATGCTGCACTAAGGTTCTGTTAAGAAACTGAGCCGTGCTGATGGCGGGGCAATCTGTCAGAACAGTCTGACATTTGCTGTCCGAGTCCTCGACAGTGATACGAGTTCCGAGCGGGCGACTCACCGCCATCATCAACAGTGTCATCAGCGGCAATTGACAGAGATGACGGACAATCACTCATCGTCCACGGGACTGCGAACGGCTGTCGTTTACGCCTCAGTCTCCGTTCCGGCAGCACACGTCCCTGCAAACCTGACTCCCATTAACACTGGACCAAAGAAAGTCAGGCAGTCCACAGTCATCGACAAAAGCGACCGACAAGGCCTCTTGCGATAGATTGATAAAGTAAGTGATCGCGGGGTGACTTGACGGGCATGGACGAAGTTGCAGGGCAATCTGTCATGAGTTCGAAATCAAGTTGCGGCACTCGATGGCGCAACGTCCGGCGATTGTTCTGCAGTCGCGAAGATCACGAACGGTGAAATTCGAACTTAGATCGATGAGTCGATCACAGGCATCGGCACAGGCCTGGCAGATCGCTGGCGCCAGAGGTCCCTGTCTGCCCAACAGTGTTGCGGCCACAGTACAGAGGTCGCCGCAGTCACGTGACAGACCATGCAGTGCTGCATATTCCGATTTCCCCGCTGCCACACGTTCCACGCATAGTTGCGCCAGCACTGTGCAGGCCGCTGCACAGTCGGTACACGCCGCCGCTGTTGCTATGTCGTGAACAGTTCTGCTCCCATCCGGCACGGTGTCTGGGACCGTAACAGGCGTTGAGCTCGCACCGGCTCTGTTTACACCGGCGATCACAGCTGCGCTTGACAGGATGACTTCGCGTCGATTGAACATCTTGCAGATTCCGCAAATACGAACGACAGTAAAAAGACCTTCACTGGACAGGTCACGGCACTCACTTTATCACCCGTGCGGGCGAAGGCCAAGGCGGATGTCGGGGTGGTGTCGTGGAATCCGGGGGCACACCGGGCGCTCTCTTGCCCATAAACGACTTTTCAGGGGACGACGCTGCAGATTCGGCTGTGTTCGGTTAGTATGACGCACAGGTGATGTTTCAGTATTTACGTGGATGTTGTCTCATGAGATATGATCAGTTCTGCCTCACAGCATTGCTATCGGTGCTTGTCGCTGTCGACACGTGTGCAACGGTGGTCGCGCAACGGCCGGTGGAACCACTGATTCAGAAGTACTGCCTGGGCTGCCACAATCAGACGGACCGCGAAGCCGGGTTGTCGCTTCAGACGCGTGAGGAGTTGCTGAAGGGCGGCGACGAGGGCCCGGTGCTGGTCGCTGATCCGGCAAAGAGTCGCCTGTTGGCCGTGCTCAATACTGAGTCAGAAAATACCATGCCGCCCGAAGGTGAAATCCAGCCGACAGACGCGGAACGCGAGCTGTTGCGGAACTGGGTGCTGGCCGGCTCCAGGATGAACCCGATCTCCATTGGTCACCCAACCGTACCGAAAATCAGGCCGTTTCAAAAAGTCCGTGAACCTTTGCTGTCCAGTACGCCGTTAAAGGACGGTTCGATCGCCGTGGGCATCCGAGGCCATATTACGGCGTTCGATGCCGCAGGCAAAACCCTGTGGCGGACACCAACGGGCGTCGTGAATGTACTCAGCCTATCGACCGATTCAGCAAAAAACTGGATTGTCGCAGCCACTGGAACGCCGGGCGCACTGGGAAAGGCCATGCTTCTGGATTCGGCTGACGGAAAAGTGCTGCGTGAGTTTGGCGGGCACACGGACGCGATTTATGCGGCAGTTGTGGATTCCGACGGAAACGTGCTCGCAACTGCCGGCTACGACCGGCGCATCGTTTTGCACGACGTTGCCACCGGAAAAGTGCTGCGTGTTTTAGAGGGGCACAACGGCAGCGTCTTTTCGCTGAGCTTCGATCCGTCGGGAAGTGTACTGTGCAGCGCCAGTGCCGACGGCACCGTTAAAGTCTGGAACGTTGTGACCGGGCAGCGGATCGACACGTTGAGTCAGCCTCAGGGCGAGCAGTATACAGTCATGATCAGTCCCGACGGGCAGCGAATATATGCAGCGGGTGCTGATAATCGCATCCGAATCTGGAAGCTGGTGTCACAGCAGAAGGCCGCGATCAACCCGTTACTGGTTTCCCGTTTCGCGCACGAACAGGCAATTTCGCGGCTGGCACTTTCCGCAGACGGCACGCTTCTGGCCAGCAGCGCCGAGGACGGGACTCTGCGTGCCTGGCGAACTTCTCCGCTACGACCACTGCAGACGATGCCGCGGCAGGCGGCGCAGGTGACATCGCTGTCGTTTATCGGCAGCAGGCAGTTGTTTGTAACACGGATTGACGGGACAAGTGAGAGGATCAGAATTGACGCCGCCGGGGATTCCGTGTCCCCTGCAGTGACGTCGTCCCCCGCAGCGCCGCTTGCCGGCACTGCCGATGTCGATGCCGACCAGGCTGTTGCACTGAATGAACTTCAGGAGACTGGTAAGAACGATGAACCTTCTACCAGTCAAGTGGCCGTTCTGCCGTTCAGGGTGACCGGCGTGATCCAACCGGACGGCGGGAACGAGCGAGACGCTGACTGTTATCGGTTTACAGCGTCTGAAGGGCAGCGGCTTGTACTGGAGGCTCAGGCTCAGGGCGACAACGCGCCGCTGGATTCACGGATTGAAGTTGTGACAACAAATGGCGAGCCGATTCTGCGTACCGTGCTGCAGGCCGTTCGAGATTCGTACTTTACGTTTCGTGGCAAAGACTCGGACACTATTGATGACTTCCGCGTCTTCAACTGGCAGGAAATGGAGTTGAACGAATATCTGTATTCTGATGGTGAGGTGGTGAAACTGTGGCTTTATCCGCGGGGGCCCGATTCCGGATTCAAGGTTTACCCCGGCTTCGGCAGACGTTTCACTTATTTTGGCACAACGCCAAGTTCCCACGCGTTGCAGGGGCCGTGTTTTATCGTGGTCCCGCATGATCCGAAGGCGACACTGACGCCCAATGGCCTGCCGACATTTCGAATATATTACGAGAACGATGACGATCCCCGGCGGACTCTTGGCAGGAACTCACGGCTGACATTTACCGCGCCGGCTGACGATGATTATGTGGTTCGTGTTACCGACTCTCGGGAGTTCAGCGGTCCGGATTTTAGATACACACTTACCGTTCGCCCGCCCCTGCCTCGCTATGAAGTATCCGTCAGCAGCCGAAAGGTAAGCGTCGCGCCAGGAACTGGTATCGAGCTGGTCTTTACCGCAACACGAATTGACGGATACGACGGTCCAATTCCGGTTGACATCACGGGTCTCCCCCCCGGTTTTGGATTCTCCGGACCATTATTGATTGAGAGTGAGCAGTTCAGGACATCAGGCACGTTGTATGCCACTGCGACTGCGACGGAACCAACGGCAGAGCAGCTTGCAGAAATTAAAATCACTGCCGGTGATCTGCCGTTAGGTGGACTGGAAGAGTTGAAGCTGGCGAAGGATCCCAAAATACGTTTTAGGATCGAACCGTCTGAAGCGTCCGCCGCGACACCGTCAGATCCGCTGGTGCTGCGGATTCGTGCCGGCGAGACTATTCAGGCGATGTTGCGGGTCGAACGTTTGCAGCACAACGGCGTGCTGTCGTTCGGCAAGGAGGATTCCGGTCGGAATCTGCCTCATGGCGTGTTTGTGGATAACATCGGACTTAACGGATTGCTGCTGCTGGCGGGACAGTCTGACCGGGAATTCTTCATTACAGCGGCAAAATGGGTGCAGCCGATGCGCCGCACATTTTTTCTGAAGGCGAATGTTGACGGGATTACATCACTGCCTGTAACGCTGGAAGTTGTCGCCGCAGCGGGTGAGACGCAGACGGTCAAAGTGGATTGATGGTCAGCGACGGCGTGCGGCGCGACCGGTCCGCAGTCGCGCCCCCTGCGGTGCATTGTCCACGCGGTCAAACCAGTTGCAGCCGGACATGATCGCACACTAACCGGTCCGGGGCAGGTCCAGAACGTCCGCGAAGCGTTTCAGCACAATGTCTTTAAGCTCGCGATACTCCGATGAATCAAAGTCGCCTGTACGGACAAGGTCGTGTGCCATCTGTCGGGCGGTCTGCAGTATCACGATGTCCCGAATTGGATTTGCCACTCGCAGTGGCAGGGCGCCACTCTGCCGGGTGCCCAGCACGTCGCCCGGGCCCCGCAGTTCCGCGTCCTTTTCCGCCAGTTTGAATCCATCAGATGAATCTTCCATGGCTCTCAGGCGTTCGGTGGCTTCCGGCGTGTCTGCGTCCGAAATCAGAAAGCAATAACCCTGAAAACTACCTCGGCAGATGCGCCCTCTCAACTGATGCAGCTGAGCCAGTCCGAATCTTTCGGCCTGCTGCACCAGCATGATCGTTGCGTTGGGCACGTCAACGCCGACCTCAATGACGGTCGTACTGACAAGGACATCAACCTCTCCGTTGCGAAAACGATCCATGATGTCATGTCGAACGTCTCGATCCATGCGTCCGTGCAGCAGATCAACGGTGACACCGCTCAGTTGCGTTTGCTGCAGGCTCTGAAATACGGTCTCTGCAGCGGCCTCGTCATCATCGGACTGCCCTTCCACACGCGGACAGACAACAAATGCCTGTCTTCCTTTGGCGATCTGCTGTCGCACGAATTCCCACGCACGGGCCTGCTGTTCGGCTGTTTCCACACGACTTGTCACAACCTTCTGGCGTCCTGGCGGAAGCTCACGGATTGTGGAGACGTCCAGGTCTCCGAATCGAGTCAGGCACAGGCTGCGCGGAATAGGGGTCGCTGTCATCACCAGAACGTGTGGTTGTCGTGGCTGAGGCAACGCCGGAATGGTATCCGGGTCCGTTGCCCTGTTGAAGTTCTGTTCCGGCGATGCCGCGACAGCGCCCTTGATCGGGGAGTCTCCGGTATCTGTCGATTTTGATTCATCGTCGACTGAGCCGAATGCAGCGCGCTGTCGAACACCAAAACGATGCTGTTCATCAATCACGGCCAGTGCGAGATTCCGGAATCGCACCGATTCCTGTATGACTGCCTGTGTTCCAACCACTATCTGGCAGTCACCGGCGGCGATGTCTGACAGCAACTGCCGACGTGCTGCCGCCGGAAGGCCTCCCACAAGAAAACCTCGCTTGACCCGGCTTTGGCACAACAGCCGCTCGAAGGTCTGCCAGTGCTGTGCAGCCAGAACTTCCGTAGGTGCCATCAGCACGGTCTGATATCCGGCAGCCACAGCGGACAACATGGCGTACACGGCGATGGCCGTTTTTCCCGCTCCGACATCTGCCTGAAGAAGACGGTGCATCGGTTGTTCTCTGGCCAGATCTTTTGCCAGTTCTTTGACCGTTCGATCCTGTCCCCGGGTAAAACGGAATTCAAACAGTCGGCGAATGCGGGCATCGATTTTGGCCGTGACGACTGTCGGCCAGGCCTTTGAATCCCTGCCCCAGAGTTTTCGCCGCAAAGCAAGACCCAGCTGGAATTCAAAAAGGTCGTCCAGAATGACTCGATGGCGTGCTGTGTCGAACTGCTTCTTCGAGTCTGGCGCATGCAGCCAGCGCAGGGCATCCGGGAGGTGCGGGAGTTTGTGGTGAGTGCGATAATATTCCGGCAACGGATCCGGAACGCCAGCGGCAAAGGCGTCCACGACGGACTTCGTCATCCGTCGCATTTCGTCCATCTTGATCCCGTCGGTCAGGGAATACCGGGGTAGAACGCCCACGGCGTGTTCGATGTCGCTGTCCTCGTCTTCAGGCGACAGCCAGTGAATGCGAGGGTTCGAAAATTCCCAACGGCCGGAGGCCCGCTTTGGCTTTCCGCTGAACACCACGTGGTCGTCATCACGAAACTTCTTCAGCATCCACGGTTGATTGAACCATGTTCCTCGGACGAAGTGTCCATCGCAGTCCAGCAGGATCCCCACAAGAGTGCGGCCTTTACTCAGATTGCGCAGGTCGCGATCCACGACGCGTCCGTGCACCGACTGTTCCCTGTCCTGTTCCAGGCGGGCGGCTGGGCGCATGTCAGTAAAGTCGTTGACGCTGTGCGGCACATGCAGCAACAGGTCCAGAGCCGTCTTGATTCCCAGTTTTGCCAGCAGCGCAGCCCGCCGCGCTCCGACGCCCGGTACAAATTGCACGGGGGTTTGTAATGGGTCCTCAACGACGGTGTGATGCTGGTTTTCCGAAGAATCTGCCATCTGATCCATCTGTGTTCGGAACGCGTATGGTCCGGACATTACCGCACAGACGTCTCCGGCGAAAGTTTCGGCCGGTAACTAGAAGCGGTTTCCATACCAGTACGCGGTGGTTGCAGATAAGTTGCCCGTCTGGCCTGCCCACGCGCACGATTCAAACGCTGTCCGGCATGAGTCATTCACTGCACCGTCGGGTTTTCAAACCAGACGATGTTTTTGCTGTTATGTCCGGCGATCAGAATATCGAGGTCCCGGTCGCCATCCCTGTCGATAGTCCGGATGTCGTATGCCCCCTGGTCCCGACCAATGTTGTGCCGAGTGAAATCGCCGTGGCCGTCATTTTCGTACCAGACAGCGATGCCTGTAACGTCGCGGCCGCACGTTGCAATGTCGATATCTCCGTCGCCGTCCAGATCCACGGTGGCCAGGCAATGTGGTCCTTCGATTGCAGCGTCAATTTCGATCGGGGTGAAGTCGGGGGCCTTGAACCAGAGTATGCCCCGGCCGTGACCCCGGGTGGCGACAAAGTCAATGTTTCCGTCTTTGTTGACGTCAACGGGATGGATGTTTGTTGCGCCGGGCTGTCTGTCTGACAGAACGTGCTTGTGCCAGACAGTCGCAGCACTGGCGGGCTGTTCCCACCATGCGAACCATTCGCCGCCGGGAAATCCATTACCACCTTTCGCTGCGCAGGAAATGTCCGGGCGCCCGTCATTGTTGACGTCGCCGAAGCCGGTGTAGTGGGACCCTCCGGGTGCGTCGGCATCAGCAAAGACGTGCCGAATCCAGTGACTTTCAGAGTGCGAATGCTGCGGAACTTCCAGCCATGTCAGCGAATTCGGAACCGTGGTCTTGCCGACCGGTCGGCCCGAGTTGGCGATCAAATCTACACGTCCGTCGCGATTAACGTCCCCCGTGATCAGACAGTGCGTGCCGAGAATTTCATCGTCGATTGTCCGATAAGTCCACAGCTTTCGACTAAGAGGCTCATCCGGACATTCGAGCCAGAAGACCGTGTTGTTAGAGCCGCAGAAATCGAGATCTCCGTCTTCATCGACGTCCATCAGGCAACTGTGAATGCAGCCTGTTCGCGGTTCCTTGCGTGAGTTGGCGGTATCAAAAATATGTAGTGTCTGCGGTTTCCAATCCGGACCTCGCAGCAACACAACTCGGCCGTCATACGAAGACAGAACGTCCACCTGTCCGTCGCCATCACAATCGTGGGGGACTGCTGAGTTGATCATGCTGGCCGCATCTGCAACGACAACATGTTTTTGCCACTGGGCTGACGCTGATGCACAACAGACCAACACAAAGGTTACTCCCGCAGGAATACTTCGCCACCTCGCGATCGTGGCTTTTACTGGGGTCTCAGCTGTCATGTGAGGTCTTCGTCTCGGATGGAAAAGGCCGGGGCATGGATCACTATTTTAATGCGAAGCAGATACGCAGGTTTATCAAGAATGACACACGGCAAGGCAGAATCGCTGTCGTCGGTCGAGTTGTCAGCCCTTCTTCGGCAGCGGCTTCTTCAGCAACGATTCTAATGTGTCTTCATCGGATTTCCCTTCCAGCCAGCCGAGACCACAGAGGAAGCTGTCCATCTTCAGCACCGTATCAAGAAATGCCTCCTGATTTTTGCTTTCATTGAAGAAGCCGTGCGGTTGATCTTCGTAGATCCACACCTCGGATTTGACGCCGACAGCCTTCAGGTCGGCATCAAACTTCCTGGCGGTAGAGACCGGAATGAGTGGGTCTCTTGAGCCGAGGAAAACGATGGTCGGCGGATCGTCTTTGGTGATGTTGTGGGCGGGAGAGATTGCAGGGAACCACTGTTTCACTCGATCATGTCCGTAGCCATGCGGGCCGTTGTCGTAAACCGGATTGAACAGCAGCAGCGCATCGGCTTTGGAACTGACCTGAGAATCCTTTTCTGACGGATCGTCCAGACCGCCGCAGATTCCGGTTGTTGCTGCTACGTGCCCTCCGGCCGAACCTCCCCCTGCTGCGATGCGATTTGCGTCGACGCCCAGCCGCTGCGCATTCTTCCGCACCCAGCGGATTGCGGACTTACCATCAGCGACGCAGGCATCCGGTCCGGTGTTCTGGCGACTCTTTACGCGATAGTCAGCCAGAAATGCGACCATGCCCCGGGACGCCAGGTATTTCGAATGCTGTTCGAACTGAGTCACCGTTCCGCCATTCCAGCCGCCTCCGAAAAAGAACACCACGGCGGGGCGTTTGTCGCTGGTCGGGTCGTGACCTGCGGCTTCAAATCGGTAGATCCAGAGTTCATCACCGGAAGCATGTTTGTATATCTCGGCAGTTGCGGCGCCTTTGAAGTCGTGTTGGGATGTCTCGGCAAGTACCGGTGTTGCGCAGAGGGCGACAAGCAAAAAGGCAGGGAGTGTGGTCTTCATAAGAGTAATTCGTTGTGAGTTTGCCAGCGGCATTCGATCCGAGATGGATAAAACAGCATCAGTTCGTCATCCTAGCTGACAAGGTCCCGAGTCGCAATTTCAGGAGCACACAGGACGAGAATCAACGAATCGAATACGATTCGCAGCATCGCGTGACGGGTGTCATGCCTGCTGACCGGCCCCGAATTGAATAATTGGAATGACTGAAATCATGCGCTGTTGTTTTGTTTTTGTGTTGCTCACTCTGACCGGGACTACTGCAGCAGCGAGCAAACGACCTGACGTGGTGTTCATAATCGTCGATGACCTGAATGACTGGCTTGGCTGTCTGAAGGGGCATCCCGATGCCAGGTCCCCGGATATCGATGAGCTGGCCGCCAGTGGCATGCTGTTCAGGCAGGCCTATTGCAATTCGCCTCAGTGCCGTCCGTCGCGCACCAGTCTGATGCGGGGCGTATATCCTTTTAAGACAGGCACCTACTTCAACGCGAAAGCCATAGGCGAAACGAAAATCACTACGCCAACGCTGCAGCAGTTTTTTTTGAAGCATGGCTACCGCGTTGCCAGCGGCGGCAAGGTCCATCACGGAGGGCCCGGTGATGCAGGTGACGCGCTGCTGAAGAGGCCCCGGGACCCACGGCCTCCCGCGGGCGAGAACAATTTCGGTGCACTCAAACCTCCGAACGACGGCTATGCACTGGACGTCCCGGACGAAGAAATGGGCGATTATAAAGTCGCTCAGTGGGCCATCGAACAATGGCGCGTCGCCAGCAACCAGCCGCTGTTTATGTCAGTCGGTTTTTTTCGTCCGCATCGTCCGCTACACGTTCCCAAACCGTATTTCCTGAAGTTTCCGCTCGACACAATTCAGCGACCGACGGAGCCGGATGAAGATGACTGGAATGATATGCCGGAATTCGCTCGTCGACTGGCCCGCACCCATGCCCATAAGGCGCTGCATAACGGTCTCAGCGATCACGAATTCATCGTTGCTCACGACGAGTGGGACAAAACGATTCAGGCGTACCATGCCTCAATCGCCTTTGTCGACCAACAGATTGGTCACTTTTTGGAGGCTCTTGAAACCAATCCGCGCGAACGGGAAACGGTCGTCATGCTGGTGAGTGATCACGGTTGGCACCTTGGCGAAAAGAAGCACTGGTGCAAAGGTGCGATCTGGGAGCAAACCACTCACATTCCCTTTATCGTCCGCGCACCAGGAACCATGGCCGGTGCTGTCTGTAATGAGCCGGTCAGCCTGATTGATGTGTTTCCCTCACTGGTCGACCTCGCCGGACTGGCCGTACCCGAATATCTGGATGGTCGTTCCGTGAGACCTCAACTGCAGAATCCCAACGTGAAACGTTCGCCGGTTATTTCCTCCTATGGCGCAGGCAATACTGCCATTCGGTCGAGACGCTGGCGGTACATTCGATACGAAGATGGATCAGAGGAACTCTATGATCACAAGGTCGACACGCATGAATGGATCAATCAGGCGAACAACCCAGAACACCAGACGGTTAAGCAGGAGCTTTCGCGGATGATTCCCGACTCACAGCATCCGGGATTGAACGTACAGGACTGGTACGACAAGTATCAGTAAGTGGCTGTCGAGAGCGAAGCCCAGGATTCCTCGACTCACAGAACGTCCGAGGAACTTGATTCATTGTCCAAAATGCGGAAATTGGCATTGGGACAATGCGATTTCGAGTTTTTCATTCACGTCGACCGCAATTTCTGCGATAAATACGGAATCGGCACAGCTATTTGTGACAACGGAGTTTTTGAATATGGACGAATTCCTGGTGAATCGACGACAGGCTTTGCTCGCGAGTGGTCTGGGTACCATGAGTCTCGGCATGCCGGGAACTGTCCTTGGCAGTGACAAAGTCGATGCCTCCGGCAAAGCAGTGGCCTCAGACAAGTGCTGCATCTTTGTGTTGCTGTGTGGTGGCCCAAGTCACGTTGATACGTGGGATATGAAGCCGGAGGCACCACTGGAATATCGAGGGCCGTACGAACCGATTGCCACCAAAGTTCCGGGAATGCTGCTGAATGAGATGCACACGCGTCTGGCAAAGCTGACGGACGACTTCACGCTGATCAATTCCATGTCGCACCCAGGAGCCATCAGTAACCACTTCGATGCGATGCACAATCTTTTGAGTGGCCAGTCCACTGAACGTGTGCAGCAGGGGAGGCCGAATTCTCAGCCCTATCTTGGTTCGCATGTTGCCAAACACAAACCAAGTATACGCAATTTCATCTCCAACGCGTGGCTCATCAAATGCGTGGGACCCCCGGTCTTTTGCGCCCCTAACATCGGCATTGGCGGCTACCTTGGTTCCGCCTTTGCTCCAATGTTTGTCGGCGCGGCCGATAATCATCCGGCGATGGCAGATTTCAAACCGCCACAGATCTATAACTCGTTCGATGAGGTCCGTTTTGATGAACGCAAGGGGTTGCTGAGCCGTATTGAATCCAACGAATTCGACCGGGACCAGCAGGTGAAGGACTGGTCGGACCTGCGGGAAAAGACGTATGACGGACTGACGCGGGCCGAAGGGCGGCAGGCATTTGAGCTGCACCATGAACCCGTCGAAGTGCGTGAACGTTACGGCATGCATCCACTGGGGCAGAATCTGCTGCTCGCCAGACGAATGGTCGAATCGGGCGTCCGCTTTGTGACGGTGAATGGCTGGGCAGGTCAGGCCGAACACGACAAGAAAGGACCGCCGAGCAGCAGCTGGGACATGCACGGCGGGAACATGGGGATGGGCAATGCCTTTGGCAACGGCTCCTATGGCATGGGATTCTGTTTACCGCGTCTGGATCAGGCATTGTCCGGGCTGCTGTCAGATCTGAAGGCTCGCGGCATGCTGGACGACACGCTGGTTGTCGTGACCGGTGAATTTGGTCGCACACCGTACCTGATGAAACAGTCTCCGCCGGGACGACAGCACTGGCCCAAATGTTTCTCCTCCATTATAGCGGGAGCGGGCATCAAGGGCGGAAACGTATATGGCAGGACCAACAAGTACGGAGAGTACCCCACAGACAATCCTGTACGCCCCGAGGAACTGGCTGCGACAATTTACCATGCCCTGGACATTCCGATTAACGACCCCCTGGACGCCAGTGGCATCTCCCGCACGTTGACAACAGGAAAACCGATCCTGGATTTGTTCGGATAGCTGCCACAGAACTGCCGATACAAGTTATCCACACCCGCCGGACCGAACATCTGTAACGACATTATCGATTCACATAAGGACACCATGAGCGACAATTACCCTGAAAAAACCTGTTCGATAGACCGACTCGTCACACACGAGAAACTTATCTCTGCCGCCCTGGATGGTTCCAAGACGCAACAACGTCGTGCCGGCGTGTATGGCTACCCTGGCGAAAAGTTCACACTGGAGGGGACGGAATTCAAGATTACCGGCTTGCGAACGGAACGGTGGGGCGACATCACCGAAGAGGATGCACAGCGAGAAGGGTATCCGAATCTCGCAATGTACCATGCCCTGATCGAACGAATGCACCAGGGCGTGGAATGGGATCAGAACCAGCCCGTCTGGGTCCACGAGTTTGCTAAAGACGAGGCCGCCTGAATGTCTGTGTGCTGAATTGTCACGGACGAGCGTGACAGTTCATTTTATCGCCATCGGTCGCGTCTCCGGGATCTCAGCCGGCCGCGCTGGACAAGTTTCGCAGGTCGCAGAAAGCCTTTCAGTGGTTGCGATCTGCAGGGACCACCCGGGACGTTGGGCAGTCTTATTTGACGCCGCATGACTCGGCCTGCTGTCGTTGCAGGTGGTCGCCGCACTGGCTGACCACGGTCAGCGTCCGAAGCGGAGTGCGCCAAATGTGGACCTGCCGGGGGCATCCGGCTCTCGGAATCCAAGTTTGTACTGTTTTCCGGACCGTTCCGTCAGGGTGTGCTTCCCTGTTGTGTGCCGGCAATCTGTGACCGGTCGACAGAAAGTCAGCGTCAGGTAGAATGTCAGCCTTATTGAACCGTTCATAATGTGCATGAGCGTCGTGTGAGGGGCCTGGAAAATGCTAAGAAACAGCTGTGCCGTTCTTCTATTGTGGACCGTGTGCAGCCCGCTGGGCCGAGGTGAATCCACGAAGCCCAATTTTGTAATCATCTTCGCCGATGATCAGGGATACGGCGATCTGGGATGTTTTGGGTCCACAACAATTAGAACGCCAAACATCGATCGATTGGCGGAAGAAGGTCGGCGGTTCACGAACTTCATGGTGGCGTCGCCGGTGTGTACTCCGTCACGTGCCGCGCTGTTGACAGGCTGTTACCCGAAGCGGATTGGCATGCATCAGCATGTCCTGTTCCCCGCGTCGACGCGGGGTTTGAACCCTGCGGAGCACACGATTGCCGACCATCTGAGATCTCTGGGCTACGCAACGGCGTGCTTTGGCAAGTGGCATTTGGGCCATCACCCGGAAACGCTGCCCCGCCAAAACGGATTCGACACCTATTTGGGAATTCCGTACTCGAACGACATGAATCATCCGGACAACAAGGGTAAACCCCGGATCCCGTCGGACGATCTTTGGCGAGATCAGAGTTCAGCGGTAACGAAGTGGAACACGCCTCTGATCGAGAACGAGATGATCGTTGAGCTTCCCGTCGATCAACGTACGGTGACGCGGCGCTACACGGATCGAGCCATTGATTTTATCGAGCAGCACAAACAGGAATCGTTCTTCGTCTATTTGCCGCACAGTATGCCTCATATTCCGCTGTATGTTCCCGAAGATGCTTATGACCCGGATCCCGCAAACGCCTACATCTGTGTAATCGAGCACATTGACGCGGAAGTCGGTCGCCTGATGGAGACAATTCGGCGACTAAACCTATCTGACAACACGTATGTTATTTACACGTCCGACAATGGTCCCTGGTTACAGTTTAAGAATCACGGTGGATCTGCAGGGCCGCTGCGGGAGGGCAAAGGAACGACGTTTGAAGGTGGTCAGCGCGTTCCGTGTGTGATGTGGGGGCCGGGACGCATTCCGGCAGGAACAGAATGCAGCGATGTGGTTGCAACCATCGACATGCTGCCGACAATTGCCGCCCTCACAAGCAGCACACTTCCAACGGATCAAAGAATCGACGGCATGGATATGTCTCACAAGTTGCTGGGTACCGACGGCGGTTCGAATCGTGATGAATACCTGTACTACACGTCGCGCGGACAGATCGAAGGGATTCGTCAGGGCAAATGGAAACTGCTGGCAAGAACGAATGGAAGGAACCGCAACAGGAAGAACGCTCAGCCAGCATCTCCAGCTATGCACCTGTTCGATCTTTCCACGGATGTTGGCGAAAAGAAAAATCTGGGGCAGGACCATACTGACCTGGTCAGCCGGCTGAACGCCCGCATGAAAGAGCTTGATGCGGAAATCACGGAGAACGCCCGCAAGGCATGGTTTAAGAATCCGTAAATTTGTCGCAGGCGAAGACAGACGAAACAGTCGGCCAAAGTACGCGGTTGTGACCTGATGATCCCAGTGGTGTCGGACAACGTTGCCTGTTGCCGCAGTTCAGACGCCCAATGGTTGGTTGTTAACCGGATATGCGGGCTCGCTCACAGGAATTTCGGCGGATCTGCCTGCCAGCATTCGGCTGTCCGTGGCAGCAATGTGGAAACTGTTGGACTTAGGCTATACACCGGACGATGATGCTCCCAGTTGAGCGGGTCTTGGGGGCGTTAGGTATGTGCTTTGACGAACCGGCCCTGTCTTTTCTTCAATCGCCGTTATACATATTGAGTTGTCTGATGAAATCCAAACTTCATTTTCCGGTTGCAGGTATCGCGTGGTTCACTTTGTCGCTCATCGGGTTCGCTGACCCGCCCGCTGCCACACTGAAAATCGCTGGAGTCTTCGAAGCAGTTGTCGCTTCCGACATCAGCCAGAATACCGAACACCTGAAGTCGTTTGTGATTTCCAAAATCGTCTCTCATGGGACAACGGTCAGCAAAGGGCAGACGGTCGTATGGTTCGAGTCGGAAAATCTGGATCTGGAAATCAGGAAAGCGGAAGTAGATCTGCGATTGTCCGGCTTGACACTGGACGAAGAAGAGTTTTCATACAAACAGTTTCTGGAGACTCAGCAACTGGACAGAGATGCCGCGAAACGCACGAAAAGGAAAGCACAGCAGGATCACGACAACTTCGTTAAAGTAGATCGGGATCGGCAGTTGAAGACCGCAGAATTCAACTTGAAATCTTCTGCTGCGTCGCTGGCGAATGCGGCAGAAGAACTCAAACAGCTGGAGCAAATGTATAAGGAAGACGACCTGACGGAAGAGTCTGAGGAAATTGTTCTGAAACGGGCGAAACAGTCTGTCGAGGCTGCCGAGTACCGATTGGAAGGCACCAGAATCCAGACGTTACGAACCGTGAATCAGACTGTTCCTCAATCCGATAATCAGCATGCTGCCACACTGTCCCGAGCTGCAATGGCATACGAAAAGGCGATGCACAGCTTTGCCGGTGACCGTGTGCGACATGAGATTGAGATCACTCGAAAACGAGAGCAGTTCAAGGACGAAGAACAGAAAGTTCAGGAAATGCGACAGGAGCGAAAGCAAATCGTCCTGAAGGCGCCCCACGACGGTATCGTGCTGTACGGCGGGCTGCAACGCGGGAAATTGAGTGACAAAGAAAGTACGCTTCAGTCCGGTTCGAAAGTCGCGAACAATCAGGTCATTGCGACGGTTGTGGGGACCGGTCGTCTGCGTGTTCGTATAGACTTATCGGAAGACGCACTGCAGACCGTTGTAGTGGGGGCCGAATGCGGGGTCAGGCCGAAGGCGTTCCCCGATGTGACGCTGGCAGGTACGGTGAAGTCGGTGTCCCGCGTGCCTTTCGCGGGTGCAAAATACGACTGTGTGATCACGTTTCGGCACAGGAACAACATCTCAATCGTGCCTGCGATGACTTGTGATGTCGAATTCGCAGTGCCATCGAAGTCGGACAAAGGTGATTCGCAGCGCAAGGCTGACAAAGAGTAATTGAAGCAGGCGGCCCATCGGCGGCATCCCTGTTGTACCCGGAGTTTCCTTCATGCGCATCGTTCGATTGATTTTGCTTTGTTACCTGGGATTTACGCCACAGCTGCTTGTGTTGTGTGCGGAAGATTCCGATTCTGAAACGCGTTCTGAAGGCATCCTGCAGGACCCGCGGAATTTCAGCCGTGCCCCGACACTTCCCCCGGTGGATGCGCCCGGCGAGTCGGAGATTCAAGCATCGATTCGCAGGGGCGTTGCATTTCTGCTGGCCGCCCAGAATCCAAACGGCTCGTGGGGATCCGCGACGCGAACCAAGGGGCTGAATATTTATGCACCGGTACCGGGGGCGCACCATGCGTTTCGCGCCGCGACGACGTCACTGTGCATCTCAGCGCTGCTGGAAACCGCTCCGGACGAAAATGACTCTGCCAAAGCGATCGATCGAGCGGAAGGCTGGCTGCTGGAACACCTGACGGACCTGCGCCGAGCCACCGGTGATGCGATCTACAACGTATGGGGACACGCCTATTCCATCCAGGCACTGGTGCGGTTGCACGGTTTTCACGAGGATGACGGGGAGCGGCAGAACCGGCTGATCGAATTGATAAAACTGCAGTTCGAAATGTTGACTCGATACGAGTCGGTCGACGGAGGATGGGGGTATTACGACTTTCGTTATCAGGCCAATCAGCCGACATCGTCGTCTATCAGCTTTGTCAACGGGGCCGTGCTCGTGGCCTTCGCTGAGGCGAAAGGAATCGGTGTTGAGCCGCCGGACCGGATTGTTAAGCGTGGCATCGCGGCATTGAAAAGACAGCAGAAAAGTGATTTCAGCTACCTGTACGGCGAGTATCTGAAATATCGGCCGATGCGCGGCATCAACCGTCCTGGCGGTAGTCTGGGCCGAACTCAGTGTTGTAACAGTGCACTTCGTGCGTGGGGAGACAGTCAGATCACCGACAACGTGGTCAAGAACTGGCTGTATCGCCTGTATGTGCGCAACGGCTGGCTGGACATTGGCCGCAAGCGACCGGTGCCACACGAATCGTGGATGCAGGTTGCGGGTTACTTTTACTATTTCGGGCACTATTACGCGGCCGTTTCTTTACGGCAGTTGCCTGAAGCTGAACGAGGTCCTTATCAGCCATTGCTGGCGCGTTTGATGCTGGATCGTCAGGAAAAAGACGGTTCATGGTGGGACTACCCCCTGTACGACTATCATCAGCCCTACGGAACGTCTTTTGCTTTGATGACGTTGCAACGCTGTCTGCCAGCGGGCAAACATGCGGCCGACTGATCAGATTACCGCTTGCCTTCGCTTCTTGGCAGGATCCCTGTTTGTGGTGTTTGTCCGGCCGAAGCTGTCCATGCACTCCTCGGATTCCGTGGCTGTGACTAGTCTGTCTGCGGGCGGGAAGTCCCTGATCGCGCTGATTCTCGCAGGTTTTCCACCACCCGATCCAGCAATCTATGGGCCTGTGTTCTTCCGATACGATGTGGTTTGTAGTGCATGCTTAGACTGAGAGTGTCGGCGTACGTCACAACTCCGAATGTAACATCAGTACCCGGACGCAGCGGGCTAAGGAAATTGAGCGACGTCAGCTGCATGTCGCCGACGACCATTCGACCCTCAGTTTGAGGCAACGGACACGCTTCGAACGCCCGGCCGACATTGCTCGTAATGGTCGTGCACATTCGGCGATTCGTTCGAAGGTATAATCGAAGCAGGGGCGGAACTGCCGCAAGAATGTCCAATAACTGAAGCATGGAATACCAGATATTCGATGCACGGTGAAATTGAGTCAGTGTTGTCACCCGATCCAGCAGCTGATCAGCGTTGCGAATAGCATTTGAGTGCTGATCGAGAAACATGATTGTTACTCGATTGCAGCATGTTCGTTCAGAACTGTGGCCGGCACGCGTGCTGGCCGGCACGCCCATGCGGATCCAGCGATGTCCTGTATCACCGCAATCGGTCATCCACTGATCCAGTGAGCGATAGACGTCTTTCATGAGGATGCAGTTCAGCGTCGTCGAATGAGCTCTTGCCTCCGATATCAGGCCGTTCAACTCTACAGGTGAAAACTGATGGCTCAGGAAATCTGACAGGCCGCGGTCGACGTCGTTTTCTTCAGGTGTCCCTGGCGCTTTGGCAATCGCCGGTCGCCGCAGAAGAATACGAAAGGCGTCCTGAACGTCGAGCGGGATTTTT
The DNA here is from genome assembly GCA_029245955.1 of Fuerstiella sp. Taxonomy (GTDB): domain Bacteria; phylum Planctomycetota; class Planctomycetia; order Planctomycetales; family Planctomycetaceae; genus Fuerstiella. Next base: position 68,512 of record JAQWOH010000028.1, on the reverse strand, counting down.
CGGACTGCCTGTCCCGGGGTCAGTGGGATCGTTGTGCGCGTCCTGAGTCCATCCGGGTCTGCTGGTTCCCTGGTCATTTCTTTTCCCCCCATGATTCGGTGGTAGTTGACCAGTACATCCTCAATAAGAATCAGAGCTCCCAGCCCGTCACAGCACGAATGGTGAAATTCGAATAATAACTCGGCGCCCGAAGGGCCCTCGAACACCCACGTCCGCAGTCCTGATTCGACCATCAGGTCGATGCGGGGGGCCTGCAGAATCTCGTTCAGGTTCGCAAATCCCTGGCTGCATATGCGGATACAGACGTCACCACCGGGTTCCCACGCGGGGACGCGCCCGAACCGGGGTCGTACCTTCGCTCGCAGAAGCGGATGGTGCTCAAGGGAATCCGTCAGCGCTGTTCTCAGTGAGTCCAGCTGCAGGCGACCCTGCATTTCCATTTGAAAATAGAAATGCATTGGATATTCGTCGCGGTGGTCGGCCAGCATATATGCTTCAAATGGCGCGAGCGGCAATGGGAATACGTCATCTGTGTTCGCGGTATGCGATTCGAGTTCCAAGCGCCCGTCCTTTCCTCACGTGCAGAGATGAAACACACCCCCATGGTCTGAGGTGAAGGGCCTTCGGGAACATCGTTTGTGGCGTCCCGTGAATTCCATGTTCATCGAGATTGAGTTGTTCCAAGGATCGTACTGCTGGCAGTCTGAGGCGCCAACGGCAGACGTTACGGTCTGTCTCTTTGTCCATGTGCCGGAAACGATTTTCGTAATCACGCACGAATCTCTCAGGCAGCGAACTGGCCTCAAGGCTGATGGTGTGTCTTTTTCATGATATGGCAGCCGGTTATGGTGATAAGGCCCCTGCACCGCGATGGTGGAGATGTGAAGTCCGGAACTGGTTTGTTTTTATGCGTTGATGGTCCCGAACTCAGCGACGTTTCAGGTGTATTCGCCGGCAGGTGGGGATGTCAGTCAAATATCTGCCTGCCAGTGGCAACGGCACGGTCCAGGCACGCGGCAAGACATCTGAATTCCCGATGGCCGATTCCGGTTTTGAGGTGCAAGTGATTTTCCGGGAAGCACTTGCGTATTTTTCGGGTGTACTGCGAAAGTGTGGCGAAACCTTCTGTTCGCAGAATAAGCCGCATGAGACTCAAACCTAAGTGTCGCAAACTACCCATCTGTCGCAATTATTGATGTTTTCCTTTGCCTATCGGCGACCACTGCTGTATCAATTTGCATTAGGAGTGTCGCTGGAAGCCGGGACCGGGTGCCGCTGCACTTTCAGGAGAGCACGGAATAATTCGCACGGACAGCACAACGGCCAACGAAATCCCGAATCCTGCGCCTTTAAATGTCTGTTTCTGATCACGAGCCTGAATCCCGATCGCCTTTTCGTGACGGTCGCTGCGAAGGGGCTTGGCACGGCTTTGTGACGGCCGCGTCTAAACTGTCGCATCTGGGTGATGAGACGGATCCGTTTGCGAAGTTTGTCGCCAGCTGGCCTGACCGGGCGGCGGTCAAACGTTCGGAGCCCGGCCTGGAGCATATGTTTGACGTGAGTCAGCCGGACTTTCTGGCAGAACTGCTCCCGTTTTCTGATCACGAAGACTTTGTCAGAGCGCCCGAAGAATTTCGGCAGGCTGCATTGTCCTGCGGGTGGATCGCATACAACGCCAAGACCATCGCCATCGAATCAAAAATTGTTTCGCCGGCATGCATGCACGTGATCGATGACGTTCTGCCGGGCATCCCCGCGCGGCAATATCGAGAAGCGATTGCAGAAGCCCTGGTGGATGAGTCGTATCACATTCTTCTGACTTCCAATGCGTGTGATGTTACTCGGATTCACCGAGGACTGGAGCATGTCCGGCTGCCGGAGTTCGAGCTTGTCCGGTCGATGCATGCGGAACAGGATCTCCATGCCGAACCGTGGAAGAAAATCCTGGTGCAGGTTGCGACGGCCATTGTTTCCGAAATGCTGGTCAGCGATTACCTGAAACTGCTTTCCGAAACGGATCGTGTGCAGCCGCTCAATGTGCTGACAACCGCGATCCATCGCAAAGACGAATCGGCTCATAACGGACTGTTCAGGACTTTTGGCACGGAACTGTACCAGCAACTGGCTCCGCATGAACGGCAATTCTTTCTGCAGCTGCTGACCAGGCCGGCGCAGTGGTTTGCTTCCGCGGAAATGGACGTCTGGCAGTCTATGCTGCAACAGATCGGTTTTCCGAACGCCGACCGGATCGTCGCGGACTGTCGGGACTGGAATAAAACGGCTCAGGCTCCGCTGGATCTGTCTGATGTGCAGCGTCTGTGTGACGAGCTGCACCTGCCGATGCCTGACGCTGCTCTAAAGTAGCAAGCTGCCTGTGTTGAGGCAGTGTTATTGAAATTACGACTCCAGGAATAACTATTTATGTGCGGTATCGCCGGTGCGATTGATTTACAGGGGACTCGACGATTTCCGGACGAACGTCTGTTGCGGATGACCGGAGCGATGTCTCATCGCGGACCGGATGATGAACAGATTTACATCGACGGTCCCGTCGCTCTGGGTGTACGGCGTCTGTCAGTGATTGACGTTGCCCAGGGGAGGCAACCTCTGTCGAATGAGAATGGCGATGTCTGGGTGGCGTATGAAGGTGAATTGTACGAGTACCCCGAGCTGCGTCGCGAACTCATTGGGCGCGGGCACACACTGCGAACCCACTGCGATACGGAGGCCTGGGTCCATCTCTATGAAGATTTTGGCGAACGGGTGTTTGATCATGCACGAGGTCAGTTCGGCGTCAGCTTGTGGGACGCCAGGAATCGTACGCTGGTACTCGGACGCGACCGGTTCGGCATCTCACCCGTGTTTTACGCTCAGGCAGACGGATGGCTGATCTGGGCTTCTGAAATCAAGGGACTTCTGGCATCCGGATTGATCCAGGCAAAGCCTGACCTGCAGGGACTGGACTGTTTCTTCAACTTCTTTGCGATGCCGCAGACACGTACGTGTTTCCAGGGTATTCAATGTCTGCCTCCGGGACACTTTATTAAGGTGAACGATGGACAGATGCAGATCCGGCAGTACTGGGACTTTGACTATCCGGATGCCGGTGACGAGCGGCGTTTTCAAGATTCCTCAGCTGCTGCGGAAGAGTATGAAGACCTGTTGCGCGGAGCTGTTCGGCGGCGACTGGTTGGCGAAATGCCGATGTGCTGCTACATCAGCGGTGGACTTGATTCGACAACGATTCTGGGTCTGAGCTGCCAGGAACACGATCAGCCGCTGCCGTCGTTCACCATCGGACTGGATCATTCGGGGCCGAATGATGAGCGTTCGCAGGCAGCTGAGTCTGCTTCGCTGCTGGGCTCTCCACTTACGACCGTCAGTATGTCGTCGGCCGACATTGCCAGTACCTACCCCGAACTCATTCGTGCTGCAGAAAGTCCTGTCCTTGACACATCGGCTGCTTGCATGATCCGACTGGCGCACGCTGCCAGGAAAGACGGAAATATTGTTGCACTGACGGGAGAAGGAGCGGACGAGTTGCTGGCAGGTTACGTCTGGTTCAAGGCCCACCAGGCCGTGCTGCGCACAGGCCGGCCGCTGCACAGATTCGCGCGGCGATTCTTATTCGGGACACTTGTCGGTGGAAGCACAAAGCGTCTGCCGCCATGGGAAGCCATGAATGGAATACGCGTTGCTCAGCAGTTTACGTGGGAGATCATGCGACACTCGCGAGAGTCACTGTACTCGCCGGCGCTGTGGGATTCGCTGGGTGATTACGAAGCCTTCGGTGAATTGCCGCGGCACGATCGAATGCACAAGTGGCATCCGCTGAATCAATCGCTGTATGCGGCATCACGAGTAATGCTGCCGGGAATGCTGTTGAGTGCGAAGGGGGACCGGTCGCTTAGAAACGGATCGATGGAGGGCCGATTCCCGTTTCTGGATGAACGCGTGGTTGACTTCTGCACCGGCATTGAGCCACGTCTCAAGCTGCGAGGTCTGACGGACAAGCGGATTCTCCGGGCGGCCGCCAAACGCATTCTGCCGCAGCCGATTGCGAATCGGCCCAAGACGATGTTCCGAGCTGACTTTTCCAGGACATTTCTGGGAGACAGTCGACCACCGTGGGTCGATCAGCTGCTTAGTCCGGAGTCATTACGTGCGACCAGCCTGTTTGATGCGAACGGTGTTGAACGAGCCCGTCGTATTCAAACGCACCGCGCCAAGACTTCGTTTCAGCGATTCGTTCTGGATATGGGACTGACGGGGGTGATCAGTACACAACTGTGGCATCACATCTATTGCGGCGGTGGACTGGCGGATTTGCCGGAGTGGTCGCCCCCCTGACGCCCGTAATAGCCTGAATATGATGATTCAGGAGTCGAATCGGGGAGTCGGCAAAAAGAGAAGACACAGTATCTGTTTACGTGTTGTGAGGAGTGTTCATTGAATCCGGAAGTCGCTTACACCATTCTCGGCGCGGTTGTGGCAGTGGAACTCGGTATCCATCTGTTCTCCGTCATCGTCATCGTTCCCATCTTTGAACGGCGTCTGCCGTTCAACGTTACCCCGGTGGAACCGCTGGAATCCGTCGAACGCCTGCTCATTCCAACGTCCAACGGTCTGACTCTGCGCGGCTCGCTGCACATGCCTTCGGCAGAGCCGCTGGGGCTCGTCATCTTCTGTCCTGAATTTCAGGGGACTCACTGGACCGCGATGGATTACTGTGAGGGCTTACTGGAGACAGGATTTGCAGTTCTGGCCTTTGACTTTCGCGGCCAGGGAGAAAGTGATGACATGCCGGGGTATGAGCCCCTGCACTGGTGCACGGAACACGAAATCAGTGACGTGCAGTCAGTCGTGCGGTTTATTCGATCGCGGCCGGGCTTCACGGAAATTTCCATCGGCTTAATGGGAATCAGCCGTGGTGCCAACGCAGCACTGGCTGTCGCCGCAGATGACGCAAGTGTGAAATGTGTGGTGGCTGACAGTGCGTTTACCACAGATACTCTCATGGTTCTGTACTCCGCGCGGTGGGTCCGGCATTCCACGCCTCGATGGTTCTATCTTCCCGAATGGCATCTCTACATCTCCTGCCGCCTGGCCAGGTTTGTAAGCGAAATGCGTCGGGCCGTGAGACACCCGAGATTGGAGCGGTCAGTGGCGGGCCTGCGTCAGCGCAGCGTATTGCTGATCGCAGGCGCACGAGACTCATATGTGCCCCCCGAAAACAGCCGGCGCATTCAGAAATGGATCGGGGGGAACAGTCGTGTCTGGGATGTTCCCGGTGCGCGACACAATTCTGCTCGCCAGACGAATCGGCAGGAATATGATAAACGCACGGCTGATCTGTTTCTGAACATGGTGCCGCTTCATCAGCTTCCAGCTCCAGTTTCAGTTTCAGCTGCCGACATTCGAACCTCGTCTGCAGCCCGCTGACTGCGGTCGTTGGTTTTTTATCGTGGTGACTGCCCTGAAATCCGACTGAAAACGCCGCGGCCGGCACCGGATTCCGCAGGTATTCATGTTCCGCGTTACTCACGGTTCGCATTCTTGTTCAACCCGCGGTGTGTGTTGCTGAGCCGGGAGCCGGCTGATGGTTTCGACAAAGTGTCCCAACCGGAACAGTCCGGTGCTTAATTCTTCCCGTCCACGTTTTTGAGCTGGATGAGACGCCGCCTACAGGAGGTAAGAGGGAGAACCGGACTGCGCAACCACGACATGGTATTGTCGTGTTATTCACAAATGATGACTCTTTTCTGCGTTGTCGCTACCTTCTTTACAGAGCGTTCGAGGGCTGCTGCTGAGAAATTCAGAGGGTGTCTCAGCGGCTTTCCCTGTATGCGAGCTGTGAGCCATCAATCAGTATGTAAAAGTGGCTCTGTGCAGCGGCGGTTTTGATGATGTTGTGAAGCGCGGATAACGGCTCTGCGGCGCGGTCGCAATCTTGCCATAATCCGCGGAGCCGAACGTTCTGTCAGCTGTCGTTTCATAACCACTGGATACCGGCACGCTCGGCGAGCGAATACACAGAACGTGTCGATAAAACCGTGTGGTAACTTACTTGCTGGCGACGCATGCTGATCTGGAAACGGCGTGTCAATACAATTCGGTCGCTGTTCGATCGTGATGATTTCGCAGCGGAGTTAGAAACTGACAGTCCGGGGTCCGGTCGTGTGCCAGAGAACAGAGGGGCCGCTTCAACTTAAGCAGCCGTTGGCCGAAACTCCGAGATACAGCTATGCGACTCAGCCATACAATACGGTGAGGACAGCATGTTAGTAACAGATTCCAACAGGCAGGTATGGGCCGGGGATAAGATCCCACGCCAACCCGGTCCCTCCGCATCTACATCAGGTTGCGCGTCTTGACCATCACATATTCGTTGATCAGGCGTTCGGTCAGCAGGCTGGGTGGTGTGTCCAGCATCATGACGCCGTTTTCCCGCATTCGGGCGACCTGCTGAGCCTGTCCGGTGAGGATTTGTGCGGCGGCTGACGTATGGAACGCTTCCAGGTCCGTTTGGGGAATTCGGTCGGCCATTTGCCTGAGGCCGACGTCCTGCAGCAGTACACACATCGGCAGGTATGGCAACGAACGCAGTTGCAGACTTTCACCGATAACGTTCAGCTGCACCTCATCTGTGACGAAGGTGATCAGGATTACGAGTGCCCGTTTGCGCTGCACGGTTGACAGGTATTCCAGCGCCAGACTGTAATCGGCCGATTTGCTGCTGGCCTGAATGTCGTAAGTGGATCTCAGAATATTCTGAATGCCCGGTTTTCCTCGCACCGGGCGGATGAAACGTTCGATGCGGTTGGAAAACGCCATCAAGGAAACGTTGTCTCCCTGCCCCAGGGCGATGTAGCTGAGCATGATGGCCGAGTTCAGGGCCTGATCAAGATACGAGATTCCGTCTGTTTCGTTTCTCATGAAACGACCGCAATCGACCATCAGGACAATATTTTGATTGCGTTCCACGTTGAACTCACGAGTGATCAACTGCCTCTGTCGGGCAGTGGCCTTCCAGTCAATCTGTCGAATCTCGTCCCCGTAGCGGTATTCGCGAAGTCGTTCGAATTCGCGGCCCTGACCGGGCATCCTCATCATTCGCACGCCGATTTCCGCCAGGCGGTTACGACTGGCCATCAGTTCATAGCGGTAGACCGCTCGAATGTCGGGATAGATTCTGACCGGTGTCTGCAGCTTACGCACCTCGTGACGTGTCCAGAGTCCCATGACTGTCGGGAATCTGAAATGAACGGCCGACAGTGAAGTGGCACCACGTTTTAACGGCGTGACCACGTAACTGATCGAATGTTCCTTCCAGGGGGCGAGCGTTATGTTCTGCGGAAGCCTGTCCGTTTCGCAAAGTTCACCAGCATCATCATGAAGTGTAACAGTCAGAGGCAGGCGACACTTACTTCGTAGTATCAGTTTTGTCGGATTGGGGGTGCCGACGCTCAGGACTTCCGAAATCTCACGTTGAATTTCAATCTCGCTCGGTGACCCGCTGATCAGTACGTCGACACCGGCCACAATTACCAGCACGACGTTGAGCAACAATGCCAGATCCGCCAGCGTGCGACCGGACACGTCGACGTTTCCGACGCCCGGAACCGCATCCGGAATGACATCTGCAACGCCACCCAGCAGCATTGGCGTTGTTAGAAAAACGGCGAGCCATATCAGAAAACGGGACGGAATCATGATCGAGGAGCCTCGACGCTGTCCATGATCTGGCGAATGGTTTCGTCCGGCGTACTGCCTTCAATCTCCGCTTCCGGACGTAGTTTCAGTCGATGTCGCAGTACCCAGGGAGCCAGTTCCTTGATGTCGTCGGGCGTAACGAAGTCGCGCCCCCGGCACGCTGCCAGCGTACGAGCGGCGATCAGCATATTGACGCCGGCCCGCGGACTCGGACCTACCGTCACGGATCCCCACGCTCGTGCAGCCGATACGATGTTGACGATGTACGTCAGGATTTTCTCCTCCACAATGACCTGCTTCACGGCTTCCTGCACCTCAATGACCTCTTCGGCCTGCAGAATGGAATTCAATCTGAAATTATCCAGATGCCGCGGATCCCTGCCACCGGTGTAGTGTCGCAGGATATCCACTTCGTCGGCAACGGGCGGATAGTCCACAAGCAGCTTGAACATGAAGCGATCAACCTGTGCTTCCGGCAGCGGGTAGGTGCCTTCGTGTTCGATGGGATTCTGGGTGGCGATCACAAGAAATGGTCGATCAAGTGAATGTGTTACGCCGTCGACCGTCACCTGGTGTTCCTGCATGACTTCCAGCAGCGACGCCTGTGTCTTGGGAGGTGACCTGTTGATTTCATCGCCCAGTAGAATGTTGCTGAACACCGGCCCTCGATTGAAGCGAAAGGTCTGTTCCTTCATATCGTAGATGCTGTGTCCGGTCAGGTCGGACGGCATTAGATCAGGTGTGAACTGCACGCGGTTAAAGTTGCATGAAACGGTGCGAGAAAGCACGTTCACAAGCAGAGTCTTGCCAAGGCCCGGAGGCCCCTCGATCAACACGCTGCCTTCCGAAAACATTGCAATCAACACTCCCTCAACAAGTTCCAGCTGACCGACAACGACTTTGCCGATCTGTTCGACGGCGGAATCAAAGATTCGGGATACTTTAGACAATTCCATTTTCAGTTTATCTTTCTGTTGCCGGTCAAAAGGTCCAGGAGGCCGGACAGGTCACGGATGGCTGACGCAGCCTGGGAGGCTGTAGTGGACGTGGCCCCACTCAGGCTGGAGGCATTGACGATTCGCTGCTGCACTTCCTTCGGTTCCAGTCCCGTGCGAAGTGCAATTATCTCTGTGTCGTCCAGACGCACTGAGCTGCCAAAGGTTTTCTGCATCTGTGTTTTCATGTATTCGACGTAGCAGTGGACTGCTTCGCCACCGCTGGCGGTACGGAAATGCAGATTGCCCACGGCCGTTGCGCTTTCCGTCAGGCTTCGTCGCTGCGATGCATTGATGCGTTTTGGCGGACCGAATCGATGGAAGCCGAACCAACCGGCCAGAATTGCGATAGTTACTAATTGCAGTGTGCCGGATCGCAGCGACGGACTCATCAGGACTGCCGTGCCACGATAGGCGTCACTGGCATTCAGAAATTCTCCGATAACAATGGGCGTCGCTGCGGAACCAGGTCGGTCGACGTGATGAGCATGGGCATATTCGACAAGACGCACCGCCAGTTCCGCCTGAGCGTCGTGCAGCATGGCCCGATTGGAAAAGACATCGGCACTGGCGCTGACCACCACCAGCCCGTTGCCATAGTTCCATGCGCCGGCCTGGACAGTCCCGCCGCTGGCTTTTACGAGCACAATCGGATTTATCGCTGCGTCACTCAGCTGAGCTCGAGTCCGCCACGACACCGCCCCTTCGACAAGCTGGCTGTTTGCCTGAAATCTGCGAGCGTCTCTCAGATCATCTGTTTCAGATAGTCCGGACACCTGTGAACGTGGCTGCGGCGGAGACGCGGGATTCTTCTTATAGGCGTCTTCCAGCATCCTGTCCGGTGAATTCTCAGTGTTGCTGGTCGGGGGGACAGTCGCCGGCTTAAGCGCCACGGTGGCATCAGGAACCTCTGCCGGAAGTTCAGCAGGCTGGGCATCGGTCTCAGATGCTGCACCTCCCGCAGATCCGGGCAGAGGTGCGGGGGATATGGGAGAAGCGACGGAATCGTCTCCGGCGTTTGTCCACTGTTCCGTATGAATACTCAACTGTGGAATCGAACAGTCCGGGTGTGTCCAGTTGGGGGCGAACAACAACGTGCCGCCGTTAAGGACAAACTCCGCCAGCTCCGCCTGTTCGTATTCATTTGGATATCGATCCGGACTGAGAATCACCAGTGTGCAGGGCTCGTCCGGAATCAGAAGGCGTGACTCGCGACGAACCGGTGGAAACAGCGCAGCGGCTGACAGGTCCTCAAGCGTCTGGAAAAATCCGCGTTTGCCTTCAATACTGTTGCTGTACGTATCGTCAGGTGTACCTGGATCTCCGGGTACCCACCAGAACTGAAGCAGAATCAGCAGGGCTACCGCGGTCAGCCAGAATACGTCAGACCTCTGCAGTCGTCGTTTCTTCTTCACGGAATGATCCTTGGAAATTTTGCAGACAGTTCTGAAACATCTCACGAGTCGCTTCGCGCCGACCAAAATAGATACGTTCGAATTCCAATGCCGTGGAGCCGTAGGCGAGCCGCCGATCTTCCTGCCGCCAGACAGCCCGCACATAGTCACGATTCGTCAGGCCTTTGCGAAACCGTATCAGACCAGCACGCTCAATCCAGCTCATGCTGCCGATCAGTAATTCCCGAATCGCTCCTCCAAAATCTTCGCTGTTCGCCATCTGCAGCGCACGCGTTTCATAAGTCGACGCGGCCAGTTCCCCCGGAGGAATGCTCAGGTCGGACAGGCCATCCTGGTCAAACAGTCCCTCACGATTCAGACTTCGGCTGCCATCCGAATGTTTCAGGACTGTGGCAATGAGCCAGATGATTATCCCGGTCAAAACGGCCAGTCCCACGTAGAGCAATGCCTGGCCGAAACTGAAATCCAGGCCGCTGCTGCCTGACGTAGTTGTTGGTGACGCCGCTGGGGTACGAGGCCTGGCCGGACGACCTGGTCGTGAAGAGAACAGGCCTGTAAAAATCCATTCAAAGAAATCGCCAATCGTACGACTCATAGTCCGCAGTGACTGCTGCAGGAAACCCTTGTCGGCATCCGTGTCATCCACGATGTTCTCTAGCACACGGCGTCGCACTGAGCGGTAGTCATTTCGCTGCATGACGCGGCCAGCTGACTGACGAATCTGCTCAGACGGAAGTTTTCCTGTCTGCGCGTTAAGAACGGTTGCTTGGTCGCTGACATTGAAGGAGGGCTGTGCTTTGGCTGCGGGGGCAAAAGCGAGGGCGGCAGCAACGAGAAATAGCAACGCCTGCACAGCCTGTCGCGGACACCAGCGGACTGCAGCAGTTTTAGTCGGTATCGGGAACGGAGAAATAGTAGCAGCCTGCTTCATGCCATCTGCTCCTCAAGACGCACCGCTTCGACGCGAAACTGCAAATCCAGATCCCAGCACTCGTTGCGGATACGCTGGTCCAGATAGCAGAAGAACCACGCAAGACGGATGATGGGATACGTGAGCCACATCGCTGCATGCAATGTCACGACAACAATCGGGTCGTCGATGATTCGCGACGTCAGCGCCTGCATCAGATCAGGACCCGGGGCGATTGTGCCAAAAAATATCGGAGCGTTGAACACCCATGCGGAAAGCAGGTCGATTATCAGAAACAATCCCACGGCAAACAGCGCCCAATAACATGTCAGCGTGATGAATCGTCCGATGTTCCGTGAGTACCCTCCGCTGCGGCCAAGCCACGAAAGTCTCTGGCTGATCTGCGACAACGGAGTACGTTCCAGAAACATGACTTCCGGAAGATGGCCACACCAGGCCATAGCAAAGATGATCGGAATCATCATACACATGCCCGTGCAGCGAGCCAGCATGGCCAGCAGGGCATACGGCAAGATGCGACTTCCCAGTCCTCGTAGTGCGGACATTGTACTCATAGGGACTCCAAAAACCTGCGGACCGACTGCGGCGATCATCGCTCCTCCCAGCATTGTGCTGAAAAAAGCAAACACCATGGTGCATGGAATCAGGACATCGCGCCCTATCGACTCGCCGAGAAGCCATGCCAGCAAGGTCGACGGAACAGCAAAACACAGCGTGAGTGAACTGAGCGGCACTATGAACTGCCTGGCAAAGATGAAGGCCAGGTCAATGCAGCCACCGACACTTCGGCGCTCGACGGACACAATACAGTCCTCGACCTTCATTCGGAATCCTCCGCCGAATGTGCCGTTGAGACTTCGTGACGATGGCCATCGGCCGTTGTCTCTGTTCCGGACGCGTTACGTCCTCCCTGTACCAGGTATACGAATACCAGCCCCCACATCATGGTTCCCACAACGTACTTGACGCTGTGCGGCAAAGCCATCGGAGAGAAATAGCCCTCAATCAATGCCGCAATAACCAGCATGGCCCCTGCGCCCGAGGCCAGTTTGATGGCATCGATGCCGTGTACCCGCAGCGATTCTCGTCGGCTGAGTTCACCGGGGTGAATCATGCCCCAGCCAAGCAGCAGCCCTGCCGCCCCGGAGATCACAATAGCAGTCAGTTCAAACGAGCCGTGTGATATGGCGAAGCTGAAGAAGTTGTCCGAAAACCCCTGGTTAATGATATAGCCACACACAGCCCCCAGCATGATTCCGTTGAACAACAGCGTAACCACTGTCCCTGCACCAAAAAATGCTCCCAGGGCGAAACATCGAAACGCGATCCCAACATTATTCCATACATAAAAGCCCGTCATGAACGTGCGTTCTTCTGCATAATTGGCGTCGATGTCCTTGTACAGATCCTTTGAATAACTCTCGCCCGCCTGTTCCATCTGAGTCTTGTCAATGATTTGCTCAGCCACCACAGGATCGTTCGTCGCGATTATCATTGCGATCAGGAATGGTACGGCAAACAGGGCCAAAGAGACGAAGAAGAAGTTTTTCCGTTTGCGCAATAACTGTGGGAAGCCATGTGACAGAAACTTCAGTGCGGTGTCGATGGACCGCGGTGGCGACCGGTAGAGGCAATTGTGGCCCTGAGCAACAAGGTCATTCAGATACTGTTCCAGTCTTGCTCCCCATTCCCGTGACTGCACCAGAGACAGGTCATAACAGACAGAGCGGTAGAGTCCCGAGAGACGAGTGACGTCTGAACCGGACCACCGGCTCAGGCGTCGGTTCTTCATGCCCGTCAGCAGCGTTTCAAGCTGCTGCCAGTCGGCTCGCCGCTGGCGAATGAATCGTTCACGGTTCACGACGTGCTCCCGTCACCAGATGCCGGCTGCTGCCAGTCGGCTCCCGTAACAAGGGTCGCTCCTTCCGCCGACTCGGCAGGCCCTGCATCCGCCGGGCTTTCAGGACCGCTGTCCGATACATTCATGCTGTGAAGGGTCTCGTCAATAATTTCCAGTGACGCATCGTCGCCGTCGTCTTCTGTCTGGGCTGCCCGGCCGTTCGGACTGTCTGAAAATGTTTTCAACACACGCTTCAGAAACGTTGTGTGCTTCAGTGGCGTCTGAACGAAGTAAGTATTGGGATTCAGCGGATCCGGTCCTGGTTCGACAAAGTCAAGGCGTGACCTGAGGGCCAGTGAAAGTGTGCGTGCGATTTCCTCCCGGCGGCCGTCGGAAATCAGACGGTCTCCTTCAAACAGACGTTCGACGACCGCCAGCGTTCGTTCGGGAACATGAAATTGTCCATTGCATTCGCTGCGGCGCAGCCGTTCCACTCCATGAGTGATTCCGGCTGCACGACTGATGAACTCGCGGGCTTCATCAATAACCATCGTGTCGAACACCAAATCCCCCAGTCGTTGCATCCGTCGCGTGGAGGCCATTGACAGCAGACCAACCGTATTCAGAGCCAACGGTCCTAGCACCAGCATTCCGTCGGCAACTATCAGTAAATTACGTCCGAACGCTTCAAACCAGCCAATCGGCGTGCCATTGGTGCGAACAACTCGCAGGTTTTGATATTTCTTTCCGGGTGTCTGACCATTCCAGAATGCCTCGAAGCAGGAGCCATACAGCCACGACATGGCGAACCACGTGACCAAAAAGATGCCGCCACCCACCCCTGACACCTGGAACGACAGAGCCGACATCATGGAGAGGATCAGCAGGCAGGCCGCAATGATCCCCAACTTCAGCATAATATCGACGATGAAAGACATGCCTCGCTTTCCCGGCCCCGCAATCATGAACTGGAAATCCACACCTTCGGGTGTTTCCACAGTCACACGAGTGTCAACTTTGAGGGTGTCGGGCATAGGAGTTGTTTACGGCAGAAATGCCAGCAGGACGAGTGACTTGCCGTATCGACCTGCCTGCGGCGAGATGTCTTGGAGGTGCAGGAGTGAATGTCAGGGTACTTCTGTATGTTCGTCGCGCCCCAAGATGACAGATGCAGCAGCCGCTTGCAAGTTGTACAAAAGATTGACCGGAACAGGCGATGGCGTTCATGTTTTTGCCGAACACAGCGAAGTCTTTCAGTTTCGAAGGACAGATTTGTGTGCGTCCGCGCACTTGGCACCATAAAGTCCGAAGTACGTCGTTTGGGTGTTCGTCAGCCGCGTGATATGCTGAGCGACAAAAGTTTCGGAAATATCATTTTACTGCGGACAGGTTTCCATTTTTTACGACTTTTAACGACTGAGTGATCAAGATGCGGATAAGACTTATATTAGTGGCCTGCGCGCTTTGTGGACTTGGACCGACATGTGCCAGCGCCACAGAACGTCCCAATATTATTGTCATACTGGCCGACGATATGGGGTATTCCGACATTGGCTGCTACGGCAGCGAAGTTCAGACACCCGTGCTGGATGGTCTTGCCGAGAGGGGATTGAGATTTACTCAGTTCTATAATACTGCTCGTTGCTGCCCCACAAGGGCATCACTGCTGACCGGACTGTATCCACATCAGGCGGGCGTGGGGCATATGATGAGCGATTCCGGCTTCGAGGGTTATCGTGGGGAACTAAATCGTCGTTGTATGACGATGGCCGAGGTGCTGAAAAGTGCGGGCTACGGCACTTACATGGCCGGCAAGTGGCATGTCACGTCAGACGTAAAACCGGATGGGATGAAGAACAACTGGCCGATCCAGCGAGGTTTCGATCGGTTTTACGGCACGATTCATGGAGCCGGCAGTTTCTACGACCCAAACTCCCTGACGCGCGACAACACTCAGATTTCACCCGTGACCGACGCTGAGTATCAGCCGGCCAACTATTACTACACAGACGCCATCAGTGACCATGCTGTGCGGTTCATTTCTGATCACAACACGCAGCAGGCCGACAAGCCGTTCTTTATGTACGTGGCCTACACGGCCGCTCACTGGCCGATGCATGCATTGCCGGAAGACATCGCCAAATACAAAGGCTTCTACGATGAAGGTTACGGGGCGATTCGCCGGGCGCGTTTGCGGCGCATGAAGGAACTGGGAGTCGTTCCGCCGGATATTGAACTTTCCCCACAGGCTGAAGACTGGAGCAAGGTGAAGCACCTTGAATGGGAGATCCGCTGTATGGAAGTCTATGCGGCCATGATCGACCGGATGGATCAGGGCATCGGAAAGATTGTCCAGAGTCTTAAAGACACTGATCGGCTTGACAACACTTTGGTGCTGTTTATGCAGGACAACGGCGGCTGCGCTGAAGGACTGGGACGAGGTGCCAAAGCGAATCTTCCTCGTCGCCCCGAGAAGCCGGAGGCTGCCATGGAACCGGGCGAATTGCAGTTCGACATGATTCCGAAAAAAACGCGTGACGGCTGGCCGCTGGTTCAGGGTCCGGAAGTCATGCCGGGCCCGGCCGATACGTACATCGCCTATGGCCGCGGCTGGGCGAATGCCTCCAACACTCCGTTTCGCGAGTATAAACACTGGGTGCACGAAGGCGGTGTCAGCACGCCGTTGATTGCTCACTGGCCCGCTCAGATTAAACGCCACGGTGAACTGGAGCATCAACCGGGCCATCTGATTGACATCATGGCAACATGTGTGGACATCGCCGCTGCTGATTATCCGACGGACTATGAAGGACAACAGATTAAGCCGCTGGAAGGTCGCAGTCTGACGCCGGCTTTCCAGGGTGAGGAAATTGAACGCGAAGCCATTTTCTGGGAACACGAAGGTAACCGTGCCATTCGCGTCGGCGACTGGAAACTTGTTGCCAAAGGTGACACCGGTCCATGGGAACTGTACAACATTCGGGCGGATCGAGCCGAATTGAACAACCTCGCCGCTGCCGAGCCGACCAGAGTTCGGGTTCTTTCCGCGCAGTGGCAGCAGTATGCACAGAGAGCCGATGTGCTGCCGCTGACTCCTTATTACAAGAACCGGAAAAAGAAGACCGCTGGATTTTCAAAGAAGAAAAACTTCAAGTTGATCGCCGACGCCGATCTGCCGCAGAACAAATCTCCGATGGTCATGGACAAGGCGATTACGGTGACGGTCAAGCTGGCTGCGGCCGGTACACAGGGTGTGCTGGTCGCTCAGGGAGGTTCTGCGTCGGGCTACGTGGTGTATCAGAAATCTGAAAAGATCTGGTTTGCTCAGCGTCGACAGGGAAAGATCTTTACAGTCAGCGGCATGCTGCCGACTGGCGCAAAGAACTTTGTCATACTCCTGACAAAAGTCGGAGACGTGACGATCACGTCGGGCGACCGATTGCTTGCCCGTGGGACTGTTCCCGGCTCGCTGCAGAGCATGCCGATCGACGGACTGCAGGTTGGTCGTGATGCTGCCGGTCACGTAGGCGACTACGGTGTAACTGACGATTTTGCGTATGACGGCACGATCCAGCAGGTGCAGATCAAGCTGGAATAACGGATACGTTCTGCAGTCCCGGGAAAATTCGCAGCGATTACCGGCGACGCCTTAATTCGTCAAGGCCGTACTCGATCGCGCTGACCAGAGCAGTCACATCGTCTTCCGTATTGTACGCGGCGAAGCTGGCCCGCGTTGTCCCGCTGACGGCCAGCAGTTCGTGCAGTGGCATCGCACAATGATGACCGTGTCGCGTCAGAACAGCTCGACGGTCAAGCATGATGGCCAGATCCTCCGGATGTACATCATCAATACGAAAACTGATGATTGCCCCCTTGTGATCCACGGAGGGGCCAAAAATCGTCAGTCCCGGGATTCGCTGCAGCTGCTCCGTCGCACTTCGCAGCAACTGTTGCTCATGTTCATGAATCCACGTAACATCGATCTCGGAGACCCAGTCGACGGCGGCCCCCAGACCAATTGCCTGGACGATCGGCAGTGTTCCTGCCTCAAAACGCGCCGGTGGGGCCGCCCACGTGGAGTGGTCCCTGTAAACGCGGTCGATCATGTGCCCGCCAAACAGAATCGGCTCCGTCTCGGCAAGGCGTCCGGTTTTGCCGTAGAGAATGCCGACACCGGTCGGACCATAGAGTTTGTGTCCGGAGAAAATCAAGAAATCCACATCATCCGAGACAACGTCCGTGACCTGGTGAGGCACACTCTGGGCACCGTCCACAACGATGATGGCTCCAACCGCATGCGCTCTGGCGGCCAGTTCACGGACGGGGTTCACTGTTCCCAGAACATTGGACATCCCGCAGACGGCAAGTACTTTTGTCTTCTTCGTCAACACCTCGTCCAGCCGATTCAGATCCAGCCGGCCGTCGACTGTCATCGGAATAAATCGAAGAGTTGCTTTTTGCTGCAGTGCCAGTTGCTGCCACGGAACGAAGTTGGCGTGATGTTCCATCTCGGTGATCAGGATTTCGTCTCCTTCACCGACATGTGATCTGCCCCAGCCAAAGGCGACGGCGTTGATCGTCGCCGTTGCCCCCGAAGTAAATGCGATCTGCTGCGGTGACTCAGCGGAAATGAATGTGGCAATCTTCTGACGAGCGTTCTCCAGTTCTTCGTCAATACGAGCTCCGAACCGATATCGTCCGCGATAGGCGTTCGCATAGTACTGCTCTTCAACCTCGCGTTCCTTGTCAATCACGACCTGTGGCTTTTGGGCGGAGGCGCCGCTGTCCAGAAAGACGGGAGTCAGTCCGTCGTCCAGTGTCTGGTTCAGCACCGGGAACTGTCGACGGACGTCCAGGGGGTCAAATTCAGCGGCTGTGAGAAGAACGGCGGTTGGTCGCAACGGCACCTGCACGGGCGACGGATCGGTGTACGCTGCACAGGGAGCGTGTCGCCGCGCAATTTCGCGAATGCGATCGACCATTCCCTGCAGGCCGTTTTGCCGCTGAGGAGAAATATACTGGTTCAGCCGTAACCGAGCAAACACGTCGCCGATGGACAGACGCAGTATTTCGCTGGCTGTTTTTCCTGAGTATGAGGCGAGTAACACAGTGATTAAGCCACGAACCACTTCCGCATCGCTGTCCGCACGAAGCTCAATCACCGGATTGCTGTCATTGTCAGCGGCACGAGCAGTCAGCCATACCTGGCTCTGACAGCCATGCACAAGGTCACTTTCCCGTTGTTCTTCGGGAGCGAATCGAGGCAGGTCGTAGCCGAGTTCCAGCAAAAACTGAGACTGGTCACGCGGGTCCAGCTCTTCAAACTCGTCAAAGATCTCTTCGATCGTGATCAGCATTGATGTGTGGTTTGATAGGTCCGCCGCGAATTCGAGGCCGCAAAACGGATTACAGAATTTCCAGTGTTGGTGCGGCCGGTGTTTCAGTCAGGTTGCGGGCAACCTGCATAGCGACGTTCCGGCACACCGTCCGAAGCGAATCGCGAGCCGGATTTTCTTCCGTCAACAGAGCCATCATACGGCCCGCGTCACCATATTCACGAATACTGGCATCGATCGGAACTTCACCCAGAAAAGGAAGGTTGAGTTCTTCTGCAACTTTCTTCGCTCCGCCGCGTCCGAAAATGTCTCCGGTCATATTCTCCACGACGCCTAATACGGGAACGTTGACCTTCTGATACATGTCCACCGCCTTGATGGCGTCCAGCAATGCCACCTGTTGCGGAGTACAGACAATCACAGCTCCGGCGAGGCCCACTTGTTGCGACAGTGTCAGCGATACATCGCCCGTGCCCGGGGGAAGATCAATGATAAGATAATCCAGTTCGCCCCAGTCAGAGTCCTTCAGGAACTGCGTGAGCGCCTTGTGCAGCATTGGGCCTCGCCAGACGACAGACTGTCCCTGCTCAATAAAGAAACCCATTGACATCAGTTTCATACCGTCGACGTCAATCGGCTCCATTCGCATCAGTTTCTGTCCGTCACCACCTTCGTGCTCTGTGGCCGCCGGTTGCCCCGAAGCTCCCAGCATGTGCGGAATGCTCGGCCCATACACATCGGCATCCATCAGGCCCACACGGCAACCGTAGGAATGCAGACCACAGGCGAGTGCTGCGGCCACGGTACTCTTGCCCACGCCTCCCTTGCCGCTGCCGACGGCAATGATGTTGTGAATCTTCAAGCCTATGCGCCCGCCTGAATCTTTACCCTGGACTTTTGCAGTCAGGTTCACTGAGACGGTTTGCCGGTCTGCGAGGGCTGGTGTCGCGGCTTCGGTGACCAGCTTAGTTAGGCGTTCAGAATCGGGGTAGGCCGGAGTGGGCAATTCGATCGTAACGTTGACAGCATCTGCAGATTCCGATACGTCATGCACCATTCGCAGATCGGAAAGTGACTTGCCCAGTTCCGGATCTATGACTTGAGAAACCAGATTGCGAATTTCGTCGACGGATGCCATGTGATGATCAAGTGTCAGGGGGGAACGGGAAATTTCAAAGCGACGCACGTCGCTGTTGCAGCATCGTACGCACACTTGTCCCCAGATCAACAGAAGCAGTGACCGAACTGCGCCGATTCGTTTATCCAGGACACCGCTGAGAAGGGAATTCTCCGCAGTGGAACGTCGTATGGTGGCCGATCCGGCGGGATGGACAGGGTGTCGAGATCACGGCCAGGATCTTCCCACACCGGAACCTCATACTGAATCAGCGTTTGTCAGGGTGACAGCGGCTGGTGCTCGACAATCCGGCCGCGTTCGAGACGCAGCAGCCGATCGCCCAGAATCTCAGCTTCCTGCGGACTGTGAGTCACGTACAGCGTCGTCACCTGGGTCTGTTGTCGCACCGTATCAAGCAGTTCACACATCTCGTGACGGGTGTCGCTGTCCAGTGCAGACAAAGGTTCGTCCAGGCACAAGACGTTGGGTCTGAATGAAAGTGCCCGCCCCAGAGCTACGCGTTGTGCTTCTCCTCCACTCAACCCGGCGGGTCGACGGGCCAGCAGATGTGTGATGCCCAGCAATGTTGATAATTCGTCCACACGTTCAGCAATCTGCTTGCCGGGTGT
Organism: Fuerstiella sp.; assembly: GCA_029245955.1. Lineage (GTDB taxonomy): Bacteria > Planctomycetota > Planctomycetia > Planctomycetales > Planctomycetaceae > Fuerstiella. Next base: position 48,536 of record JAQWOH010000028.1, on the reverse strand, counting down.
GCGACGGATCTGAAGCGCAAAGGCCAGGTGATCGCGAACGCTCATCCTCGAAAACATAGCCCCGTCCTGTGGTACATAGCCGATTCCGCGCAAAGCTGGATTCAATCGCGTGACGTCCCGGTCGCAGATCTGAATGCTGCCGGAACTGACGCGGCGCAGCCCGATGATGCATTCCAGGATCGTCGTCTTGCCGGAACCGGTTCGGCCCATGAGTACGCCACAGCCACCTGCAGGAATTGAAAACGACACATTCTTAAGGGCAAATGCCCCCGCCTGAATGCATATGTTATCCAATTGAATCATGAACCCAGCTTTCCGGACGCCTGCGTTACAATACGGTCTCGCGGGAACCCCAGACTCGAGTGATGATCAGCACGGTCACGGCTGCCACAACCATAATCAGGGACACCGCGACTGCCGCTTCGATGTTTCCAATATTCATTTCCAGAAATACGGTTGTTGACAGCACTTCGGTTTTCATTCGCGTAGCTCCGGCGAAGATCAGCAATGGGCCGAATTCACCCAGTGATCGCGCCCAGGCCAGTGTAAATGCTGTCATGACTCCCTGACTCGCTTCCGGCAGCACAACCCAGCCAAACGCCTGCGCCCGAGAACTGCCAAGCGCGACCGCAACCTGTTCGCATCTGGGATCGATATGGTCAAATGTGGACTTCATCGTGCGGACGGCAAACGCACACGCCACTGAAAACTGAGCCAGTACAACGGCTGGAATCTGGTACACCATGTCCCTGGCGACATAAGCGAATGGACGGAACTGAAACAGAATCAGCAAGCTGAGACCGACAACCAGCGGCGGCAGGACGATGGGTATGTCAAGTACCGCATCCAGCAGACGCTTTCCCGGAAACGCGTGTCGTGACAGTATGTAACCAATGGGAACTGCAACGATCACCGACAGCACGGCGGACAGAGTGCACGATAAAAGACTCAGCCGGATCGAATATTGAATCTTGGGGTCCGCCAGTGCCACGGAGACAGGGTTGTCTGTCAGCATCGATTTCCACGGATCAGCTGAATCTGCGGCAGCTACGGCTGTCTTTTCCACGACGTACCAGGCATCCGCCAGCAGCAGCGCAACAATCAACAGCACGTACGTCCCGCCGATCACGATCATGCAGGTGTAGAACAGCCGATTCGACAGCACAATGTTTCCGACGTCCTGGACCGGGGTGTTCGACTTTCCACGGCCACCGGGTGTGTCGTACCGCGACACACTATCCGTCATAACGCCCCGCCTTCAGTTTCTGCTGTGGTGCGAGTCCCAAGTCGAAAATTGAACCCGGCGGATTCAAACGCTGCGGACGATGCTGCCACTCGTCGGAAAAGTCGACGGGCTAAGTACTTATGATCGCTTGTTTTGGCAATGCTGAATGGCTGAACTGCCACATTGTCACCCACTTTGATACGGACGATGTCAACATCGTCCGTATTGGGCAGCACATCTGTGATGTACACCAGAGCCGCATCCACATGACCGGCGATGACGTCCGGAACCAGTAGCGCGGACGACATTTTCTCAACGACAACCTCGCCATCGGTCTGCTGCTTGTCCATAAGCTCCTGGTGGATGCCTGCATTTTGCAGTACTCTTCGGGTGAGTGCCCCGATGGTGCACTGATCCGGCTGACCGATTGCCACACGGATTCCAGGCTTAACCAGGTCCTTCAGCTCAGTCACGTCGCTGCTTCCCCCGGGTACCGCCAGAACCAGTTCAACGTCTGAGACATCGACGTCGTCCTGGAACCAGTCCTTGACGTTATCCAGATAATACCGATCGCAGGCCATATAGACGTCAGGGAAGCCCAGCTGCGTCGACTGGTTGTCTATCGCCTTCATCTGCGTTGTAAGGATCCCACACCCGTTATATTCCGTGCTGATAGTCACTCCTTCGCGGGTCTGGAAGTCTTCAATAATCTGTTCCACGGCTCGCCGATTGACGGCACCGCAGAAGAATGAAACTTCGGGCCGCTCCGACCAGACGTCACCTTCCACCGGGCGAGTTCCATACTTTCTGAATGTCTGCAGGCCCTGGTCGCGGGCTGTCATGAAACGAGCGAACTTCAGTGCGGCCGTTGGATCAGCGGCTGATTGCAGCACTGCGATGCTCACCAGGTTGGGATCGACATCCAGTTCCGGGAGCGGGACTGAGATCAGGTCTTCCTTATACTTCGGCATCGCAACCGTGGAATCCCAGACGATCGCAGCGTCGACAGCACCGATCTTGACATCGTTCGCGATCTCATTCACTGTCGGCTTAAAAACACCGTCAGCCGTGACCCGTTCTTCAAGCTGCAACCACCGGTTTGTGTTGTCCACCGTGATCTTTTCAAGCTGCTTTCGCACCGTCTTGCCGATGGCCGCCTGCTCCGGATTGCCCACGGCCACAGCCACTCCCGGCTGCAACAGGTCCGTCAGTGTCCGGATCGCTTTTTTGCTGCCCTTCCGAATCGCAACCACTGGTCGTTGATGGGCGATCGGAATCGTTTCTGCCGCCAATCCCTCAGCGACCGCCTTATCCGTATAGAAATCGTCGGCGGCGAGGTACAGGTCACCTTCCGCGTATTTGTTGACCTGTAGCTGGTTCAGCAAGGTGTTTGAACCTGCATACTGCAGTTCGATCGCTACGTCATACCGTTCTTCGTACGCCGCCGCAATCTCTTCGACCGGTACGCGCAACCCCGCCGCGCAATAAACCACCAGACGTCGCCTGCCGGACACCGATTCCTTTTGTTCCTGCCGCATCAGTATGACCAGCAGGACGATCACAAAAGCAGCTCCCCCCACGAGGATCTGCAGAGAATTGACGCGACCCGATCGCAGAAACGGGGTCAGTCGAGATGTCGATGTTAATTTTCGGGCCATCGTTTTGGAATATCGGATCTGGATATTAAGGCAGGCGCAGACGGAAGGCGTTTTTGAAGACAAATGCGGCAACGGTTCAATATTTGCCTTTGCTCCACCGGAATTCTGCAATACGCGAGAGACATTCGCACCTATACAGATACAGACCTGCAGCTGAAAATGACACCGCACACGTGATTCCTGTGGTCCACTCTAGTCAGCATGTGAACGCATCTCAACCGAGTTCGCCAGCCTGTATCCCGACTACTGGTGATCCTGGAACGGCGACCGCCTTTGTCGCTCCCGGCACATGCAAAGACTTATTAATCTACTATTCCGACTTGTGTGTGTCATTTGCAGTCACCTGCGCCAGGCCGTCCGGTATTGGGCGCCAACAGTCCGGTAGGGATATGACGAACATTGTGGCATTCAGTCCCCAATCCGGCGACAGGGACGAGACAACCGGTGAATATCGCAAGTATCCTGTGTTCTGCCTCAATATTTGTTTCACCACGTATCGCCACGGTCTTACACCGGAAATTGCATGCCATGACGTCACTAAGAATGTTCACTGGTGCATGCGTCCTGGTGTCCCTTACGGTGAGACACGCGTCTGCTGACAACAAGCCTGAAAATCGTCCCAATATTGTTGTGATACATACCGACGACCAGGGTGATGGCGACCTGAGTTGCTATGGCTCCGAGACCATCAGGACGGCCCGAATTGATGAGCTTGCCGCCGAAGGTACTCGGTTCACTAATTTCTATGCACAGATTGCTAATTTCTATGCACAGATTGTATTCAGTCCGTCGCGTACGGCACTGTTTACGGGACGCTATCCGGGACGCAGTCCCGGCTGCTCCATGCCCGCAAGTGAAATCACGATTACTGAACTGTTGCACAGGGTCGGATACGTGACCGGATGTGTGGGCAAATGGGATGTGTCCAACCGCGCTGCAATCCCTGATCGCATGCCCAATGCACAGGGGTTCGATTATTTTTACGGAACGCTGGGAGCGAACGACAACGGAAAGGTGTTGTTTCACGAAAATAATGATGTCGTCGGGAATCCGGACGACATGGCCGGTCGCACGCGACTGTACACCGATATGAGTATCGAGTTTCTGAAGACCAACAGGAAGGAACCGTTCTTCCTGTATTTGGCTCACACGATGGGTCATGCGGTGATCGATGCGTCTGTGGATATCAAAGGCAAGTCGAAGGGTGGTCTGTACGGCGACACCGTCGAGGAGCTGGATTATCACATTGGACGACTGCTGGACAGCATTGATGATCTGGGACTGCGCGACAGCACCCTGGTTATTCTTATCACAGACAACGGGCCGTGGAATAATCTGCAACAGGGGTCTGCCAGAAAGCACGGCGGGAAGATTGCATGGGGATTTTTCGGCCCGCTGCGAGAAGGAAAGGGCTCAACCTACGAAGGTGGACATCGGGTTCCCTGCATCGTCCGCTGGCCGGGGCACGTAACACCAGGCGGCACCAGTGATGCTGTGTTTGCAACGATCGACTTCCTGCCGCCCTCCGGCAAGTGCGCCGGGTTCGAAACTCCGCCCGATCGCATCGTGGATGGCGTCGATCAGAGCGACCTGATGACGAGAAAGAGCGAGGCGGGTGCGCACAATGATTTTTTCTGTTTTTGTAAAGACGAGTTGCATGCTGTTCGCAAAGGACAATGGAAGCTGATCCTGCCGGAACGCAGGAAGTTTTACGGCTATGTCAAAGATAAAGGTTCTTCCAATGTTGAGTTGCACAATCGGACGCAGGATGCCGGCGGATCATCGGACGTGGCCCGGACACACTCAGGCATCGTGGAGGAACTTCTGGCGTACGCAAAAACGTTGCTGCTGCCTGAGGTGCCGTACGACGATCGCATCAAAATGCAGCGACCGGATCCTCGACCACCCAAACAACAGGAGCCAGCGCTGCTGCAGGGGAGTTGGAGGGAACATGGTTTCAGTGAGTCGCAGCGAGAAGACATTCGAGCGGCGTTTCAAGCTGGAATTGACCGGCACGTCATTCCCGGCGGTGCGTTAATGCTGATTCATAATGGGGAAATTGTGATGAATGAAGCTTTCGGTGTAGCCGATCTGGAGTCCGGTCGCCCGTTCCGGACATCGTCCCCCTGCCGGATCGCGTCGTTGACAAAACCACACACAGCGACCCTGCTTGTCAAGTTGGCCGCCCAGGGTAAGGTCGACCTCGCCGCACCTGTTCATACGTGGCTCCCGGAATTCAGGCAAATGCGGATTCGCGGGGCGGGCGTTCCTGAGACTGCTCTGACGCTGCAGCACTGCCTGTCGCATACCGCAGGGTTCCCCGGAAATAACGCCCTAAAGGCCCGAAAGGACCACATCAATCTGAACAGCGATCTGTCCGACGCGATTACAGACCTTGCAACCAGGCAACTTGTGGCGGAACCTGGTACTCGATATGCCTACTCGCGACTTGGTTATATGACCGCTGGTCGCGTGGCTGAGGTTGTGACCGGGAAACCATTTCCAGAGCTGATGAAGACAGTGTTACTCAAGCCGTTGGGTGCAGATGTGGCGACCTTCACTCCTTCTAAGGAAATTCTGGCAAGGATGCCGGTGTCGTATGACCGCACGAAGACAGGATTTCGCGTTCGCAAAGGAACCGGACTCGGAACAACAATAAATCCGGGAGGTAGTCTGGTCTCAACTCTCGATAACGTGGCCCGACTGCTGTGTCTGCACCGTAATCAGGGGCGCGTTGGTACAGAACGGTTTCTGTCGGCAGATCTGCTGCAGCAGATGTACAAGAAGCAGCCATCCACGCCTGGTGTTGGCTACGGTCTTGGCTTCAATATCATGCGGAGGCATGATGACGGGACAGCCGCACGCATCCGTCATACAGGTGCTTCCGGAACAATCGGGATCATCGACTTCGAACGAGATCTGATCATTGTTGTGCTGACACAGATTCCGCAGCAGCAGACGATCGGCTGGCGAAACGCGCTGGTAAACAGCATTAACGCCGTGTTTCCGCTATTTTTGAAGGCTGAGTAGTGGCCTTGCCTAATTTTCCTTATTTAATCTGTGTTCCATTCTGAGATTCGCACATTGTGAATCGATCCTGTACATCTAGTCGCTGGTGCCGCATGCCAATTCCTGCTGACGACCCCATTGTCAATATCCCGCTCGTCACGCCTTTCAACCAGCGCGACGATGTCGACCATGGAGCATTGGAACGTAACGTTCGCCGGTGGTTGACCACACCGGCCACCGGCTTTCTGGTCGGTTCACAGACCGGAGAAGAATTCTACCTCAGCGAAACAGAAAAACTGGCCGTTGCAGCGACGGTCCGGGATAATCTGGACGAGCGTCGGTTTCTGATGGGAGGAATCGACTGTCCGTCGGTGACTCAGACACTGCGTCGAGCGGAAGCGTTTGCGGATGTCGGGGCAGAAGTCGTCCGTGTTCGGTTTCCGCGCGGCGCGTCGCTGGTTGAACCGTATTTCCGAGATGTGCTGCCACGCTGCCCCGTCCCCGTTCTGCTTATGCATCAAAATGAACCCGCCCTGTTCGGCATGGCTGCAGCTCCTGCCGCAGCTCCCGAGGTTCTGGCCGGTGTTACCAATATGGACAATGTATTCGGGTACGTCACCGATCATGATGTGCGATTCGAGGCTCGCGTGCGTCGTCTGGTGACGCGTGATCGGCGATTCTGGATCTGCAACGGAAGTCTGATGCTGCATGGAACACTGATGGGATGCAACGGGACGACCACGGCTTTCTCTAACATCTGGCCAGGGGCACTCGACGAACTGCTTAGACTGGGGATGGCGGGTCGATATGACGAAGCCCTGCAACTGCAGGAACATGTACAGGAAATTGATGCAGTGATGCTGCCATATCGGGCTGCGGGCGTGAAGGCGGCCCTGCAACTGCTGGGACACGAAGGAATGCGTCCACGTTCACCCGGATCATCGCCTCCTCCGGAGGTTATACGAGTACTGGAGGCATTAATGCAGAAGTCAGGTCTGTTAGCTGCCTGAACAGGGTGACGTCGCGATACGGGGACGATGTATGCTGAAAAGGACGGCGCGCGATCATCGTAAAGATGACAGGACAGGAGCAAAACAGCACGGTGTCAGCGGACGTCTGCCGGCGGATAGCTGTGGCAGCGATCACTACGTGCCAGGGGCTATTGGAATTCACTGCCGTATGACGTCGGTCGATGGCATCGGGAGCTGCGAGAGTTGTGCCGCTGGGGTTACTAACCGTCGATGATCGGATGGATGACTTCACCGTGAACATCGGTCAGTCGGAAATCTCGGCCGGCGTAGCGATAAGTCATACGTTGATGGTCGTAGCCCATCAAATGCAGGATTGTTGCGTGAAGGTCATGCGGTGAGACCGGGTTTTCCACGGCTCGGAAGCCAAAATCGTCGGTTGCTCCGTACACCGTCCCTTTCTTGATTCCACCGCCTGCCATCCAGAGTGAAAAGCCCCAGTGGTTATGGTCACGGCCCTGACTGGCTCCGGATCCGTCCTGCCCCATCTCAACGGAAGGCGTTCGTCCGAACTCTCCGGTGCATAGGATCAGCGTCTCCTCCAGCAGTCCGCGCTGCCTCAGGTCGATAATCAATGCGGCCAGCCCTGAATCACACTGATTCGCGACCTTGCGATGCTCGTCCTTGATATTCGAATGGCTGTCCCAGGGCTGCATGGCACCGTGCCAGGTCTGGACGAAACGCACGCCGCGTTCAATCAGTCTTCTGGCCATCAGCAGTTGACGGTTCTGTGGTCCGTCACCGTAAAGCTTTTGAATGTGTTCCGGTTCTTGGGAAACATCAAATGCATCACAGGCTTCCGTCTGCATACGAAATGCCAGTTCAAATGACCTGATACGTGATTCGATAGCCGCTTCTCCCGGCCGATCTGCCAGATGCTGAGCATTCATCTGCTGCAGAAAATCGAATTGTTTAGATTGCTCTGCAGTAGAAACTCGTTTGTTCTGCAGGAAGTCGATCAGTCGTGTGGGATCGGGATTCGACGTATCGACACGAGTCCCCTGGTACGCGCCCGGCAGAAAAGCGGATCGCCAGTTACCGGCGCCGCCGACCGGCATGCCTCCGGGGCATAGGGCGATGAAGGCCGGAAGATTTTCATTAAGAGATCCCATTCCCCACGTCAGCCACGAACCCAGACTTGGGCGAACCAGACGCTGATCACCCGTATTCATCAGCATCAGCGACATCTCATGGCTTGGGAGTTCAGCATACATGGACCGGATGACGGTCATCTCATCGACACACTTCGAAAGGTGCGGGAACAGATCGCTGACGGGAATTCCGCTTTCGCCGTGCTGCTCGAATCTGAAAGGGCTCGGTAGTGCCACTCCGGTCTTCCGCTCGGTCTGCAGGTTCTCATACGGAAGCATCTGTCCGGCCCGACGAGTCAGTTCCGGCTTCGGGTCAAACGTGTCGACCTGAGACACACCACCGTTTAGAAATACATGGATGATATGTTTGGCCCGCCCTGGCAAATGCGTCCGCAATTCTCCGCGGGGCTCTTCGCCTGCCGCAGTGTTCCCCAGAAGTCCGGCCAGCGCGAGTCCGCCGAATTTCATGCCGCATTGCTGCATCCAGTGCCGTCGTGGCTGCCGCATCGTCTCTAAGCTCATCATTGACCTGGCCTTTCAGCCAAGGGTACGGCTGGTGCAAACAAGGCATTCACACCAGCATTGTCAGTCCAGAAATGTAAACTCGTTTGAAGCCATCAGAGCGTGTGCCAGCAGGATCCAGCCGCGTTCCGGGTCAACTGCTGCACCGTCGGGCGTTGTAGTAGAGGAAACGGATTCACGTAAAAACGCTGTTGCCTGTTCCACTTCGGAGTCAGTTGGATTGCGACAGAGCGTTCGGCGAACCATTGCCTCGATGCGATGCTTTTCGGACGCTGAATGCGGTTGCTTCGTGATCGATGCCAGTTGCGCTGCTCGGTCCTGAATAAAGTCCGAGTTCAGGGCGAACAGTGCCTGCTGAGGTATCGTGGTTTCAGGGCGTTTTGCCGTACATGCATTGGGATTGGCGGTGTCGAATGTGCTCATCAGGTTAGCGATGACGTCCCGATTGACAAATCCGTAAACGCTGCGTCGAGGGATTGCCGGTGATATATTCAGATCGACAGGCTTTCCGCCCATTGTCGTGTCCAGTTCGTCACAGACCGCCAGCATGGAGTCACGCATGGACTCGAAGTCCAGACGCCGACGCGGCATACGCCACAGCAGCTTGTTTTCCGGATCGATCTGCCGGCAGTGTTCGTTCTCGATGGCTGCCTGACGATATGCTCGAGTCAGCATGATCTGTCGATGAAGCCATTTTATGGACCACCCGTTCTTCCGAAACCGATCGGCCAGGAAATCCAGCAGTTCAGGGTGTGTGGGAGCGGCGCCACGTGTCCCGAAGTCATCGGGTGTCGGTACAAGGCCGGAACCAAAGTGATTCTGCCAGACTCCGTTGACAAGAACGCGCGCGGTGAGTGGATTGCTGTCTGAAATGATGGAGCGGGCAAGACCCAGACGGCGTTTCCCGTTTTCGTAAATGGAAGTCCGATCCCCCGGCAATGCTGACAGAAATCTTGGTTGTACCGTTTCCCCACGAGTGAGCGGGTTTCCTCGCACAAAGATATGTGTGTCTTCGGGGTGTAAATCTTCCTGAACGATCATTGCTCGTGGAGGTGAACCGGGGGACGACAGATTTAACTGGTGAATCGCACCCTTCTTTCCGTTGATCAGGTCACTGATTGTTCGGTTGGTGAGTCGCATGGCTTCTTCGTCTGAGACAACGAACGGCGATCCGGGTGCATACAGGTGATGACGAATCTGTCTGTGTGAGGGACTGTTGATCACCAGGTGTTCAGCATGATCGTCGGGGACGACTGTACCCCCTGGTGCAGCTTCAATTGACGCTCGCAGCAGAGACTGCAGCCAAAGTCGCTGCTGCTCTGCAAACACGCTTCCGTAAACCGCGGCGGCTTCATTCTGCGAATTGGGTTTCTGTTTCACCAGGGCGTCAACAATGAATGGATTCCATTTCGGTGGTTCACCTCGCAGTGCATGCAGTTTATCCGCAGTCCTTCCGGCGGCGTCCAGTTCACCGGAAATCCGGCTCAGGTATTCACCGCGTCGTTTCTGAAAGTCTGCTTCCGGCATGGACCCCCATGACTGCATCTCAAGCCATGGACCAAAGACAGCGTCAGTGGTGTTAAGCTGGTTCAGGTAGGTCCGCCAGCGATTAAAAACGAATGGTCGAATATCGTCGGTGCGATACGAAAGAAACTGAGTCGACAGATCCTGCTCACCAACCCCTTTCGCGATTTCCACAAGATAAAGTTCGACCTGCATTCGCAGACGATTCCGCAGGACTTCGGCTTGTTCGCGCGCAAACTGCCGGAACTTCAGCTTCAGCTCGGTGAGTTCACGTTCGTACTGCTGACGAGCGTTCTCGTCGGTAACGCTTCCAATCACGGGCAGCTGAAAAGGAGACTTGCTGGGAGCAATCGACGCATAGAGAGAGTAGTAGTCCGAGGTTGGTACCGGATCGAATTTATGGTCATGGCATCTGGCACAGGTGACCGTCAGTCCCATCAGTCCACGACTAATCACGTCGATCTGATCGTCAACTGTGTCGTGTGAATTGCGGAATTGCATCCCAACTGTCAGAAACCCAAGAGCCGCGAGCGCCGGATCGTCTTCCGAAAGGCCAAGCTGATCCGCGGCAATCTGTTCCAGCAGAAAACGGTCGAATGGCAGGTCTTTATTGAACGCATTGATCACATAGTCGCGATACGTGTACGAAAACGGGAACGATTTAAAACCGATAGCCGCGCCGCCATGCGTGTCCGCGTAGCGTGCGATATCCAGCCAGTGACGTCCCCAGCGTTCGCCATAGCGAGGAGATTCCAGCAGACGGTCAATCAGTCGTTCTTCACTTCCTGCTGGCGTATCGTTTTCAAATTCTTCCACTTCGGCCCATGTCGGTGGCAAACCGGTCAGGTCAATTGTCGCGCGACGGATGAAACGGGCTCGACTGACGGGCGGTGAGTATCCAAGGCCTGCCTTATGTAGGCGGTGCAGTAAGAAACGATCGATGGGTGACGTGGCGGCTTCTGAGGCGGGAAGTGCCTTCAAAAGAAATTGTGATTCTGCGATCGGCTGAAAGGCCCAGTGGTTCGAATATTTCGCGCCTTCCTGAATCCATTGTCGCAGGACGTCCTTCTGGGTTTTCGTCAGTGGTTTTCCGGTGGAAGCGGGGGGCATGACCGATTCCGGATCTGTCGACTGAATGCGATGAATGAGTTCGCTGTCCGCCGCCGCACCGGCAACAATGGCCGACTTCTTCGCCTCGGCTTCCAGATCCAGTCGCAGATCCGCGGTGCGTTGTTCGGCATCCGGGCCATGGCACTGAAGACAATGCTCTGCCAGGATCGGACGGACCTGACGATTGAAATCTACCTGGGCATGCAGAGACGAACAGAACATGCTGCATATCAACAGCCGCAGTCCAGCAATTGCGCGACGGGATGCAGCGATCGTAAACATGAGTATGTCTCGGATGCGGTAGGATAGATGCCGAGCTAAGGTGACTGTATTGGCGAGCGGCAGGAGTGTTGGCAGGCGATGAACTTATTCCCGATCATTCTACGGTGTCTTAGGCCCTTCTTAAAGCAGAACCTGAAATCAAGACAAAGGCTTCTGGCGGAACCCTTTTGGATGCAGTTCACTTGTGGGTGAATAAATTCCGGCCTGTGGTTTCGTAAGCGGACTGCCAGCAAACGCTGTTTCATTGTTAGACGTGGTTTCCATACCAGCACGCACGTCGAGCAAGAGAGTTCCTGGATGCAGTCCCCCCCGGCACGACATCGGGACACATGAAACGTTAGCGAGCGACTGCAAACGCTGCTAATCCGTAGAGTTCCCTGAGTTACGGGGCCGGATACCAGCAGAGACAACCTGTCGTACGTTGCTGCGTGGTGATCTGAAACCGTTGCGACACCCCAAAGCTACGGTGTCCGCCGACAGTAAGTTACGCCAGAATTTCCCGCACCACACTGCGATGTACGTCGGTCAGGCGGCAGTCCCGGCCCTGAAAACGGTAGGTCAGACGCAGATGGTCGAGGCCCAAGAAGTGCAGCAAAGTGGCGTTCAGGTCGTGTACCTGTCCGGGATCGCTGGCGACGTTGAAACCCAGTTCGTCGGTCTGTCCGTGGACATGGGCGGTCTTCACTCCGCCGCCTGCCAGCCACACGCTGTAGCTGCGGTTATGTGGATCACGACCGTCGTTGCCACCCTGGACCATCGGCGTGCGTCCGAATTCGCCTCCCGGATGACCAGTGTGTCGTTCAGCAGCCCTCCCTGTTTCAGGTCCTTCACCAGAGCCGCGCTGGCCTTGTCTGTGTCAGCTGCGTTCTGTTTGACTCCTCCGGTCAGGTTTCCATGCTGGTACCAGGCCTCGTGGAACAACTGCACGAAGCGGACACCGCGTTCGATCAGCCGTCGAGACAGCAGGCAGTTACGGGCGTAATTCGCTTCCTTTGGATCTTTGGTGCCGTACATATTCAGAATGTGCTGCGGTTCGCTGCCACGATCCATCAGCTCGGGCACGGTGGTTTGTATGCGGTACGTCATTTCGTAACTTTGGATGCGGGCGGCTGTCTGAGGATCGCCCAGTGACTGCAGAGACAGTTCGTTCAGTCGACTTATCGCGTCCGGTGACGGTCGCTGCGCCTGTTCATCGATGCCGGCCGGATTGGACAAGTACAGCACCGGGTGGCCGGAACTGCGAAACGGGATTTCGCCGTAGATTGTCGACAGAAAGCCTGTGCCGTAGTTGCTTGCACCGCCGCTGATACCTTGCGCACTGGTCAGCACAACCTCGCCGGGAAGGTCGGCCGACTCGATGCCCAGCCCGTATAATGTCCACGATCCAAAGCTGAGACGACCGCACTGCTGTGAGCCGGTGTTCATCATGACCTGTGCTGGCGCGTGGTTGACGGGCTCTGTCCGCATGGTTCGAATCAGAAACATAGCGTCGGCGATTTCCGCCGTTTGAGGCAATACTTCGCTGAGCTCCATGCCGCACTGTCCTCGTTTTTCAGACTTGAACCTGCCGTCCAGCAGTTTTTCGAGGGTTGCATCAAGGCCATCGCGTTCGAAGGCGGCCAGATCGTCCGGAGATGGCGGAAGACCCGTGAAATCCAGATACAATCGTCGACACAGAACCCAGGGCGATTCCCTGTCAGTCAGCGGTAGATTTAACGAACGCAGGCTGGCGGCCACAAATGCGTCAACAGGATGTGATGCTCGTTCATCGGAGATGGGTTTCTGCCGGGGAACCACAAACGCCCAGTGGTCCGAGTACGCCGCACTCTCATCGATCCACTATCGAATCGTTTCGATATGCTTCCGGCGGAGCGGCCTGTTGTGATGGGCGGGCGGCATCAGCAGGTCCGAATCTGCTGACGTGATTCGCTTCCATAATTCGCTGTCTTCCGGTTTCCCGGACAGAATTGCTGCCACCCCGGATTCGTCTCCTTTAAGGACTGCATTCTGCAGATCCAGCCGCAAATCCGCTTCTCGTGATGCCTGGTCCAGACCATGACGTGCGGTGCAGTGTTCTGCCAGAATCGGCAGCACATCACGCTGATAGTCAGTCTCAGCCGCCTGGACGATCGTGTCGACTGTCAGCACCAGGACAATAGCAGAAGCGATTCGAACATAGTGTTGAGAACGCATGTCAGAAATTCTTTGCTGGGGAGGGGCAGGTGACGGCGCAGGTGGCCGTCTTGTTGACGGGCATCGGTCCTGTTACACCGGCATATCGCGTGGTATTCCGGGGTTTCGGCAGCACGCTGCGTGAAGTCATTCCAAATGAAACGGCGTTGTTGCGGCCTGGGAGATTGTACCTGGCGTCCTCCCCGTCGTTCAGGCGGACGCGCCCACGCCGTTTGGGAAAACGTCAGAAATGATTCTCGTCGAAAATGTCCCGGAGACTTCCATCGTCAAGTCTGAAAGTGGACTGTTGAAAGTGAATTCCTGTGTTCCAACTGTAGCTGAACGCAGGCAGTTGCACTACTGGCCTGCACCGCTAACCGCGACGACACATTGAGTGGTAAATTAAGGGGCTGGTCATAGAAGAACGAGGCGTTCGATGCCCCGTAAACGATTCAAGACAGAACAGATTCTTTAGAAGCTGCGGGAAGCGGATGTTCTGCTTTCGCAGGGCAAGGACGTCGCGACAGTGTGTGGCGGCAGATTGGTTTGACGGACAGTACCTGTTAACGCAGGCGGAAAGAGTATGTCTGAGTCGGCTGATCTGTTCTGATGCGGCGCCAATCTGGCTGCATTCGGACGTGAGTTCCATATCTTGGGCAGGTTGGTCAGTACGGCGATTTCCTGAGCCGACCAGCAAGCGTCGGAAGTCGTATGGGAAGTGACTCACCGAGTGAATGTGTCGCTCGCAACATTGTGGCTCCTGTTCCGAACCGGGAACTCCGCGAAGCCGATTGGAACAGGACTTGTGGATGGCGAAAGTGGCGACGGGCATTGGGCTCGATCCAATCCCGAATGTCGTGGTCAATTGAATCGATTCGCAGCCAGTTCCAATTGAGGCCTTACGGAGTCAGTTAGCGGGTGCGATCGACCGTGATCGAATCGACTTCCACTTCCGTTCCTGCATTCCCGATCAGCGTGATCGCAAGCGATTCAATCGTGCCGTTCCATGCTGCGTTTCCCTGCAGAGGAATCTGCACCCGGGTGAAATCTGTGACTGACGTCACAATTTGCGGTTGCCCTAACACCCGGTCGTTGGCTATTGCCTGAACCTCGACGTCGTCTTTTGCACGAATTGTGATGACAAGATTCTGATCGTCGCCCATCACTTTGGTCTTAAGCCCATTGCGGACAAGACGATTGCCGCTTTCTGCCAATGCGAACCCAAGGTAACCCTGAAATCCTGCGATGTTGTCCGAAATGCCCCGGGACTTCCAGCCTTCTGTTTGCCAGCCGCCGCAGTCGAATTCAAAAACGAGTCGACCGTCTGCCGGGTCCCTGTTGTTGATCTGCTCCCACTTGTCCGAAAGACCGTCCCCGTCGCTGTCAGCGCGATTGACCTCGTATTCAGGATTGACACCCCGTCCCCCCTGCCAGTCGTCTCCATTGTGTCGCATGGCAGCCGGCGTTTCTTCTCCGGCGCCAGCGTCGCCTTTGGCCAGCCAGCGGTCGAGCAGTTGACGATGTCGTTTAACCATGTCCGCATGGGCAGGCGTGTCAATCAGATTGTGAATCTGAGCCGGGTCGTTCACCACGTCATAGAATTCTTCTGCCGGGCGTTCGCCGAAATAGATCCGGGTGAGTTCCTTTGAGAGTGCCCCGGACGAATAGAGCTCTTTCAGATTCCTGAGATATTCCTGGCCGTCACGATACTGTGGCTGCAGCAGGACTCGGTCAAGTTTGTAGTTACGCGTGAAGCGATACTGATTCGTTCGCATTGTGCGAACGCGGTCGATGGTGTGATCGAGTCGATCCTTGGCGGAAGCAACCCAATTTCTCGGCTGGAAATTGTCAACAAACAGGTCCCTGCCTTCATACCAGTTCGGTATTTCAATGCCCGCCCAGGCGAGTGTCGTGGCTGACAGATCAAGGGTGCTGATCAGATCCTTTCGGACGCTCTGCTGTGGAATATATTTGTCCGGCCCCATCATCATAAACGGAACGTGAAGGCCGCCTTCGGTCGGCATTTGCTTGTGTCGCACTAGATGATTGGCTCCATGATCTGAGAAGTAAACAACGATCGTGTTCTCAGTCAGGCCGGAATTCTTTAGTCCGTTCAGAATTTCTCCAATGTGGTCGTCATCTGCCCGAATGGCATCGCAGTGCTGGGCTACGACTTCGCGATAGACATCGTTTTGCGGATAGTCGGGGGGGACGGTTACTGTTGCCGGATCAGTTCGGCGATGCGGCGGAAACTTCCTCGTGTTACTCTTTCCTCCCTTCGTCTGAAACTGAACGAAGAACGGCTGATTCTTACTCAGCACCTGCCAGCTGTTCGCCTGTCCCTTCATCTGCAGTTTCGAATAAGTAGCTTTGGTATCCCAGACAAAGTTATAGTCAGTCTTGCCGTGGTTGTAGGTTGCATAACCCGCTTCCTTCATGAGCTGTGGCAGCAGCTTCATCCCTTTGGGCAGATGGAGCTGGGCATCTTTGGCTCGCGATGAACGGTGTTCATGACCGCCGAAGCGAATTTGATTTGCTCCGCACATCATCGCTGAACGGCAGGCCGAACAAACGGGAGCAGGAACGAATGCGCGGTCAAATCGGACACCTGCAGCGGCGATCGAATCTATATTGGGCGTCGCCGATTGATTGGCCTCGTGGCCGTAGCATCCCATCCACGGAGATGTATCTTCGGCGAAGATCCAGATGATATTGGGGCGTTCGTCGGCCAAAAGCACGTTGCCTGCAAGTACAAAGCAGAGCAGGGGGATGCAGCTGTTCATCGGTTAAGTCATTCTGTTTTTTACCGATCTCTCATTCGGCGGACCTGTTAACGAACTTTACAGCAACTGATTCTGTCTACAAAACGAAAGTACGGTCTTCCTCTGAAATGAGTCGGAACGAACTGCTGAAGAAAGCCGCGTCTGTCCACTTTCGGCGCATTCGTAATTAGGCTTGTGAAGGTCGCTGCGCATTGTTGCGCCGCAAGTCGAACATCGTGAAGATGGATAATGTTCCGTCGACCACTCTGCGTTGCAGCCGGCACTGCCCAGCGGGACACATGGCACATGTTCATGAGGGATCTTTCGCTCTGCGTACTGTAACTGGCTGCGAAAGAGCCCTCGCGTTCGAATGGTTGGAGGGCCAGATGTGACACAGCATCCAGGGCCTCCCAATCACCTTTGGCGACTTCACCTGCGGATCCTGCCAGCTGTACCGAAACGCTGAAATCGTCACCTTCACCGGGGAACAGTATTCGGCTTCCATGATGAGCCGACATGCGCGCAACAATGAATGTCTCTGGCAGTCGGGCCGAGACCCGTTGCTGGAAGAATCGGTTCCATGCGCATGCGTTGATGGTTTGATTGTTGGTTCAGGTGAATCGTCTGACGTACTCTCAGCGCAACACATGGATGCACTAACAGGTTCGCTGCCTTGTTTGATTCACTTTCTTGTGCAGGGATTTCAGTGGATGCCCGATGCATACTGATTCTGTCTACTGCGGCTCTGTGTTCGGCTTGAACTGGCTGGGTTCGATCTGTTTTCGACGGAGCGTCACAAAAATGTGGTTTGGCGCTACGTTGCTCGATTCAGTCGTTCCTGGTGTGTGTGCAACCGCCCCGCCTCGACCTTCGCGTTTTATGAGGCATACCGGGGAACGCCGGTCGATGTGAGCGAACCACTGCGGACACTATTTGGCGGGCGGGGTTACCGCATTCTGATGAATCCAGTCTGTTATCTTCTTCAGCGTCATCGGGGAAACCGTCTGTTCGATTGTCTGATACTCGCTTACGGCTCCGGTGCTGCAGGTCTGGAAAAGATGGTTCAGACTCGGCAGTTCGACAGTCTCAAATCGCGTATTCCCGCCTTTTGTAAGAGCTTCGCGAATAGCCGGAAGATTCAGCCGGGGATCAACCTGTACGTCTTTTTCGCCATTGAGAGCGAGGACCGGACATTTGAGTTTTTCAAGGACCGGTCCTGGTTGGTGAGTCAGAAAGAATCGGCACCATTGGCTATTGAGTCGTTCGATCCCGGCGGACACTGTTGATTTCAGTGTTTTTTCCTGCAACGCTTCTGCAGGCAATACGTCAGCCAATATCAGCATTGCGGAGTTCACAAGCTCGTCGTGTGTGGCGTCCGCCGGGGCATTGTCCACTGTGTCGATCAGAGCGACCTGTGTGTCTCGCTGAGCCTTCAGCGCAGCCTCATCTGTGACTCCCTGGGCCTTTAAGATAAGCTGTCCCTGTGATAACAGGATCTCTCGGCCGTTTACGCCTGGGCCGGCCAGAAGAATTGCAAACGCCACGTCGGTTCGTCGCCCCGCCACCATAGGAGCTATGATGCCACCTTCACTATGGCCGATGAGACCAGTCGCTCTTTCATTTGCTCGAGGATCGCTGCTCAGATATTCAAAGGCCGCTTCGGCATCTCTGGAAAAGTCTTCACTGGTGGCAGTTTGAAAGGCCCCTGTTGAGGCCCCTGTGCCGCGGTCATCGAATCTCAACACCGCAATCCCGTGCCGCGACAGGTGATCGGCAATGATCAGGAATGGTTTGTGGTCGAGTAAACTCTCATCACGATCCTGAGGTCCGGAACCTGAAATCAGAATGGCGGCAGGACACGGCGCAGCTGTTTTCGGCACGGTCAGCGTGCCGGCCAGTCTAACATCGTCTGTTTCGTTGGTGAACGTCACGTCTTCCACGAGATACGGAAATGGCGGCTTTGGAGTCTGAGGACGCGAAGGTGCCTTCACAATCTCGTTCATCTCAGAAGTGTCCGGAGTAAGCGTCAGATCCAGGGATACGCCTCCCTGCGTCCATTTCCCTTTTACTTCAGATTTTTCCTTATTGATCGTTCCTTTAAACGACCCGTCGAGCGAATCCACGTCGATTGTCCACTCATTTCCCTCAGCGGTCCGCTGTGCCTTAAATCCTCCTGCCTTTTGTGTCACGCTGTCGAGGTACACCGTTTCGGTGCCGTCATCCCGTTGATAGACACGAATTCGCATGGAAAGTTTCTGGAACAGTGTTTTCATTTCCCCCGTCCAGACCTCCGACGGACGATCCGTGTAAGCCGCATTGACTTTCCTGAACGTCAAATCAAAGTCTTTCCCTCGCTGCGTCCATTTGCCCGTCACGAATCTACCACCCTCGGAAATCCTCCCGGAGTATTCGGCTTTGGAAATATTCAGCCGGAACTGCAGCTGCGATTCGTCCTCGTGAAACTCATCAATTGGAAAGATTCGTCCGCCTTCATCCAGGCTGACGAGCTGTTGAGTCGTCGCGGCATCGGTGTCTGTGACCGGTTCAATGCGAAAGCGAAATTCGCGGACACCCGCATCCATCACGCCGTACCATATCTTTCCTTCGGGCTTCTTATCGGCTGCAGTCACCGCCGGAGCTACGACCAGCAGCAGAGACAGGACGAGTGGTCGCATCGAAGTCTCCAGCAATAGAATTGCGGAAAATGCCTTAACACATGATCGCGTGGCGGGCAGGGAAAATGCCTATGTTTGATCAAACGCACGCCGCACGGAAGTGATTCTGAAAGTCGTACGTTATCGCTTCCACCCTTTTAAGTATTCAGGGCCAGGAAAGCCAGAAGAAACCGTGCGTACACGGAACTGCAGATATACCGAAAGCATAATTTCTGGTTAGTCAGGTGTGCTCACATTCAATCCAGCGTGCCAAACTCAACCAGACCCCTGAAGCGTGAGTTCTCTAAAACTCTCTGCCTGGATGGATTGCCAGTTTGGTCACACTCGGCCGCGAATTCAACATCTATGGCGTCATGTTGGGTGCGGCCGGTTTTCGGGACGCCTGGCGATGATCGGAAATCGAACGGGCAGATGCGACTGAGCAGCCATCGCATGGGACGATCAGGCTGCCGTCGATCGTTGAACGTGCTGGAATCGGGAAGCCTCGGGACCCTCAAGGTGGCTGCTGATCAAGTGGGACGCCTGGTTTCGTCGGGTACGTCCTGTCCTGAAGATGACAGGCGTGCCGGGACAGCTGCTGGCCTGTGTATCTGTTCTTGAGGTTGTTGCCATGCGGACGGCGTATGCAGTTTCTGCACCAAACGCCGGATATCAAGGACTGATTGCCTGCGGCTCATAGGTCATCAGCTGCGGATCGGAAATAAACGGCGACGCGGGCAATCCTGCTTCGTTATAGAGATTCCATGGCTCATTTTTGGGGATCACAGGCGCCCATCCATATCGCACTGCGACCGGGTGTTGAACTTGATCAGAATCACAAAGAACTGTTCGGCCTTCAATTTGAGCCCGGGCTGTGTACCACTGTCCTGAAGCGTCTGCCACTTCAAAGCCATGGACGGTTTGGGATGGAATCAGACGTGTTGGTTCCAGATCTTCTTTTTGTCCCGTGGCCAACCCCTTGTTGACATAATCGAACTCAACTCTGATATGCTGCCCGTTGACATGGAATGCCTTAAACATGGGTCCGCAAACAGCACGGTGTTTCCCGTATTCAGAGAAGAGGGGCCAGCGTACCAGCCGATTGGCGACATCAATCTTATTGGCCGGATGAATTTGGTCCAGCGCCAGATCAATGGTGACGGCCATGCCGGTATGCGGTTCATTCATGGCACGCCGTTGCTCATCTCGCATCATTACCCAGCCCGGGGCAGGATATTGAGGCAGCTGGACGTAATAGACCGGCAGTGACGGGATGTTCCATGCCTGCCGCCAGCCGCGAACAAGGGCTTTCATTTTTTCACTGTAAAACCGGGGATCCTCGCCTTTGCCGCAATTGGATTCCGCTTGATACCAGATCGCTCCTTTGATGGCGTATGGTGCAATCGGGGCAATGCGTGAATTGAAGATGGTTCCGGGCAGCCATGAGTTGTCGCGTGCCCGCACGCCACCGACCATCCGGCGAATACCATCGATATCTTTGCGGCGTCCAAGTTCCAGTTCTTTGATCAGCACGGGGTGCGACTTGAACGCTTCTGCAGGAATGAAGGGTTCAATCGGATGCCCCCCCCAGGCGTTTTCAATGATACCGATCGGTACATCCAATTCACTGTGAAGACGTCGAGCAAACAGGAAAGCCACTGCGGAATAGTTGGCCGCAGTTTGGGTCGTGCACTTCGTCCATGGGTTGTCATCGCCAATGTGGCTCTGACGATTGTCGTTTTCTTTGGTTTTGACCGCACGGTAACGAATCAGCGGGTAATTGGATGTGTCGAGAATCGCTTGAGTGGCGTCGTGGTTCTTCGCGCTGGCCTTCATAGTGAAGCCCATGTTGGACTGACCAGAAGCCAGCCACACTTCACCGACCAGAACATCTTTGAAGATGATCTGCACTTCGCTTTGAATGCTCAATTGCTGAGGCTCGGCGGAGGCCTTCAGTGGCTGGAGTTTCACGAGCCATCTGCCATTCTTCCCAATGGTGGCGATATGTGATTGATTGCCAAACTGAACATGAATGTTCTGCCCCTCAATACCAGTTCCCCAGACAGGAACCTTCTGGCCTTGTTGCAGCACCATATGATCGCTAAAGATGTCGGCAACGGTCAGCTGTGCATGGCAGATTGAGGGGGAGCCTGCCAGAAGCAGTGCAGTCAGTACCTGGAAGACGCTGTGGTTGAACATTGCATCAGTTTACAGCATTGCAACAGGATGCTCAAATCGGTGCGGATTACCCGACATGAACCTCAGGGGCCATGCCCACTGATCGGGGAAACCACACACTGCGATTGGCTGGCTGATACGGCCAGTACCTGGATATGTTGCGGGGCGTCGACAGCAAGGCAGACATCGCTGCATCGGTCACCGTATTGGTCGATAGCGTTACAGCGGTTCTCAGCAACGTTCGGGGAGAAGGATGGGTTCTGCCTGGCACAAATGCGCAGGATTACATAAAGCTGCGTCGTTAATAGATATTGACCGTACCTTTTTCGTTTCAGGCGGTGCCAAGGCACAAGGACGCATGTTGAAGCTGCTGGTTTCCGTCATTGAAAAACGTCCGGCATTGCGCCGGCGGGTGTGGCAGTTTTGGTATCAGCATCTGGCTGGTTACAGAATCAGCAATTGGACCTTCATGAATTACGGCTACGTCTGTCGGAACGACGCTCACAGTCCGTTATTGCTTGACCAGTCAGACGAATCGGATCGGTGCTGTATACAGCTTTATCATCGCGTTGCCGGTGCAGTCGATCTGGAAAATCAAACCGTACTGGAAGTCGGTTCCGGTCGCGGCGGAGGTGCCTCGTACGTAACCCGCTATCTGAAACCGACGTCACTGACGGGAATCGATTTTTCGGGAAAGGTCGTGGAGCTTTGCAATCGGACTCATCGGGTTGAAAATCTGACGTTTGTTCAGGGCGATGCCGAGGCTTTGCCGTTTGACAATGCATCATTTGACGCTGTCGTCAACGTAGAATCATCTCACTGCTACGGGTCCGTGCCAGACTTTCTGAAAGAAGCCGCGCGTGTACTGCGTCCGGGCGGACAGTTTCTGTTTGCCGATTTCCGTTCCCCGCACGACATTGAGCCACTGAAGCAGTCCTTTGACGATGCTGGAATGACGCTGCTTGATGAGGAAGACATTTCTGCGAATGTTGTCCAGGCGATGGAATGGGAAGACGAAAGAAAATGCAGTCTGATTCAGAAACACATTCCCGGCTGGCTTTGCAGCGTTTTTCGGCAGTTCGCCGGCGTGCAGGATTCGACCGTCTTCAATAGCTTTAAAAACGGTTCACTGAAGTACGTTCGATTCGTGGCAACGAAATCTGTCTGATCCGCCCCTGCAAAAAAAATTCAGTGTGCCGTTTTGTGCCTGTTGCCGTGGCTTGCGGATGTCGTCTGAAGTGTCCACCCGTTGAACGCATTCGGCGTTCAACCCGGCAGACGTCATAGGTTTGGGGGACTTGTGCAGTGGCTTCTCGATGTGGTTTCTGTGTTTCTTTCGGCCCAATCTCCGACTTCAATATATCTTGCTTAGTCATTGATTTGACCTTCTCGCGAGTTCAACCCCAACTTAAGTGAGAGAAGCGGGGTTCATGATGCCGGTGTTCTGCTGGAGTGAGGCCTCAGGCCGATCGAAAAGAACACCGTGCAACGAACGCTGCCGGGGATTGGTTGTCCCTCGAACTGTGAAGTTCGAGGAAGGTTGTAGTCAAGCGGTCAACGGGCAATTGTCCAACGAGCTCCCGCTCAGACTCAGTGAGGAACAGTCCATCATTGAGCAATTCATTACGAGGGTTACCAATGAAGAACGCCCTGGTCTTTGAAATTGTCTCCAGGTGCATCCCAAAACAGACACGCTCCTTGTCCGGCGATTGGACAGGCTCGGTGGGGGCAATGCGATAGCTCTCGGCAGTGATTGAGTATGTCCGAGAGCGGCGAGTCGGCTGGAAGTCCCAGAGTTGACGCCTTACCGATATGTCCGAATCGGAAAGACGACGAGTGGCACAACGAAGGCCAATTGGTAACCTGTTGCCACCACATTTTTCGAATTCCCGTACGTTTGACGACGGACGAGTTCCGTGTCATCCGGTCCATACGTTTTTTATGGAATCTGCTGTCATCTGGCGAGGTGTGCCTGCCTGTGCAGAGTCGTCGTATCGGCTGAGCTGAGAATTCAACGTATATCGGGAATGATCAGTCAACGTAGCCCGATAACTCGGCGCACTCGCTGTTATCCTCGTCGGTCGCGTCTTACTTGTCTGTGAAATCTGCCAGTTTTCGGAGTCCGATACGCTGCGAAAACGCTCCGGTGGTTCTCAGTCAAAGGCTTTGAATACAATCGTGAGGTGAGAGCTGAATGTCCGGCTCGTGCCCCGCAGGAATCCTTGTTCCGCTATGGGATTAATATTGAGCGAAAGGAAAGAGTTATTCCGTCGTCCGCCGTGAACAAACCGAATTTCGACAGCCGTCTGATTATTATCCTCCGACTGGGCGCATTCTTCTGTTTCGCCGGCTGGACCTGGGTGCATTTCTATTGGGAAGGCCCCTACGGCATACTGGTCTGGCAGGATGCAACCTATGTGTTTGCGGAAAGAATTGGCATTGACTGGGAGGAGTTTGTCGGTTCCGGGGCGGATGATGGATTTGTTCAGAAATGGGTCGCTCGTATCGGTTGGTTTTATCTTATCTGTGCTGTGATTACGGTTATTGTCCGCAAAGGATCGTGGATCCAGATGGCTGCTCTCGTCGGTGGCAGCGGATTGCTCACCATTCTCAGCTATGCCAAGTACGTTGCGTCTCAGCGCCAACCCCCGATGTTCATCGAACATGGTGGCCAGATCCTGATGCCCATCCTCCTGGTCACGGCACTGGCACTCGGAGTCCGTCACCGCGTCACAGTCACCACCGCTTTGCTTGCGCTGGTCACGACCTTTGCGGGCCACGGGTGCTATGCGCTCGGGTTGTGGCCCCCGCCGGCGACTTTCCACGCCATGACCTCGGTCATTCTCGACGTCGGATACGACACGGCCAACACGATGCTCCATACGGCAGGCATCCTCGACTTCCTCGTCTGTATCGGGATCTTCCTGCCACCTTTACGCCGCATGAGCGCACTCTATGCAGCTGCCTGGGGCTTTGTGACAGCTATTGCGCGACCGGTTGCAGGCATGTCCCTGAGCCTTAACTACTGGGGGGCTGACCAATTCGTCCATGAAGCAGTGCTCCGTGCCCCCCATGTTTTTATTCCTCTGTTTCTTTTCTTCCTGTGGCGCGAGCCCCAGAGCGCTGAAAACGTCGCGCGACCGCCCGGACTCACATCTGATGACTCCGGCACTACGCGCCCGATCACCTGTACGATAGACTAACCGAATTCAATCGACGGATAAGGAATCAACATGACATTTCAAAAGTGTCTTACTATTTGTTGCGTGGCTCTTGCAATCGCCTGCGGTCGCGCGGACGCCCAGCAGAACAGACGAGGACGCGCTGTTCTGTCCATCCCGAAGGTTGAAAATAAGGACATCATCTGTTTTGCCCTTTACACCGTCCACGACAGCACCCTCAAGCTCACAGCCCAGCTCTATCCAATTGCTGAGGCTGACACGAAGACCGTCCGCCTGGAAATCGAAAAAGACGGCAAGTGGGTCGAAGTTGCCCGAACGACTGCTGTCGAGCAAGGCTGGACGGCCCCTTTCCGGGTTGAAAACTGGGATGATTCCAGGACTTGCAGATACCGCGTCGCGCATGGGACGGAAGCGACCTACGAGGGCATCATTCGCAGGAACCCCGTTGACCAGGACGAAATTGTCGTTGCCGGTTTCACAGGGAACTCAATCCATCCGGCCCATGGCGGCGATATCTCCCGTCAGGACATTATCGACAATGTTAAGAAGGTCGACGCCGACGTACTTTTCTTCTCCGGCGACCAGGTCTATGACCATAACAGACACTACGCCGCCTGGCTCAAGTTCGGGCGTGACTTTGGTGAGATCATCAAAGAGCGGCCCACCCTCTGCCTGCCTGACGACCATGATGCCGGTCAGCCCAACCTCTGGGGCGAAAGCGGAAAAATCTCAACTCTCAGCGGAGCCTCTGACGGCGGCTACTCCCGGCCCGGCGTCTACGTCAGAGAAGTCGAACGCGCCCAGACGAGCCACTTTCCTGATCCCGCTGATCCTCACAAGGTTGGCCAGGGCATCGGTGTCTGGTTCACCAATCTGAACTGGGGCAATGTTGACTTTGCCATCCTCGAAGACCGCAAGTTCAAAACCGGTCCCGCCGGTCGTGTCCCGAAACAGGGGCCGCGTCCGGATCACATTCGAAACCCCGATTACGACCCGGCAAGTGTTGATGTCGAAGGTGCCGTCCTCCTGGGGGAACGGCAGCTTAGATTCCTCGACAATTGGGCTCAGGACTGGCGTCATGCAGACATGAAAGTTGCTCTCTCGCAGACCATCTTCTGTGGCGGCGCTCATATTCACGGCAGTGCCAATGGACGCCTCCACGCGGACATGGATTCCAACGGCTGGCCACAGTCCGGTCGCAACCGCGCCCTGGATGCTCTTCGTAAGGGCTTTGCGTTTCACTGCGCCGGCGATCAGCATCTCGCAACCATCTTTCAGCACGGTATTGACGAACACCGCGACGCCATCTGGTCGTTTTGCGTGCCCTCCATTGCTAATCTTTATCTCCGCTGGTGGGAGCCGCTTGAACCGGGACGGAACCGCGAAACGGGTGCCCCCGAATACACCGGTGACCACCTTGATGGCTTTCACAACAAAGTCACCAACCATGCCGCTGCGAATCCCGAGAAAAAGCCCGCAGGCAATATTCTTAATACTCGTGCCGCTGGCTTTGGGATTGTTCGCCTTAACACGGCAACCCGCCAGATCACCATGGAATGCTGGCCGCGAAATGTCGACATCACGTCCTCAGCCGCAAAACAATATCGTGGCTGGCCACGCACCATCTCACAGTTTGACAACTACAACCCTCGGTCCTGGGGAAAGCTCGGTAAGATAACTTTCGATGTAGAAGACCCGGTTGTTCAACTCATTCATGCCGATACTAACGAGATCCTCTATACCGTCCGGGCCAACGGACAGACCTTTACCCCATCAGCACCAAAGGACAATGTCTTCATCGTCAAAGCTGGCAAAGATGCCCCGGACACCATCATCTCAACAGGAATGAAAGCCGGTAGTGCTCCTCTGGCGGTGACTATCAACTAAACCAAACTCACCACGTCGTTTGAGAGCGTCACGACTTCGACATCCACGGTGCAGATGCGGCGCTCTGGCCAACATTGCTTGTCACGCGGGCTCTATGCGGCAAATGGTGTCCTTGATGTCTCTGGTTGCAGATGCCGGGGCTCGGTCGAAAAAAACTGCAATGTCTCCGGTTCGATTCGAAGCCGACTCCCGTTTGCACAGAAGTTCACGCTGAAAGGATCGCTCCCTATGCCTTCAGTTCATTGATCACTTCGCCGCCGAACTGGCTGAGTTGCTTGAATCGGCCGGCGTGGTAGTAGGTCAGGTGGTTGTCGTCGAGGCCCAGCAGGTGCAGCAGCGTGACATGAACGTCACGGATATGGTGAACACACTCGACGGCGGAATCACCAATTTCGTCTGTGGCACCGATCGTGTGACCGGCTTTTGTCCCGCCGCCGGCGCGAGTGCCAGGTCATTCTCATCGAGTTTTCGATCGATGAACCAGTCAACCGGATGAGCTGACGCAGGAACCGCTTCGACGTTTAGCGGCCGATACGCCCACAGGTGCTTTGACTGGTAACGGCGATAGGTCCAGGCGTCGCTTAGCCCACGCGACGTTGTAACGATAATGCCTTCAGTAAACTTGTTGCGAATGTCGCTCACCCGGGTTTCGTCAGGCGACGGTGCACCTTCATTGATCCAGTCGCGAATCCACCTGGTCTGCTGCCGCGTGAGCTGTTCCGCCTTTCAGCATGGCCTGCCGCGAACGCATGTCGAATCCGCCAGCGATCTCATCAGAATCGTCACCATGGCAGGCGATGCACTTCTCGACAAAAATCGTTTTCACTTTCAGTGCAGAAAGTTTTTCGCCTTTCGATGGCTCGGCGGCGGTCGCGACGCTGGCGGCCACCGCGAACATCAGGACAGACGATATTGTTAAAAGGCTCATGACGGTCTTGTTTACATGAATTTCCGGAAGTTGTACTGCTGAAAGTCGTACTAGCCGGGCTGGAATCCGGCGGGCATGATAACGCACATGTTGAAATTTCAGAAATCTGACGCTCAAGTGTTGCCGGAACGGTCCTCTGGAGATATAGCTTCCGGAAAGTCGTCCCTTGGCCTGAGCGCAAACGACAGGATTTACGCAAGACCGGCTCTCTCCGGATTGATGTAATCGATCATGCCGAGCGCAGACAGCCGCGTTTTCGGCCATGTGGAATGCGGTTCGATGGCGCAGCCCACATTTCGGACGGATCCGGAAACTGAAATTTCGTAGATTTAGTGGGGCTGTTAACCGTTGTATGAGACAGCCATTCTGTCTTGAGAAATATCTGCTCTGTCTCCTCACTGTTCGTATTGCTCCGGCCTCAGGCCACCCAGAGTGGAATGTTGTCCGCCGGGTCTGCCGATTTCCGGAGACTTCGACATTTCGACCGAATCGGACGCGTCGTCATGCACGTCGACCAGCTGCGCGTGGACGTACGGCTTCCATCTCTGGTCATGGCTGAGCGATGGACGTCGAATCGGTAGATTGTGGTTTTCATGAGTGCAGCGACTGTCTGACACTGAACTCGGGGGAACAGAACCCCCGGAGATACTTCGCCTTGCCCACTGGGCGCGGAAGGGCGCGAAGGCGCTTGACGGACAGCGGTTTGGTCATTTAGATTTCCTGTCTCTGGTTACGTTGCGCACAAAACAAGAGCGGCCTTAAGTCTCGTACTCATTTGATACAATGACCATGGATCTCACCTTCACGGCGGACGACACCCTCTATCACCTCGCTCTCGTACTGGTTGCCGGCATTGTTGGTGGCGAATTGGTCGGCCGAATTGGCCTCCCGAAAGTCACGGGGTGGATCGGAACCGGTATTCTGCTGCGGGCATTCGACTCCTGGCACGGGGCTTTCACGGGACTTAGCGAGAACACCGTTCGCGGATTTTCTGCGTATATGAGTTTTGTGTTGGGCTATATCGGATTCACTGTCGGGGCTGCGCTGCACTTTGCAAGCTTGCGGAATGCCGGAAAACGGATCGGACTGTTACTGCTCGGCGAAGCGCTTGTGACTCCAACCGTGGTCGGTCTGGCAATGTATGGTTTGGGAAGATCGATTGCACCTGACGAAATGACGGCCAGAGCCTGTCTGATTCTGGCGGCGGTTGCAATCGCGGGCGCTCCCGGCACAACGGTCCTGGTCGTTCAGGAGGCAAGGGCACGCGGTATATTGACGCGTACCCTCGTGGCGGCCGTGGCACTGATTGATATGGTGGCGGTAGCAGCCTTTGTCTTCGCCACGGCATATATGGCGGAGGGCAGTGCCGAGGGATCCTGGCACAGCACGTGGCAGGTGGCGTTTGGTTCTGTAGTGAGAGAGTTTAGTATCGCCGTTGCCGTAGCGGCGCTCACTACGCTGACGGCACTGTGCCTGCTGCGGACAGTCGTCGGTCCTGCGTTTCTGGGTCCGCTGATGGTCGCAGTGATCTTGGCATCCTGGGGCGCGGCGGTGGGATTCGGGGCATCCGGAATTCTGGCCTGCACGTTCGCTGGAATCATTATCACCAACGTGCAACACGAAACGGTGCGATCCGCGGAAGCTTATCTGCACGCGATCGGCGGCGCGCTCTTTGCCGCTTTCTACACATTTGCCGGCATGAACCTCGACTTTTCCCTTGTGTTGCAGGCGGCGGAACTTGTCGCCCTTTACTTCCTCGCTCGTTTTGTCGGAAAATATGTGGGAGCATTCGCCGCAATGTCACTGGCCGGTGTTCCCAGTCGCGTCCGCAATTACCTGGGCATTGCGCTGCTGCCGCACGGTGGCGTGGCCGTAGGGTTGATTCTCTTCGTGCAGGCCGACCCGCGTTTTAGTGATGTTGCCGCTACGGTCACCACCGTTGGCCTGGCTGCGCTTGCCATCAATCAGCTATTGGGCCCCAGCGCCGCTCGGTTTGCACTTTTACGGACGGGAGAATCGGACAAGGACCTGCCACGGTTGCTTGATTTTCTCGACGAGCACCATATTTCCGTCAACGTGACTGGCAATACAAGCAGCGACGTTATCCGGTCTCTGGCTTCACAGCTCTACACAACCAAGGTGAGGCCCTCCGTCCCGCAAGAAGAGTTTGTGCGAAAGGTTCTCGAACGTGAGCAGGACGAAACAACCTGTCTTGCCGAAGGTCTGATGATTCCGCATGCGATCCTTGATGAGGGAGAGGATATTACGGGAATCCTGGGGATCAGTTCCCGTGGGCTGGACCTGGGCAGTCCTGATAAACAGCCCATCCACGCGATTCTGCTGCTGGCCACACCACAGACTGACCGCCGCCGCCATCTCGAAGTCCTGTCGGCATTTGCGGCAATCATCACCAGAGACGTCAATCTTCGCGAGCAACTTTATCACGCACGCAGCGCGGCACATGCTTACGATGTATTGCATGCCGACGAGGCTGAAGACATTAACTACTTTCTGGAAGACGCAATGGCTCGTGCGGGAGTTACGGAAGAATCGTCATCGTAGTGAGCGGTCTGAGACTGTGCTCGCCGGAAAATCACGAAACGTGCTTCGCAGGGCATCACGTTCAGTCCGTGGTGGCTGTCGCGCCGTCTTCGGGGTGATCCCTGTTCACGCACCCCAGCGAAGGGGCATTGGCACGGGTCGGCGGGCCGTAATGGAACCTTTAAGAAATCGATGAGGGTGAATATTCAAATAAACACTAACGGCCACAATTGAGAGACGCTTGTCGCTACGTGAAAAAGAAGCAGTTTCTGGTGGGCATCACTGTCTTCTTCGGATAGGCGAAGCATCAGTCGGGTCGGTGCTGGGGTCCGTTCAATGTCGCCATCGGGGCCCATCGGAACGATGATGGTCGCATGATTAAGGCCGTTCAACGGATCGCCGCACCCGGTCAGGAAAGACTCGATCAGCCCTGGGCAGAATCGTGGGCGGATGCAAAGAGAACGCAATGGCTTAGGGAACGGCTCGTCGCAAAACTGTTCAAAGAGGCGCTGCCGCTCGGCAACACGTTTTATGTCTTTATGGACAAACGCAGTTATTGCGAAGGCCACTGTGGCGCCCATTTCGCCGGTTTCAATCGTGGCCACGGCGCGTTCCGGATTGATTGTCAACTGCGACAGGACAGGGGCCGTTGTGGGCGGAGCCGGGCAATAAACCGGTCGGCAAGGAAATTCCTCGACAACAATCCGTATCGTCCCTTCTTCGAGTTCGAACGTCCCGCCTGTCAACGAGTTGGAATTGAGGAGCCGAAATTCGGCCCAGGTTCTAGAATGCCTGCCTGGTGGGCTCTATGACTTCTTCCATCATGACGCTCATCAGGAAATGCCCGCCACCGGAATCATGGCTTACGATCCCAATGTGAAAAGCGACCATCGTGCAGCGGTTCGCAGGCGGTTTCACTGGCTGGGGATCGACTGCAAGTTGATCAACAAGCAAGCAGACCGGATGTCGGAAATGGTGCCGCACCATACCGTCGTTCCTGACGGCAAAAGCTAGAAAGGCTCTTGTCTGGCTGCTGCGAGTTCACGGTATGTGGTGCACATCAGGAGTGGCGGCGGGGCGACACTCCAAGTCGATCGCGAAGCCATCGACTTCTATGTGACAGCAACCAACGTACGCAGCGGGGAAACAGCGAGGTTGAAGCTTTCTTCGGTGGGAGACAGGGGGCATCTTGTATTTCCGGATGAAGAAGACCGGATCCTGGCATTGCAAAAACTTCACCCCAGTGGTGAAGAGCCTCTTGTATGCGAACCAGGTCACGCCAGAGGTGATCTGCTGACACTTCGCCGGGCACGACGTTTGCCGATTGGCAACGCCACGATGCAGCATTCTAACCGTGCCATTTGCCCCGACCTGATATCAGCACAGTTCGTCACATTCACTTTTGGCGGGCTGTGCTGCCAGCCGGAAACGGATGTACATGGTGTCACTCCCGAATCAGAAAATTGAGTATGTGTGTCCTCAGTCACCAGTCCGAATTCGCGTGACGACGCCGCGTCGCTCATCCGTACGGTCGCTCATCCCCGCACTCACTCAAACGTGTGCCGGCTGAGCCATCAATCGACCATTTGAGTCCGCAATTGACAGGATTGTCCGTCTACTCACAGCGGATTCGCAGTTTCCACCGCATGGTCTGTCAGTTGCGCGACGGCGGTGAAGTGATCATCCCGTGTTTTTCACCAAGTGCCTGCAGGATTTCAATGGCCATGGGATCGATCGAACCACAAAGTTTCAACGCTTGCGGCTCGAGCCCCATCAGGATCGCTTCCGCAGCGCAGGCGAAACAGGTGCCCGCCGGGGAGTGGGGAGTCAGTCGAAACGACGGATCCTGGGGCAGGCGTGCCAAACCTGCCTGGATAACTTTCGCGTTCGGGCGTTCGCGTTCCAGCGTGGGAGAAGTGCCACGTGGCTGGGAAACGTCGGCGACGAGTACATTCACGTCGTTTCGCAGATGTTAGGCTTCGACGATGATTTCGTCGCCACCGACCGCTACGATAATGACATCGCAGTATCGCAGATCGGTTCGTTCACTCGACACGCTGAGACTCTGGGCGGTTGTCGTGTTCGCAACACTGTTCGTTAAAGACTTCAGCCTCTGTTCGGAGCCTGGACGCCCCAGAAGGGTAATCGGTCCTGACCATCGATACCGGTGGGCATACCAACGCAGTATCGCGGAGCCGATGTTGCCTGCCGCCCCCACGATCCCCATGCGTGCGTGGTTGGAGATCCCGTAGGCACACCGTTCGCGTTCAATTGCCGCCAGCACGGTCGCAACCGTGAAGGAATTTCCTGACGAGACCTGCACTCCTGGCGGAGGCACAAGGGTAGTTGCATTTTGAGTCACAATGCTGGTCTGGGCTCCAAATACGACAGTCTGACACCCCCGTTCCGTCGCCATGGTCAATGCGTCGTCGAGTCTTTGTCGGACGACGTCCAGATTGCCGGTGCGATGCAAATGAGTGAGTGCCTGCGGGGACACGGGCAGCAAGATGCCACACATCCAGACTTGCCCGTCAAACAGATTTCGGGAGAACAGTTCTATGGGGCTAAATTCCATTAATGTCTGCATCCGCCATACCAGATCCAGACGCTGGTCCATCGACAGCTGCAGCAACTCCGGAATTTCCGCCAGCAATTCCACAGCGGGGTAAATTGGGTTGAAAATGAATCCAACCCGGTTTGCTTGTTCAGCAGGCTGCTCATGCTGAAAGGTGAACCGCCGGGCTTTCCGCCTGACTTGCCGCTTCGACTTATTCGTTGAAGCAGTGGCACGCTGAGACTCGAGCGCGGCCAGAGTTGTCTTCGCTGACGTATACTGAGTGTCCTGACTTAGGTGTCGCAACAAGCCGGCAACATCGTTGCCGGCCAGCCGCTGACAAAAATCATGCAACGCATGAGTCAGGCATTCCACGTCGGCGGTTTTGAGGTAGACAGAAGGTTCGAGCCGCAGTACGCACGGAGCGGAAAGCGTTGGCAAGACACGTATTCCATGGCAATTCAAGAGAAATGATGCGGCAAGGTAGCCGAGTCGCTTCCCCGCAGCTGCCTTCAGGAATTGGTTCGATTGCTCAGGCAGAACCAACTCAATTCCGAGCATTACACCACGGCCGGTAATACTTCCCAACACTGTCGGAAACTGTCGCCGGAGTAACTCAAGCTTCTGTTTCAAAAGTTCTCCGAGTCGAACTGCGCGTCCCGTAATGTCGTCGCTGTCGATGAGTTTCAATACCCTCGAGGCTACACTGCTGGAAAGTCTGTCGGATGAGAATGTAGCGCCGGTCTGCAAATCAAACTGGTCACAGTAGATCGTTCGGTCGATAAGAGTTGCCGAAATCTTGGTGATTCCACCACCGAGTGATTTTCCGACAAGGCAGTAGTCCGGTGTTGCCTCGGCTGATGCCAGGAATTGTCCACTCCTTCCCAGCCCGCATTGAATTTCGTCGGCTATCAGCGGAATCCTGCGGGCTCGAACTGCAGTGAAGAACTCATTGGGGACTTCAAAGATCCCTCCCTCACCCTGAATCGGCTCGGCGATGACTGCCATGATCCCGGAGATCGACAGGGCACTCATCTGTTGCGCGGGATTGCTGCGATCGGGCCGCCGCAACCAAAGAACTTCGTGTGAGCAAAGAGACTCAAGGACTGGTTGTGGATCGGCAAGTTGCGCGCGTTGCACGAACCGCACACGGGCGCCCAACAGACCGGCAAACGGGTTTCGTTGCGAGTCATCTGCCATGGCGTTCAGGGCCCCGGTGGTTTTGCCGTGGTATCCACCCTGCAGTGCGATCAGCAGCGGCCGGTATGAAGCGTATTGAGACTGATTGTAATGACAGGATTTGCGGACAGCTGCCGGGAACTCCGCACCAAATTCAGCTCTGATTTCAGCGTTGAAGTTTTCGCACGAAGCTTGCCACTTGAACAGTGCATGCTTGAGCGCAGTTTCCACCGCTTCTGCTCCCGTTGAACTGAGCAGGCAGATATAGCGGCGTCCGGTTTCTTGCCCGAATCGATTCGACAACGCATCAGCCAGACACGAGGCTGCCGACCGGCGACTTCCCTGGTCCAGCATCGGCACCTCTCTGAGAGCCTTGATTGCAACATTTTCAAGGTCTGACCTGCCGTGTCCGAGCAGGTTCGACCCAAAGCCGCCCACAAAGTCGAGTATCTGCTTTTGTTCACCTCCAACATCCAGGAACAGGCGATCACCAGAACCTCCCGTATATTCGACATCCAGTTTCAGGGCGTGCATCAACTGACCCACGTTTGGCGCGACGTGCTGATACCAAGCTTCGTCACTGAGTACACGTGGTACGATTTCTATCAGCTGGGGGTGGTGACCGTCGAGGTCATCCAACGCTTCTATCAACGCTCGGTTCTGATCTGCAACCATCCGGTGATTGAGTTTTCCATGACCCGAACTGGGCGGTACACCCGATACGAATCCGATTGCGACTAACGAAGCATGTCGCGATTCAAAATCAGCCGTTTCCAGTGCCAGACGTTCGTGTAGTGAACTGACATGCTCGCAGACCCGATTGTGCAATTCGGAGGAGGTGGGGTCCTGCGTGCCACAATATGCCAATGCGACCACTCCCGCACGCCTGACACTCTGCCTGTAGATGATATCTTCAATATGCTCGTAGAGCGCTTGATAACGAAGATGCAAATCGGAGATTGCTACTTTCAGGCCACTGCCGAGGTTGATGAAGTCCGACTCGCTGCGACCGATGTACTCAAGCTTTCCGCCGACGACGCGAACC
The DNA here is from genome assembly GCA_029245955.1 of Fuerstiella sp. Taxonomy (GTDB): domain Bacteria; phylum Planctomycetota; class Planctomycetia; order Planctomycetales; family Planctomycetaceae; genus Fuerstiella. Next base: position 14,005 of record JAQWOH010000028.1, on the reverse strand, counting down.
GTGTCACCAGTGTCGAACCACTCCGGAAAATCAGCTTGTCCCACATAGCCGCTCGCTTTGAACGTAGACCGAATGAACAGACGGCCGATGGGCGATTTCTTTTCGGTGAATCGGACAGCGGCTGAAACGCCCGGCAACGCAGCCCCAAGCGAGTTTGTCGAGTTCTTCTCCAGCTTCTTGACGTTACCTTCGGCATCGCGCTGGTGAGGCTGTCGTCCGATGTCGGGAAGCAACGTCGAGAGAACCTGCTGAGTTTCGGTCATACCAAAAGCATTGGCAGCGTGAGCACTGGGGAACGCCGTGGTTGTTCCGGGATTCCACTTTGAGCCCGAGGAAACCACAACTTCCAGTGACCGCAACGCTTTGCGAGCCTCAGGGACCATGCGTGTCAACTGTGCCAGCGAGTTGATCAACGCCGGACCGGCTGTGAGGTGGCGGGGGGGCCAGGATTGCAGCAGACGCAGCACCTGGTGCGGTGTTTCACTCATCCACTCCGGTGGAATTAGAACGGTCGGTTGTCGGGTCCAGATTGCATGCAGAACATTTCGCATACCCATTGAGTGCGACAGCAAAGGACATAATGAAGGTCCACCGGTGGTTTCATCTTGCAGAAGGCCGGATCTTCGCCATGACTCTGCTACGGTCAGTAAAGCGCGTTCGCTGTATCGCACGAGTTTCGCCGGTCCGCTTGTGGCGGATGTTGTCAGGACCAGCGCCTCACGGACGTCAGGGTCAACGGATCTGCCTTGAGGCCCTTCCTTGGATAACCTGCCAACTGCGGGATCGCTATCCAGTGGGAACGCAACAGGAAGACTGCAATCGGTCACATGCAGTCGGCAACGCAGCGTTTCGATTGCTTTCGCCGCAGCCGCCGCAGGAGGGTGTTTTTGCAAGATGAGTTTTTCAACCGGCGCCAGCAGGCAACGTGACTCGGTTCGCTCAATCAGATCTTCCATAGCCCCGGTGGCGCCCTCCATCGGCAGTACGACACTGATTCCGGCAGCCATCAATGCCAATGCGTTGACCGCAACCACCAGTTCGGATGCATAAGGAAGTCGGACGATCACTACCCGCGAAGATTCCGCAAGTTGCTGTTCCACGCGCCAACGATCGGCAGCCTCAATCGCCGCCTGAAAATCTGCGATGTTGACAACTGTTTCTTGACCATCGACAATACCTATCAGCACCGGGCTGGTCGCGACCGGATCGTCCTCCGACGTGACGAACATAGCCCGCAACGACTGAAAGCGAAAGTCGGCCCATTGCGGATCAGGAAAAAGGGAATGCTGTACCCAGTCAAAATCAGTCATGATCGCCAACCGTCGGCGAATAGAGCTTTAAATCGCGTCTGCGTTTCATGATGCCGAGATGATCTGAAGTGAATTGAAGAACATCAGGCCGATTTTTCTGCAGCCAATGATGGAGGCGAGGCAGGTAACCGCAGGGCAGATGAGGAAAGAGGTGGTGTTCCTTATGTAAGTTGAAAAACATCAGCAGACTGTCAAAGGGGATCTGAATTGACCGAGAGAAAATCTGCTGTTCACGAGGCCGGTAGCGTTTGCTGTTCCGGGGAACGGGGATAAGGCCCACGTGCTGGTGTTGCGTAAATAAATATTCATAGAAAAGCGCCGACAACCAGAAGGCCAACGCCAGAACGCCAAGGTAAAGCGCGGGACCGAAAACTTTTGCCAGACTGCCATGCAGGAATACGATCGCCAGCAGGTTGCTGCCGTACTGCAACAGACGTCGTTTCGACTGCACCGATTTTGGAACGAGGTCATAAAGCAGGTACGGAAAATAGACGCCAAACAGAAAAAGCACGGGAATCAGGCGGAGTTTCACAATTAACTCGATGAACCGACGGTGTCGGCTGGGTTCGCAGGGGGCGGCTGTGGGGTCCTGATCTGTTCCCGCGTAGTGGTGGTGCGCGGTGTGTCCTCGGCGGTAGCTGAAGAAGGGCGTCAGTACAACCAGACCAATCAACCAACCGAAAATCGTATTGAATGGCGCTTGTCGAAACATCACACCGTGAGCGCACTCATGCAGCACGATTTGAAAAAGTAACATAGCACTTGCGAGCAAACATGCACTCAGAACGAGAGTTATGCCAGAGTTTACGGTCAGCAATACGTAGCCGCCTGAGGCGAAGCTGACTGCCAGCAGTCCGGCGATCCAGCCCCCGAAGCCTCTGACCGGTCCGGCGAGTTCTGCCTCATGAAGCATCGCACGATATTCGTCATGTGTCAGAACTGGATGCACAGGCTGTCTGGTCATCAGAGGTTTCGATTCTCGATGTCACTGCTTTGCCTGGATGCGACGTCAAGTCGGACTTCGGTATGTTACAAATCTGTCAATCCTTCTTTAAGTCGTTTGACTGGAATTCTCTGCGGAAAGGAGGCGCTCAAGCGACTCGGTGTTCATAGGGATTTACTGCATATATAGCGAAAGAAATATGGTAAGAATTCGTAGGAATCCTTGAACGAATCAGGTCAGGAAGAAATGGATCGTCTGCGGAAGGAGAACCTGCGTCTTCGCATGGAACGTGACATATTCAGAGGGCCGATCAGTGGCCAGTGTTGCAGGTTCGTCGGAGTAGTGTCGAAGCCTCGCAGAATTGTCCTCCGAGCGTTCGCATTGATCGTCCGCGAGGTATTGTTTGCGAGATGAGGCGGAGTCTTCGGATGCCTGAAGGGCAGGTAGGTCTCAGCTTCGTACTCTGGCGGGTGACGGTACAGAAATTGGTTCGTCGAGAAGGCATTGACTCACCGTGGTTTTCGAGTAGGCATAACAGACTCCGGACATTCGCTTTCAGTCACGGACAACACATTAGACCGAGAATCTGATTAAGTCCGTTTCAATGACGTGTGGGTGCCGGCCCGGACCTGCATTTCCACGAAATTCGACTGGCTGTATCTGGTGGTGACCATTGATCTGTACTCGCGGAAGGTTGGACGCAGGTCAATGGAAACCGGAATGACAACGGACGTGTTTCTATGGGACCAACGCCTCTTCGGATCGTGGCAGTCAGTATCACAGTGCTTTATTTCAGAAGGTTCTGAGACGGGAAGGAATTAACAGCAGTATGATCCGCAAAGGAGCTTGCCGGTACACCGAAGTCGCTGGGAGCTTCTCTGTGACACCGATGCAGGAACCTGTTTATCAGTCTATGCATGCAGATTCGGATACCGTTTGGGCGAGCATTCTTGAATATATCGAAGTGTTCGACTCTGGACCGACTGAGCCGTGAGCAGTACGAGCAGCGCGGATGGAGCGTGAAAACATTCCGAGGCGCAATGGGTGTCTCATGCAACTGTAAACAACGCCCACAAAATGGAGGAGCTTCACTTCCGTTCCCCTGGTCGGCCACCGCGACCCTGAATCAGGTCGCTTCTCCTTAAATCTAAGGCTTAGTTTTGAGTGACCGCATGTTGGTGACTTCGGCCTTCCGGCCCGAGTGTTTACGGTCGATGTCAGTAATAAAGGTGACGGCTGTGTTCGAGAAGTATTTCTCACCGCACACAAACTAGTTTCGGCACCAGCGAGTTGATTAATCCGGCGGGTCAGTACCGGTGGACGTGGTCGCAATGCGCTGGTCAGCCTGCTAAATGTTTTCAGTTCAGCAGCGGTCAGCCGTTCGCCTGCGTGACCGACTGCTTTCACAGCTTCGCTGGCAGCGTGGCGCGATGAATCCCCGGCAATTGCGCGCCGACCGGCTGCCGTTTGATTGATACAGGGCGGCGACGAACAGTTCTGCTTCAACGATTTCGCCCCGGTTTGCAGCGGAGTTGCTTGCTGTCGAAAGACAGGTCGCATGGCCATTGACTCACCGCGTTTACCACGCCCATCAATGTTGGCGTTTCCGAAGGCACACCACTTCCTGCTGAGAACGCCTCCCGCGTCCCGGATAAAGATGGGAGAGTCTGCGGGCAGTCTCACGGGGGCTGGTCGCGCTGCAGACTGACTGGTCAAGTCGCAGTGACAAGCTCACTCCGACGACAATCAGTCGCAGGGACTGCCCCTCTGCTGCAGTTGACGCTGCGGAGAACTGTGCGAAATGTGCCGGACTCCGGCAGGGTTGCCCCCCCTGAACGCGCGAGGACCATCTGACAGTATCGCATTTCGCCTATTTCATTGAGGTGGGGAGGATTGTCCTCCGTGGCTCTGCAATCTAAATATCGCGGCGGTTGTCCAATTGTCCGAATAGCTGCGAGCAATTGAGTCCGATATGACGAATGGAAACCGTTCGCCCAGGATCTTTGGTAAAATGTCTCGCCCCCTGTGACAAAAGGGGCAGCTGCGTGGAATACAACGCGGCAGCCGTTACATTACTAGCCTCGGCCAACGGCACCTTGCGACTGTGCACTGTCGCCGATTGCCAAAAGCTTCGTCCTGTGACGCTTCAGTCCGAATTAAGGAAACGAGGAAACCGATGATTCGTTCCGATTGCCAGACCCCGAGCGGATTCTTGATGCGATGTGTGGTCGGTATTCTGTTCCTGCTGACTCTCAATTGGCAGGCGTGCGCCCAGGGTCTGACACTGGATGGCCTCTTTCCGGCGGACCGTGTGCTGGACGTGCAGATTACACTGGACCAGCAGGACTGGGACACGATTCGGCGTCAGTCACGGAATCTGTTTGAGGCCCTTCATGAGAAGCGCAAATTGGAGCCGATTCAGTCGCCTTATACGTACGTTGATGCCCGGGTAACCATCGACGGGGTCGTCCTTCCCAGGGTTGGAATTCGCAAGAAGGGCTTTATCGGCTCGCAGAGCTCCACGCGTCCGTCGCTCAAGATCAAACTGAACCACATTGACGAACAAGGCGGCATCGACGGCCTGACGAACTTAACGTTCAACAACAATAAACAAGACCCGACGTTGGTAAGCCAGTTTATGGGGTATGCCCTGTTCAACGCCGCCGGCTCGCCTGCACCTCGCAGCGCGTTTGCGAGTGTTACCGTCAACGGCAAACACCTCGGCGTCTATACGCATGTGGAGACGATGCGCAAGCCACTTTTCAAACGAGAATTTGGAAACGACAACGGAGTTCTGTATGAAGGCACCGTCGTTGATTTTCATGAAGGCTGGGCAGGAAGTTTTGAAAGAAAATTCGGGAAGGATAAAACGGGCCGCAAACAGATCGAGAAGCTTATAAAGGCGATGCAGGAGCAATCCAACGGCAGCAGAGTTGCACGCAATATCGGCGAACTGGTGGATCTGGATTCGTTTTACACGTATTGGGCAGTTGAGGGATTGATTGGATTCTGGGATGGATACTCCGGGAACAACAACAATTTTTTTGTCTACCTGAACCCGGACACTGACAAGTTTCACTTTCTGCCGTGGGGCGCCGACGCAGTCTTCGACAAGTACAGCAAACTCGGCCACGAACCGAGTGCGCCCATTGCCGTCAAGACAAAAGGAATTGTTGCCCATAAGCTATACCAGCTTAAATCAGGACGAGCACGCTATGCCAAAACTCTGAGCGGTCTCCTGGAAGATCACTGGAACGAAGAAGCTTTGCTGGCGGAGACGGATCGAATCGAGGCGATGCTCACGCCGTATCTTGCCGCGTCCCAGGCGGACCTCGCCCAGGAACTCGAAAAGGTGCGAGAGTTTATTCGTTCCCGACGAAGCGACATCGTCGCCGAAATCTCCGATGGCATGCCCGTATGGGCTCGTGTTCCGGAACCTCCACCGGCGATACCAGACGGTTTCGCACGCGGGAACGACGCTGATTCGATGTGGTATGCGGCCAGGACAGGAAACGTGGATGGAATCGCGGAAAAACTTGAAAAGGGAACTGACGTCAACGCCAGAGATCGGTCCGGTGCAACTGCGCTGTCGCTGGCCGCGCTGGCCGGCCAGTCAGAAGCGGTTGAATTTCTGATTGCCAGGGGTGCCGATATCGATGCTGGCAACAAGGATGGGAATTCCGCCCTGCATGGGGCGGCATTTCTTGGGCGACTTGACGTTGTCAAGACGTTTATTCAAAACAAGGCCAACGTGAACGTCCGCAACAACCGTGGCGAAACTCCGCTCGACAGCGCGGCTGCAGAGTGGAGTGAAGAGATTCAGGGCTTTGTCGAGTTCATTGCCACGTTCCTCCAGATAGATGTTGATCTGCAGGTTGTGAAAGCCGGCAGACCTAAAGTGGCGACGCTGCTTCGCGAGTACGGCGCAAAAATGGGTTCCGCCTTATCGAGTCCGACCGGCACGAACATTTTCGAAGCAGCCAGGCGGGGAAATACTGAAGTACTCAGACCGTACCTGACGAAAAGTGATGGCGACGCTGACGCTAAGGATAACAACGGTATTACCCTGTTGTGCTGGGCCGCGTTGACGGGTCAAGTCGAGGCTGCTGAATTGCTGATATCGGAAGGGGCAAACGTGAATGAAAAAAACAGGGACGGCAGTTCGGCTTTGCATTCCGCTGCTTTTCTTGGTCGCGTCCGGGTTGTGGAACTGCTGATCAGAAAAAATGCGGAAATCAATGCGAAGAATAACATGGGCGAAACACCGTTGGGGTCGGTAGCTGTGGAATGGAATGATGAAATCGAGGCGACGACCAGATTCATCGCGACAATTCTGAAGATCGACGTGGACGTGGACGAAGTCAAGGCGGCCCGCCCCAAGATCGCTGAACTGCTGCGGAAGCACGGTGGCGGGGCCGGTGGTAAACCAGAATAAGTAGTTGGGCAGTGCTCGCGTCTTCAGACGTCGCAGTGGAATTGTGACAGGTGCTCCTCAGACGAGGGCGTGCTCAGCAGGTTATGAATTGGCACGTTGATCCGGATGGTCCGAACTCGGCTCCCAGTCCGGGGCGCATCAAAGGGTGCTGAGTGTGCGGGGGACGACGCTTCGACGGAGCTCTTTAAAAAGCGATTAGTGATCCGGGTTACCGTGCGACGAAGCAACGCCTGGGGGCTGTAATGAATTCTCGGACAGGCTGAGAGACGGTCCTGTGTCTGCCTGACGTTTGATCGCACGTTACCGATGGTGCGTTGGTCCGCCGAACTTGGGCACCGTCGCCAATGCGGACGGCACGAAGCGACTTCGTTCCAGAAAATCAGGCTTGTTCCGGTACGTATCATGTGAGGTACGTTCATCAGTACCAGCAGGTTATCTGGTGCTTCGTGGAACCTGCACAGGTGAGCGTAGTATCTGCACTTTCCGATGCGTCTGGAGATGTTCAGACACTGCCAGGCAAACGGCCTATCCATTCCTGTTGCGTGGCCCGTTCAGCACCCTGCCAACGAAGCTGTAGCGGACTCCATATTCATAAGTTACCAGCAGGAACGCTGAAACCACGATGGTCACGGTCGCAAATTTCAGGAAGGCGGGGACTTGCATATCATGAACGTACCATTGTGCGAGAAGGATGAGTGGCAGATGCGTAAGGTACAGCCAGTATGATGAATCGGAGATGTATCGGATCGGAATGCTCTCTCGTGACAGCAGGCGGCGACATAACCCGATCGAACCAAATGTCATTAGCCACGCATACATGGCCTGCAGGAAGTTGGCGACGAAAGCATTCGCAGAAGCGTCCTTCAATCGTGGAGTGATGCCAAACGTCCCGGAAACGAGATCCAGCGCGGTGGGAAAGACAATCAGCAATGCGATCGGCAAACTAATGTACCACCAACGTCCGAGTTGGACGTCGCGGTCATCCATGTCCCAATAAACCGCGCCGAAGAAGAAGAAAATGGCATAGTAGGCCAGCACTGCCGGGATCGGGAGCAATCCGATTGATGAGTCCGGTCCGAAGCTTCCCGATTCCATATATGACTGAGGCAGCATGGTGAGTGGAATCAAGTACAGTAAGCTGACGGGAGAACACACGATCCACTTTGGCAATCTCTCGATCTTGAGTACTTTGGCAATCATCGCGTAGATCAGGAATGCCGCGACCAGCCAGCAAAGGAACCACAGAAACCACAGATGCATGAAGACCGGCAATAGAAACAACAACCCCGCGAGCGATTCGTCGTCTGAACCTTCTGGCCCACTGCTGTCGGAGCCAAGGTAGTCCTGCACGCCCAACTGTTTCGCGATGTCGGCTCGGCCAGCCTTCAGCTCCTCTTCGTCAAGCGGAATTCCGTATAAGGTCGCGATGAAGTTGGTAGTGTCAAAACCGGTCTTCAGCAGATCCTTGGGAGTCTGTCCGTTTGCGTCCAAAGAGTCCGCGTCGGCTCCGGCACGCAACAAAACGGCGACCTCCTTCGCGCGCCCGACGAAGGCCGCGCTGTGCAGTGCTGTTCCCTGATCGCGATTGCGCTGATTCACGTCGGCTCCCGCGTTGAGCAGCATTTCGACCATGTCCGTATGCCCGATAAACACAGCAACGGTCAGCAGCGACGCGCCAGAATCCGGATTGGACGCGTCGACCGCAATTTCAGACGATTCAATGGCCATGCGAACGCGGTCTGTATCACCCGCAGCGACCGCTTCCCAGACGGTGGGGTTCTGTGATTCTGCTAATGGCGGCCGGTTTACGAAATAATTTACTGCCCACATCGCAGGCACGATGGTCAGACAGCCAATAAACAGCGGTAGGACGATTCTCTTGAGTCGTTGTTTGATCAGCGGTCGAAGTCCGCGTTTCCGCCACAACATCGCGGTGAAGAATCCGCTCAGCATGAAGAACAGCGGCATACGGAATCCGTGCAGGCAAGCGAACAATCCGTAGTAGAAGTCGCTTTGCTGTGAGTCCTTCACGGGCCAGGGAATCGGAGCAAAGGACAACGCGGCATGCAAAACGATGCCCAACAACATGGCAATCGCGCGGAGCGCGTCGAGGTCGTGTCGTCTGGAAAATGGTGCCGCCTGACGGGGTGCCGCGAGGACTTCTGCGGCTGGCACCTCTGTGCTTTTGACTAAACTACTGATGACAGTCTCCTTTGATTCAGACGCCCCTGTATCGACACTGACGTCGCAGCACGTTGGGTGAAATTCGATTTCGCTACGACGGGAGATCAGCGAATCTGAGCTTTATCAATCTCTTCGAGCCCCAGATAGGCGGCGGTGATGCTATCACCTGAGAGTTTTCTGCGAAGGTTCGCTTCGGACGCATTTTCCGACTTTATCACTCGTGCCCACAGCCAGCCTGACACAATTATTCCGACCACGCCAACGAACAACGCTGGGATTAGACAGTTCGGATGCAGCACAGCGTCAAACCCGAACGCTACGCAAACCGGAATCCACATCAGCCACCATGCGAATCCTATGATGGGACCGACGCGCAGGTAGAAGCCTTGCACACAGTCGAGCATGCTGCGGATGTTGTCGACTGGTTTTGAGTAATCGATTCGCTTGATTCGCGTGCAGACGGCTGCGGCAGAACCAAGCACGAACACGCCGTAAACGTGTAGAATGACTCCGTTGACAACCCGATGCGGGACGTCCGTATTTCGCGCCCAGCACTGCGCGCCAAGAACAACGATGGCAACGCCGATCAGCACTTGCAGCAACTGTTTGCGGAAGAGCGGCCGCAGTGAGTTTTCGATGCGATCCATCAATTGGCGACGGGTGAGCAAAAGCCGTCCGGCCAGTTCCTGTTGTTCCAAAGTCGTACGTGTAGATCGTTCAGCTCCACCCGTTTTAGCGTGGCCGACAAGTGTTTTCGCGTAGGCGGAAGTGCTGGTCGATGTGATCGACTGGATGTCCGACTTAATCTGACTCGCGCGCTGGTAGCGCCGTTGCGGTTCCTTCTCAAGGGTCCGCAGGACGACTTCGTCAAGGCGAATGTCGATTTCAACTTTTTGTGAAGGGGCTGCGAAACGTCCCATCGGGAGTTCCCCTGTCAACATTTCGTAGATGACAACGCCCAGCGAATATATGTCAGCGCGGTGATCTACGCCGTGCGTGCCTTCCATCTGTTCGGGAGCCATATACCGCGGCGTGCCCATGACCTGATGGGTTGCGGTCAGCAGCTCCTGATGGCTCTCATTGCCAAGCATCCGCGACAGCCCGAAGTCAGCAATCTTCACCAAACCGTCTGCGGACATCAGTATGTTTTCGGGTTTGATGTCGCGATGAACCACGCCCTTGTCGTGCGCGTACTGCAACGCGTCGCAGAGATGCGGCACGATGGCGAGTGCGTGCTCAGGTGTGAGTTGGCGAGCCTTCACCACGTCACGCAGGGTCGATCCTTCTATGTATTCCATCAGGAAGTAGTATGTGTCTTGGACGTTTCCGAACTCGTACACGGACACGATGTTGGGATGCGTCAACTTCGCCAGCGTGCGGGCTTCGCGCGTGAACCGCAGCGCGAACTTGACATCACGGACGAATTCCTCTGGCATAATCTTGATCGCGACAACGCGATCGAGTCCTTCCTGACGAGCCTTGTAGACGGCTCCCATGCCCCCCGTGCCGATGAGTTCGATAATCTGGAGCGCGGGAAACAACTCGGCCAGTCTCTCGACACTTAGTGGCACGAACGCGCTGGCCCTTTGGTCATCCTCGTTTAGTGCGTCGTTGATTACCTCCGAATCATCCGGAAATCTGTCGATGTATTCCTGTTCAGCCGGGGTTTCGCCACGCCGTCGGCGATAGTCGACGTCCAGTACGATGAGTTCGGCCAGTAAGACGTCGTGCTCGGTGGGAGATGCATTCTGGTCGAGCACAGATTCGATCGTTGGTGCCTCGCCGGATCGCCACTTACGTTCAAATTCCGTGCAAAGATTATCAATCCTCTCCAGGGCCGCGATCGGTAGTTGTTTCTGACGAATGCTCATAGTTTTCAACGAATTCCTGCTGACATCTTTCTCGGATTAAGCGCAAACGCCGTTCAATCGTTCGCTCAGAGCAGTCAAAACGCTCGGCAAGTTCCGCGTTGGAACACCCTTCTAACTTACCACCCGCTATATCCCTGAGTTGCCCGACACCTAAATGAGAAAAAACTTGTTCGACAGATTCCTGCATCATCAGCACCATTTCCGGCGACGGCTCGTCGCCAATGGCTTCGATTACAGTTCCGTAGTCGCCAGTGTCGTGGAATGACGTGATCTTTTCGTGGCCACCACGCCGCTGTCGCAGATCGTGTCTTTGTTTGTCGACCACTTTCCTTGCCGACATACGCAGCAAGAGCTGCCAAAGATCATCGCGATCGGACAAGTCGGGAAACCGCCCATTCTGAACCGCGCCATAGAAGCTGTCGAAGACACTGAGAACGATATCTTCTTCGTCCGATACAGCTCGATTCTGGCCATACAGTCTGTGACGGACCGAACGCACCAAGCGGTCGAAGTAGTGCTGCCAGATGCGATTTGCGGCCGTGGAGTCGCCGTGCTTGATCAGGTCAATCCAGTGGCTGATGTTTGTGCTGTTGGACATGCCGTGAGACTACACCTTCGCGTCGCCAGCGAATAGCTCACAGGCCGGTTTTTGCGGGGGGATCGAGATGTTGCTGCTGCTCGGTTCCGCGTGACTTAACTTAGTCTGTCATTTACGGTGGCATCGCGTCCGCAGCATCTGTTCTGGGTACTATCGGCTACTGTACAATCCGAATTGGCTTCGAACACCACCCCTGAAGGTGTAGCGACGGGATTCACCTATGTGACCTGGGTCCCATGGGAATGTGACGAAGACGATACAACCGCTGCGTTCAGGCGAAGATTCGGTTGGGTCTTTCGAGATCAGCCAGCTCCGGGGCCGGTTCTATCGCTTTCCGCTCAGCAGGTGACGAAAGGTAACGGTGGGTACAAGCTATGCCAGGGAGCAGAATGTTCAGTCGGAAGTCCAGCTCAGTCAGAAGATCTCAATGCCATCTTCCGTCAGCGACGTTCAATTCTGTACGAGCTTGAATTGGCAGTCCCTGAGCGTCAGAAAGCACATTGATCGCGGCGCCGTTGCTCAAGCATCGGACCCGAACCTGCGTCGTCGATTCCCACGTAAACTCAGTCGTTTTCAATTCGTTGCTCATGTCACGAGGTCCTTGCTCAGGTGGCTCTCGCATCAGAGAACTCACCAGCTTTGGACATGAACGAGTTACCGCAGTTGTCGAACTCATCATTTCGTCCACTCGTCCGGCGCTCCGCCCTGTCATCCGCCGGCTGGTATGGCTGGTGGGGTGCGGCTCCACAGAAACGTCTTTCTATCCGCAGATGTTCTGTGATTCGGTCAATAACACATCCGTATAGTGCAACAGTCATCAAACGCCCCTTTGAGGGTTCTGCTCCTGGCAAGTCATACGTTTCTTAACGCACGAAATCCGTGTCATCTGGTCCGTACGTTTTCTGCGAATCGGACGACCGCAGCCCCGGCGCGGCCGACCATGCAAAATCGGTCAAAGTGCTGAGCGAAGAAATCAACGTATTTCGACGCAGTTCAAATCCAGTTGCCACTTTCGCGGTTCGCTACACCGGTTTCGAGTGTTACTTGAGGAGCTCTTCGTCGGTTATCTGAACCAAAACTCGGAGAGGCGACCTGTGTCTTTTTTCCAGGGCAGATCCGCCTTTAGACATTCGCTGCTGAAACCAGAGCGTCGGTCCTATGGTCGCTCGATGGCTCGAGTAGGAGTCATTCAGGTCTTCGAAGGCTGGGAGCTCCGCGGCATTGAACGCATGCTCGCCCCGAACCAGCATGCTGCGACGCACGATGACATCGGGATGGACTAACGGTGAAAGACCGTCGAAGCTAGCCGGGTCGCGAAATCGATCGCCGTCGGCCACTTCTGTTGACATCAACAGAACGTAGGTGACGTTTTGCTTCAAGCGAACTGGCTCTGGCAAACGCAGATAGCGAAATGAGTCGCGCAGCTCACCGGCGCCTTCTGGCGATACCTGACTTCTGGCAATCTCAATTGGTTTGTCTGATTCGATGTGGAGAAGTCGCAGTACGTGATTCGCAGCAATCCGTCGTTTCTTGCTTTGGGCGGCGTGCAAGGAAGGTTGGTCGCGCCAGTGCTCCGTCGGAACCGATCGCGCCGGACGTATGGGGCGGTCTTTGTCATGGTCGTCGAACATTCCAAGATGTGTGACCAGTTTTTCACCGCTGCCATCGCGAAGCTGGAATTCAAACCCGATTTCTCCGCTGACGTCATTTCGCAAGTTGTGCCAACCTGGGTCAACAATCAGTTCCGGGCCAGACGGTACTTTCAGTTCTCTGGCGTATCCTCGGTTGTGAATTTCCAGTAGCGTGGCAGCCAAATTCGTGGCAACGTCGGTTGGTGGCGCTGTGTTTGTGTCGCCGTCTTCATAGAGATTCTTCGTCAGGTCGTAGAGGACGGTTGGAAGGGAGGCGCCGCGCGAGCCGTCTGCTGACCATTTGCCCCAGGGCATTGCCAGGCCACCGTCAACGATCAGCTTGTACGAGCCCCGTCGGATCGCGAGCGCGTCGTTGAGATGGGGCGGTCCCAGGTGGCAGAAGAACAGTCGCGGTCGAGTGTCTGGAGAATCGGGAGTGTCTTTCCAATAGCCCAAGACGTTGTGGCTGTCCTGAGCTTCGTCGGGAGCCAGCGAGCGCCCGACAACGTGAGCGAGCGTGGCGTAAAGATCGGTCAACGTAACAATGGATCGGTTGAGTTTTCCGCCTTCGAGAACTGCAGGCCATGAAACGATGAACGGTACTCGGATGCCGCCTTCCCAAATTTTTGCCTTCTTGCCACGCAGACCGCCGCTCTCCTGATTGCGGCCCAGGTTGTCGCCAACGTTGGGTCCGTTGTCGCTGGTGAAGATGACCAGCGTGTTTTCGATCAGCTTGTGACCGGGCCAGCGAGGATCGTCGGTCGTCTTGAGCTGGATCAGCAGCTTGCCGAGAACAACGTCGTTTTCCAAAACCATGTCCTCGCGATCGCTCGCGGCCGCGTTATCAGAGTAACGGCTTTGGCCTTTGATCGGCGTTTCGGCGATTTCATCGGGAACGGCATAGTCTCCACCCGGGTTGGTTTGAAGATGATTGGCACAGGGCACGTAGTAGAGGAAGAACGGCTCGTCGTCCTTTTGTGATTGGCGAGTGATGAATGCCTGAGCCTCCTGCAGGAAAAGAGGCCCAAGGCCT
>JAQWOH010000020.1 GCA_029245955.1 Fuerstiella sp. | reverse complement strand
AAATCAAAATCCAGTTTGTCGGTATGCGAGGCCACCTGCTTGGTTTCCACTTCAACAAGTAGCACTCTGCAGAATACCGAACGCACGTTTCTGCAGCATGCGTCCGGGTGATGAAGTTCTGGCGTGAAGGTGGTTGTCAGTTCCGGGAGAATCTTACAGCCGATGACATACGACTTCACCGCCGGAAGCCGACGCCGGTCGTCGGCGGGCAGAAGTCGCTTCTTTCCCAACTTCTGCAGCAGAGCCTCGGTCTGGGCGTTCTGGAACTCTATGGTCTGCAGCTGCCGTTGGTTGACCATGCTGCAGAGGGCGGCGAGCAGAATGCACCAGGGCTGGAGCAGGAACGACATGTTCAGCGCCGAATTGGCCAATTGCCGATGCCGAGAGATGCAATCAAGCGGCTGAGATGGGAGACTCTGGTGAGCCGTCAGTGCGGTGTTTCATCGCGATTTGAGTTCGGCGAAGTTTTTGACCCTACGGGCACCACATGAATGGGTGAGTTAATACGGCAGGAATTCAAATCACTCCGGAATGCAAGAGCTGCCCATGTGTGCATTGCCAACAAGAGGCGTACCGATGACCGCCCGACGAACTCAAGAATCACCTGGCACAACTCCCCGAGGGCAACGAGTGATTCGCCGTTCGCCCACATTCCTCGCGTCTGTTCTTGCGGCGATTGCGGGGGCCTGCGTCCTTGCCGAGGACAACCCTGTAAGGGAAGTGCCGCGTGCTCGGTTGTTATTTCGGGAGGACTGGAAGACGACTCCGGCAGAGTTGCCGATTACTCAGGATCATGTTGCCGCGAAGGACTTAACTCTGGTGATGCACGGGCCGGGTAAACAGGGCCTCAAAAAGTCGCATCACGACATGCCGGTCGATGACCCGTATTACCTCTGGTCGGGACAATGCGAAAAGCGTTGGGCCGTTTCCTTTCGGGCAAAGTACCGGATCGATTTTTCGGCACCCGCTGCCAGGCTGAGACTAAGATCGAAGCAGAGTGGTGACCGCCAGCTTTGTGTGCTCATCAAGTTGTCGGACAAGCAGTGGTACATCAGCAAGCAGAGCATTCCAGCGTCGAGGGACTGGCGAGAATTTGAGTTGAAATTCGCCGAACTGGATTGGTCGCAATTCGACGCCCGGAAGATCGTGCGTGGCAAGGACGAGTCGCCAACAACGCTGGAGACGATCGAAGAGGTCGGACTGACGGATCTGCGAGCGGGCGGGGGAAGCAAGGCAAGTTCACGAGTCGACTGGATAGCGGTCTGGGGTAACGAGGCGAAAGCACCAAAAAAGACAGTTGTGATTAGCGAGCGATCGGAGGTCGTCAGCGAGAGACCCGCCGGCTGTCAGCTAGAAAAATTCACGCTCCATTCTGTCGCGATGGGGCGGGACATTCGCGTCGTCGTCGTCCTGCCTCCCGAATACGACGGGCATCCCGACAGGCAATATCCTGTCCTCTATGCGCTGCACGGCCGAGGAGCACCATACACCAGTTGGGCCAGCATGGCGCCGATGATCAGCAGCCTCAAAGAGAAGCCGATGATCGTCGCTTGCTTCGACGGCGGCTATGGTTCCTGCTACCTGGACGCCCCGAATGACGGCATGGTGGACAGGTCGGTGGTTGTGCGTCAGCCTCGAGGAAAACCGGAACATACGACGAAAGAACAGTACCAGGAAATGGTAAATGAGTGGGAAACGGCCCCGGCCACGCTGAAATCGCTCTATACCACGTTCTTCCTTGAAGAATTTGTTCCTGCACTCGATCACTACTACCGTGTGGATGTAGAGAACCGGGCAGTTACTGGATTCTCCCTGGGCGGGTTTGGCGCGCTGCACTACGCGTTTGAAGAACCGCGAATGTTTCGCTCCATTTCGGGCCTCTCCAGTGCCTTCTTCGATGAAGAGGCGATCCTGGGCAGCATGCGAAGACGTAGAAGCTCTTTGAGGGCGGTCCTTGGGGAGTACGAGACCAACAGGATGAACTACAGCAAGGCTAATCAGTTCACGAGGCTTGCGGAGTTCGTCAGGACTGGAGAACGTCTGCCGCCAATCTATCAGCATTGCGGTCGCCAGGACGCGTTACTGTCAGGTAACCGGAAAATGCGTGATGCGCTGAAGGCAGCTGCTTGCGACGTTACCTATAAGGAAAGCGATGGTGCGCACAACTGGTCGTTCTGGAAACAGGCTTCGAAGGGCGTGACCGATTTTCACTGGAAACATTTCCAAATCAACGATTGAGACGAACCAGGGCAGACCACAGGAAAAGACTACGATGAATCAAATGTTGCTTCGGAATGCGTGCCTCGCCATTATCGCAGTCTCGGGTACGTGCGCCGCTGATCCGACAGAGACAGGCAAAGTCATGTCCGTCTATTGGGTTGGAAACAGTTTGGTACGGAGCATCACACCGACGCGGTTGCATGAACTCGTAGCCGAAAAGGAAATCGATCTCCAATTCGGCTCACAGTTGAAGGGCGGCTTCAGTCTCGCGAAGCACTGGGAAGTGCTGGAGAAGGGCGAAGTTATTCGATACTGGGAATCGAACAAACCCCGGGGCGATGGTTTCGAGCCGGGAAGACCGGATGGTGACACCCTGCCGAAACGTTTCGGATCGTTCTGGACAGCGCATAAGAACCACAAGTGGGATGCCTTGGTGCTGCTTCCGTTTCTGGCGCCGGACCGAGAAAAGGAGTATCAGGCACTGCGGAAGTTCGTCGATTACGTAATCAAACATAACTCGGCGAAACAGATCTACCTGTGTCAGAGTTGGATCGGTCTGCCAGTGCTTCGCGACGAGCAAGGCAGACGTGCCGGACTCGGCCGGGTCGATTATCAAGCAGTCTGGAAATCCGACTTACGCCAGAAAGGACGACTGGATAGCGGCCTGCTCACCGGCGTCCAGCGAGACTACTACAAGCTGATCGACCGGGCGAATGAGGAGTTTGCCGACAGGCTGGGAAAACCGTTGCGGATGATCCCTTTTGGTGACATCGTCTACGAACTCGACAAGCGCCTCAAGGCGGGCCGGATCCCTGGCCTGGCTGAACTGTATGAGCGTGATCCCAGACGGATTCCATCCTGGGACCCAAAGCTGGGCGATAAGGTGGGAGCCAACATCCTGTACGCCGATCGCCACCACCCCGTGGCCGCACCGCATCTTGACGGTACCATCGCCACTTACGTCATGGGTCTCATGTATTACTCGGTCCTGACCGGCCAAAGCCCGATCGGTCTCTCGGGCGACGCATACGACTTTGGCAATGCCAGAGACGAACCGCTCAGGCGTGCTCTTCAGATGGCGGTGTGGGACGTGGTACGCAAGCATCCCTACACGGGAGTGCAGGCTCGGGCCGCTGGTGCCTCGAAAACACTACGACAGACGAAGCCCGCAACACCACCGGGGATCAAACGGACCACCAGCGTGAAACTCCGCAACGGCACGATCTCCATCACCCCGTGGAAAGACGACAAAACGGCTGCCGTCACAATTTTCTCAAGCGATGGCATGATCCGCAGTATCAAGAGCCAATGGACACCGCAGAATCCCAACGTCCCGTACGACGGCTTCTATAAACTTGGAAAAGACTATTCGATCCCGTTCACTTTCTTTCTGCCGCCACGTGCATTGGATCAGAGGAAATACCAACCGCGATCCAACGTCACTCCGCCCGCCCAACCGGCTGGATCGATGGGTACCTGGGCTGATTGGCAGTTCATGCATGCCGCCGGCCACGAAATTGGCAGCCATACCTATTCCCATGCGGATCTCCGTCCCGATAAACTTGATCCTGGCAAGACGCGTTCCGGCGCCGACCCGCAGTATGAGTTGCAGCAGGCAATTGTTTCGATCGAAAAGGGAATCGGCGTCCGACCGATTTCGATCAATCCCGCCTTTGGGCCACCGGCGGGGCAACTCCTGGGGCTCTTCCGCAAACACTATCCTGTCGTGCGCGGCGATGACAACGCACTGCAGATTCTGGTTCAGCATCGGGATACGGCCACGGCCGAGGAGTTGATCGGGCGGCTGAACCTGGCGATTGCCCAAAACAAGTGGCTGCTGGTCGCCGGTCACGGTATCCGCACAGAACTGGGAAGAGAAGCGGAGGCAGACCCGGATTTCATCAGGAACGGCAAACGTCGCGACGGCTATCGACCGGTCGAATACCCAGTCATGGAAGCCCTGTGCAGAAAAGTAGACCAGCAGCGCAACAGGCTCTTCATCGGTTGCTATGGCGACGTGGGGAGGTACGTTCGTGAACGCGACGCTGTCAACATGGCCGTGATCAGGGAAAGCGAGAACGGATTTGTCGTCGACATCACACATTCTCTCGATCCCAGGGTGTTTGACTATCCGCTAACCCTGAAGATTTCCCTCAGGGACGCTGGCAGTGTGAGCAGCGTCACGCAGGGTGACACGGTGTTGAAACTGACCCGACGCAGTGGCGAAATGATTGTGAACGTCAAACCCAACGGTGGCTCGATCAGGGTCACGCTCAATTGACTTGACTCCCTCTGCGGGTGCCACCGGGCAATGAGACAATAACTGAATCGCGTCTGTTCGAATCGAAACGCAAAGGCGTCATAAACCGGTTACGTCCCAGACAGTTCCGGCGTCAGACAGTTCCGGCGTCAGACTGCACGAACTCGGTGCGACTATTTTGTGCGGAAAGGCTCACTTTGAACGACCGCATGGACCAGGTCTCGCAGACCGTTGCCCTTCGCGGATACAGATTCCGTGATGTTGTCGACGGTTCCTCGGTCGGTGACCTCCATGATTCGACCGGTAGCGTATTCAAGGAGTTTCCTGGCCAGGTTTCGAGCCACCAAATTTCGGTGCTTCATTAGCTGTGCTTTGAACTCGGTGATTTCCCGGTAACGAGTGCCATCAGGGAACTGAGCCGACGCATCGATCGGATTCCTTTGTCGATAGTAAGTGTCGCGCCACTCGCCGACAGGGCCGAAGTTCTCCAGGGCAAATCCCATCGGATCGATCTTCGCATGGCAGTCATTGCAACTTGCGATTTCGCGATGTTTGGCAAGTTGCTCCCGAATGGTTGTTGCGCCACGCAAATCAGGCGCAAGAGGTTCGACGTCGGGCGGTGGAGGAGACGGAGGCGTCCCCAGTAAGTTCTCCAGTACCCAGACACCGCGGATTACCGGGGATGTATCGATGCCGTTGGCGGTGGCTGTGAGTACACTCGCCTGTCCAAGCAACCCGCCCCTGCGCCGATCGGTAATGGCAACCTTCACCAATTCTGCGTCACCCAAGGGAGGCATGCCGTAGAGTTTTGCCAAACCGCGGTTCGCAAACGTGAATTCCGAATTGATAAACGTGGCGATGTCCAGGTTGTGTTTCAGGATGTAACCAAAGAACATGTGCGATTCCTGTTTCATCGCAACGTCAAGGTTTTCCGTATAGTAGTCTCGATATCGCTTCACATCGGGTGGCATACTGCCAATCCTGTCCAGCCGAAGCCAACGATCGGTGAAGTGTTCGATGAACGCAGCAGATTTGGGGTCGACGAGCATGCGTTCGACTTGTTTACGCAACACGTCGGGCTGCCGAAGCTTGCCCCGAGCTGCCAGGTCGAACAACGTTTCGTCCGGCATCGAAGACCACAGGAAATAACTCAGGCGATTTGCTAATTCGTAATCTGACAAACGCTGACTGAATTCGGGTAAATGCAAAAACGGGGTTGAAGAGAGAATCGCCTTGTAGCCGATCTGCAGAGCTTCAACGGTCGTCATGTCCCGGTTCAGATATCGCCGAACAAGGTCCGCGTACGATTTCATTTCCTCAACGGACACGGGGCGTCGAAAAGCCTGGGTTGCAAACCGCACCAGGTGCTGTTCGATGTCCTGGGTGCGGACCTGGCCGGTACCAAACATCAGCCGATGGCCTTTGGGCGGCCACTGATCAAACAATGGACCCTCAATCTCCAGGTGATGAATTCGAAGCGTGGGCCCTTTATTATTTGCGAGGAGATTTTGGGTCATGGTCTGAACATATTCAATCTTTGCCCGTGACCCCGCGTTTCGATCGGGGCGCCGCTGGTAGAGTTTCGGATGGTATCGCTGCAGCAATCGTTCCCCGTTGCGATACGCTCGGAAAGGCGCGTTGGCCCAGGTAAACCGGGGTGCCCACCCCTGCTGAAGCCACATCTCGAGTTCCACGGTTCGTTTTTCTCCGGACTCGGGCATCGCGTATTCCATGAGGCTCTGCTCGCTGGAATGATATCGATGTGCGTCGCCTTTTGCGGCGTCGTAGATGACGACACCCAGCCGCAGAGGTTGATCCTGATCGGTCTTGATGATGTCGCCCCAGGGATGACGTTGATTGTTTGACGAGGCTGTCACCCGCACTCGATACCGTCCGGACACTTTCACGCCATCTGGCAGTTCGCCGATCGCAATGTAGCCCGCCTGTGCGTTTCGGCCACTCTGTCCAAACAGTTCATCAAAAGGATTGATTGCCCGCGAAGCCTGCGAAAGCGATCCTCCTCTGCGATGCATAATCGGAGCTTCGATTGAGCGCAAGACGTTCCGAGGCCGTTGTTCAAAATGCGTTGCACGCTTAATCATTTTCTCGGCGGCCAGCATGGCCTGTTGCAGAAAATAGTCGGAGGTCACCAGGGTGCTCCCGATGTTGTCCAGGCCATCCTCCTCCTCATCCGGAAGGAACGATTCGGTCGGATCAATATAGGCCGTCCTGATACCTAATAGGTCCCGGATCGTATTGCGGTATTCAAACCGATTGAGGCGACGATAGACGGTTTCGCCACCCGTGCTGTTTGCCGCCGCGTAGACCGCGGCAAGTTCCTTCTCCAGATGGCCGACGATATCACGAACTTCGTCAGGCGTCGGCTGCTTAATACCGTCTTTCCGGGGCGGCATCTGTCCCAGATGCAGGACGTCCAGAATGTTCTGCCAGGTGCGCACATTCCCGGCTTCAATCCGATCGGATGGCAGTGTATCGAAGCGATGGTCGCCCTTTTGAGTTTCCTGACCGTGACATTCGTGGCAATATGTCTTCAGGAACACCTGCGGGTCAAAGTTGTGTTCCACGGCAAGCAGTCTGGAGCCAAGCAATTGCAGACAAAGCACAAGACTCAGCTGCATGACAGAGGTTTTCGATTCCTTCATCATGTCTCCAGCAGCCCCGCAAACGTCCCCGTACTGGTCCCGAATCGATCCGTCTCAACGCCAAAGTTCTGAAGCATCGTCAACAACAGATTACAGAGGGGTACCTTGCTTTCCCTGTTGGCAGGGTACGCCTTATGCTCGCCATGCTTAAAACCACCGCCCGCAAGAAACACCGGCAGGTTCCGGTTCGAATGGTGCCCGGTCGCCATTCCGCATCCGAACAGCACCATCGTGTGATCCAGCAGAGTTCCGCCATTGATCAGATCTTCCGTCTCCTTCAAACGATCCAGGAAACGTGCAACGTATCCCATCTGAAATTTCTCAATGGCAACCAGGCCCTCGACAAGTTCCGGAAGTTCTCCGTGATGCGAGTAGGCATGATAGGTCAGGGGCAGATCGAGGTCGCCGGGTTGCATGCCGAGATCTGTCGTGATGATACGAGTGGAGTCGGTCTGCAGTGCAAGGGTCAGCAACTCCATGTGAACATCGTACTCGTCCTCGATACGATCGAACCTCACCGGCGGTTCAGGAAGTTGCGTGCGGGGCTTGTTCTTGTGCAGCCACTGCGATTCCTGCGCAAACCTGTTTTCAAGACCGCGGACAGAATTCAGATACTCGTCCAGCTTGCGCTGGTCGTTCTTGCCAATTCTGCGGTGAACCGATTTGGCTTGATCGAGGACGACATCCAGAATACTCGCTTCCTGCTCATAACGCTGATCCTGCCGGGCGCGCCCCTGTTCGTCAAGATCCAGAAAGAGCTTGTTGTACAAAGCCTTGCAGCCAATTCCATGAAGATTGACGGCGTTTCGCGTCCAGCTCAGAGAATTCTTCGCGCCACGCACAGTGGTCTGTAGCGAGGGAAAGCGATTGGTGGCCTTGAGCCACTCGGCGGCCCTTTGGTCGACGCTGATGTTTCCATCGGGATGGAAACGGGCATTTTTGGATTCAATGCCATTGAGTAGCGTTGGCGTGCCGGCATGCCCAAGGCTGAGGCCGTGGTCCAGGTTCGAAAAGACCGTCATTTCCCGCCGATGACGCTCCAGCGGTTTTAGTAATTCAGGCATTCGATAGTCGTCGCCGGCATCCTCGGGAAAGAACGCGGAGGGGTACATCCCGAAGGCGTTCGAGAGGTTCACCATTCGCTTTACGGATCGTTTTTTCGGATTGCCCTGTTCCGCTGCGTCCTCGGCGGAATCGCCCCCGGAAGCCATTGATTCCATCACGGGCAATGCCATTGTGACGCCAACACCTTTCAAAAAGTGTCGCCGCCGGGAGCCCCTCTTTCGGAAACTGTGGTTGTTTATCATGTTATCCCTGGTTTCTGAGATGTTCACGCTGCATAACCAATAGCGAGGACAGGCCGTTAACGGTTTACATAGCTGACTTTAATTTCCGGCCGGAGCTTTTGAAATTGCACCAGAAGTGCCCGGTACCTGCCTTCCGAGGTCGTGGAGCCCCTGGCGGTAAACACCTGCAGATGCTTGAGTGTATTGATCGTGGACAATACCGCCAGATCTTCTGCTGAAAGAGTATCCGCATTTTCAATGGTCAAATGGGTCAGCGGTAAACGGCTCAAACTGCGAAGTCCCTTTCTGGTGATACGGCCGGGGCCACGACCTGGCGCAACAAAATCAACTCGCAGTTGCGTCACACCTGGAAACGATTTCACAAGGTGTTCCAGATGAGCATCATCCGGTGCCACGGGCGAATGATAAAGCACCAACTTCCTGACGTTGGGCAGATTGTCCAGTGTCGTAATGATGTTCTGCGTCTTGTCGGGGTCAGATGTATTGAGACGATACAACCCCATGCATCCACCGACGGTCAGCTCTTCCACGGCTAAGCCATTGAATACATCCAGTGAGCGAAAATGGTGGCCATGCCATATCCTGAGCTGCTTCAACTTCGGCAGCCTGGCCAAGAATCCCCATTGCGAGTCATTGGCCGGCGACATATTGATGCCCACACTCGTGAGATGTGTCAAGTCACCGATCTGTTGAAGCTGCTGTACCGAAAGCGGCGGCGTGCCACGTGCCATCAACCTGACAGCGTGCCCCTGATCGTCAACGGCGACGGAATCACCCCGTGCTCTGAAAAACTCAATCACGTCTGCTTCGTCAGCAACTGATGGACATTTTGAGAGACAGAAAATCCCTGCCGAAATCAACAAGATACTCACGTGCTTCACAATCACGACTCCGATCTGTTACCAACGACACAGCAATTCTTCCCGGACACCGACTGCCCCGCCGGATTCGGGACCGCCGGATTCGGGACCGCCCCAGCGTGCGCAGCCATCAGTAAGCGTGGCGCATAGCAATAGAACTTTCCAGCTGCCGGTTACGCGGCATCCGCTTCAAGCCGTACTAGATGCTAAGTGTATACAGTCGACATCGTACTTATCATATCTTCCCAAATCGGTCGTCTTTTGCACGCGTGAGAAACAATGCGACGACTCATTGTGTCTTTAGATGGTGTCGCGCGTTCCACACTTCCGTTCGACACTTTGGCCAACAACGGCGCCCGCGCTTGGACTGAACTTCAACCGCTGATTGCCGTTGGGTTGATAAGCATACACGTTGCGATTGGACTCTCGATGGACGTCTGGTTTCCGGAAAACGTCGCATTGCTGGCCCTCCTGATTCTGGCAGGCCCACCACTCGCCATTCGACGGTAATGTTGCTCTGGCCAGGCGAAGTAGTGTGACTGTGCAAATGGTCGCTGCGGGGGTCCGTTTTCGTACGCCCCGGTCAGTGGCGACGGCAGCAGGAATTACTGCGTACAAAGCCTTAAGAATGGCTCCCGTTGCGGACAAGAACGTCAACAATTCATTGTGACGCTCTTGAGTTATTTGCCAACGAAGACTTACACGAGTTACTGTAGAAAGTTGTGTTTGAGCGGAGGGTTGAAAGAGGCGGCGTATTTCGAGATGAATTGATCAAAGACCAAAGATCACAACTCATGTCGAAAGGGACGCCACCAGTGATTAAGAGTATCAATTCCGTCATCGAAGACACACCGGCAGCACCGGATTCCGTTGACGTTACATCACGTGACGCATTGACCGAGGTCCTTCGAGCGGGCGCTCAGAAAATGCTGAAAGCGGCCATTGACCTGCGTTGGACTGCGTCATTACCTGAGCCCACAGCGGTTTCATTTGGTGTCACATGGTCTCAAACCGTCCCGCAGCCGTTTCAACCGGCTGGATGGCATGTCCTTTCACCACCGGGAGCCGACGCTTATCGTCATCCAACAGCAGACGCTTCTTTCCGAGTTTCTTCAGCAGTGTTTCTAGAACTGGATGATCTGCTGCTGTCGCTCATTGACCATGCTCACAGAGTGCAGCGAGCAGAATGTGCCATGGCTGGAGCAGGAAGGACATGCTCGGCGCCAAAATCGGCAGTTTCCGGTGCAGACAGGTGAAATCAAGCGGCTGAGATGCGAGACTCTGATAAGCCGTAAGTCCGGTATTTATGCAACATTTTGAGTTCGGCGAATTTTTTTATCCTACGGGGTGGCTCAAGGTTCAGGTTCGTTGATTTTCCCGGAGGTATCGCAGGCAGTTGTATCCGACGGTACTTCCGGAATCTGGAACTCTACAACAACACCATCGACGCCAATTCCTGTTGGCTGCTGTTAAAGTGCCCTGGCAATGAAAGCTATGCCTGAAGAACCGGATTCATTCACGAGGCATGTCAGGAACGCAATCCACCCTGAATCGCAGATGAGGATCTATTGCTGCTCGTCCATCGGAACTATTCTATCTGTGCGCCTTACAAATTCGGAAACTCAATGACTGCGATTACTCGTTCCATCACCCTGTATTTCACTTTCCTGATTCTCGTGTCGGCGTCGTCTGACACAGCACAGGCTCAAACCGCTACTGCGGAATCGCCAGTCTCCGATACGGAACTGACGACAACCGTTGATCTTCTGCGGGGATTTAATGACGGCGAACTAACTGCACTCCGGAAGAAGATCCCTCAGCGACCTGAGCCGGAACTCGGGGCTGCAAGACCTCGTCTGGCGATCGTTTCGGGGACGGTGTTCGATGATCGCAATGGCAACGGGACACAGGACGACGGTGAATCCGGACTCGTGGGTGTCAATGTGACGAACGGTGAGCGAGTCGTTCGGACCGGTGACGACGGCAGCTTTCAGTTTCAGATTCGCTTTGATGAAAACCCGCATCATCGATTCGTTGTCGTGACGCGGCCGACGGGATTCCGGCCGACCGGGTTGTTCTTCCGGCGGATTCCATTTGATGAGCCGCGCGGCGAATACTCCGTTCATTTCGGACTCATGCGTGACCCGGCTTCGGCGAAACGTGAGTTCTGGTTCATGACAGCCAGCGACAGCCAGTTCACGAATATCGAACAGATGATCCCTACGGCGAAGGACTACGCTCAGGTGACGTCGGCACCGGCGCTGCCGCATCTTGGTAAACCGGCTTTTCTCGCGACAGCCGGCGACCTGACGATGGCCGGCTCGCAGTACGAATGGGACATGTACGACTTCATCCGCGGGCAGTCAAAGATTCCGGTCTATGAGGGCTTCGGCGGACACGACGGCAACTGCCTCGACCCGCGGTGCACGGTCAGTTTTGAGCAGCGGATCGGGCCGCCGTACTACTCGTGGGATTACGGCGGCGTGCATTTCATTCAGCTCGTGTCCGAGACAAGTTACCTGCGCGAACCGGCTCGCGAACGGCAGAGCGACTGGCTGCAGGCCGACCTGAAATCGCTGCCACCAAAGACGCCGGTCATCGCGGTCTCGCACTACCCGCTCAGTGCAGACTGGTTCGATCTGCGGCGTGAGGAGGGCATCAACGTCATCTGTCAGATCGGAGCCCACTGGCACGTCGTACAGGCAGGCAGTCGCGGCGGCGTGCCGGTCCTCAATAGTGCTCCGGCCCGTGGCCGCGACTGGGGAGCGTATTCTCGCACGTATCGCTGGGTGATCGTCACGCCCCACGCAGTCCGCTCAAAGCTCCGCGTGGCTGGTCAGTACAAACGACTGCAGGTCGTCGCTCCGGGGGCCACTGCTCGAACCGGGAAACAGCCACTTATCGTTCTGGCGTATGACACGTCGCTCGAAGTGAAATCTGTCACCGGCCGCATGACATCACCCCGCGGCACGCAATCGACCGCGAAGTTCAAGCAGCGTGGCGACTGGGGGTGGCACAGCGAATTTAATCCTCTCGAACCAGGCGAATGGATTATCGATCTCAGCGCGACAGACTTAGCCGGCAGCACCTGGAAACGCCAGCAGACCGTGAAAGTCGAACGACAGGGCCGGGCAACTGAGCCCCTGACATCCGACTTTCCTACCGTCCTGTCCGGCAGTCCGCCAAGAGTACATAAAAGTGGTCCATCAGCGGCGATGTTTCCACTGTGGGTGACTCACACCGGCAGCGCTCACGTGCTGCACAACTCGCCAGTCGTAGCGGACGGTCGCGTGTACGTCTCCGTCGGAAATCCAAATGCCGGCACTCCCGAAGCGGGAGTTTTGTGTCTTAACGCTATTACCGGAGAGGTGCTTTGGAAAGCCAATTCCCCGAGTGGCGACATCCGCGGCCCGGTCAGCGTCCACGAAGGCCACGTCTACGCGATCACCGGAGACAGCAACGTTGCCGCGTGGCACGCGGACAACGGTCGACTGCTCTGGAGCAAGCCAATGCAGTCGAACTACGCTGCAGGCCGCCCCCTGGCGATCAACAACACACCGCCCATCCCGACGCGTTTCGGACTGCTGGTGACCGACTGGCAGAAGCCGCAGTATCTGCTCGACTACACCAGCGGCGAGAGTCTCTCCACGCTGCAAGGCGACACTGGCTACTACGCGTCCTTCGCAACGGTGTTCGACGACGTGATGTATTCTGTCCGTCGAGGCGGCGGCAGTGCGATCCATCTGCCCGACGGCAAGCAACTGTACAGCTTTGATGAGTCCTCGCGTTCGACATCAGCTCCGATCGTGGTTGACGGAAAGCTGATCTACAACGGTTCGAGCGGCATCCGAGTCCGCGATGCAGCGACGGGCGATCTGATCTGGCAGAAAGGCATAGCCAACGCCGGCTATCAGAACGCCATTCCGGTCGTGTGGGGTGACCGAATTCTCGTCAACGGCACTGACCTGGTGATTCTCGACCTGAAAAGCGGCGAGACGCTGCACACCATCCCATGCGGCCGCGAGCCCGATCGCTTCCACCGTTCCCGCCGCCAGGCCATGAGCGGAAGCTCAACCCCCGTCGTCGCCGGCGACATCGCCTGGTTCGGCCACGACGACACGTCACTTCGCGGCATCACCCGCGATGGGAAAATCGTCTGGGAACACCGCCTCGGCACTCCCATCAAAACTGCTCCCGCCGTCACCGGCAATCTGCTCCTTGTCCATGACTTCGCCGGCCATCTGTGGTGTTTCGAAGGGACAGGAAAGTAGCTTGGACCGATTGACTTTTGCGTGAGTGTGTCTTTCAAAGCAACTCGCCGTTGTCGGCATGCCTCGTGGTGAGGCAGGTTGGAAACGGTTTCGGCGGGCGGTCGCGATCACCGCCACATGACTGGAAACCCTTCGTCTCGGCGTTTCCGACTCGATCACCGAATGTATGACGCGACAATGTGCTGTATCATTATCGCCATGCGCGGGCCATGAATTCGTGGGACCGCGAACAAGTATTAAATTCACAAAGTGACTGTTCTTTGCGAGCCAGAACATGAAGCCACGCCGCTCACTCTTCAGCAATCTGTTGTTCCCTGTTTTATGCCTGATCAATGTCGCTTTGCATGCTGCTGACAACACTTCCGAACATAAAACACCGTCGGTGGCGACGTTAGGCGATTTGTTGAAAATGCGGTTTTCCACGATGACTTTGGCGCGGAATGCGGCGTTTGAAAAGCTGAACGGAGAGGCCGATCTGCGACGGTGGCAGGATGAGCGACGCTCGTTCTTTCGCCGGCAGATTGGGGCGTTTCCAGAACGAACGCCGCTCAACGCTCGCGTCACTGGACGGCTGCAGGGCAAGGGCTACCGCGTTGAGAAAGTGATCTTTGAAAGTCGTCCGCGACATCATGTTTCAGCGTCGCTTTATCTGCCTGAAACTTCGAAACCGTGTCCCGCGATTCTCATTCCGTGTGGGCATAGCCATACGGGCAAGGCATCGGGGCAGTATCAGCGTGCGGCGATACTCTTCGCGCGCAACGGTATGGCAGCATTGTGTTATGACCCGGTCAGTCAGGGGGAGCGTTACCAGGTCATTGACCTCGACGGCGGCAATTCGCATTTCGAAGACATCCCCCGCAAGCTCGCCGTGCCGCATCCCGCCGTTCGACATCTCTGCACGACCGAGCACACGCTGATCGGAATTGGCAGCATCCTGCTCGGCGAGAACATCGCCCAATATCGCATCTGGGATGGAATGCGAGCCATCGACTATCTGCAAAGCCGTCAGGATATCCAGGCGGACAGGATCGGGTGTACAGGAAATTCCGGCGGTGGCACGTTGACCTCATACCTCATGGCGCTTGACAACCGGATCGTCGCCGCGTCACCCGGGAGCTACCTGACGACCTTACAAAAACTGGTCGATACGAAGGGCCCGCAAGATGCGGAACAGAACATCTTCTCCCAGGTGGCCTTTGGCATGGACGCCGCTGACTACGTGATGATGCGTGCGCCGATTCCAATCCTGATCTGCACTGGCACACGAGATTCGACGTTTGACATCCGAGGCACACGTGAAGTTTTTCAGCAGGCGAACCGTTTTTACTCGCACCTTGGCTTTCCCGAACGAGTCGCGTTACATGAGGCGAATGTGCCACACGGTTACTATATTCAGCACCGCGAGGCTGTCGCCCGCTGGATGCATCGCTGGCTGGTCGGTCAGGAAAAGGTGATCTGGGAAAAGCCGCGTTCCGAATGGCCGGCAAAGGTCACCGACGAGTTTCTTCGTTCCCTCAGCGAGCCAGTTTGGACTGCCGAACAACTGCAGTGTTCTCCACGCGGCCAGGTGATGTTGATGGATGGCGAACGCTCGGTCTTTCACATGAACACCGACAAGGCCACCGCCCTGACGAAGCTGCGGCAGGAGAAGTGGCGAGCCGCGTCCGCCAATGAGAAACGCCACATCATCCACCAGACGCTCGGCATGACGGAGACTGGCTCCGTTCGGTTTGAAACCACCCGCTCGGTGGAACAGAACGGTTACTCCATCAACGACATTTTGATGCACCGGACGGATGGAATTCAGCTCGCCGCAAAGTCCTATGTTCCGAAGGGTGAAATCACCGGACACGTCCTCTATCTGCACGGCGAGGGAATGGCAGCCGATGAGGTTCCCATCGCATTGGTGAAACAGAGCCAGCAGGTCCTGTCCGCTGAATTGAGCGGGATCGGATTGACGGATGTTCCGCACGACAAACGGACCTGGGGATACGGCCGGTTCGGCCTCGACAACCAAGAGATCTTCACTGCCTATCTCATGGGTGATTCCTTTGTCCGTATGCGAATTGCCGACGCGCTTTCGTGGACGCGTCACTTCGGTGATATAAAGGTTGAACTGATCGGCGTCGAAGAGGCAGCCATCCCCGCATTGCATGTCGCCGCGCTCGCACCCGAGCAATTCCAACGGATCAGAGTAGAGAAAATGGTTCGCTCATGGACTGAAGTGGTGTCGGAACCGGAGCATTACAATCAACTGGTCAATGCAGTTCACGGCGTGCTTAAGCATTACGATCTGCCGGATCTCGTGGAGTTAACGAAGGCGAATATGTCAGATTCCGTCGACGTCAATTGGCGACCATAGTCGGGAAACTTGTTCTACAAATCCGTCCATTAATCCGCGACGAACTGAGAATACCGATGAAGCTTCTATTAGCAGCTTGTCTTATCTGCGCGACGTTGTCGGTTTACGCCGAGACAGATTCAGCAGACATTGCCGTGACGACTGATTTTCCAGGCGGCTCTGCAATCGTGAAGTCCATCGACAGGAAATCCGGAGTCATCCACATCACGCCAAAAACTCAGTCGGAGCGGGGCTGGCCCTGCTGGTGGTATTTAAAAGTCGAAGGCGCACAGAAAGGACAGTTCATCACACTGAAGCTGACTGCCAGCGGGAGTGAGTACAAATCGGGGCGGGTCCTCAATGCGGCCTGGTCTCAACCTGATCGGGCGGCAGTAAGTGTCGATAACGTGACCTGGTCCCAGACACCGACATGTCGGAAAGAAGATGGCACAGCAACGTACAGAATCGAGGTCCCTGCCGAAACATTCTGGCTGGCATGGGGCCCGCCATTTCTACCAACGCAAGCGGACGAAGTTCTGCAGTCGCTCAAGTCACGACTACCCGGTTCCACCTTATTTGAGTTAGCGAAAACTCGTGGTGGACGATCCGTTCAGGGAATCCGCATCGGCGATGCGAACGAGCAAAATGCCGCCAGATACGGCGTCTGGATTCAGGCGAGACAGCATGCCTGGGAGGCTGGTTCCAGTTGGGTAGGCCAGGGATTTGTAGAGTGGCTGGCGAGCGATGATCCAGCCGCCGCCAATCTGCGCCGCAAAGCCACAGTGTTCTACGTGCCGATCATGGACGTGGACAACGTTGCAATGGGAGCAGGTGGCAAAGATGCCGTGCCTCGTGATCACAATCGAGATTGGGACGACATGCCGCACTATCCGGAAGTATCCGCCGCCCAAAAGCGAATTCTCAAACTGAATGCCGACGGAAATTTCGACGTCTTTATTGATCTTCACAATCCTGGAAGCAGTGAACGCCGCCCCTATTTCTTCGGTCCGGCCAATCTCGACAAGCTCCCTGCGATTCAACAGCAAAACCACGCACGATGGCAGGCGTTTTGTGCATCGGCCATTTCGGGACCACTTCCGTTAGAGCCCCGATACAAGTTCGCGACATACGTAAAAACAGACGAAGAGCGAAATCGAATGAGTGCCAACTGGGTCCGCAACCACACGGCCAGTCACGTTCTGTCGACGACTCTGGAAACCGTCTGGAATACCCCGCATAGTACTCAGCCGGGCTACATGAAAGTTGGTGCTCAGCTTGGAACGTCCCTCAGCAGATACCTAGAGGCAAATCCACGTGAGCAGGTCAATCAATTGGAAGTGGTGGCCAGTCCGCGCGTCACGTTGGCCCAGCGTGAAGGGATCACAGGAGGTGGCCATCCGGTGATCGCGGGAGATCGTGTTTTGAATTTCTATCCGAATCACCCGGATGACTTCGGCGGCTCGAACGGAACGGCATCGGCGATTTCCACCGACGGCGGCATGACCTGGACACAAGGCCGCGACAACTGGCCCATAGCCGGAACGATCGACCTCTGGGCGGAAAGACTCAGGAGCGGCGACCTGCTCGCTTTCGGAATCAAATGGGTACCCGATCCCAAAACGCGTCGTGATGCGAAGCTGCCCGACGTCCCTGCCGACGCATACCAGATCGCCATGTCCAGCGATCGAGGGCAGAGTTGGAAACTTGAACGAGCCAGGATCGAATGCCCGCCAGAAATCGGCGGTATCGCTCGACCATTGCCGCACATCATCGACGGTGAAGATGGCTTGCTGCTGATGCCAGCTTACACCTGGAGCAAGCGAGGCAACAAGGTCGTGTTGTTGCAGAGCAACGATGGCGGTCGGTTGTGGAAGGTTCGATCCGTCATCACCACCGCCGTCGCGATGATCCAATCCGGAGCCCGGGTTACCACACCCTGGCTGGAAGCGACCGTCTCGCCAACCAGGGATGGCGACCTGATGGCAATCGTTCGCAGCGGCAGCACGGTAAAATCCAAACTCGCCTCAGTGCGTTCAACCGATGGCGGCAAGACATGGGAGCAACCGAAAGTTCTTCCGTTTGCCGGCAAGCTGCCCACCTTACACCTGCTGAACAATGGTATCCTCACACTCACAACCGCGTTGAGTCGCAACCATTGCCGCGTGTATCTCTCCGACGATGGGACCGGTCGCAACTGGAGTCGGGCATTTGTTATCAGTAGCCTGACGGGCGGAAATGTCGGCGTGGCGGTCGCTGGCGACGACAGGCTTATCATGACCAGTCCGGCAAACCGCAGAATCGATGCCTGGCATCTGCGAGTCGGCCCTGAACCACTGCCAGCAGAAGCCCTCAATCCACCCTCCAATCTGAAGTTCAAAGACGGTACGCTCACCTGGACAGCATCGACGAATGCCGTCGCGTATCGTGTGACTCCCGTACTCATCCAACCCGGCGAAATCTGGCCGACGACACTTGTCCAACCGTATGCAGCCATTCAGACACCAGACGATTCCTGCCAACTGGATCTCCGCCGTCAGTTGCTTCTCGGCAGCATCTACGCCTTCGACGTCACTGCTGTGGACGCGCAAGACAGAGTGTCTCGTGCCACGCATAGCTCGGAATTTCAACTACAATGACAACAATAACCACACAACGTGGACTCCATGACGCCAGACACACGATCAGGACGATTGTCGTACTGGTGGGATTGGCAGTGGTTTCAGCGCAGCCGCTGCTGGCGACACCTCCATTCGGTCACCCCGATCAGCCGTATGACCGACTTCCAGGCACGCTGCAGACGTCTCATATATCCTGGGCGAAACCACTTGGCGGCGGGGCGTTGGATGCATTGTTCATCTGTCCGTACAAGGACTCGCGGGAAGTCGTCGAGTTGGCTCAGCGGCTGGAACTGAATTACAAAGTCATCATGAACGCCGGCCACACCGCATGGTCGGACGGTTACTTTGAAGGTGACGCCGCCACGCCTCTGAAGGGCGTTGAGGCGAAGACGGTTCTCGAAACGCTTTCACAGAGAAGACTTGCCCTGGAACACCGATACGATGTCATCGTGATAGCCAAGGTGTCGTGGCAGGTGATCCCTCAGCATATTCGCGACCTGATTCTCGCTCACGTCGAACGGGGAACAGGACTTGTGTACGTTTCCCCGCATCGAATGAAGCCGGGGTGGAATCGGCGCGTACCCGCCGACGATGAAGACGAGACGTTTCGTCAGTTGTTCGAATCCGCCGCGGACAAGGACACACGCCAGCAGATTCTCAGTGCATTGCCGCTCGATGTGATGCCGTTGCATCTGCTCGAACGCTTCGAAGACTACAATCCGCTCCTCAGACCACGGCATCAGTGGCAGCAGGCTGCGCTGGCGTTGTCCGCTGCAACCCATGGCAAGGGGCGTATTCTCGGGCTTGATTATTTCGATGAGGCAATCGCGAAACGCACCCACAGTTCACTGACACCGAGCTATCAGCATCGGCTCGGCGATCACGATGAGGTGATCTACGACTTGTCTCATGCCCTGCTGACGAGGGCCGTCCTCTGGACGACCAGGCGACTTCAGCCGCAGCCGATCGCTATTTCAGTACAGGCCCCGGAAACGGATCCGCCAGCCTCTGTTGATGATGAGATCGGCCCC
>JAQWOH010000009.1 GCA_029245955.1 Fuerstiella sp. | reverse complement strand
CATGCTCAGTGCGTCACCGTACTGCCAGAACAGTTGACGACGAGTGAATCGTCCGTTCCTCGTCAACAACGGAACGAGGCTCTGACCGTCAGGTTCGGGCAACCCATGCAGCGACACTTCTGCGAAGTCCAGCAGGGTTGGCAGTACGTCAATGGTAAAAGCCAACTGCTCACTGACGGAGTTCGCCCTGATTGTTCCGGGGCAGCGAGCAATGGCAGGCACGCGATGGCCGCCTTCCCACAACGTGCCCTTCATTCCATACAAATCACCGCAGGACCCGGGGCCCGTCGCTCCGTTATCTGAGAAAAACATAACGAAGGTTTCGTCGTCAACTCCGGTTTTTTGAAGGACGTTCAGAACTTCACCGATGCCTTTATCCATCTCAGACATCATCTCCGCGTAAGCACGTTTTGCGTGTTTTGGTTCGCGATGATTGTAGATCAGCTTTGACTCACCTTCTCTGCGGACCGGCTCGTCATGCGGCCCCTGATACGGATCGTGCGGCGCTTCATGAGCAATATAAACGCAAAACGGTTCGTCGTGCTTCCGAGCGATGAAGTCGCAGGCGTACTTTGTGATCAAGTGAGTCGTGTAGCCGACTTCTTTCGTGTGCCTGTTCTGATGCCACCAGTCAAACACGCCCGCGCCGTCAATGTGCGTATGAAAGTCGACGTTACCACTGACGTAACCAACGTAGCGGTCGAACCCATGGTGGATCGGGTTATACTGTTCATCATATCCGAGGTGCCATTTCCCGAATGCTGCCGTGACATAACCGGCATCTCCCAACGCCTCAGCAAACGTGGTTTCTCTCAGTTGTAACCCGTGATGGCGGTTGCGATTGAATGCCGCGTAGACGACCCCCGGTATTCCGGCGCGTTGTTGATATCGACCAGTCAATAGACCAGCTCGCGTAGGGGAACAAACGCATCCACTGGAATGAAAGTCCGTAAGCTTCATTCCTTCGCTGGCCAGTCGGTCGATGTTGGGTGTAGGAAACTCCGTACCTCCAAAGCAGCCCGCGTCGCCATAGCCCATGTCGTCGACCATGATGATCACGAAGTTCATGCGACCGGCGGCCGCTGCAGCCACGGGAAAGATCAGCAGTATGCCCAGCACTGCCGCGCCCGGCAGCCCCCCGAATCCGAGTGCAGCGGGGCACAATGGACTTCGCGGGTTCAGTGTACAGCGTGACGCGTGACGCTGCCCGGAACGTCGAATGAAAGGGGCAGACCAGCATCTCGGCCGACCATGTTTCTCCGAATTTCCTTCCGGTCGACTGCAAGGCGTGTGCTTTATTGTCGGGGAACTTAACATGCTGACTCCTGCCGAACCATAATCTGAGACATTAACAGCCGTTATAGAAAAAACGTCTGGCGACAGGAACCAACGCCGCTTAACTCATGTCGCGACGCGCATTGACACGTCGCCGAACAGGTCCTGACAATGCAATATCCTTTAAAGCCCAGTCTGTGCCTCCTTTATCTGGTCCTGGAAAGTGTGTGCGGTGCGGCACAGCCCAATGTGATTCTGATCATGACTGATGATCAGGGCTACGGCGATCTTTCTTGTCACGGTAACCCTGTGCTGAGCACGCCGAATCTTGACCAGCTGCACGCCGAATCTGTGCGTTTTACCGACTTTCACGTTTCGCCGTTCTGCACACCCACACGAGCGGCCGTGATGACCGGTCGTTATCCGGCTCGTACAGGTGCCTATCGAACGTCATCGGGCCGGACCTCTCTGCATTCTCGCGAAATGACTCTTGGAGACCTGTTCACTCGCAACGGCTATGCAACGGGAATGTTCGGCAAATGGCATCTGGGCGACAGCGCTCCGTCACGCCCTATGGATAAGGGGTTTGAACAGTCGGTGTGGCACCGGTGTGGCGGGGTGACGCAGATATCAGACTACTGGACGAACGACTACTTCGACGACACCTATCTTGTGGGTGATCGAAACAGGAAATTTGAAGGTTACTGTACGGATGTCTGGTTCGACCAGGCAATGAGCTTCATGAGCTCCGTGTCAGCGGATGCCGGCGGCAGCAAACCATTCTTTGTCTACGTGCCGACGAATGCTCCTCACGGCCCTTATCTGGTGGCCGACAAATGGAAGACGCCATTTTTGAAAAAGGGGATCAGTGATAAACGTGCCAGCTTCAAAGGCATGGTGGCGAACTTCGACTGGAACATGGGACGTTTGCAGACTTTCCTGAAGGATGAACGTCTGGCCGACGACACGATTCTTCTGTTTATGACTGACAACGGCAGTGCTGCCGGCCCCGATTTCGGTGAAGGAGGGCGGATCTACGGGTGGCCATCGGACCCTGCGGAAAACGCAAATATGCGTGGAGGCAAGAGTTCAGCCTATGACGGCGGCCATCGGGTGCCACTGTTCGTCCGCTGGCCGTCCGGAAACCTGGGTCCGCCGCGAGATATTGAGACCTTGGCGGCACACTTTGATCTCACACCAACGCTGGTGGAACTGTGTGATCTTGACCGTCCGGCGTCGTGGCCGCCGCTTGACGGTCGTTCGCTGGTACCGCTGCTCAACGGACAGGCTCAGACATGGTCGCCCAGGACGCTGCACACTCAGATGCACGGTGGGAATGGCTATCTGAAGCCAGGGGATCCGTGGGAAATCGGCACGGCGATGACGCAGCGGTGGCGGCTGGTGGAAGGTGAAGAGTTATTTGATATCGCGGCGGACCCGGCTCAGAGAAATGATGTTGCCGCAGCGCATCCCGGTGTCGTGAAACGGCTTAATGCCGAGCATCTGAAGTGGTTCGAAGACGTGCAGCCGGGAATGGTCCCTTCCCGAATCTCAGTGGGCTCTGACCTTGAGAATCCAACCCATCTGACCAGTCAGGACTGGGTCATGCCTCACGGCAGTCCTCCGTGGTCTCATGGGCAGGTGGTGAGGCGAATGATCGCGAATGGATCATGGTCGCTGGACGTCGCTCAACCCGGAAAATATCGAATTTCGCTGTCGCGGTGGCCTTTGTACATCGACCAGGCTATCGATTCAATGTCGGCGACAATTGAGATAGGCGGTCAGATGCTGTCACTCCACATCGATAATCCTCGTAAACGCATGGTTGCCGATTTCGAACTTAGTCTGTCTCCGGGTCCGACCGAACTCCGGACCACGCTGACGTCACCGGACGGACAGACGCACGGAGCGTACTTTGCCACGGTTGAACGGATCAGTACGGACGGCACTCGACACGCGAACGTTCTTTGGACGCAGTACTGCGTCGCGGAAAACACACTGAAGCTGGCGGCACACACGGATGCAAACCCCACGCGGCCCAACACGTCCACTGCCACCCTGTTTCTTGAGGATGTATCGGGATGGCAGCAGGCGGCTGAAGTCCCGGTTAACTCGCTGACTGCGATGGCGGAGTTTCGAGTGAACAACTGGAATACCAACGAAGCCCGAAATTATCGGGTCGTTTGTGGTGCCAGTGAACGAACGGGAACCATCCGAGCCGAACCATCGGACGCTGGTACACTGAAGCTGATGGCCGTGGCCTGTGTTAATGACAAGTGGTTTCCATACACCGAAGCTGTTGCTCAAATGGTCCGTCAGAATCCGGATCTGATCTTCTTTGCCGGTGACCAGATCTACGAAAGTAACGCCGGTGGAGGAATCGTCGAGGCAGTTACAGAAGACGATGTTCCCGCAGCAATGGCCAATTACCTGAGCAAGTGGCGCAAGTTCGGGCTGACATTTCGTGACCTGCTTAAGGACCGTCCGTCCATCATGATCACTGACGACCACGACATCTATGCCAATGATCTGTGGGGTGACGGCGGTCGCCGTATGACAGGAGACCGTACCACCGGCGGCTACCCGATGCATCCGCTGTGGGTGAATGCCGCTGAACGCACGCAGACATGGCATCTGCCGGATCCCGCTGACCCCGGACCTTGGGGAGACGGCATCAATGCGTACTACACGTCGTTCGATTACGGAGGAGTGAGCTTTGCTGTCCTGGAGGATCGGAAATTCAAGTCGCCACCTTCGAAAGTCCTTTCAAAAGCGATTCCTGATCCCCGAAATAACAAGCCGAACCGCACGCTGGAGGTCATCATGGACCCCGCGTTTGACGTTCGGAAACTCGACAGGGAAGACCTCCAGTTACTGGGCGTCGCTCAGGAAGCATTTATCGCCCGGTGGGCCAGACAGGTTGCCCTGAAGAATCGACTGTCAGCCGTCCTTTCGCAATCGCCCCTCGTCAATATCGGCAACTACGATGTGACGTACGGTGACATGGATGCCAATGGGTGGCCGCAATCGGCGCGTAACCGTGCACTACGCGCCATAGCACCGTCCCAGGCTGTCATGATCAGCGGTGACATCCACTTTGGCACGCTGCATCAGCACGGCATTGACAATTGGGGCGATGGCCCGTGGGCTTTTTCGCTTCCGGCGTTTTCTTCCAAACAAAACCGAAGTTGGCGGCCCTCCGTTCCTGCCCGGGGGCGAGAAATCCCGGAGGTTGCCGGGTCCGGCAATCATCATGATCGCTTTGGCAACAAATTGAGCGTCGCGGGAACGGCTCACGGCGAGAA
Source organism: Fuerstiella sp. (assembly GCA_029245955.1). Taxonomy (GTDB): domain Bacteria; phylum Planctomycetota; class Planctomycetia; order Planctomycetales; family Planctomycetaceae; genus Fuerstiella. The sequence continues at coordinate 70,232 of JAQWOH010000009.1, read as the reverse complement.
CGGCTACGGAATTCTGCTGTTCGACAAGGACAAACATCAGGTCACGATGGAACTGCACACCATGGATCAGGACCGCAGGCCAAGTCATCAATTGGTTCCCGGCTGGCCACTCACAGTTAAGGTCCGTCGTAACGACGCGAAGCAGTAGTATGTGCATGGGACGAAAGAATCAGCCTAGGGTAGACTAATCCGCCACGGCTGCCTAATGTCCCGTGTCGGCGTGGTTTGAGTCAACAGCTGATGCAGACGGTTAATACAATACAAGAGTGAGATCAAAGCCAAGAGTATGTGGGCGTACGTTCTTCGCAGATTTTTCTACAACATCCCTGTCTTCATGGGGATTGTATTGCTGGTCATGCTGGCTTTGCGAGTTCGAGATCCGGTGAACGGTTTGTTGGGGAAAGTCAAAACAGAGCAGGAAATCGCAGCCAAGAGGATGGAACTGGGTCTGGACAAGCCATTCGTCCAGCAGTACGGGATCTTCCTTAAGAAACTTTGCACGCTGGACTTTGACGAGGAGAGCTGGGTCAATCGAGGCCAGACAGTTGGGGAAGTCATGCAACGGTGTGTCGGGCCGAGTCTGGCCCTGACCGTGCCGTCGCTGGTGCTGACAACTCTGATTTCAGTCGCCATTGCATTGATGTCCGCCTGGTACCGAGGTCGCTGGCTGGACAAGGCGCTCGTTATTTCCGCAGTCCTGGGGATGAGCGTCAGTTTTCTGGTCTATATTGTCTTCGGACAATACTACGCCGCCGCGTGGCTGCCCGATCAGATCGGCATGTCACCGTTTGCGGTGAGTGGGTATGAGCCGCTCGAAAAGGACGGGATAGGAACCTATGTGCTTAAACACTGGCCCTACTACTGCCTGCTGCCTGTCCTGATCAGCGTCATTGTCGCGATGGGCTACGATACACGATTTTACCGAGCGGTCATGGTTGAAGAATCCGGTCGGGACTACATCACGACCGCTCGGGCCAAGGGCGCATCCCAGCCAAAAGTCATGTTTGTCCACATGCTGAAGAATGCGATGATTCCCATCATCACACGCGTCGTGATTACCATTCCTTTTCTGATCACTGGATCATTTCTGCTGGAGGTCTATTTTGCAATTCCGGGCATGGGCAAACAGTTGCTGACCGCAGTCGTTGAGGCGGATTTTCCGATCGTCCAGGCATTTACCGCTGTCTTTGCAGCGATCTATATCGCATCAAACCTCCTGACGGACGTGCTGTATGCAGTTGTGGACCCAAGGGTGAGGCTGTCATGAGCGGAGCCTCTGACGAGTCGCGCAGTCTCAGGAAGTTTCTGCGTCATAAGCCGGCGATGATCAGCTTCGTCGTAATCCTGGCGTATGTTGCCGTGGCGGCGGCCGTCATTCTGGGTGACCTGGTGAGCGTCGAAGATTGTGAAAGACGATACGGTCCAAAGTCGACACCCGGCTTCGGAGTCAGTCAGTTGTTCGAGAAAAGGCTTCAGGATCTCAGTTGGTATGCAGAGCAGATTGAGCAGAAGCTGGCACTGCGGCAGAAATTGAAACGTCGACTTCAATCACGCGGAGTGGAACCGACAAACGAGAAGATCGAACAGGAACTACGAGGTTTGCGAATCGGCAACCTGCGCCCGGCGGATATTTCTGCTGAGGACTTCCAGATACGGCTGGACTCCCTGTGGAACACGGTTGCAGAACTGGACGAATTCGATGACTTGAATAATCCGGGTTCCGACACCACGACGATCGAACGTCTGACCAGCGCCGCGGAGGGCCAGATGAGGTCACTGTACGCCGAACAAACGCCCGCCGAGGCACGTCATCGGAACCTGCATCTGCTGTTTGGCACGGATGTCGCAGGCCGTTCTGTGTTTCTGAGGAGTATTTATTCAATCCGTGTGGCCATTCTGGTTGGTGTTGTGACAGGTTTCATTTCCGTGGCGATTGGCTCGTTACTGGGGCTGGCGGCAGGCTATTTTGGCGGCTGGGTCGATGGAGTCGTGACATGGCTTTACTCCACCTTTGCTTCTATCCCCAACATCGTAATGCTGATGGTTCTGGCTTATATGTTTCGAGGCGGAGAGATTGACGCTTGGTTGAACGACCTCACGGGTGATCGGTTTGGCTGGCTGATTGGCGGCACACTTGACGAAACATTGATTCCGGTGTTTGTCGCTTTTTCCGCGACCTTCTGGATTGGTCCCTGTCGTGTTATTCGTGGCGAAACGCTGAAGTTGAGAGAGTCTGAATATGTTCAGGCGTCACAGGTAATGGGTTACAGTCGTGTCCGAATCCTGCTGCGTCACATCCTGCCGAATATTTCCCATCTGATGCTGATCAATTTTTCGCTTTTATTCATTGGCGCGATCAAGTCAGAAGTAATTCTCAGCTTTTTGGGGATCGGCGTGCAGAGTGGTGCCAGTTGGGGACTGATGATAGACGCAGCACGCGACGAAGTACTGAACGATTTTTTCTGGCAGATCGGAGCTGCAACCGCGCTGATGTTCGGTCTGGTTCTGGCGTTCAATATTCTTTCCGATGCCCTGCAGGACATTCTGGACCCCAAGCACGTTTGATTTCTGATGACCGTGAGCACAGGCAATTTGATCCGGCCGAAATCCCCCGAGACACCCTCTGTGGCACTTTCGGTGCGCAATCTGTCAACGTCGTTTCGAACAGACCGCGGCCTGGTCAATGCCGTCAGCAAAGTGTCTTTCGATCTGCACCGGGGTGAATCGGTTGGCCTGGTTGGTGAATCCGGCTGCGGGAAATCGGTCACCAGCAAATCTATCATGCGATTGTTGCCCGAACACGTCACTCGCTATGGCGCTGAGAGTCAAGTGCAGCTAGACGGTGAAAATCTCTTGACATACTCGGAACGTCAGATGCGTGCACTTCGCGGGAATCGTATCGCGATGATCTTTCAGGAACCGATGACGGCACTTAATCCCGTTTTTACCGTCGGCTGGCAGCTGGATGAAGCACTGAGATACCACACAAAGCTCAACAGGACGCAGCGCAAAGCACGGGTCGTTGAGTTACTGGACATGGTTGAAATTCCAAATCCGGATCGTCGATACTACGAATATCCTCATCAGCTCTCCGGCGGAATGCGCCAGCGGGTAGTCATTGCCATGGCCCTGGCATGCGAACCGGAGATCCTTATTGCCGATGAGCCCACCACGGCCCTGGATGTCACAATCCAGGCCCAGATCCTCAGGCTGATGAAGAATCTTCAGGAGCGCACAGGCACCGCGATACTGCTGATCACTCATGATCTTGGCGTGGTGGCTCAGACATGTGATCGTGTCGTGGTCATGTACGCAGGACAGGTGGTCGAACAGGCGACCGTTCGAGAGCTGTTTCACGATCCGGCTCATCCCTATTCCAGGGCGTTACTGCAGTCGATTCCGCAGTCCGGAAAAAAACAACAGGGGAAACGACTGGCGACCATCGACGGTATTGTTCCCAGTCTGTTCGACATGCCCGATGCCTGCCGATTTGCGGATCGCTGTGATTGCCGTCAGGATCTTTGCGTGACAGATCTGCCGCCGATTTCGGAAGACGACAGTGGTCGATCCGTGCGTTGTCACTTCCCTGTCAGCGACTCATCCTCGACAAGAAGTGAGGTTTGAAAGATGGCGTTCGTCGAGGTGTCCGGTCTTGTCAAACATTTTCCGATTCGGGGCGGAGTCCTGAATCGCGTGGTGGCCAACGTGCAGGCTGTGAATGGTGTCAGCCTGCAGATCGAAAAAGGCGAGACACTGGGAGTGATCGGGGAGTCCGGCTGTGGTAAAAGCACGCTTGGGAAAACGATGATTCGTCTGCAGGAGGTAACCGCCGGTACCGTGCATTTTGATGGGACGGAAACGACAGGGCTTTCACACGCGGAGTTGATGCCGTTCCGCCGACGCATGCAGTTCATCTTTCAGGATCCTTACTCTTCTCTGAATCCCCGCATGACGGCGGCGCAGATGCTGTCTGAGGTCATTCGATTCCATAAGATTGTGCCGAGGGCGGAAACCGGCAATTATATCGAAGAGCTTCTGGAAACGGTTCAGCTGAGAAAAGACGCAAAGAACCGTTATCCGCATGAATTCTCCGGGGGGCAGAGGCAAAGACTGAACATCGCACGCGCACTGGCGGTGAAGCCCGAATTCATAATCGCCGACGAACCGGTGTCTGCGCTGGACGTGTCCGTCCAGGCACAGGTACTTAATCTGCTGATGGATCTTCGTGAACAGTTTGGACTGACTCTGATGTTTATATCACACGACCTGAAAGTCGTTGAACACTTCTGCGACCGTATGGTCGTAATGTACCTGGGTAACGTCGTTGAGCGAATGTCGTGTGACAACATATATCAGGACGCCAAACATCCGTATACCAGAGCACTGCTGAAGTCGAATCCAGTGAACGACCCGGACGACCGCACGGAGCTCTACGTTCTGGAAGGCGAAGTTCCGAGTCCCCGAGATCCGCCCAGGGGCTGCCCGTTTGTTACGCGGTGTGAAATCGCTGAGGATCGGTGTCGGACTGAAATGCCTGCACTGGAGGGAACCGGCGACGGGCAACAAGTAGCCTGCTGGGCGGTCAGTTCGCCGCAGGTCAGCGTGCCCGGTCAGGATTAAGCTGAATGTCGTCAGCCGACGATTCACCGTCCATTCTAAAACTGGGGGGCAGCCTGCTGAGTCTTCCGGATATCGGTGATCGAGTAGTTTCGTTCGTGGACCGGCATTGCATTGCAAATCCAGTGGTTGTCGTTGGCGGTGGTGACGCCGCAGATCTGGTCCGAGCCTGGGCAGAACGCTTTCAGCTGTCTGATCGGGCAGCACATGATCTGGCGCTGCGGGCCATGGACACAAACGCTCGATTGCTGCCACACCTGAACCGCCGATTTGAATTGATCGACACCCCGTGGGACGACGGCATCCGCCCTGCAGCGCGACGTATTGGCGTTCTGTGCTGCCATTCTGTCCTGGAGAAACTCGAAGTACGACTTCCCCGGACCCAGCACCTTCCCCGGTCGTGGGACGTCACCAGTGATTCGATTGCTGCATGGTTTGCGGTTCTGTGGGAAGCCGAACACCTGTACCTGCTTAAATCAGCGGATATGTCAGGCATGGCGCCGGCGGGGCGGTCAGGGCCTGGGGTAATTCGTCAGGTGCGGCCGCACATCGTGCGCAGTCTTGTACAACGTGGTTCTGTTGACCGTGCGTTTGAGGTGTTCTGTGCTGAGATTCCACGTGTCGCCTGGTGTAACCTGAGAGGAAGCGCAGAAGAGCCCCACAACATCTGACGCAGACAATGCCATGCGTCACAGACCGTCACAACCTCGCTGTCAGATCTCCGTGGGCGAATCGCCTTGTCAGTGGCCGCGTGATCCGCGCACTTCGCTGATGTGCGGCATCACGGGGGACAAGACGAAGTATGACGCCACTGGTCACCGCCTGAAAAATATCTTGCCCCCAGTCTTCAATACCGAAATCGGGCGACGGATCGAACACGGATACGCGATTGTGGCCGATTTGCCTAAGACACACTACAGAATGCCCGACGTTCTTCGTGAATCCATGATCTGTTATGTCTCCGAAGCATTCCGTATCAACATTGACGGACAACACGCAGGGAGTCGCGCAGCACTGAAGCAGTGATGATTCAGAGAACGGCTCGACGGCTACAGTCCCGGCGGTATCTGCCGTCTTCAGCATGAGGCCTCGATACAGTGAGTACTTTCACGCGTTAGGCAGAGTTCAGCGAATTCATTTTCCGCAGCTGCAATATCGTGCAAACGGAGAATTGAAACGGCACAGGCCGGCGAACAGGTGTGGGGAGTCGTCTGTGACTGCAGGTCGGACTTATTGACGTCAACGGCACAGTGTGGGGACGTGCCCAGCGTCGGGGCAACACCGGAGTAGATACATAGTAAAAGTGTGACAATACTCAGACCCGACCGCCGGAGCACATCAATCTGTGAAGTCACGTAGATACCCACAAAAAACTACCCCACACAGGCAGCCAGTTGGTCAGAACAATCAGCCTGGACGCCCGAATAAGCCGCGTCATGTCCGGCCGGTTCCAGAGACAGATTGAATAACAAAAGATCACCGGCGTCGCTCCCGGCTGCACAACGGAGAATCATGATGGCTACGGTCAGATCATTCACCACAGACCACTTTCCAAGTGGCAGCGTCTGCAGCGGATTCAGCTGCCCCGGACCGGCGAATCGTTCAGACAGCGCCGCACTCCACTTGTTTTTCATTGAGTTCGTGAATTCAACTTTCGTTCTAAAGTTCAGGGAAGGCCTCGTGGCCTAATTACAAACAATTCTGCGCTATCACCAACCCGCTCCGCGGCACGTGCGGCAACATTCGCGGCACACACGATGGTTCCAACTAGAACGGACGATTGCGTTCAAGTGTCCTTCCCTGCCGTTCGCATGCGTTGTGCCCGACGGCCCACAACGTCCAGAATAAGGACAACTGATATACCACAGATGCACAATGCGACGGCAGAAGCGAATTGTGACGTGTCAGCATCGGGCAGGAAATTCTCGAACGTCTTGTCTTTGAATTTTTCGATGTCGGGCGTCGTGTCACGTTGGAACGGCCACAGCCTGTACAAGGAGCCCACCATAAAACCACACAGGACCGCCATCGTCCCATCGTGAAAGCGGGACAACAACCACCGAAGCAATCGACTGAACGTCAAAAGTCCTGTCAGACAACCGACGCCGAACACGAACAGTGCCCCAATCACCTCAACGTGAATGTCGCCGTGAACCAGCCCCTTAATGCTGTCGGTAATGTAGTGGTAGCGACTCAGCAACAGCAGTATGAAGGCTCCGCTGATACCTGGCAGTATCATAGCGGTGATGCCGATCATGCCGCAAAGATACAAATACCATAACGTGTCAGGAGGATTCTGCAGGGCCGGGAGCGTGACCAGTCGCCAGGCAATTCCCGTTCCCATCAGCAACAGCCCGATGTGCGAGAAGTGCCACTTCGAGATCCGTCTCGCCACAATCATGCTGGACGCGATAATCATCCCGGTGAAGGCAGCAAATGTCAGTGACATCTGGTTTGTCAGCAGATAGTTCATCAGTGATGCCAGGCCGCCGATGCCTGCCACAATTCCGAAACCCAACGCCAGCAGAAATCGAAGATCGATGTAATCAGCAGCAGCCCGCAAGCGTCTTTGGCACAGTAATCTGCAGAATGTTGAGTCGCAACGAGTGATTGCGTCGATCAGTCTTTCGTAAACGCCCAAGATCAGGGCCACAGTGCCGCCAGAGACACCCGGCACGATGTCTGCGGCCCCCATTGCGAAGCCGCAACCGGCGATCCGTAGATCCATTAAGCACGAATTGTGATCAATTTGCTCTGCAGCTAATGTAGAAGGAGTATCGTCGCTCATGTTTTGATGTACTAAACCGTGAAAAACAGATACCATGATTCAGTCTCACTCGACCGAAAATCACTAAAAAACAAGGATTATTGTCGCCTGTTCGGGAGGTTGCGGGAAGATCATTCTGTGCGGCGGCTGGCGCGGCCCCCGGTCCACGCCATGAGTCTTTGGCCATACTCTGTTTTCTGATCCCGATTCGTGTGACTTTTGACTATACTGACAGATGTACGCTTTCCGTTCACGGTCGGACGGAAGCGCTGCGGGAGCGACTGGAAATGTGGAGGATGAATTCAATGAACGGTTCTCACACGCGACGACGGTGGCTGACATCCGTTTCCACCGCACTGGCAGCGCAGCCATTTGTCCGCGCAAACCCGGTAACCACACCCCAACCCCGATCAGTGATCTACATCTTTCTTTCCGGTGGACTGGCACAGCAGGACAGCTTTGATCCCAAGCCGAATGCCGCAGCAGATATTAGAGGTGAATTTTCACCGGTCGCAACCCAGACTCCGGGGCTGCAGATTTGTGAGCACCTGCCTCTGCTGGCCGCCCGAAGCAGTCTATGGAGCGTTGTTCGTAGTCTGACCCACCCATACAACGAACATTCCCAGGGGCACGCGGTGATGATGAGCGGCCGAACACCAATGCCCGTCGGATTCAATCCATCGCTGCCAAAACCTACTGATCACCCGTCGATCGCAGCATTGATGGGAGCCCTTCTGCCAGAGGCGAATGGTCTGCCTTCGGCCGTCGTTCTTCCGGAGAAACTAGTGCATCGCACAGGCCGTGTGATACCCGGTCAGTTCGGCGGAGTGATGGGTAAGCAGCACGATCCATGGATGCTGAACGCGAGTCGTTTTAATGCCAGGAGCTATGGTGCATGGCCCGAGTATGAGTTCCATCACGCGCGGGGACAGGAAACTTCTTCGGGTATGAAATTTCGAACACCCGGACTGGATCTTCCGGTGGGCCTTTCCAAGTCGCACTTTGATGACCGTCTGAAGCTGCTGTCGCAGATCGAACTGCGTGATCGCACGCTGCAGCAACTGGACGAGACCGAACGTTTCTCGCGCACTCGCTCGCGGGCAATCTCCATGCTCGGCGACGGTCGACTAAGCCGCATGTTCGATATACATTCTGCTGACGAATCAGAACTTCAACGCTATGGAAAGAACACGTTCGGCTGGTCCCTGATGCTGTCACGGCGTCTTGTCGAGTCCGGTGTCGGATTTGTGCAGGTCAATCTCGGTAACAACGAGACCTGGGACACGCACGGGAACGCATTTCCTAATCTGAAAAACTACCTTCTGCCCCCGATGGATCGGTCTGTGGCGGCCTTGCTGGACGACCTCTCTGCGAGTGGTATGCTGGAATCCACACTTGTCGTGATGGCGGGTGAGTTCGGACGCACTCCAAAAATTTCAAGCCTGCCACAGCATTATGCAAAGCCAGGGCGTGATCATTGGGGAGCGGTACAGTCGGTCATGCTGGCTGGATGCGGATTTGGTGGGGGCCGCATCATCGGAAGCACCGACAGCCACGGTGGGCAACCCAAGTCGGAGCCGCAAAGTCCGGAATCACTGGCCGCGACGATCTATAGAGCTCTGGGTCTGCCGCCCCACACTCAATGGCATGATCTGCAGGACCGTCCGATCCCGCTGTACAACGCCGCACCTATTTCCGGCGTGACGTAATATTGTTGTGTCTATGTTGTCGACGCCTTACAGAGTGCCCAACCACTTCACCAGCTGTTTCAAATCAGCTTCGTCCATTCCCATCACCATTTCCTGTCGGTGCGTGGGATGTACCGCCAGAATGTGATCGGCATGGAACACGATTTCGTCTGCCAGACTGACCTCATGCAGTCGTGACTCATAAAGCGGATTATCAATAACGCCTTTGAAATAGCCGTCATCGCTCTGCCGAACCTGCACCCAGAAATCCTCTCCCCACCCTCGTGACGGTACATCCTGGGCAGCCAGAGGAACCAGCGACGCCGGCTGTTCATGACTGAGAATCGGCTTGGAAGCGTTTCCGTGACACGACGGGCATTCACACTGCTCGGGAGCATCCGGATGGACTGAGAACCGAGCCGAATCGATTCTCAGTTCCACGAAATGTCCCGCGCTGACGTGCTTCTTCAGGACAGGGTGAGGAATCCGAAACTGATCCGGATTCTGCTGATTCATCAAAACGCCGTCGACCAGTTCGTAGCCGTTGGCAAATCGCTGCTCTTGAAATTCAGAAAATAAGCTCATAGAGAAACAGTATACCATCAGGAACGTCACTCGAAAATCACATGCATCAGCATGTTCTGCAACAACAGAAACTGAGAGAGTCGTGTTAGAGCTGAGAGAGCTCGTACTCAAAGCCACCGGAAAGTATGGGAAAGCGGCACCATGTTCTGGGGTCCAGATTCTTGTCATCAACATGGAAGGAAGGGGCGTAGCGTTCGCGTTTCCACTGGTTTCGCGACCACAGCCGAAAGAATCGCTTCAACCATTCTGTTAACTGGCTGGCGGAATATTCCGAGTGCAGATCAGTCAATCTTGCCAGAACCTCTGAAGGACTTAGTTTATCCCGAATCGCCAGGCTCTCAATTTCGTCCAGCAATGGATAAGGCATCAGGTCACCTTCATCCGTCTGCTCAAATTCGGAAGGACGCAGTTCGGCCGTCGGCTGCTGTTGATTCACAAGGGACAGTTCAGGGATCCGAGCACAGTCTGCAGAGCCCCTGGTTTCCATCAGCGTCAGCCATTCCCGAAGGAAAGCTTTATCGATTCCGGCAATAGGGCTCAGACCACCCGATGTATCACCGTCCATCGTCGCATAGCCGACGGCCGCCTCAGAACGATTACTGGTAGAAAGCAGCAGAGCATTTTTCAGGTTGGCGAACATCCAGATACCGGGTGCCCGCGTTCTGGCCTGAATATTCTGCAGTGTGATATCATCCTTATCCCATGCGAGTTTTCGTCCAATTGCGTGTTCCACAATCGAGGTGTATTCCGTGACGATTCGGTCCACGTCCAGACAATAAAAAACACCTCCGACTGCGGTCGTCACTTTTTCCGCGGCTGTTCGCGTCGTCTCTGAACTGTTACGGGTGGCCTGATAGACGCCCGTCAAGAGCAGTTGCATCGCAGAGTCCGCATCGTTTGCCTGGTTCAGACCCTGAATGTAAGCCAGTTTTTCACGGACGCCTTCGGCACCCAGTGCCGCAATTGCTCGTTCCGCCATACACCGAACCAACAGCGCTGTGGCCGATGAGTCAGCGCCGCCACTCATACTGATAACAAAGCCGTTTGATCGGCTCTTACGCATGTAATCAAACAATGCCAGGGACATCGCCTGCGTGAATTCGTCGGTTTCCAGTTCGACACGGGCGTTGGCAGTGACTGTGCAGTCCGTCGTCGGAGCCAACAGTGAACCACCAATTCTCGCAATCCGGTCGTACACATCATCACTAACGTCCACTGGCATGGAATGAATCCCTGCGCGGCGAGTTCGAGTGAGGTCAACATCCACATCGGCGACGGTCAGATCAACGTCGTGAAATCCGAATCGGGGGCCGGCAGCCAACAGGTCACCGGATGAAGCAATGAGCGCGCCGCCGTCGTATATAGCCCGGCCTGCCTCATTGCCAACAAGGTTGGCGTACACATAGCTGACGCCAAATGAACGTGAGCCTTCCAGCACGAAACGTTTTCTGGTTTCATGCTTACCGAACGCAAAATGGCTGGCGCTGGGATTCAGAATAACATCGACTCCGCATTCCGCCATACGGTTTCCAGGGCGACCAGCGACCCATGCGTCTTCACAGATCTCAAATCCCAGGCGCACGTCGTCGCATTCGAAAATAAGATCACCGATGGGCCAGCTGTTGTTGTCTCGGTGGTAGTCGCTGATCGTCTCGGCCGGCCACGCACGGAACCAGCGAGGCTCGTAATGCAGCCCGTCACCGGCCAGATGCTGCTTCGGCACAAAACCCACAATCTGACGGTCAGCAATCACACACGCAACGTTGTACACACCGTTTGTCAGGTACAACGGCAGACCGACGGATACGACCATGTCGGCAGTGTCCGGCACAATTTTAAGCAGCATATCCCATGCCGTCTGCCAAACGGCAGGCGACAGGAACATATCTTCACAGCCGTAACCGGTGATGCACAGTTCAGGCAGACACAGCACGCTCACGTCATCCTGTCGGGCGTCCCGGATGGCCTGAAGAATGCGGGACACGTTGCCTTCCCAGTCCAGCGGCGTCTGATTCAGGACGGCAGCGCCAAGTCTGATTCGTTTCATTCTGATTCTCGTTTGTACTTCCTACTGCCGGTCAATTTGACGCTGTGCCTGGGAAACGATGTCGACACCAACTCGTTTGCTCCACGCGTCCAGCAGTTGTTTCGTGACCGGCCCAACCTTCCCGTCTGAAACGGGAAGCCCGTTGAATCGCGTGGCGGGCATGATGCAGTATGGCGTACTGGTGAAGAAGACTTCATCAGCAGTATAGAGGTCGTACATCTGCAGGCGACTTTCACGCACGGGTATTCCCAGGTCACCGGAGAGTTCAAGGACGGTTTGTCGGCTTATGCCGGCAAGGCTGTTTTCGGTGGTCGGCGTTCGCAGTTCACCGTCCGTTACGACACAGAGATTCCCCCCTTTGTTCTCCGCAATATTTCCGTGTATGTCCAGAAGAACGCACTGAGCGTCGGGGTCCACGAGCCTGGCCTCCGTATCCGCCATGGTATAGGCAAGGCGACTTCGGTTCTTGATACGAGCATCCAGCGACTGGGCGGGAACGGCACGACTCATGGACGTGACGGCATGGCATCCATCTGTGTAATACTTTGCCCAGCCGCGAAGATCCATGTGGTCCGTGAAGATCATCACCGTGGCGGTGTTCTGCTGTGCAGGTGACGGTCCGTGCTTCAGTAAGCCTCTGGAGATGTTGTGAACAATCCAGCAGTCGTCCGCGGCGTTCAGAGCATGCATGTTTGCATCCAGGACGTCCCGAGTGATTTGAGTCAGTTCTTTCCGCGAATGTCCGACATCGATACGCGTGATCTTCAGCGAGCGGTACAGTCGGTCTATATGGTCCGTAAGCCGAAAAGGCTGATGCGCAAAGGTACGAGTCGATTCTGTAACACAGTCGCCCAGCATGACGGCGCTGTCGAAGATTGAGATCTTCGCCTCCCCTTCGGGTACCATTTTTCCGGACAGGTAGACGAGTCTGGATTTACTCGCGACACTCATGTTCAGGACTCCACTGTCTGATGACGGATGCCTTTCCCGCACTCTACTCATTTACTGCGTGCACCACACCCGAACTACGCCACATGGCCAACGAACCTCTCAACCTTTTGCCGAAACTTTGCCGAGTTCGCCAGCAGCGCGTTCAACAGCGTCTGGTCGAACGATCCGTGGACCAAGTAATTCTGGCCGATCACGCAAATATTCAGTATTTGACGGGCTTTCGGCCTCACCACCTCATGCAGGCAGCCGTCTGCCTGGATGCCGGCGGACGGTGCACGCTGAGCGCCCCTAACGAGGCACCGGAATCCGCTGCGGTTGATGAAATTGCCACATATCCCGCTCAATGGCGCTGCACGCTCAGACAGGACCAGGCGCAATCCGCGCTGGATTCTCTGGTCAACGCCGTAGGCGGCCGCCTGAATGGACGAGTCGCGGTTGAATCTTCAGTAGGCGGTAACCAGCTCCTGAGACATATTTCATCATCCGACCAAATCGTCGATGCTGACCACGACATGTGGCAGATTCGTAGACGCAAAGAGGAAGATGAGTTGGCGATGATCCGGCGGGCAATCGAGTGTACAGAGGCCATGTATGTTCGCGCTCGAGAAATCATTGAACCCGGAATCTGCGAACTGGAAGTCTTCAATCAGTTGCAGTCGGTCGCCGTTAATGTTGCGGGCGAACCGCTGACCGCACTGGGCAACGACTTTCAATGCAATTCCCCCGGCGGCCCGCCGCGAGCCCGGAAGGCGGGCGACGGTGAACTGTATATTCTTGATCTAGGCCCGGCTGTCCGCGGCTATTACGCCGATAACTGTCGAACGGTCGCCGTTAATGGGCGGCCTTCCGACAAGCAGGTGCGGGCATGGCAGGCTGTTGTTGAGGTTCTGGAGCTCGTTGAGTCGATTGTAAAGCCCGGCGTGTCGTGCAGAGCGTTGTTTAAGACCGCTCAGGCGATGCTGGACGATCAGCTTCCTGGTGCTTTCTTTCATCATCTGGGCCACGGTTTTGGACTATATCCTCACGAAGCTCCGCACCTGAATCCCCACTGGGACGATACGTTTGAGGAAGGCGATTGCTTCACCGCAGAACCTGGTCTGTATTCCACTGAGTTAAAAGCTGGCATCCGACTGGAACAGAATTATCGAGTAACCAGTATCGGTGTGGAACGCCTGACGCACTCTTCACTGAAACTGTAGCGGTCTGCCCCGGTCGCTCTATTTCACCGGTAGCGTCAGGATCAGCTCCCGAATGATCCGTCTACGAGTTTCACCGGGCCTGAGGGCACAACGTGGATCTGCGACGACATGGAGCATTCGGCGACCGGTGTGACTTTTGTTCCTCCTCGGAATCCAAGATGGCCCGGACGAATCTGCGGAGCACGGGAAAGTGCGGATTGGACGTTACAGCGTTTCACGCTGACTTGTGGCCGCGAAGAACGTTTTTGACCGCAGTTTCGTTACTCCCACGAACCAGTATCGTCTACGACAATACTTGAACTGCTCTAGAATTCCCGCTTGCAGGCCCCGACGTCTGCCTTGGGGTGCCAGTGCGGTTCCTGCGCCAGCGCCAGCATCAGCACATCACTAAGTTCCGTCGCCAATCGGTTGCCAAGATCCGAAATTTGCGTCATCTTGACATTGTTCACTGCACCTAAGAACACAACCAGCAGGACTGCCACATGAGACCGTCGCTTGTATTCATATTCGTTTGTGCCCAGTCGGGGCTGTTACCAGGGCCGGATCTGCGCCTGCCGACAACTTTTGCCGGCAGCCCGAATGTCCTGTTTATTGCCGTGGACGATCTATCGGCCGCACTGGGGTGCTACGGTGACGTCCTGGCGCGAACACCGCACATCGACGCCCTCGCGGCCAGCGGTGTTCGCTTTGACCGAGCATACAATCAGCTGCCACTCTGCAATCCGACTCGTGCGTCGATCATGACCGGGCTGCGGCCCGACCAGATTAAGGTGTATGATCTGGATCGACATTTTCGTGACGAAGTTCCGGACGTGGTGACTCTTTCACAAGCATTTCAGAAAGCGGACTACTTTACGGCTCGGGTGGGTAAGATCTATCACTACAACGTTCCTGCGTCGATTGGCACCGACGGCTTTGACGATCCTCCATCGTGGGACCACACAGTCAATCCCCGGGGCCGCGACAAGGACGACGAATCCCTGGTTTTCAATGCCGAACCACATCGCAAGATCAGTGGCGCGCTCAGCTGGCTGGCAGCAGATGGCAACGACAAAGAACAAACCGACGGCATGATCGCCACGGAAGCCATTCGTCTGATGGAAGAACACCAGGAAGAGCCGTTTTTTCTCGGAGTCGGCTTCTTCCGACCGCACACGCCCTATGTCGCTCCGAAGAAGTACTTTGAAATGTATCCGGTTCAGCAGATACGGCTTCCGTTCGCACCTGTTGGTGATCGAGACGACATACCGATGGCAGCGTTTGCGCACAACTGTCCCGTTCCGAACTACAGCCTGCCCCGCCCCCTGTTGTTGCAGGCAATGCAGGCCTATTACGCCTGCGTGTCATTCGTGGACACTCAGGTCGGACGACTGCTTGGGGCGCTCGACAGACTGAACCTGGGCGAGGATACGATCGTGGTTTTCTGGAGCGACCATGGCTACCACCTGGGCGAACACAACGGCATCTGGCAAAAGCGAACGTTGTTTGAGGAGGGCGCCCGTGCACCGTTAATCATTCGAGCACCAGGCCGCAGTGGCAACGGGCAGGCGTGTCGCCGCATTGTGGAATTCGTTGATATCTACCCGACATTGACCAGTATCGCTGGCATTCAGGCACCTGACGGTCTGGCCGGCAGAGATCTGGCGCCCCTGCTGGACGCACCCGTAGCCGCGTGGGACGGCATGGCCGTCACACAGGTACTGCGCCCGGCTGATCATCGTCTGCAGACGATGGTTATGGGCTGCAGCATTCGCACTCATAGATGGCGGTATACAGAGTGGGGCGAGGGGCGAAATGGTGTCGAACTTTATGATCATCGAACGGACCCTCTGGAATTCAACAATCTGGCCTTGGAACCGGATACCGCAGCAATACAGGTCATTGATCGACTGCGTCCTTTGTTGCACGCCCGCGCTTCCGGAAAAGTGCCGACGACACCGGTGAACCAGAAACGGCTGTAGACAATTGTTAAGTTCCCTGAAATGTGAAGGTTTCCATCCGCCACTGTCACAGCACCTCAGCGGGTACGGTCCCGTCGGTCGCCGCACGAGTATGATCGATGAACCGATTTCGGCGCCAGCAATCGCGGACGCCTCAAGTGGCCACTTCCGCCGGGCTGGCGGGGACTTGTTTACGCCACCCGACAATTTCACCGCGCGCATTCAGCGTGAAAGTGTCAGGACCTCCGGATATCGTCTGAAAATCACCGGCACCGCGCACCAGGCGGGAAGCAAAGCGAACGCTCACCTTGTGAAGTGCGTCGGCAAACAATTCGACGGCACTAAATCGAACTCGGAGGCAGCAACCCGTACCAAGACGGCCCGCATTGTCGAACCACAGACGCTGCCTGCAGTGTGCCTTTTGTCGTCAGCAAACCATGGAACAGCCACAGCCTTGCGCGTCAGAATACCCCGCGTCGCGTCAACAGCAACTGCCACCGTCTTCACAGCAGTCGTTTCCTGGCAGGATATTCAGTGCTTCTGAGCCCTGTTTCGTGACAACCGGACTGCGAATCGCCCCGCGATGGCAGTCAAAATCAGCAGCCCGGTCCAACGGAACAGCCTGCGCTGGAGGCACAGCCGTGACCTGGACATCGTACGGTTTGGATGTGTAGATATTAAACGTCTTATCACACACAGCCATCCGCTTTCCGCGATCCAACTTGTGTCCGTCGTCATCGATGACGGTTCTCCACGGACCGTTGTAAATGACGGCCTGATGACGGTCGAGACATGGTCCGTCCTTCCCTTTCCACGCACGCACCGTAAGGCTCCGGAACTCGATCCCATCAACCACGGCCCATGCTTCTTCCTGTCGGTTAACGATTTCGAGACCATAAAAGCCGGCATTTTCAAAGGCTTCTAGAAAGCGGTCTTCACGAAATGCGCCACTGATACAGCCGCTCCACAAATCCGGATCATTTTGCAGGCCTTCCGGTACGTCATCATCACTGACGATGTCACTGATGATCGCTCGCCCCCCGCGTCTCAACACCCGATATACCTCGGCGAACAACTGCCTGCGATCCTCGTTACGAACCAGATTCAGAACGCAGTTTGATACAACCGCATCCATACTGTCGCTGTCCACCAGCGGCGAACTCTGGCGCAGTCTTGCGGCGGCTTCGTCGGCCGCCAGCCAGCTGATTGCCGAATCGGCCGGGTGCTGACTCAGGTGCTGTTCAAACAACTCCATGTTAAGCTGCAGGTCCTGAATTCTACCTTTTCGAAAGTCGGTGTTCCGATAGCCAATCCGTCCTGCGACCTCATCCTGATACTTTCTGGCCAGATTCAGCATGTCATCGTTGATGTCTACGCCGACGACATAGCCATCCGTCCCAACCACCTGAGACGCGATGTAGCAGATTTTTCCTCCACCGGATCCCAGATCCAGCACGTGATCACCGGGTTGCAGATATTTTGACGGATCACCACATCCGTAATCACGTTCAATAATTTCCGGGGGGATGGCCTCAAGATACTGTGCATCGTACGAAACGGGACAGCACAGGGATGCTTCCGCAGCCTGAGCCGCGTTGCTGTACCGATCACGAACGGCCCCGTCCACATTCAAAGATTCACTCGTCGTTGACATATCCTGCCGTCTCTTCCTGTTTGTGACCGGCTTCGTTCGTATCTCTGGGGTGGTGATTTTCAGCACATGCGCACCATAGCTCTGAACTCATTCCAATGCGATACGGCGACTGTTGCTGACCTCACAAAGATTCAGTTTTTGCAGAACTGACTGTCCCGATGGGAATACTTTTTCTTTAAAAAATGACAATCCCTTGCGCTAGGGACCAGGAAAGAACCTGACTCGGGCCATGCAGCGTTTTCGATCGTCATGGGCAGAGCAACGTGGGGACATCAGCTCACCGGTTTTTCTGGTTAAGAAAGCGGTGGCGAAAAGTCGGCATTGGGGGGACGTATCCGGCAGCGACTGTGAACGGTCGGAATCTGTGGATTTCGACCAAGAAGTACTCGCAGTTCGCAAAAAAAGCGTGTAAAGTCGTAAGTGATAAATCATTGTGTTCTGTGTCATCAACATCCCCGGCCATACCTCCTGCCTTTTTGAGACTCCCGCCTTTCCGCACTGAGTGTACAGCAGTGTGCCGAACGTTTAATCAACCCCGGTTTCGCCAGTGGAACAACTGATACTGGCAATTGGATTGTGTAAAAACCGCGGCTCGTCAAGCAGGTGGTGCGTGGGAACGATGGTCGCAGCCTCGTTTTTTTTAGCGAAATCTATTGGAGCCTACAGCATATGATCACGGCCGATGCGGAGTGTCCACGTCTTCTTCCGTCCATACCCGTTCCCGAATACGCGTTTTACCCGGCGTCCGGTCTGCCGCATCCCATTCGTGACCCCAAAGGTCACAGCTATGGACGTAAGCATGCTCCGGGACAGGGGCCGAAAGCTCTCAGTCCCGAAACATGGAAAGATAACCGCAACTATCTGCTTGCTATCGATTTTTTCAATCTGGGCTACTATTGGGAGGCTCACGAAGAGTGGGAACGTCTGTGGCGGGTCTCTGGTGCCGACACGACATCCGGTCGTTTCCTGAAGGGTCTGATCAAGCTATCAGCCGCCGGAGTAAAGGTCCGCGAGCGAAGTATTCATGGCGTGCGCAGGCATGCTGCCTCATCCGGAGAAATGTTCGCCGATGTCGCAGCCGAAGCGGACACCGACAGCTACTGTGGTCTGGACTTTACCCGACTGCAGTTCGCCGCCGATCGAGCTGCCCAACTGGCCTACAAAAGGGAACATCCTGCCGGTGAGGCCGTACGAGTGTTCCCGTTCATACTGAAACCGGAATTGGTTCCTCCCACGGGCTCGTAGATCCGAGTTAGCATATTAATTCAGAAAGACGGTTCGAACCCTGTTCGAACCGTCTTCTATGGGATCAGCGTTTCCCGGCCCGCGTGACCACGATCGCAGGCAAACGCTCCTGGCTGATTTGGGGCTGTTACGTAGTTAAGCCATAGCGGGACGAGTGAGTGGCATGTCCATTGCGGGCTTAAGCGCTCCCATCGCATCAAAGATGTCACCCACGCCGGGCTTAAACACGTCACCCACAAGAATATCAACCATGTTTGATTTGTACTGAGGGTGCTCCTTCAGAAACATTCCGAAGCTGAAGTTCTCAGCATAAAACGCGTACACGAGCTTGCGAAAATTCTCAATGCCCTGTTTGTACAACGGTTGCCACTGACCCAGACGTGATCCACTCAGATCACTGCGTTGCAGTGCATCATGAATTGCGTCTGCAGCGAATTCGCCCCCCTTCAGTGCAAGGTAAACACCGCTTGAATACACAGGGTCGATGAATCCGAACGCATCTCCGACCAGCAGCCAGCCGTTACCCGCACCCTCGCGCGAATAATACGAAAAGTCTTTGGTCGTGAAGAAATCCGTACACCGAGTCGCATTCACAAGACGCTTCTGCATCGCCGGACAACGAGTCAGCTCACGATCATAAACCGCTTCTACGCTCCCGGCATCTTTGTCAAACAGATATTTCATGCCGCCCGTGCAGCCGATACTGACAACGTCATCCTGCAGCGGAATGTACCAGAACCATGATTTCTTTCCGGGCGTCTGCATGATCAGCGTCGCCCCCTCGTCCTTGCCGGAGTCACGGTGAGCGCCCCGCCAGTACGTCCAGATTGTCCCCTTCTTCAGCATGGGATCTGCATCCCTTTGTCCTCGACGACTACTGATGAATGCGGACTGTCCGGTCGCGTCCACGACCACTCGGCAACGGATTTCTCGTTCCGACCTTCCGCCATCCTCGTTCAGCAGCCGACATTTCACTCCGACGGCCTGTGTGCATTCAAAGATCACGTCCGTCACGTGAGCGGAAGTGTGAGCAATAGTGCCGAGTTCCCGGGCACGATCCATCAGCATTTGGTCGAATTCACCTCGATTCACCTGCCATGTCACACTGCTTTCGTGTTGATTGTATCGTTCGAAGTAGAAGGGGGCGGATTCCTTCACTCCGTCACTGACAAACTGCACGCTGTACTTGCGAGGAAACGCAGACTGTTTCAACCGGTCGATGAGGTCCAGTCGCTTCAGAGGCCAGTAAGTTTCAGGAATCAGAGACTCGCCAACATGAAATCGCGGCAATTGAGCTCGTTCCAGCAGCAGTACGCTGTGACCGTATTCGGCCACCAGAGCCGCCGTCGTGCATCCGGCCGGCCCGCCACCGATCACAATCACGTCGTACTGCGACTGAAGTGGAGGCAGATAGTTGAGCGGTGATTCAGGATTGGGGTGAATCATGCGGAGATACGTCTGTAGATGACGAGCGAGAATTCAGGAAGGTCAAAACACTGAACCACATATTGCTATACGTTGCATGACGAAATTGTCTACAACGTAATTAAATCTTTCCGGTAAGTGGGGCTGCGATCTCCAGCAGATCTACTGCGGGAGACCCGTTGCAGAAGATAGTAGCCATACGACCGAACGTACTTTGCCCTCCGCTGAGAGGCAGGTAGCGACTCAGGCCCGGTCCGGCTTCGAATTTCACGATTGCTCCCAGGTCAATGTGCCTGAGAACGTTATGCTGGATCAGAACGCGTCCGAGAGGAATCGATTCTGATTCAATTTCGCGGCGGACTGCATCCGTCACGAAGCTGAAATTGAATCGCACGATGCCAAACTGCACCACATCGCTGGTGCCATGCTTGCTCAACAGAATTTTGCGGCAGTACATGTCGTCTTCGTAGCATGAATTCACCACTTTTACATCAACTGAGCAGTCATGATAGCTTTCCATGGTGACGGTCATATGGTGTTCGTGCACCAGCATGCGATGATAGGGCTCAGGCGTAGCTTCGCGCGCGACATGTTCTGCGGAAAGGTACAGCGGTTGGCCTTCGGGTTCGGGAAACAGCGAACAAAGTTGTTCGAGTTCAATTAACGGGTTCACAGGCGGCTGACTCCATCGACATCTGAATTAGGTATAACGAACGGCGCGGTGTTCTTCTTCAAAATATTCGGGCAACAGACTGTCAACCTGCAACAGTCCTTTGCGGGTAAGTTTCACATTATCGCCATCCACGGTCAGATATCCAGCGGACTGCTGATTGGAAAATGCGTCGGCAAACTGAGTAAGAATATCAACGCCGTACTTTTCATGAAACGCGTTCCCGCTAATGTGACCTTCTTTCATCAGCAGCACCAGTTCTCGAATCAGCATCTGATGATCGCTGGGGCGCAGGGCACGATTCACGGGCAGATCGCCGGTCGTGACCGTACTGATATAGTCTTCGATGCGGTCCAGGTTTTGATAGTGGACACCCTGAAAGTGTCCGAATGACGAAACACCGGTGGCAATGAGGTCACACCCCCGCCAGACGTTGTCGCGGTAGACGAATTGGTCGCTTTCCGGATTCCGGACCAATTCGTTGCCACTGGAAATGTGGTAGCCGTTCGCCAGCATCTGGTCCATCGCCTCGCTGACCCAACGTCTCTTGGTGGGCCAGTCCGCCACAAGTGACTCGACGCCCTTTTCGCTCATTTCTTTCGAATACACGGTATTGAAGGGCAATTCCATCTGGTAAATCGTGATGTTGTCTGGCTGCATCGCGATCGCTTTGTCGATGCACTGCCGCCAGTTGGCGTCCGTTTCGCCGACCATACCGGCGATCAGGTCGATGTTAACCTGTGGGAATCCAACACTTTGAATCCAGTCATACGCCTTCATTACTTCGGGCGAAAGATGAGCACGACCGTTCTGTTCAAGAATACTGTCGTTGAAATTCTCGACGCCGAGCGATATTCGGGTGATTCCGATGTCCTTCAGCGTCTGTACCTTGTCCAGACTCAGCGTACCTGGTTCGCACTCGAATGTAACTTCCTTTGCTTTTTCCCACGTAACATGTTCACTCATGCGTTCTCGCAGCGAACGCAGTTGCTTGGAACTCAGGTAGGATGGTGTGCCGCCGCCAAAGTACACGAATTCAAATTCCCGGCCCTGAACTCCTCGCTTGTGGCTGATCAGTTCAATTTCACGAATCAACGCCTGGACATATTCTTCAATAGCCGCGGCGTTCTGATTTGTGTATACGCGAAAATAACAGAACTTACAGCGTTTGCGACAGAACGGAATGTGAATGTACAGCCCTGCGATTGTGTCTGAGGTCTGCTGTACCGGCCGGTCAAAGGCTTTCAGGATTTCCGGCACGTTCTGTTCAGTCCACAGTGAAAACGGTGGATAGTTGGAAATGAAATAGCTGCCAACTTCGGTTGCAGTGGTAACGTCTGTTGTTGTCATAATGTTCTGTCGGGTTGTGACACTCTGAAGAGGTTCGCGTGGCGACGGGAGAATTTGTGTGTTTCGTCAGGCAAAGCATCGCAGCTTGCCATTGTGATCATCTTCACCCACCACCATGCAGCCCTCTCCGATCGATACACCGGCCGTTATGGACTTGCCGGCGTTGAACTTCCAAACCTCTTTACCATCCGGTATGGCGAGTCCATAGATATTACCATCACGAGAACCGAAAAAGACGCGACTGTCTACAACGGCGGAAGAACATTCGATTCTACCTTTCGTCAGGAACGTCCAGCGTCCCTTTCCGGAGTGCCGGTCGATGGCGTGAAACTTCTTATCGTGACTGCCCACCAGCACCAGATCATCCGTCACACTGGCAGATGCATGATAAGGCATACTCCTGTCGTTTTCATAGCGCCATTTTATCTCCCCCGTCTTCCAGTTGACACCCGAAACGATGCCCGCCTGTGATCCGACGTAAAGCATTTCATCAACAATCGCCGGTGACGCGATCAGGTAGGATTCCATAGGGACATCCCGAGTTTCCTTTCCGCTGTTCAGGTCGATGACTCGCAGGTGTTCATCGCAACCGGACACAAAGGTGAAATGCTCGGCAACACCCGGTGAGCAGTTGATGCGGTCGTTTGTTTCAAACGTCCAGTGCTCGCCGCCCTGCTTCGTCAGGCAGTACAGGAAGGCGTCATGCGATGCCAGCAACAATTTGTCCTGGTAAACAGCCACCCCTCCTGCAATTTCGGCATCTGTTGCGTACGTCCACAATTGCTCACCGGAGACACGGTCCACCGCATGTAGAATGCCGTCCTCGTCGCCAACGTAGACGGCTTTGCCAGCCACCAGCGGTGCCGCCTTGAAACCGGGCGCAAATTTTTTCTCATCCGTACTTTCAATTGTGCGGTATCGCCATAGTTCTGCCCCCGTTTCGCGGTCGAAACAGAACAGATAGCCCTGCAGTGCCGGGGCGTACACATGATCCCCCACAATAGCACAGGTCGCCAACCAACCATCGCGGGAAACAACTTCCCACTTGAGTTCGGGCATCACGGCGAGCTGCGTTCTTGCGACGCCACGTTGAGCAGGTCCATTACGGAAGGATGCCCAACTGGATTCTGTCGGCTCGGGCAACGCCGATTCTGAAACCGAAACAGCGGTCGCCTGTTTGGCTGTCAGAAAAGCCGCAGCACCACCCGACAGGGTCACAAGTGTTTTGCGCCGAGTCAATTGCCGGGACATTTTGAAACTCCTGATTGGGGGGGCGAAACGGTATCCTGTGCTGCAGCTGACGTATCAGAACTTTTCCTCAAGTGGCATTTCTGTAAAGCTGACGAAACGAATCCCGATCCATTGTTCGAGGATTGAACGTTCCCGTCCATTGCTGATTCGCCTCTTCGGCCAGAGTGTCCAGAATGTCGTTATTCAGCGGAGCTTCCAGAACATCAGTGAGTGTCTGCGGCATCGAGGCAGTGGCTACTAGTTCGCTGAAACCGGCGGCCAGCGCCTCGGCCGCCTCTGCGTCTGTGTCGCCCCGGCCGGCCCAGCCGGCGGAAATGGCAAGATCACGATAAAGGTGACCAACCTCGGGTATATTCCAGCGGATGACATGTGGCAGCATGACCCCCACAGCAATGCCATGAACCGTGTTGAAATGTGCTGACAGCGGATTGGCAGTGGCGTGCGCCGCGCCCAGCATGCTTGTTTCAATTGCGGCCCCCGCCAGGTGGGCCCCCAGCTGCATGTCCCCCCGCGATTCAAGGTCGTCGGGAGTGATCATCACGTTTGAGAACGACTTTGACAGCAGCGCCCACGCCTGTCGAGCGAACATCTGCGACACCGGGTTGCGTACACTGGTCACATAACTTTCCAGAGCGTGCGTCATGGCGTCGATGCCCGTGGCTGCAGCCACGGGCCGTGGCATCGTGACGGTCAGTTCCGGATCCAGGATCGCCACCCGACAGGCCGCCCGAGGATCGCCACAAGGCATCTTCATGTGCGTCTCGGCGTCGGCAATCACAGCAAAAGACTGAGCCTCACTTCCTGTGCCGGATGTGGTTGGAACAGCAATCATGGGCAGCATGTCGTGTGTCGCCTTACCGACGCCTTTGTAGTCATGCATCCGGCCGCCATTTGTAAGCAGGAAATTGGCTCCCTTGGCACAATCCAGGCTGCTGCCTCCGCCCAGACCCACGATCAGCTGGATGCGTTGCCCCTTCGCGAACTCCACACATCGGTCAACATCGTCTGTTGTCGGATTGGGAGCAACCTCGTCGAAAACGGCGACCTTCAGCCCCCGGGATTCAAGCGAAGCGACAGCGGCCGCTTCGTGTCCGGCCTGTCGCAGCCCGGGATCCGTCACCAGCAGGACGGGACCGTTGCCAAACTCACCGGCGAGTTCTCCCAGTCTGCCGAAACTGCCAATTCCAAAAACAACACGTGTTCGTGGTTGATAGTCGAACGTTCTGTCAGAACACAATTGCAGATTTCGATTGGAGATAGTTTCGGTCACAGGAATCATTTTGCGGGAACGTCACTCAGAACGAGTGCAGGCGGGACCCGATCGCTCGGAACGGGAACAGAGCAGGCTAGTTGACCGAGCTGACTGCAGCCGCGCCGATTCAGAGATGTCTCTTTACGCACGTCCAGCGTCCTCCCGAGCTGCTGACAGTTTAGTCGGTCGAGAAGCCGCCAACAACGATACCAGCCTCGCAAATTTCCGGGCCAGACCGGGCAGCAATGTGTCGACAACCGAGCCATTAGCAGGGAATATGGTGGAAAACAGCAGAATTGCCGCGAAAACGACTCCTTTTGTCAGCTATTTCCCGCGGAAAACTTCGATCAGTGTCCGCACGCAGCTGGCCGTACCACCCGAGTCCTGCCATGCCGCCCCGGAGTCGGCCCAGGCAGGCCCCGCAATGTCCAGATGTACCCACGGCGTTTCGCCGACGAACTTTTCGAGAAACTTGGCCGCCGTAACGGCCCCTCCCCAGCGGGGCCCTACATTTTTGCAGTCCGCAACATCACTTTTCAACAGCGGCTCAAAGTGTTTATGCATGGGCATCGGCCAGAAAAATTCACCCGTCGCTGCGGCCGCATCTGTGATCCGGTCATTCAATGCTGAACTATTAGAGAATACCCCTGTAATTTCTTCGCCCAGCGCAACCACGCACGCGCCGGTCAGCGTCGCGAGATCTATGATCGCATCAACACCGTCATCAACGGCATAGCTAAGCACGTCCGCCAGCACCAGACGGCCCTCCGCATCTGTATTGTGGATCTCGATTGTCGTCCCGTTTCGCGCGGTAACAACGTCGCCCAGACGGTAGGCGTTACCACTGATCATGTTCTCGACCAGCCCCACATAGACGGAAAGATTCACCGGCAGCTTTAAGGTGGCGACAGCACTGATCACGCCGAGAGCCGTTGCAGCGCCGGCCATGTCGGCCTTCATTGAGATCATACTATCGGTTGGCTTGATCGAATATCCACCACTGTCGAACGTCACCCCTTTGCCAACGATTCCAATTGTTTCATCATTGCTTCCCGCCCCCTTGTACATCAGCTTCACGATTCGTGGCGGTTTCTCGCTGCCACGAGCAACTGCCAGCAGGGCTCCCATCTTCTCGGCAGCCATGTGTGTCTCGTCCAGAATCACACACTCCAGTTGGCAGTCTTCGGCAATCTCAGCGGCGCAAGCCGCAAAGGTTTGTGGATAGATATCGTTGGCAGTTCGGTTTACAAGATCCTTGACGACGTTGCATGCGGTACCGACAGTAGCGCCAGTGTCAAGCGCCCGCTCAATGCCGTCGATACTCGGCAGGCACAATGTGGCACTGAGAAACGGATGTCGCTTGATCTCTGCCTTGTACACGTCAGCGTCGACAGGTCCGGCGACGACACTGTCACTGAATGTTTCGGCAAGCTGTGACGCAGAAATGTTTTCACTGATTGATTCGTCCACGATCATCGCGACAGATTGTTCTTTTTGCAGGCAGCAGATACGCAGCCCGGCCAACATTCCCTGGCGGAGGCCCCGCATGTCACAGCCTGCGGCCGCTCCCAGGCCGACGACGACGATGTTGGTGGCTGCAACGCCGGAGGTCTGGTAGAGCGTCAGCAGTTCATTCGGCTTTGCGTGGAAATCACCACGGTCCATGGCCGCCCGGATGACACCGCCGAGAACATCGTCGATCTGACCAACGTTTTCCTGAATTTCTGATGTGTCTGCAACGAGGACTGCAAGCCAGTCCGCAGCAATTTCATGGGCGGAGGTGGTGGAAGCCGAAATGGCCATAAAACAGGGTCTTTCCGTCATTGGGATTCTGAGGGGCACGCATGTGAGGGCGAATTGTGGGTCCGAGTGCGGTGACTAAACATTGACGCAGCCATGAACTCCTCAATTTTCCCATATTTTGCAGGAAATCGTCAGCCGCAGGCATTGGAGACGAATCTGGCAGCACACGTGTTTTCAACTCCACCGCAACTCGCCGTTCGTTCGCCGTTCGTTCGCCGTTCGTTCGCCGAAGAGAAAGTCACAGCGACGCTCCGCTGTGACGTGACGCCTGTCGCGTCAGAATCGTCTTCGGAAAGCATTGTGTTCGTCCGCCGTGGTCACCCACAGAAACAAATGGCCAGCCTCATCCGTGCGAAGACTCAGGCCCATATCATGTTTCTTGCCGATGATGTCCATCAGCCTGAACAGAGAGAGCCGGTCCGGCTTGCGCGAGTACTTGACGGACGATACATCTGTGCCATTCGAAAGTAATGCAAAATGCGAGTAGAAGTAAGGGACCTCAAGGCGTTCTGCGATGACCTGTATCAGGACATCCAGTTCTGCACCTTCCAGGTCAACCGAAACCGACTTCGCCAGTGCAGGAGCAACGGTCGTGATGGGGGCCTTGTTTTTCCAGCCCACGGGAAACATGTTGTCGGCTTCCGTACCGGCATCCACTTCGATTCGAAAGCCCGCCCCGGATCCGGCTTTGGGACGAAAGCCCAGACCAAACTGTGTCAATGCCGCTGCCAGGACACTGCCTTTACTCAGCCCCTTGTAGGCGTCGGTCGTTCGGGAAATCGTATTCCGGGGAAACGCCCGCTGACGCCCGGCGTCGGTAAACGTAACCTGCAGGTCGGATGGCAACTTCAGACTGTCAATGAGTTCCATGGGAGTTCGCACATCCAGAGGTGTGTTCACCGTTTCTCTCAGTCGCCGAAGCACGATCGTATATTGTTCCTCCGTCAGTCCCCATGTTGGACTCTCATTGGGGGGGCCATCAGCGCCATACGTTTCCAGACGCAGCAGCCATCCCTCAAGGGGTTTTAGATTTGTCGTGACAAACCTACGATCCTGAAACACCAGGGATCCATCCGTTTGCAGAATGCCGACTGCTCTGACGGAATTCCGCCCTCGGACACCGGTGTCCTCAAGACGGCTCTTCTCACCGTTTCGTCCGCCGCGAAACCTGGCGCGTCGCCCCATTTCCTGAAACACTCTGGCCCACTGCTGGGTATGTCGACCGACACCCGGCAGCGGTTGCGTCAAAACTTCGACCTGCAGAGCGAATGCCTGTTGTGCCCGCACCGGCGGCAAAACCTGGCAGCAGGCGATGCAGAGGAATAGCAGCGATGGCAGAAAACGGATCACGTCGTCCCTCGATTCACCGAAAAGGCGTCGAAACTGGTCGTTAGGCGTCGTCGGTTTAAGTTGCCGTACGTGTAAAGCTGAAGCTCCGAACGGCTATCTGCATCTGTTTGGACTATCCGAACCGACAGGCACATTGTGAACGGATTTCGTTGTCGTTTCCAGATGGGATTACCTCAGATCATGCGGTAACCCGGCCCATTCACCGTCTCGTTCGTACAAATAACAATTTCCGGCAGCCGGAGTCGATGTATCGACCATTGTGGATACTCGGGAAGAGCAGCGCCCGACGTTATTGAGAATCAGAACTGCCGTTGTGACGCACCCCAATCGACCTGACCGTCAAAATCAATGCAATTCGATTCGTTTATGCCGTCCGAAAGCATCAATTAGACGACGCCGCAGTGGAACCCCGAGCTAGATTGCAGGAGTGGCATTCAGCACTCCAGGGAGTTCCGGTCCAGGCGTGAGGACATTTGGTCAGCCTTTCTTACTTCGTTGCATGGATTATTGACAATATCAGATGTCAGATGCACTCAGGGCAAAAGCGGCCGTCATCCAGGTTTCGTCGCGAGAATGTGACGACGCTCCGCTTGTTGTGCATAAAGAAACATTGCTGGGAGACCTGAACAGGAACTTTGGCAGCCATTACATTCTGGTGGCAGACGACGAGCAGCGCATTGTCGGAGTGGCGCAACGAAGCGAAATCCTTCGCCGCCTGAACTCAGCCAACCCATTTGAACGAAGGCGATGGCAGGCCGTCCCGATCGAGACCATGTCGAACCTGTCGTTCTCAAATGACCGTCTCCGCGGCCCGTTGATCAGTGAGGACACGCTGGAATGCTCAACTATCCGAGAGGGCGACAGGCTATTCGGGCTGGCCGTTGAGGGCGACCTTTTTCTGAGCTGGGGACGTTTGGAATCTCTGTTCAACGCCGCGTTATCCGATTCCCTGACCGGCGTGATGAACCGTTTTGCCTATGAACGACGTCTTGCCGAAGAATGGAACCGGGCCGCTCGTACGCACACGTCCGTGGGGATCGTGCTGGTCGATCTGGACAACTTCAAGGAAATCAATGACACGTATGGCCACACCATCGGCGACGAAGTACTGACCCGGGTGGCCCAAATACTGGAGCAGTCCATTCGGTCGTATGACGTTGTCGCCAGATACGGAGGTGACGAATTTGTCGCTCTGTGCCTTGGCTGCGCGCCTGGCGATATTCAAATACCCGTGTCCCGCCTGAGTAACGGTCTGCAACAGATTGTAGTGAACGTTGACGGTGAGAAGGTGGATGTCTCTGCAAGCATCGGCGCCGCCGTCCGACACGGCAATTTTCTCGATAGCCAGTCGGCGCAACTGTTTGCGGCCGCCGACGATTGTCTGTATCGGGCGAAGAAATCCCCCCATCGAGCATGGCAAATCGAATTCGAAACGGGGTGCGAGACCACACGGGCGCCAGTCGCTGAAACAGCGCGCGATCTTCTTTCCGTACCGTCCCCACAGCACCTCAAATCGTAACTTCACCTATTCTTAACGTTAGTGATTCTGTCATGAATCAACATCAACAGAAACTTCTGACACCAGTCGATAGCTTTGCTTCTCCTGCTAGCGACGGTGAGCAGCGTTCGGGTGCGGATGCGTCTGCAACCATCACATGGGCGCTCTATGGGAATCTCATGGACGGAGGCACTCTCCGGAAAATCCCGATTTCCGTACAACCGTTTACTGTGGGACGGCATCAGGAGAATATTGTCAGTGTGATGGACCCCACTGTGTCCGGATGTCACGCGGAACTGCTGCTTGCCGGCGACCAGCTTCTTGTACGCGACTGCAACAGCACAAACGGCACTCTGCTGAACGGACGAAAGATACAGACGGTCGCGGGCCTGCGAGACGGCGACATCCTGCACTTCGGCAATGTAATGTTCACCGTGCATCCTGAGAACACCTTCGACGAGATCGCCACCGTCGAATCCAACTCAGCCGCCGATGCCATCGCACACGTTCAGTTCTCCACCTTCCTTAATCGACCCGGCGTCGAACCATGGTTTCAGCCCATCGTGCGATTGGATTCTCAGGAACATGTGGGCTTTGAGGTGTTGTCGCGAAGCCAGTTCATCGGACTTGAGACACCGGCAAAAATGTTCCGGGTGGCCGCTCAGCGGACGAGTGAAGCTGCGCTGAGTCGTGTCTGCCGAGTTGAGGGCATGCGACTCAGTGAATCTCTGGGCGAGGACATGCAGATCTATCTCAACACACATCCCGCGGAATTGAATGATCAGGAACTGTTTACTTCGTTACATGACCTGCGGGACAGGAACCCTGAGCGATCCATCGTACTGGAAGTTCATGAGTCTGGTGTGACGTCAGTAGATTTTCTGAAGAGCCTGCGGGACGTGCTGACGGAGCTCGACTTCGGACTCGCCTACGACGACTTTGGTGCCGGTCAGGCTCGGCTGGCCGAACTGATCGAGGTTCCGCCGGACATACTGAAGTTCGATGTGAAGCTGATTCAGGGACTGCCCACGGCGTCAGAAGCTCGGCGATCGACTGTGGCGGCATTGATTCGAATTGTTGAAGACCTCGATGTCGTGCCGTTGGCTGAAGGCATTGAAACTCAGAAAGAGTCAGATATCTGTCGGGAGCTGGGCTTCAAGCTGGCTCAGGGATATCTGTTCGGGCGGGCCGAACCGCCGATCAGTTGGCAACGCCCAGTCTGAAGCTTGCATACCCCGAAGTACAGATGTCATGACCACCCTGTCTCCCCCAACAACCGACACGTCGCTGCTTTCACTGCTGCTCAGTGGAGAACGCTTTTGGCCAACAGAACCGAAATGCGCCCATGATCTGGGACTCAGTGAGACTTTTCTGGACACCATGGTCGCAAAACTGCTGCTGTCCAGCGGCAGCGTCAGTGGCCGGGGCATCGCGACAGAACTGTGCCTGCCCTTCAAGATTACGGAAGCCGCACTTGAGCGGCTGCGTAATCGAAGGCTTGTCACTCACGTTGGCTCCAGCAGCTTCAACGATTATGTCTACGGACTGTCCGACGAGGGCCGAAGCAGAGCTCAGTCATTTCACGGCAGCTGTTCGTATATCGGCCCCGCGCCAGTACCTCTGGATGACTACGTCATTTCCGTTGAGGCCCAGGCCACGGGGGAAGATCCAATCCGGCGTGGAGAACTGTCTGATTCATTCCAGGACATATCCATCGCCGGCGATCTCCTGGACTTACTCGGACCGGCAGTGAACTCCGGCAGTGGAATGTTTCTTTACGGGGCACCGGGAAACGGAAAGTCGACGCTCGCCGATCGAATCACCAGTTGTTTCGGCCAGGAGATATGGTTGCCGTACGCGATTATTGATGGCGGGCAAATCATTACTTTGTTTGACCCGGCCTACCACCGCGCTGCGGAATCACCCAACGCAACCACAGACTGGGACGCCCGCTGGGTCAGAGTATCCCGCCCCACAGTCGTGGTTGGCGGTGAGCTGACCATGGAAAATCTGGAAATCCGACACGACTCGGTCACCCACGTCAGTGAAGCTCCGCTGCAAATGAAAAGCAATTGCGGTTGTCTGCTGATTGACGACTTTGGGCGACAGCGGATTTCTCCGGAAGCACTGCTCAATCGTTGGATTGTTCCTCTGGAAAACCAAGTAGATTACCTGACGCTGGCGAACGGCAAGAAGCTGCAGGTTCCATTTCGGCAGCTGATCATTTTTTCGACAAATCTTGCACCGTCGGATCTCGTGGACGAAGCATTCCTGCGTCGAATTCCGTATCGAATTGAACTGACAGATCCGGACGAGGAGGAGTTCCATCACCTGTTTCAAATCGCCGCCAACACCATTGGATGTTATTACGATCCCGATGGCGTTGATCATCTGCTGAACCACTATTACCGACCCTTTAACCGACCGCTTCGGCGGTGCCACGCTCGAGACCTGCTGCTGCAGATTAAGCACTACTGCACCTACAACGAACTTCCGTTCGAGATGCTGGCTGAGCACTTCGACCGCATTGTGGGTGGATTCTTCACGGAAATCGAAACGCTGGGAAATCGCAGGTCGGGCGGACCGGCTGTCTAAACAAGAAGTCAAAACCATGGAAACTCAGCAGATCAGTCCTAATGTACTCACCGGCGAGCAGCAGGGCATACTATCCGCCTCGGAGACACTCGGCGCAATTCAGCTGGCCGACTATCAGCTGGTCACACGACTCGGATCCGGCGGTTACGGTGAAGTCTGGAAGGCGATCGGTCCCGGCGGGCTCCCGAAAGCCGTCAAAATCCTGTACGGCCAGCAAAATGAGGCGCATGCGGAGTCAGAATTGAAGGCGCTGGAACGCATGCGAAATCTGCGCCATCCGTTCCTTCTTAATATTGAACGAATCGAGGTCGTCGATTCCCGTCTGGTTGTCGTAACAGAACTTGCGGATTGCAGTCTGGTTGATCGTTTTGAGGAATATCGCAGCAGAAAGAAACACGGCATACCTCGGGAAGAACTTCTGGGGTACCTGAAGGACGCTGCGGACGCGCTGGATTTCATGGCCGAAGAGCACGGATTGCAGCACCTGGATATCAAACCGGACAATCTTCTGCTGCAGGGGGCACACGCGAAAGTCGGTGACTTTGGTCAGGCAAAAGACCTGAATGTCCGGAATGTCTCCGTCGTTAACGGGTTCACACCGCTCTTTGCCGCTCCCGAACTTTTTGAGGGGCGCCCCGGCCGTAGCAGCGACCAATACAGCCTTGCCATCGTGTATCAGATGATGCTCACCGGACAGCCGCCATTCAACGGCAGAACTGCCGCACAGCTCACGGCTCAGCATCTGCGCAGTCCGCCTGACCTGTTTCATCTGCAACCCATTGACCGACCCGTTGTGGCAAGAGCCCTGTCAAAGAATCAGAATTCCAGGTATGAAAGCTGTCGCCATTTTTTGGAAGAACTGCAGCGCCGTAAATCGTCACGACTGTACCGCATTGAATCTGATGCCGGCGGGGCGTCGGCGGAGGTCTATCGCACCGCACTGCTCAGAACTCCTGACAGGGGCAGCGCTGAGTTCGTCGGACATATTGCATCGACCCCTGTACCGGTCGACGCCGTTGATACGGAGAATGGTACATTGCGGCCAGCTGTCTTCATCGGTGTAGGAGGACTGGCAGGAAAGGTGATCGTTGAGCTGAAAAAACGATTGATCGACAACAACAGCCTTGAAAACGCGTTTCAGCTTCTACAACTGGATACGGATCGTGGCGCGTTGCAGTCACTACTGCACAGTGACGATACTTTCGGTCTGTCTGTTGAAGAAATACTGCCGATACCGCTGCGTACCTCTACACAGTACCGATCAGCGACAGAGATGGACCTGTCATGGATGAGTCGTCGCTGGCTGTTCAACATACCCCGATCGGGCAATGTTGAAGGCATTCGGCCCCTGGGTCGACTCGCCATGTGTGACCACCGCCGATCCGTTCAAGAACAGATTGAAGATCGTCTGCGGCAGGTGTCTTCAGAAACTCCGGCAAACGAAACGGGGGACCCGAGTAAACTTCGAATGTCTTCCGACGGTATCGATGTGTACGTCGTCGCGTCCACGGTCGGTGGAACGGGCAGCGGAGCCGTCACCGACGTGGGATTGTTGGTGCAGAGTATGGCCCGATCAGGATCATTCCGGGATATCAGCGTTCACGGCATCCTGCTGCATGGTACCGGCAACGAACGAAACGTCACGGATGTTCAGGACGCCAATACGGTCTCTTATCTGAAGGAGCTGAAGCATCTGAGCACAACAGGTCTGGGAGCGCCACGTGGCTTTGACCGGGATCCGAACATTTGCGATGCTGCGCCTTTTGATCACTCGCACTTTGTTCATCTCGGCGACGGCCTGAATGACGGAGAGTTCTCAAACAAAGCCACTGACGTTGCTGAGTATCTGTTTCTTTCGTCGACCACTCCAGCGAGCCTGGACTTCCGCGCCTGGCGAGCCGCAGCTCCGGATCATCCGGGTGAGCCCGCACGGCTACGTATGCTCGGGGTCAGTTCGCAACAGTCTGACGCGTATAACGCGGCGTCTCAGAAGAGCTCCGGTCTATGCACTGCGCTGCTGCGAAAATGGTGCGGAGCCGTGGGGACTTTTGATCCGGAACAACGACAGGACATCCCCGTCGAACTATCCGATACGGACACCCTGCTGTCCGAACTGAATCTTACCGAACGGACATTGCCGGAACATGTAATGACGTTTCTGCGGGGTGACTGCGGGCAGCAAGTGGAGGCCTTTGTGGCGGAACTTAATGCGAAGCTGACCGTCACGCTTTCCGCCGATGAAATCACACATGGTCAACTGCTGGGTTTTATCCAGGAACAACTCTCCTGGACACCAACAGCACAGGATCAGCGGCGGACTCTGCACGGGATTGTGGCGAACGTTCAGAAATTGCTGGAGACGACAAGCAGCAAAACGCAGGAAATGGTTATCGGCCATCTGCAGAAGATTCTGGATTCGCCCCATCGTCTTGATGGGGCCGCCTCTGCCGGACATTACATCTCTTACGAACTGCAGCAAACTCAGGACGGCTGCAGAGGGCTGATGGTCGACATCGAACAAGCCTCCGCAGCACTCACCACTGAAGCATCACCGGAGTCAGTCTTTGAGTCCCGTGATGACGATACTGCTGCAGACGCGGTGCAGGCGTTCACCAAACAGTACTGTGTGCTGCTGGCATACCAGAAGATATACCACTGTTTTGTGCAGCATATAGAAGCGGTCTCTGCTGCAGTATCTGAGTTTCTGAAGCAACAAAATCGAGTTCAGCTGGAGCTGGAATCTGTAGCATCTCAAATCTCGTCGACGACGGTCCCTGACAGGAGGACCGTGCCGCAGGCGATCATTGACGCATTCGACCGTCACCTGCGTTCCAATGAAGAGCTGCTGCTGTCAGGACTCGTTTCCGGAGATATCAGTCTACAGGAGTTTCGAACTCGCATTGTCGGTGAAGCGACACATTTCCTGATCAATTCAACTGTCAGAGACGAGGGCCCCCGGCACAAGTCGGAAAGGAAAACGCATCGCTTTCCGGAAGACGCGTGGTCGTTAATCCGTGGCTTCGGAGGGCAACGGCGCGTTCTGGGGTTTGTCCCGGAATGGCTCAGTCAGGCGGACTGGCAGGACCGATTCGAACAGTCCTTCGGCAACTGCGTAGCCACGCGAAGTGTCTCAAACGACTCGATTTCCGTTGTCTGCGAGATGTCGGATGTGCCTGTCGATGCAGTTATGTCACGCCTGACCTGTAACAACCCCCACGTCGGCGAAATAGCGGAGCGTATTCATACCCGGTCCGACGTCGACTGGTAGTAAAACGCCACTGCTGCCCCTTCCACTGCGAGCCCCCGTCCGGGGGCGTTTGGCCCCACATGTTTGACCGCAAATTGTGCAGTCGATAATCTGGTCGTTCAGGCAGTCGCGCCTGACACTCGCAGCACAGGGGCCATTGACATGACATCGACGCGATACCCCGAACTGATCGTATCCGGCAGTCCACGGCATCTCGGACAGCAAATCGGCGAAGCCGCCCGCGAACAGATTCGCGGCTTCTGCGAAGTTGCACTGGAACGCGTCAACCGAACAATGAAAGTCACAGCAGATGCGGCGGCGGTCGTCGTTGCCGAGTCGACGCGATTCGTCGCAGACTGGTGTCCCGACCTGCTGGAGGAGCTGACCGGAACTGCCGAAGGTGCCGGAATCACCGTTGCGGAGCTGATGCTGCTTCAGATCCGCAACCAACTGACCAACGAGGTGGAGTCCGGTTGTACGTCGCTGTCTGTCGGCGGTCACGGTTCGCACGCCCCGTTAGTCGCTCAGAACTGGGACAACGACCCGGTACTGGACCAATTCACTGTTGTTTTGACGCGTCGACCGACGGGCAAACCGGCGACGATGATGTGTACACAGGCCGGTTTAATTTCCTACGTGGGGTTTTCCGAAACCGGCATCGGAGCGTGCGTCAATACGCTGCCTGCTCCGGCACGGGGTACGGGCGTTCCTCACTACTTCGTTCTGCGACAGATGTACGATGCTGCGTCACTTGATGAAGCAGTGTCCGTCGTGACTTCCGCTCACCGAGCGATTCCCGTCAACATCATGCTGGCCACGCCGCAAGGTCCCGCAAATCTTGAAGCGACGATCGATTCTTTACGCGTCCTCACCCCGACTCTCGCCCCCGGCGTCACACACACTAACCATTGTCTGCATCCGGATTTCGAACACATCAACGCTGATTTTCCGGAGCTGATTGAATCTCATCCCCGAAAACATCGCATCGACGAGTTGCTGCTGAGTCACGACGCACCGAACCCCGATCGAGTGAAAGAGGCGTTAAGAGATCACCACGGCCATCCAACTTCGATTTGTCGACACGAAAACCCGGATCCCGAACATGGGTTCTGGACCACAGTATTTTCCATCGTCATTCAGCCTTCACTGCGACGAATGCAGGTCAGTCGCGGAACCCCCTGTGACCACCCGTTTGAAACCTATACCATGGCGTGAGGTTCCTGTGTGTGTCCAAGGCCGCTGCGCTGAACCGGGACAACCTTTCAGTTGAAAACCTTAGATCATGGAGGCGGCCCGCTGCACAAGTTGAATCGGCAGCCCCCATGGATCGCGCAACATCGCGAAGGTGTCGTGGTTCAGTTGGTGAACATCAGCCACCACACTCGCTCCGGCATTGCGAAGTCGCACTGAATCGGCCGCCACATCACAGGAAACAAATGCCAGATGCAGCTCAGCGGGACTCATGTTCCGATAGTCGGGCAACGGAGCATCCTTATTTCCGTATATCTCGATCATGACCGTGCCACTGTCGTCGGACAGAAAATGCGCGTACGGCGCACCCGTTGTCCGTCGACGGACAGACAGGCCGAGATGTTCGACATACCACCTGGCCATCAGAACCGGCTCTTCCACGTTAAAAGCGGTGTGTTCTATTTTCATTCGCGTCCGCGTCCCTGTAAACCTAAAATGTTGCCTGAACAGGAAGTGTACACGGCACCGGCAACGGTGAGAACAATGAAGACTGGCATGATTATAAAAGTGACAACTGCAGCATTGTTTGTATTGATGTTTCCCGGGTTTGTATCGGCTGAAAACGCAATTCAATTCGAACGTGATATTTTCAGTATTCTCCGGAGGAATTGTTTCGATTGTCATGGCCACAGCAGGCAGGATGGAGAACTGAGGCTGGACACCCGGGATCATTTTCTAAACTCCGAAACTGTGGTACCGCGGCGACCGGATGAAAGTGAGCTGTATCGACGCATCGTTCTTCCAGACGGTCACGAAGACATCATGCCCGCTATCGGAGAACCTCTTGCCAGGAGGGAGATTCGGAATCTGCGACGTTGGATCGAACAGGGCGCCGAATGGCCGGTCGACTTTGAGCTTCAGACCCACTGGGCGTACGTGTCGCCGCAGCGACCGGAATTGCCTCCGGTCGAAATGTCAGACTGGCCCAGAACGGCTGTTGACAACTTCGTACTGCGGCGGCTTCAGGATAGAAATCTGAGTCCGTCGTCGCAGGCATCGCCGCAGACAAGCATTCGTCGCGTATTCTTTGACGTCATCGGTCTGCCTCCCACGCCCGCTGAAGTTCAGTCGTTCGTGACTGATCCGTCCGACGCGGCATATGAGAAAATAGTCGACGAACTCCTGGAAAGACCACAATTTGGTGAGCGCTGGGCACGCCCCTGGCTGGATCTGGCACGTTATGCGGATTCCCATGGATTCCAACGAGATAACCTGCGCCAGATATGGGCCTACCGCGACTGGGTCATCAGAGCATTGAATCAGGATATGCCTTTCGATCGATTTACCATTGAACAGATCGCCGGCGATCTGCTGCCGAATCCGACTGAAGCTCAGATCGTTGCCACGGGATTTCATCGCTGCACGCCGACAAACGTGGAAGCGGGATCACTTCCCGAAGAAACTCGGCTGGAACAGGTCATCGATCGTGTCAACACCACAGGGGCGGTGTGGCTGGGCACAACCCTTGAGTGCGCTCAGTGCCACGATCACAAATACGATCCGTTCACCATGACGGACTACTATCGTCTACTGGCATATTTCAACAGCACAGAAGCCGAGGCGGATCGAACGGATCCGAAAAAGCCAAGTTCGATCGCCTTTCAAGGACCAAAGCTGAAGCTAACCGATTTCCACAAGGATGCGCGGCGCAAAATGTTGCAGGCCGAACTGACGACATTGCAAAGGAGACGCGACCGGCAACAGCATTTGCTGGAAACTACGCTGTCCGGCTGGAGCAAGGAACTTTCCAAATCTGTTCGAGAACTACCTCGGACCCACGTGCTGCAGGTCGTTGACTTTAAATCACTGGGCGCCACAGATTCTCATCAGTTACTCGATGACGGCTCAATTCTGCTGGTGGGCGACGATCCGCCTGACGTGGATACCTATACGGTGACGGTAGAAACAGCGCTGCCGATGATTTCCGCAATCAGGCTGGACGTCCTGACACACGAATCACTTCCGGGGTCAGGTCCCGGTCGAGGTGACGCTCAGCGGACCAACTTCGTACTGAATGAATTTTCAGCCAGCGTATTCGGTAAGGACGGAACAACGCCCAGCCCCGTGGCATTCTCCACAGCCGTCGCTGATTTTTCACAGAAGAACTGGGATGTTGCGGGCGTTTTCAGTGAACAGAACAACTCCGGATGGGCGGTCGCCCCGCAGTTCGGCAGGGCGCACTGGGCCCGCTTCAAGTTGGCAAAGCCGCTCGGGGTCGATGGACACACAGTCATCAGATTCAAATTAAAACATAGTTACGGCGGCGCTCGGTCGATTGGACGTTTTCGTCTGTCGGCCGTCACCGGAAATGTGGATGCTGACCCTGTTCCGGAAAATATTGTTGAGGCTGCCGGAAAGCCGCCGAAGAACTGGACGAAGCAACAGAGGCGACTGCTACTGGAACACAGAGCGAAGTACGATTCCGAAACAGTCAAGCTCACTGCCGAAATCAAAATGGTCAGAAAACAAATCGACGCCATCGCTGCAGACACCACATTGGTGATGGTCGAACTGGATCAGCCGCGAACGTCTTACATATTCGAACGCGGCGATTACCGCAGCCACGGAAAAACAGTGCAGGCCGGCACACCGCGTCTCCTTCATGCCGCGAACGACGGTCCACCCAATCGTCTGACGCTTGCTAAGTGGCTCATTGATCGTCGTAATCCGTTGGTGGCACGAGTGACAGTGAATCGCTGGTGGGCGGAAATTTTCGGCCAGGGCCTCGTATCGACCGGGGAAGACTTCGGCATCAAAGGTGACGCGCCGTCTCATCCGCAATTGCTGGACTGGTTGGCGGTTGAATTTATGGACAACGGCTGGTCCATGAAGAAACTGCTGCGCACGATTCTGCTGTCAGCAACCTATCGCCAATCTTCCAAAGTGACGCCTGATCTGCAGGAACGTGACGATCGGAATCGTTTACTGGCTCGGGGCCCGCGATTCCGAATGGATGCGGAAATGATCCGTGACAATATTCTCTCGGCGTCCGGCCTCATCAGTCTGAAGCAGTTTGGCACCTCAATTCGTCCGTTTCAGCCGGAGGGAATCTGGTCGAAGGTCGGTGGAACCGCCTACCGTTATGAGGCCAGTCAAGGTGATGAAAAGTATCGGCGTGGAGTCTACGTGGTGCTTAAACGTGGAGCCCCATATCCCAGCTTCATCAATTTTGATGCGTCAGCGCGCCTCGCATGTACTGTCAGACGCTCACGCAGTAACACGCCGTTGCAGGCACTGACGTTGTTGAACGATCCGGTCTACGTGGAAGCGGCTGATGCTCTTGCTCAGCGAGTTCTGACAGAACGGTCGACCGCGGACATCGACGCAAGAATCGATTACGCCTTTCAACTCTGCACCGCCAGAATGCCATCGATCGATGAACGCCGCACGTTGCGGGATCTGCTGGAAACACAGCTGAGCATCAACCGAGCCAGCAGCGTCCCTCCCGGGAAGGTGAATGTCCCGACCGCCGGAGTTACCGAATCTGAGTTGTCCGCCTGGCAAACGGTCGCTGCGACGTTGATAAATCTTCACGAAACCATCACACGAAACTGAAACTTCGGTTTTCGTATTCGTGTGGCAAAGCAGAAGCACGCGGCTATAAGGCCGCGTGCTTCTGAGAACGTTCGCAGGATTCCGAGCGGCTCAGCCACCGAACTTCGTCACACGAGCGAATCTGATTCGGCGCCGAAAGAATTCTTCGCAGACCGTTGTCGAATGCGCAGCGGCTCAGCTGCAGGGCATGCAGGCCCATCTGCCTGCTTGCCCTGCAGCGTTTCCTGCAACATACTGGGGCAGTCACTGCCATCTGATTTCAGTCTCAGCTCCTGCAACGCAGACGATGCGAAAACTGGTGACCAGCATTAGTGCAGTTACAGAAGAACCGGCCGTATCCGTCAAGTAAAGGCAACAGAACAGTGCTGAGGTTCATACCCCCATTTTTGTCCATTGTCCAATTCGCACTTTGGGCCGTTGTCCTGATACCGGCAGCATCCGGCGGTCAGGAATCAGCCGTACAAGAGCGCTACGACAGGTTCGATGTCATGATTCCCGTACGCGACGGAATTAGGCTGTACACCGAGATCTATACACCTCGCAACTTCTCCGCCGATCTCCCAATCATCTTCTTAAGGTCGCCCTATCGAGTGACCAATCCGAACGGTGGATTCACGCGCTACTTCGATTCCGCGTTTCGCGAACTGGCAAAAGAAGGCTACATCTTTGCCGTCCAGGATGCTCGAGGACGCCATGGCTCCGAGGGGCGTTTCGAATGGAATCGTCCTGTCCGTCATCGCACGAACAACAATGCTATTGACGCGTCATCGGATGCGTATGATTCAATCGCCTGGCTCGTGCAGAACGTCAAAGGAAACAATGGGCGTGTGGGCATGCTGGGCGTTTCTTACCCGGGCTGGTATGTCACGATGGCGCTGATAGATCCGCACCCGGCTTTACATGCGGCCAGCCCCCAGGCTTCTCCTTCTGACTATTTTATTGGCGACGATTTCTATCATTTTGGGGCGTTTCGTCTGGCGCCGAGTGCGGAACTGCCATACCTGTTCGATTTTGACCGCAAAAAGAATGCTCGTTTCCCTTTTGATCAGGTGGATACATACGAGTTCTTTCTGGATATGGGCCCCTTGCGCAACATGAACACGAAATACCTGCATGGCGTTTCTCCCACATGGGATCAGTTCATGGCCCATCACACCTACGATACATTCTGGAAGAAAGGAGGTACGCTGCAGCATCTGACCGAGGTGACAGTGCCGACGATGCACGTGGTTGGCTGGTGGGACGCCGAGAACCTGGGCGGAGCACTGGACATCTACGAAAAACTGGAACCTCTGGACCGAAAGAGCATCAACAACATCGTGGTTGGACCGTGGGCGCACGGACAGTGGTCACGCGGGCCCCGAGAACATCTGGGCGATTATCAATTCGAGTCTGATACAGTCGCCCACTATCAGGAGAAGATTGAAGCACCTTTCTTTGCCCATTATTTGAAGGAAGAAGGCGATTTGAATCTGAGTGAAGCTACGATGTTTCAGACGGGTTCCAACAAATGGCAGACCTATTCGTCGTGGCCACCGAACGACCAGGCCGCTTCACGAAAACTGTTTTTTCATACTGACGGAACACTATCATTTGATCCCGCCGACGAATCAGAATCAGAGTTCGTCCAGTACGTGTCGGATCCGGACAAGCCGGTCCCGTACTCCAGGCGTCCCATCATGGGCTTCTGGTCCGGACTGAAGGGAAGCGACGAAGCACGCTTTCAGCGCGCCGGCAAATTATGGAAAGTTGAAGATCAGAGATTCGTGCACAACAGACCCGATGTGATCAGCTTTGTCACAGAACCGCTGGTCATGGAAACAGAAGTCGTTGGCGACATCGTCGCCCATCTATACGCATCGACGTCCGGCACAGATTCGGACTGGATTGTGAAACTGATTGACGTCTATCCGGAGAACTATCCGGACAGACCCGAAATGGGCGGTTATCAGTTGATGATCGCAGACGACGTACTGCGAGGAAAGTTCCATAAGAGTTTTGAGAAACCCAACGCTCTTGCGCCAGGTGCGATCAACGAATTCACAATTGATTTACGCTCCCGCAATCATGCTTTTCGCGCAGGACATCGAATTATGGTGCAGGTTCAGAGCACATGGTTTCCCCTGATTGATCGAAACCCACAGACGTTTATCAACATCATGACTGCAGAACGCAGCGACTATCAATCTGCGGTCCAGCGTATTCACTGTTCGAAAGAACACCCCTCCTTTATAGAACTGTCGATCAGGCAGTGAGCCGCACCTGTAAACATCACAAACGACGCAAAACCGGGGCACTCGACATCAATACCGGGGAAACCTGCACTGGTATCTTCGCCGCAGACGGCTCTTTCGAGGCACCGGCGGCGTCCGGTCGGTGTCAGAATCACAGCAGCTATTACCACCATCCCGAAGGTCCGCTCAAAAAAAACGGTGCCCGACGAAGGACGTACTGTCAAATTGCACCATAGCCGTAGCCATGCAGCATCGACAATGACACCGTGACGTCAGCCACAATTGACTGCGCGCCTCGCTACCTGCCTATTGATCTGATCGAGCAGGCAAGAGACACCCGGACAGGATCGGCCGTGAATCCCGCGGCAGTACGCGTAATGGTGCACGAAATCAAATAGTCCCCTGAGCTCCCCAAGACCGTGCACCCTCGCGTAAACTCCGAAGGCCGTCGACGGTTCCGCGTTGCCGCGCCGTTGGCGTTCGATGGCGTTCGATGGCGTTCGATGGCGTTCGATGGCGTTCGATGGCGTTCGATGGCGTTCGATGGCGACTTCGCTCCAGGCACAGCTATTGCCCTACAGCTACAAAACAGCATTGAGCGTCTGGCACAATAGTTGTCTGAAACAGATAACTTCTGAGAGTGCAGGACCGAATGCCTTTCACATCGATGGTGAACGACGCCGAAGGTCATGTTCGGCACTCGTTCATCGTCGTACATTGTATGCGGTCAGGGACTGCTGATCGCGAATGTACAACACACCGCCGGTCACAACAGGGTGAGCCCAGCTGGGACGGCCATGGCCGGGCATTTTGAAGCGGCCACACTCGCGATACCCTTTCGGCGTTGCCTCAGCAAGTGCCACCTCGTTACGTTCGCTGAGAAGATACAGCATTCCATCGGCTACGGTCAGCGAGCCTTTGCCAACGCTGCGATCCTGCCACGCGATGTCCCCTGTACGGAAGTTCATACACATCAGGCCACTGCCGAATCCATACATGTAGTCGCCGACCTTGACGATGCCGCCATGGTGGTTGGCCATCTTCTTTTCAAAATAGACCTCTTCGGCCCTGTGGCCGTCTCCGTCTCGGAAAATCCGGGCAAGCCCTCCACCCGTGCCGTACGCGCTGGAAACGAACACATAGCTGTCGTCAATAATCGGCGTTGCACAATTTGCGGTACCATTGTTCGCGCCGCTGTATTTCCAAAGTAGTTTTCCCGTGTCGGCTGCGACACCGAAGACACTTTCACGAGCGAACTGTACCAATGTACGCTGGCCATGAATGTCAGCGACGACTGGTGTGCTGTAGTGGGCACCTTCAGTGATCTCGTTGCTTTGCCAGATCTTCGTGCCGGTATGTTTGTCAAGAGCCAGCACCGTGCCCTGCTTCCCACCGGGCGTGACGAACAGCATTTCGCCGTCCACAAGCGGCGATTCACTATAGCCCCAGCCCGGCCGGCCACCGCCGAAGTCTGAGGACAGGTTTATGTGCCACACTGTTCTGCCGGACGAGGCCTCAATGCACGTGACGTCGCCATGACCTCCTTCGGTATAAACACGATCGCCATCCAGCGTCGGTGTACCGCGAGGCCCATCACCCTGTCCGTTTCGATATCCTCCGAAGAAGCCCCTGAGTTCCTCCACCGAAAGAATTCCATCACCCTGAGGATATCTGTTGACGTAATAGGTCCGCATTTCGTCCGCAGAAATTATTCCATCCTTGCCCGCCTCGCGACGCTGGAAATAGGTTTCCATTTCCTCGCGAGAGAGTCGGTCGTCGCTTTTTCCTGTTTCCCTGTCTCGCTGGTCCATGCGGCCGAAGTAACGTTGGGCGATGGTGTTGCGGGACTCCTTGCGATCAATCGCCCCGTCGCCGTCAGCGTCGTAAGCCCTCAGCCAGGTTTCCGCCCGCTGTGCGCCTAGCTCACCGGCATCCACCGATTTGTCCGTCCTGTCGATTCGGTCGAATTCGTTGTAGAAGGCACGCCCGGCTTCCAGTGCCGAAAGCTGTTCATCATTATCTAAGTCCAGCGCCGCGAACAAACGTCGTGTCCGCGTATCCGCCATTTCATCTGCATCACGATCCACCTTGCGGTCGTACTTGTTAAAATCAAACCCCAGACGCGTCAACGCCTCGATTTCGTCTATCTGCCCGTCCTGATTGGTGTCCAGCTTCTGTGCCTCTGTTGCAACTCGTTCAGCCAGTTGCTGTCGCAATGGTTCAGGCTGCACTGCCCATAGCAGCCGACCGGTCGCCACATCGTGACACAACACATGCTCGACTCCATTCAGATCTCCCTGCGTATAGATTTTGCCTGCCTTGATCACCAGTGAGGAATATCCGACACCGGCCGTGTTGACCTGCCATAGTACCTCCGG
The DNA here is from genome assembly GCA_029245955.1 of Fuerstiella sp. Classification (GTDB taxonomy): domain Bacteria; phylum Planctomycetota; class Planctomycetia; order Planctomycetales; family Planctomycetaceae; genus Fuerstiella. The sequence continues at coordinate 25,680 of JAQWOH010000009.1, read as the reverse complement.
ACCATCTGTGGACCATTCTTTCATTAGTCCCGTATCTGAGCTGATTCCATCCTGCCCACGGCCCCGCCATTGCGGCCAGTCATCGGAACCGAGAGCGAATTCAGTGGTACAAATGGATGTGAAGACCCATATCACGGCGAACATGGTGCAGCGACGAATTATCATCAATGAAGCCTTTTTGCGCGGGAGGGGCGATGCGGGGGCAGGGTACGGCCGACAGATCATTAGCCAATTGAGTTGGGACGATCTGCAAATGTATAAGGTAACGGGTTGTGGACAGAATTTCCTCCGTGAGTCAGCCTGCTTCACAAAGACCAGGATACGGGCTGTTCGCCAGCAGACTGCTCAACTTCCGTTTACTTCAATTCAATAATTCTGGGCTGCCAGCTCCGCTCGACCTCCGTGTACGCAACGAGATAGCGATTCACTCCGGATTCCAGTGCAACATCGCTTTGGCGCAAAACTTCCTGCTCCGTCATGTCCCGGCCCTGCAGGACCGCCGGAAGTCGAGCCGCCGCAATGCCCTGACCCTGATAATGCGGAGGCATCAGGGCAAACGAATTCACAGCATGAGCAATCCAGCTGGCTATGGCCCGTAGACCGAAAGATCGCGCTGGAAGGCACGGTACGGCAGCAACACGCCGACGGTCTGAAATTCCTGAGCGACCGGCATCAATTGGACTGACCATGCTTTCCAGCAGAGTCCTCTGAAGCAGCCTACTCCCGTGCACAAGCCATCCTCAGCACCGTCATGTTGTTCGCATTCGGTCGTCCAGACAGGAGTGGTGCTGGCCTGGGGGTGCAGTTCCTGCACGGCCTTCACGAACACGGCGGGAGCATTGTCGCCCTAAGAAGTCGTGGTGCGAAGCTTGCCGTAGTCACTGGCCCGGTGGCATAAATGCCTCCCACAGCCACAGGCCGACGGTGATCCCTGGATATCGTTCAGGAAAATCCCTGCCGTTGCCGGCCGATTCCACAGCAGTAATTTGACTCGGGCTAATTGTCCCGCAAACGGTTCCTCGTTAAGAATCGGCACCCACGAATACGTCTTCACAACTTCTTTGTTGCCAGCGGCAGGTGGCCGTGTAAAGAGTCGCAGCCATTCTGTCTGTCGCTGCAGGCTGGCCATCCCGTCAGGCTTTGCGTCGGACAGTTCCGGACAACGGGCAATCTCAACCCGGAAAGACAGGGCCCGACCGACATCACGGATTTGCTCACACGCCGAGTTCTCAAATGCCCGCGCAGCATCAGCAGCAGCACTACTGGCAATGGGCAACACCACGGCATTGGCACCAGCCGACTTCAATTGACTCAGCCTGAAGGCAGTAACCTGACTGGCAGACAGGAGTGCTCCGTGAAACGGGGCCGTCGCCGCCTGGGCCAAGGTCGATCCGGAAAATACAGCAAGTTGCATCAGCAGAACGACCGCGATTGCGGCCAACCTGACGGTCAGGGTCAAATAACTCTCCGGGAACATCATCGGGGCCGGCCTTCCGGTCGCGAAGCGCACTCAGTTACACACAGGTGCCGCGTCTGCTTGGTTCCTTAGCAATCGTGCAGGAAGTTTCGGCTGGACACAACGGATAAAGCGACGGGGTGTCTGTATGATGAGCCGGTTCATTGCTGTAGTGCTGTGGCTCAGATGATTCGCTCAGCACAATACCAATAAGGTGGTTAATGAATGACGCCGGATTCCAAGAGATCCTGCCAATTCTTCAGTTTTGCATCGTGCTGGTAATCTTCCCCGTGTACGCAGTGGCTGTTTGTGCCATAATTGACCGTAACGGTTGATAATGTATCTTCCTTCGGTTTCTGAGGTAACAACACCGACCTGCGAAATCATCGTCGATTATCTACCCGGGGAAGGCAGGTCGCCGCGCTGCGTGCCTTGTCCTGTCCGAAAGTGCATGCACAGGTTCAACGCTGCAGGAGAACACGATGGGCAGAATTCAATTCTGTATGCTGACAGCCGCACTGCTGACCGTCCTCCCAACGACCGGCACTGCGGCGGCTCAGCCGCCGGGGCAGCGGACGATGGACAGACACGCCTGGCGATGGCATTCACCGGCCCCCAATGGAGTACACATAACGTTTGAAATTCCGCTGGGTTATACCTATCTGCCGTACGGTGGCTACTACGGTTACGGAACTCCATACGCAGCGACGCCACTTTACGGATATTCAGCGTATGGCAGTACAGCATGGCCGCTGGGGCAATCTCAGGCAGCAACCGAACAGACGCGCGAGCAACACCTGAAGAACAAAGCACTGTTCGATGAGATCCGGCAGGGGCAGCAAAAAGCGATTAAGGCCCGCAAGGCGCAGGAAGATGACGAACGCTGGGAACGCCGCGCACGAAACCTTGCTCGCGCCGACAGACTTCCGTCCGATCTGTACCCGCGGCTGACGGTGGATCAGCATGACGCCATGACCGGCGATGTCACATGGCCGAAGACTCTGTTGCGAAAGCGGTTTGAAGCACCGCGAAAAAAAATCGAGGCAGCGCTGTCGGGAATCGTGGAACATGGCGCTGATGAAGAAAACGCCATCGCAATTCGTACAATTGCCGATCAGATGAAGAAAGCAACGAACTCGCTCATGGGGGACATCGGTTTCGAAAAGTATACCGAGACCAGGAAGTTCCTGAGCAGCCTGTCTGCTGAAGGTTACTATGCCCTTGAGCCGCAACAGTAATCACCCCGGGCACCTGCTGCTCGACCACCGCCCGAATCCGGCCGCACAGTGACGGCGCATTCGAACGTGTCTTAATGTCTGAAACAGCTGCTCAGAAAGCCGCGTCGGCTGACACCGATTGCATTTATGATCTGCCTCACCGTGGCGTGCGACAGCGATTCAGCAGCATCAAAAGGGTTCAGCACCTTCCACGGCCGATCTGTTAATGCCAATCGGATTCGACCATAATGGCGTTTCCGGAAGTGCGCAGCTCTGCTGGCTCGAGTCCTGCGGCAGCAGGCCGTGATGCGGACGCAGCGGCTTGGAAAAGGTCGCGTCGACTTCGATTCAGGTGAATCAGATTAGTCGAATTCTCCGTCAGCCATGACATATTCGTCGGTCAGCGTCGCCAGGGCAATCGCTTCCTTCAAGGAACGCCGAAGCCATTCTTTTTCTGTACCTTCCGGAACTCGCCCCGCAGTAAGGTAACCGGCATACAGCGTCGCCGCGGCACCGAGAATTGACTGTTCCGATGATTTGAGTGTGACGTAAGGTTTAGACACTGACAGTTACTCCGCCCCATTAGAGATGATTAATCCTGCCTTTTGGCTGAGGAAGAATCGAACCCGTAAAACATTGAGTCTATCTAAATGCCCGAATCCCGGACAGTCCAGCAATCGTGTGTCCTTGTTTCTGAAGGCCGGCAGGCATGCGAAAACGTTGGTGTCTCCCCCCCCCTTTAAACCGGTTACAGACGCGCAAAAATCAATCTACGCACAATTCAGATGCTGAACCAGAGAAAGGTGAACAGATAGACGTTCAGCGCTCAGCGGATCTGCACAACCTAAGGACATGCTCGACACAGGATCTCCCGACGTTTGCGGCTTTCTTTCGGGAACTGAGAGCCATTGCGTGTTTGCGGGGCTGATGTAGCCACAGTGAAGTCCGTCCATCCGTAAAAACGCATACGCAGACTGATGCCGCGTAACATCGACCGGTCAGCATCGCACGCTGTAAAACATCTGGTCTTAATCAGCCTGTCACGCACATTGGTCGTTTACGTTTTCGCGTGTTCACACCGATCGACATATTTATCGCGGACGGACACGTACGGATTCCTCAGAAGTGCCGACACATCATCGAATGGCTCAGGAAACCGGCAACGCTCCTTTAGTTGTGGTCTTTCGCCTGTACGCCCTCAAAGATGTGCTCTTCACCGATGCAGTACAGCGCCTTGAAGGTGCGAATAAAGATCTGCCCCTGAGCCACCGCGGGAGTCGAATTACTCGGTTCACCGAGGGAGTTGACAGCCACTTGTTTGTATCCTTCCGGCTGTGGTGAAAAGACAACCGTATCACCGTTTTGGCAGGTAACGTAGGCTCGGCTGTCAGCATAGACAATCGAACCCCAAGCGGTGCCGCCGGCCATTCTTTCCTGCCAGACGACCGCTCCGGTCTCTGGTTCGATGCATCGCAATGTGCCGGGACCGGCATCAGGAACGTAAACGTGTTTCCCGACGAACACTCCCGAACCAATATTCTGCGGGTTACGTTCGACACGCCACAAACGTGAGGATTCCGTGATATCTCCGGATCCGCCCGGCTTAAACGCATATGCCGGACCGTTAAATCCACCCAGCACAACACAGATATCACGCGCCATGACGGGTGACGAATACGCCAGGTCACCCTTAGGACCACGCAGACCGTCGCAGCTCCACAGGATGTCGCCGGTGTCCGGGTCGTAACCGTTTACGCGAGTCGTCTGACTGCAGACGATCTGATCGTGTCCGCCAACTCTAGTGACAACCGGAGTGCACCAGGTTCCAGAGTAGTTTCCGTTTTCGTTTCGATCGCCATCGCCTTCGATGGGTTCGTTCGTCTGCCAGAGTGTGGAGCCGGTGACAAGGTCAATGGCCGTCAGAAACGTTCTTTTTCCCGGACCGCAATTCAGAACAATACGATCTTTGTGGAACACAGGCGATGAGCCGTAACCCCACATGTGACGAAATTCGCCCAGATCGCGAGACCAAAGTTCGTTGCCGTCGTGGTCATAACAGAACAGCCCCGCGGAGCCGTGCCACACAACAACACGATTGCCGACCGACAGTGGCGTCGAGGCACAGTAGGGATTCGTCTTGTGAGTCGGCATGACCTGATCGTGGTCGACGGACTGCACCCAGAGCTGTTGGCCGTCTGATCGCCTGAAACAATACAAACTTCGCCGCAGTCCGCGATCCAGGGAACACGTAATGAAGACTCGGTCGCCGGAAACCACTGGACTGCTGTCACCAGCTTCCGGAAGTTCGGTACGCCAACTGACGTTCGTGTCCGCTGCCCAGTTCAGTGGTACGTCCCTGGCATCTGACAGTCCGTTACCGGCCACACCCCGAAACGCCGGCCAGACTCCTGCGTGCGCCATCGGGCTGACATGATACCCATCTTCGATGTCTTCGCGACGGTAGACCGCATAACGCTGGGAGACGGGCCTGCACCAGCCTTCTTCATCGTTACACGCGAAGTATTCCACCTTCAGCCGGATCGGTGTGTCTGAATTCCAGTCATCCACGCTGACCAGGAACTCGCGCGAGTCAATGTCGGAAGGTTGCTCCACCCGCGGCCCCTGCATCAGACCGGGTGCGACGGTCACGCCGTTCGTAGTCTCGACGTTGACCTGAATGGGCGGAGTCAGATTGTTCCAGTGGACGTGATAGATCGGATCGAGTCGAAAATCAAGCAGCAATCGGCCTGTTCCGCTGCTCAGCAATTTCCCGTCAGCCAGCGGTCGAAGTTTCACGTAGAACGGATCTTCATCTGCCAGCAGTTGCGGTATTACGCGCAATGGTTTCATGCCGCCGGGCCGTTTCAGTTTCCGGACGATCCCATGAGGGGCAACTTTCGGGGGCGGTGATGTCTTCAGGCCCAGGTCATCCGGATTTGTGGGTTTATCGACCGGGCCCACCAGCTCCGTCAGGTCCTGCCGCAACTGAACAGCGTTCCCCCACGCGCGCCGCCTGACAATTCTGCCTTGGGGATCAATCACAAATTCTGACGTCGGCGCATCACCCAAAGCGTGCTTCAGATCATTGGCCATGGTGTCGCAGAGCCACGGAATTTCAGTACCCAGGTTTATTTTACCTTCCTTGATATGCAGCAGGCGTTCATGTTTCGTGTAGGCCTGCACATACCCCTTGGCACCGGCATGGGCAAGATACTTGTAGATGTAAAAAAATTTCACTCCCTGAGGAGCGTAATCACGATGCATGGCCTCCAGACCGGGGACCCTTTTAAGAAAAGGAGGTCAGGTCAGGCACCCAAAGGTCAGCACCGTATAATGCCCTTGGAGACTGCGGAGTTCGAATTCATTACCTTCAGAGTCGAATCCCGCAGCGTCCGGCAGCAAGTCGCCAATCTGAGGAGCCTGTCGATCGAACCGCCGCACCAGAAGCTGTGAGGCGGACAATCCTTTATATGCAGGTCGCTTCCTGCCAGCCGATTTTGCATTCGCCGCCTGCTGCTGTCGTCCGTGGTTTAAAGCGGGCACATCCACTGCCTGCTGCGCACACAGTAGCACATCAGGCATTCCGACCAGCAGCACAAACGACATTCTGAACCAGCGTTGAGCATCAGACATGGGGTTGTCCCTAATTTGAATCGAACGATGTTCCTGCAATACAACCATTGCCAACTTCCCGGAACACCAGACAGCCTTTCATTGACCGGTTCATAGCCTGCTGTGCTTTCGGAATAAGCGATTGTTTCCCGCCGACGTATACATGAATGCTGTATGTCAAGCGCAGAATCTACGCCATAATTTCATTCACAACACGACCGTGTACATCAGTCAGCCGAAATTCACGGCCCTGATATCGGTACGTCAATCTTTCATGGTCGAGCCCCAGCAGATGCAGCACCGTTGCGTTCAGGTCATGGACGTGAACAGGATCCTCGGCGACATCCATGCCGAACTCGTCTGACTGGCCGAAGCTGACGCCGCCTTTGACACCTCCACCGGCAAGCCACATCGTAAAGGCATCCTTGTGATGGTCTCGGCCCGTCACCCCGACGTTTTTTCCGGCGCCCTGATTGAGCGGAGTACGGCCAAACTCAGAACCCCAGATCACCAGAGTGTCCTTCAACAGACCCCGTTGTTTCAGGTCACGAATCAGTGCAGCAATAGGCCGATCGGTTTCCCTGCACTTGGCAGGAAGACGAGTTTCGATGCCACCGTGATGGTCCCAGCCGGAGTCGTACAGTTCGATCAGACGAACACCCCGTTCCACCAGACGCCTTGCCAGTAAACAGCTGTTTGCAAACGACGCCTTGCCCGGGACAGCACCGTAGTCTTCGAGCGTCGCTTTGGATTCGCCTTTGATGTTCATCAGTTCGGGCACCGACGCCTGCATGCGAAAAGACATTTCGTACTGGCTGATACGAGTTTCAATTTCCGGATCACCTGTCTGTTCAAACCGATTCTGATTCAATTCTGCCAGAGCATCCAGAAGGCGGCGACGATCGTCTCGCGAGTGTCCTTCCCGACTGGACAGGAAAAGCACCGGATCGCCCTCTGACCGGAACTGTATCCCCTGGTAGATGCCGGGCAGAAATCCGTTGGCCCACAGGCTTGTCCCGGCGCCGCCTTTTGCTCCGCTGACCATGACCACATAAGCCGGCAAATTCGTATTGTCGGAACCCAGACCATAAGTCACCCACGATCCGAAACTCGGGCGGCCACCTCGACCGAATCCCGAGTGCAGAAACATCTGCGCGGGAGCATGATTAATTTCGTCATTGTGAAGTGAACGTATGACGGCCAGTTCATCAGCAACGGTCGACAAGTGTGGCAACAGTTCCGAAAACGACTGTCCACTCTGTCCGTGCTGAGAAAACTTCCACGGAGAACCGGCCAGCGTCGACGTCTTTCCGATGAACGCAAAGTCGCGATCCTTCGTCACCTCAGCCGGACACGGCTGGTTATGTCGCCTCCGCAATTCCGGTTTTTCGTCGTACAGATCCAATTGTGACGGAGCACCAATCATATGCAGATAGATGACGTGTTTCGCGCGTGGCGCAAAATGCGGCGTGCGCGGAGCCAGCGGATTGTCTGCAACCACACCCTGTGCCTGCAGCAGTTCGGCCAAAACAGTGGCGCCAAGAGACACACCGGAAGTATTGAGGAAGGTTCGCCGACCGAGGAGGAGTGACAGCATGGCGGGAGGTACATTCTTCCGGAAAGAGGACTCGATGGTTCAGCAGATAAGGATATCAGATAGCGGAACAGCAAAGAAACACTCCTCGGACAGTCTCCTCCCGCGGACTGTGTTAACATGGAAATGCAGCATTCGGAATTCCGGAAGTGTCCTGTTCATCCGCCTTTTTTCTTCATCCGCACGATGCCATCCCAGTCGTTGGGAGCAGTTCTGCCCTGTTGAGTAATCTGCATGGCCAGAAAGTCCTGTGCACGATCATCCGCCGGCATGCTGTGCAGATAACGCCATGCTTCGCTCCAGTCACCATCGATAAAATGTTGCAGTCCCACTTCAAAGTCCGCGAGATGCTGATTTGTCAACTGAGGCATTGCTTCCGCAGAAGGCACCAGTTCACTGACGACCAGCGAATTATCCATGCCGTATGGCAGAACGTGCAGCAGCCTCCGCAGACGACACTCGAAACTGTCCGAATTCTCGCGAAGGAACCGATCAAGATTATCGTCAATCAAAATCGGCACATGCAACTGACGGGTCATGCCCTCCAGCCGGCTGGCCAGATTTACGACCGGACCAAAGACCGTAACCTTGACCTGCTCACGAGTTCCGATCTTTCCCGCAACGGCTCGTCCGTGAGCGATCCCAATGCTCGTTTCAAAATCGGTCAATGGATGGTTCGGGTCAGCGTGCGCCTTCGCAAACTCCTCACGAATCGCCAGCGCGGCTCGACAGGCATTCAGCGGTGCTTCGTCGCTGCTGATCGGCCAGCCCCAGAAACCAAGAGCGGCGTCGCCCTGAAAATCACCTGTCACACCACCGAACCTCAGAATCTGGCTGGTCATCACTTCCAGCGCAAGACTCACTCGTTCCAGCAGCCCGGTCAGGTTATCCGCCTGCTCTTCTGCATGCTGGCTGAAGCCTCGCAGGTCGCAGAACAGGACGGTCACCTCACATTCCCGCGGTTCCAGCAGAGAAGTATCCAGATCCTTGCCCAGGGCTTCCAGCACCGGTGGAGAGAAAAACTGCCGCAGACCGGATTGCTGTCTTTCCAGTTCCCGCTGTCGCTGCAGCGACCCGACGATTTCTGCGATAAACTCAGTGAACTTGATGTCGGCGTGCAATCGTTTTTGATTCGTCTTCGCACCCTCGCCGGGGCTGCGCCCAGCCACATATAGTGCACGTGCCGCACCGCCGGTCCGGGGCACATGGACTGTCTCCGGCTCCGCGGTTGTGGATGTTGCATTCTGAAACGGCGTGCAGAATGCCCAGTTGAAACCGGCGTGCTGTGTATATCGAGCATCCTCCGGCTCGGACTCATCCCAGATATGCAGCACAGTCCTCTGTTGTTCGAACGCGTTGCCGATCAAACGACTGCTGGGGCGTATGGAACCGTCCGCTTCGAAACGCCGTTCCTGGTGCAGCACGACAGGCTTCCCACGTTCCTGCTCTGCCGCCACAACAGCCACGCCCTCGGCATGCTGTATTCCCGCCAGCAGCAGACTGGCCAGCCTGACGAACAAGTCGCGTTCTACACCGGATTCACGAATCACCGCCGGCAGACTGGTCAGTACCTCAATGCGCTTGTCCGCGTCCTCGTATCGCAACTGTTCCAGCTGACGACGGTCGATAGGCAACTGCTGCACAGAGTTGCTCCGAGGCGAATCGGTCTGTGTTATCTGCTGAACCTCAAATCGAGTGGCACCGATGACGAAGGACTGCCCGGCCCTGAGAGTCAGATCGCTGGTGGATCGCCCGTCAACGAACACAGGATTGGATGCGGCGTTCAGCACCAGAAGCCGGACACCTTTATCTGAGGGGCGTAACGACACGTGATGCCGGGAAATCCTGTCGTCCCAGCTGGTGCTGATTTCGTTATCATCAGCGCGACCCAGGCGATACTCCATCTTATCGGCCAGCAGAAACTGGCGGTCCAGCATCCGGCAATCATGAAATGCAAGCAGTCGATGCATGGCGACCAGGCGGGGAACAGAGTATGCGGGCGGACTGAGGTTACACAGATTCCTCAGAATCGCCAGTGAACGATGAATCCCCCATCGGGGTTTCCGCCGAAAGCAACGCTGCTTCGACGCCCGAAAATGGACCCTGATGACCGGCCACAGGTGGCGACAGTCCGACCGGCCCAGGAATTTTCCCTATACCGTTAACAAGCTGCACGAGGTCATGTCGGCGGCGGATCAGACTTCTCTGCACCGGCAACGCGACGTGTCAATGCCCACTTTAGCGCCGGAGGCGTGATCATTGTCGTCACCATCACCATGACGACGATGGCAGAAAAGGTGGCTTTGTCAACGACTTCCGCCCCATCGGGAGTCTTCAGGCCCTGACCGACCTGCGCAAAAATCAGACCGACTTCGCCACGCGGTATCATGCCCAGGCCCACCGCCAGGCGATTCAGACCACGTTCACGAACACCGAAAGCGCACACAAGCTTGCCCAGAACAGCCACAACGGTCAGGCCGCACGCCAGCATCCAGACAGATCCGCCGCTGAACTGCGAGAGATCCACGGCAATACCCGTGGCCACAAAAAAGATCGGGACCAGCAGGGCAGAAAGCGGCGCCAGCGCGTCCTCCAGACGACGGTTCTTCCATTTTTCGCCTACTTCCTGGTAGTGCGCCCCCTCCAGAATCAGCCCTGCTGCAAATGCCCCGATAATGGGGGCGAGTCCCATTTCACTGGCCCCCCAGGAAAACAGGAAGCAAATCATAAGGGCGGTCGTGACAAGCAGCCCATGACCGCGCAGAAAGCTGGCCCCGCGAAACAGCATGCGGGGAAAATGGATGGCCCCGAGAAACAGTGCCCCGGCAAGAAACGCGACGGACAGACCGACGATCTTAAGCAAAGTCATTAATTGAAACTGATCACCTTCGACGATGACACCGGACACAACCGCCAGCACCACCAGGCCCAGCACGTCATCAATGACAGCGGCGCCCAGAATGATTTTCGACTCACGGTCCCGACTGCGGCCCAGATCCTTCAGCACTCGCGCCGTAATGCCTACGCTGGTCGCACACAGTGTGGCGCCCAGGAAAGCCGGCACCTGCCAGTCGTCTGCGCTTTCGCTGACTAACGCATAGCCGACTGCGAAACCCAGCACCATTGGTACGGCAACACCGAGCAATGCGACCAGCAGGGACGAGACTCCCACTGACATCATCTCTTTGACGCGGGATTCCAGCCCAACCTCAAACAACAGCAGAACCACACCAATTCGAGCGAGCATATCCAGTACGGTGCCGGTGAGATTGTCAGCATCGCCCGGGTGCGGCTTGAAGAAGTCAAAAACGTCGGAACCTGTGAACAGAGCCCAGTTGCCCAGAATGATACCGACTGTCAGCTCGCCGAGAACTGCAGGCATGCCTGAACGTTCAAACAGGTCTCCGACCACCTTTGCCAGAAACAGGATAATCAGAATGGCCAGCAACACCTCGGCGACGGGATCGGTGTGGCCGCCGGCATGGTCCTCACTCGCGGGTTCCGAATGCGCAACAGCTCCTTCGGCCTCGGACGTAACCTGGGGCAGTTCATCTGCAAATGCTGAAGAGGCTGACGTAGCTGGCTGGCAAAACGAGACCACCCACGCGGCCATGGTCATCCAAAAGACAACAAAGATCACCTTCCACGAAACGGAGCGTCTGCGAAACAGGGGATGCGGTTCCGAATCAATCACTGGGAGCTCCATGACATGCGTTCTCGAATCTCCTGGCCCACCTGAGCGAATGCAGGTGCAACCAGTGACATCACGATATTTAACCGTCCGCTGCCGTCGTGGCAACGATTATCGCACGGCAAGACGTCATTCCCCCCGCGTCAGGTCGTGAATTCTCGCCATCGAGGCATATTGTCGCGACAATTCAGCGGGAGTCTCGCATATTCAGACCATGGCATTTGTCCCGTCATTCGACCGTCACCACTGCCTCACACCACTCACGAAACTCTATGCCTTCGCTGGAAATATCTGCAGTGATCAGGAAGTCTCCGGGAATGTCAGGAGCCGTGGCGGCCAGCTCAATCAGGCCCGCCTGTCGGCCTGCAATCGTCACCTCACGTGTGGAGTGACTCACGGACATTCCTGCAGGGGAGTTGAAACGAGCCACAAAAACGCGTTCGGTGGCTGAGTGATTAATCAGACGCAACTGAACATTCAACGACGCTCCCGGGCCGACCAAACTGCCATGGGGATACATCGTGGCCCACTGTTCATCGACCCCGTAGTTCGGATCATCCCACGGGAACAATTGCCGCATGATGGTGACCCGCTGCTGGTACCGCGTCTGCAGGTAATTCAGTTCATCTCTGGTGAAGGAAAACACAAATGGGATGTGCTCGTTCACCAGCCAGTATGGTTCCCTGATCTCACGCAGCTTCTGCAGGCACAACAGATAGCCGGAATCCGAATGCAGTAAATTTCGGTTCAGTACACAGTAGTCGTCCATCCCGGACGGAGCGAATGCATCACCAACAAAGAAAATGGGGCGATCCTCGCCCTTCCTTGCGAACAACGCACCATGATACCAGGTCTGCCCCGGGAAAAAATGAAACGTTAAATCGAATTCATGCCACTTCATGTTGTGACCGTCAGGAAGCACTTTAACTTCGTGTATGGAGTTCGACGTCATCGCCGGGAGGTGATATGCAGCCGGGTTCTCAAGCAGGTCCGCGTATTCCGCGGTCGCGTAGACGGGACAATGAAACGTCTCGGCGGCCGCCTGAACCATGTCGGTATGATCGTCGTGGTAATGAGTTACGAAAATCCCGTCAACTCCTGTAATGACGCCCTGGCCAATCAGATCGTTCACGGCGTCGATCACACGCTGATATCCGCAGTCCAGCAGAAACCCTCGCCCGGAATCGGAAATCAGCAGGCGGCTGGTTGAGCTCTCGAAGACCCATGCCGGAGTCTCTTCGTGATGCGAATACGGCATCAATTCAATGTCAGCACCGGCGCCTAGCACACGTTCCCCGCATTGACGCATACGGTCTTCCTTAAAGTACCAGTGCAATGCGTTGGTCGAAAGGTAATTCTTGTAGAGTGCCTGAACACGACCAATCAGTCTGTTAATCGCCAGTGACGGATTGCGAATCACAGGCCCCCGAGCCGGGACAACCAAATCCGTCTGCTGCGCATCGAGCTTTCGCAGACTATGCACCAGGTCCGCCAGACGGGCTCCGTAGCCGTGATATCCGCGAACCCCGGCTTCGGGAATGGCGTCCTGAAAGCTGTATAGATCCAGAATCTGACCATCGCCATAAATCAGATCACCCGTGAAGGCCGTCTTCTTTCCCTCCAGGTCTGTCACGTACGTGACAGACCCGCGAGTGAAGCCGGGAGTTTCCAGAACTGCAAACTCCAGATCTCGCCAGCTAATTCTGTCACCTTCATTCACCCACTGATCAACAGCGACGGCTTCGGCGCCAATTTTGGTTGTCTGTTGTCCATAATCGTGAAACCTTCCCTTCCTGAAGTTCCTCCAGAATTCCGCGGGATTCTCCAGAGCAAATCGTTCACGATTGGGAGCGGTCGCCTTGGCGCCGGACTGAATCAGAGGGATTGCCTTCCAGACGACATCACGACGGCCATGGGCCAGCAGGACTCGATCAACGATGCCCGCATCCTGACCCTGCCAGCCATACACCGACACACTTTGTCCTTCGTCCTCAATAAGCACGCCGTTGACGGGGCCTTGCTGCAGCCTGAGGATCGGCTGTGCCTCAACGCTTATCGCCAGCACGAAAATGGCAAAGACGGCGAGCGAGATTCTGATCGCCGTGCGATCGGCGGGAACCACGGTTGCTGCCGCCACCCGGAACAACGCAACTGACACCGAAAAACGAGACAGTCGTTCAACGCTTCCGGCCTGCAGGAACTGAGCTAAAAACACCATATGGAGTCCCTCTGGTCACCGTATTCCGAAACATCAGAGCTGAACGTTAGCTTAAGCGTGTGCATATACTGTCCAGGCTTGGGAAACACACACGCCTTATATTACCTAAAACGCGAACACTAACACGACCATCCAACCACAGAAGTGCCATTGACCGCATTTCGCAATGTTACTAATTGAAGAACGTGAAGGCGAACATTCGAAGTCGCTGGTTGCTGACCAATGGCTGTTCATGGATTCGGAATCTCTTAAAAGACTTTGGTATGCTGCTGTCGCAGCCATTTGCGGGACGAAATACATATGTTTGGACGTGCGAGCCGATACACCCGTCAGCTCAACTCTGCGCGAACTTTGCTTGAACAACTTGCATTGAAATTTGACAATCGGATCTCTGTACGCCTGTGGGACGGCACCATGGTGCCTCTTGGCAAGTCTGTAGATCCCGATTTGTTTCTGTCAATCAGCGGCCCTGGCGTCATCGGTTCACTGCTGAGAAAGCCGACGCCCGATAATCTGCTGCGCCATTACGCTCATGGGCACATCGATTTTCACGGAGCTGACATTCATACGTTCATTGAGGCAATGTACGTTCAGAATTCACGGTCACGAGCCAAGAAGATCGCTAAGTCCACGTTGATTCGGTCACTCCTTCCGTTCCTGCTGGAACCAGCCAGTTCGACCGTCGTCGACAACGAGTATCAGGGCAACGTCAGTGGTCGCGACCGCCAGCAGATCGAGAATCTGGACTTCGTGAAGTTCCATTACGACGTCAGCAATGAGTTCTACGAGCTCTTTCTGGACAAGGAAATGGTCTACACGTGCGGCTACTTTACCGACTGGGACAATTCGCTCGACCAGGCACAACATGACAAACTGGACATGATCTGCCGAAAGCTGCAACTCCAGCCAGGAGACCGGTTTCTGGATATCGGCTTTGGCTGGGGCGGACTGCTGTGCCACGCTGCGAAACATTACGGCGTGCAGGCACACGGGATCACCCTTTCCGAAAACCAATTGAAGTACACACAGGAAAAGGTGCGCAAACTTGGTCTGGAAGACAAGGTGACGGTCGAAATCTGCGACTACGCCTATCTCGAAGGTGAATTCGACAAAGTCGCCTCTATCTGCATGTACGAACATGTGGGCATCGACAACATGGACAGCTTTATGCTGAAAGTGAATTCGTTGCTCACAAAGAATGGCAGATTTCTGCTGCAGGGAATCACTCGGCCGGGCAAGGAGAACATGAAGAAGTTCCGTAAAATGAATGCTGACCGCCGTCTGCTGGCGAAGCACATATTCCCGGGTGCCGAACTGGACCATCTGGGGCACATGGTGCAGTCGATGGAATCTCAGGGCTTTGAAGTTGCAGACGTCGAAGGCTGGCGAAATCATTACATCCAAACGTGCAGAATCTGGTGTCAGAGGCTGTACGACCAGCGTGAACAGGCCATTAAGTGCGTCGGCGAAGAAAAGTACCGCATGTGGCTGCTGTATCTGGTTGGCTGCAGTCTGGCATTCAAAAATGGAGGTGCGAGGCTCTATCAGGTCCTCGCCGAAAAGCATGCCAGAAAAGAGAAATCAGGGATGCCCCCAACTCGCAGACACCTCTATGAGGGCACCGCCGCTGCGTCAAATGAAGAACCACTCCGCGTTGCGTGAGGCCTGTCGAGGGCGCTGCCGACACCCGGTCAGATGTCCCAGCATGCCGGGTGCCGGGTGCATTGTTCGCACCGGTGATCGTGGATATCATGGCTGATTCTGCGTGGCTGACGATTCGGTCAGTTCACATAGTTTCCTGCCTCGATTCCCCATTGCCACGGAGCCACCTGTGAAACTGATTCTTCCCACCACGACCCTGGCTCTTTTCCTGGGCTCATTCGGAGCCGGCGTTCTCGCAGACGAAGCTGGCTGGAAGGCCGGAGCCGCCAAAGCGGTCATTACTCCGGAACAGCCATTGTGGATGGCTGGATACGGAAATCGCGATCATCCCGCCGAAGGGAAAGTACACGACCTGTGGATTCGCGTCCTGGCGCTGCAGGATCGAAACGGCCACACCAGCATCATTCTGAGCAGCGACACGCTTGGAATCACTCAATCCATTTACAACAACACGTGTCGGGCATTGAAACAGAAGTACGATCTGGCCCCCGCACAGATCATGCTGCACAGCTCGCACACACATTGCGGCCCTGTCCTGCGGGGGGGCCTTTACGACATCTATCCTCTGGATGAAGAGCAGTTGCGTCGAATCGACGAATACTCCACGTGGCTGGAAGAAAAGATTGTAAGCACTGTGGGTAACGCCCTGTCCGATCTGGTCGCTGTTCGGGTGTCCGGTGGTCAGGGCGAAGCCACCTTCGCCGTGAATCGAAGAAACAATCTGGAAGGCGGCGTTCCTGAGTTGCGACGCAAGGACGCATTGAAAGGGCCCGTCGATCACAGCGTCCCGGTACTGGCCGTACATACGACTGACGACAAACTCATGGCCGTGGTCTTTGGTTACGCCTGCCACAACACCAATCTGAGCTTCTACAAGTGGTGCGGTGACTACGCAGGATTTGCTCAGTATGCTCTGGAAGACGTACACCCTGATGCGGTCGCCATGTTCTACATTGGCTGCGGCGCAGATCAGAATCCGTTGCCGCGCCGGACAGTGGAACTGGCTCGAGGCTACGGGCTGCGACTGGCGGCGGCCGTGGAACGTGTACTGGCCGAACCGATGACTGAGTTCCAGCCGGAACTGCAGACGGAACTGGAAATGGTCACCCTGAATCTGGGCAAGGAGCCCACCCGCCAGGAGCTGGCCGACATCGCGAGTGCCGGGACGTCCTATCGCAACCGCTGGGCGGCTCGGCTGCTGAAACAACTCGATGCAGGAACACCTCTGGAACGAACATACCCCTATCCGCTGCAGGTCTGGAAGCTCGGACAAAAGCAGTTGTGGATCACAATGGGTGGCGAAGTGGTTGTGGACTATTCGCTGGGATTCAAAAAGCAGTTCGGTGATGATGTCTGGGTGGCGGGTTACTGCAACGATGTGATGGCTTACATCCCGTCGCTGCGGGTACTGGACGAAGATGTACCGCCTCGCAAGTCAGGCCGCTGGGGCTATGAAGGTAATACCTCCATGATGGTCTACGGTCGCGCCGCCGAACGCTGGGCCGAAGACATTGAAGATCTGATCGCCGGTGGTGTCGATCGCATGATGCAGCGACTGGATACGCAGACGGTAGCTGCACCATAACTTCGGAACCACTATGCGGCCTCGGTAATACAGCAAAACTACGCTTCGTTGCCCGCAGTTAACACCTGACTGCCGGCAGCCTCCACGACGGCACATCCGCAACTGTCGCTCCAGACATTGACGGACGTACGACACATGTCCAGCACCCTGTCGACGGCGATAATTATCCCCTGAGCCTCCAGCGGCAGGCCAACGGCCTGCAGAACAATCGCCATCATGACCAGTCCGGCATGGGGAATTCCGGCTGCGCCAATGCTGGCGATCAGTGCGGTCAGCGCGACCGTAATCTGCTGTGCGATCGAAAGGTCGAACCCCGGTGTCGCCTGCGCGATGAACAGTACGGCCACCACTTCGTACAACGCTGTGCCATCCATGTTGATCGTAGCCCCCAGCGGCAACACGAAAGAACTGGTCTGATTGGAAATACCGGCCCGTTTTTCGACACAGTTCAGTGTCAGCGGAAGAGTGGCATTGGATGAGGCCGTGGAAAATGCCGTGAGCAGGGCAGGACTCAGATTACGTACAAACGTCAGGGGGTTGCGTTTTGCAAACACTCTTAAAATCAGAGGAAGAATCACGACAGCATGAAATACCAACGCCAGAAATACAGTCAGCATGTACCACGCCAGCGTTCGAAACACACCCAGCCCCTGAGTAGACGTCGCATAGACCATGAAGGCCGCCACGCCGATCGGAGCCAGGCTGATGACCCACGCCGTCATTTTCATCATAACCGCAAATGCAGACGCGAATATCTCTGACAGCCGACGACCATGTTCGCCACCGACAAGATTAATAAACGTCCCCAACATTATCGCGAAGGAAATAATCGACAGGAATTCACCGCCGGCGATTGAGGCAAATGGATTCGTCGGAATGAGTCTGGTGACCTGTTGATAAAGAACTTCCACCAGAGTCAGATCGGATGGTTCGATAGCTTTCGCTCCACCAGGCAGTATGGCCCCCGCGCCGGGCTGAATCAGATTGACAAGAATCATTCCGGTAGTGATCGCCAGCAGACTTGTAATCATGTAATAAAAGAGCGTGCGACCAAACATCAGGCCAAAGCGTCCCTGGCTGCGCAGCCCGGTCACGCCGGTCACTAAAGACGTCAGAATCAGTGGCACAGTAACCATCTTCAGAAGCCGCAGAAAAAGGTCCCCGATGCTCCTGGCAAGGGTCGTGATCATACCGGCGACGCCGGGGGGGTGCTCTGCAGCTATATCCTGCCAGAAAGCGCCCAGGTCACTGACCTGGGCACCACTCAGCGTTGACACTGCCGGCACGCCCTCGTGTGAACGCTGCCATGTGACCTGCACACCACCCATGGTGTAAGTGAAACGTGCGCACACGTTGGTAACCTCGACATCCCGCGTATTGCTGTCCCCGAGTGATGCTGCCAGTTTGGGAAAGCTGTCAGCGAAGACATCTGCCGAGCCGAAAGTCTCAGCGTAGACAGTTTCGTCAGATACTGCACCGCGTTCCCGCAGAATGATTGCGTCACCGTCACGCGTGAGCGAAGCGATGACGTCCTCTGTGAGAGCGACATCACCCGGGTTCACAGCGATCCCGATCACAGTGCCCGCCAGCATCGCAATCAGAATCTGAAAATGCAGTGGCAGCGATCTTTTTTTCTCAGTCGTCTGTGATGACATGGTGATGTTCCGTGATCAATGTGCCGGTGGCAGCCTGTTCTGGAAAGCTCGGTTGCGATACAGAAAGTCGATAATATTGCCTTCGTGCGGCTGCAGCCAGTTCAGGGCAACAGTTGGCACCGGCCCGACGTTCAGACGGTCAATGCTGCGAGCATCCACCAGGCTGGCGATCCAGGCATCATCATTTGTCACGGCCGTGCCGACCAAAGTACTGCCAATTTTTTTCAGCATCTGATCCTGCGGGCACTTGGTGACCGAAACGAACGGGAACATGAACTCCGAGTTCGCCATTTCGTCGTCGCAGTCACTGACGTGCAACACCGTCGGTCGCAGGTAGTCACACCGGTCTTTCTCGACCAGGCGGTCGCCGCCACGGTAAGCCTCGGTGACCTCTGTGACCGAAGCCGACTTGACACCATCATCGATCATGCTGTTCATCGCAGTCGCAGTACCTTCCATGGTAAAGGCCGCCAGTGCTGCGTTCTCATCGGTTGTTGGCAGAGCGTCGATGGGACCAATTTTCTGTGCTATCGCATCAGCGATTTCCTCAGTGTGACGCGAGGCCCAGATACTGGAACAATTGATACAGCTGCGACCGCCATTGATCAGGACGCTCCTGACCATGATGTCCAGATAGTCCTGCCACTGATCGACCACGTCGTCGCCCAGCAGAATCTTGCTGAAGCCCGGTCCGTGCGCCTGAACTCGGGGATCACCGGCGTACTTGTCCACAGTTGCCTGTCCCCCGAAAATCATGGCGCGTTCGCAGGTATCAAGGACAGTATTGCCCACATCGTGAGGGCCGGGGTACAGGCAGAAGACCTCGCGCGGAACTCCCGCAGCCGCAAACGACTCGAACAAACGATATGGTGTCCACGGCTCAGAGGAGCCCGGCTTCAGGACCAGTCCGGTCTGCAGCGGAATGGCCGGCAACCATAATGTGTGTACGCCAGGGGAATTGGACGGCAACACCAGCCCTAACGCGTCAGTGGTCGACTGGTAACTGACCATAACACCACGGTCTTCCACGCCGTAGCCCTTATGCAGGATCTCCAGCGGCAGCCCCCGAGTCAGCGCGTCCAGGGTTTCCCTCATGTTGCGCAGCACAAACGCCACTTTGCCCATATTGGCCCGAGCCATGTTCAGCGGCAGGCCGGTAGTCGCAGACTGGATCTCACAAAACTGGTCGGGCGTCTGAGTGCCACTTCCCAGGGGTAATTCAGCCGAGAGGAACAGGTCCGCAGCCTTGACACACATGTCGATCAGAGCGTCCGGGGTGAACTCGCGGAGTCGTGCTCGAGCCTGTGCCGACTTTCGCATGTCCATCTTCACCAGCCCCGCGTTGGCCTGATGCATCTGAGCCATCACTTCGCCCGTTTCGAAGTGAACGATGTCAGCTTTCTCAAGAGATTCGTAAGATTTCCCCCATCGAATTACCGGAATGTCAATCATGTGCGCAACTATGTACTCATCTGTGAAACGGAAATAAAAGTGAAACTGGGGGGCATGTTAGAGTTTTTTTTTTTGGCATCAATCCGCTTTGTCCGATCTCTGCTGCCTGCTTCACGTGATCCGTCTCTCCCGGCCCACAACGCCGGATAACCCGTCACCGATATTTTTTCTCCCGAATTTTCTCGGCACCTGATCCGCGCTGACGCACCACAGACGGTGCTCTCAGCCGTAAATCCTGCGGAATGCAGGATCACGTTTCAGTCGATGATCTTCAGTTGTCGACCGACCTCAGTGAAAGCAGCGGCCGCCCGCTCCAGATCATCCCGGCTGTGCGCTGACGACATCTGGGTGCGAATTCGAGCCTGACCTTTGGGAACCACGGGAAACGAGAAACCGACGACGTAAATGCCGCGTCGCAGCAGTTCGTCTGACATCTGTGATGCCACCGCAGCGTCGCCAATCATTACCGGAATGATGGGGTGATCGCCGGGAAGAATGTGGAAACCGGCCGCTGACATGGTCTTACGAAACCAGGCCGTGTTGTCTCGCAGCCGCTGACGCAGTTCGTCCGTTTCTTGCAGCACCTCCAGTGTCTTGAGTGTTGCTGCTGCGATCGGCGGAGCCAGCGTGTTGGAAAACAGATACGGTCTCGATCGCTGACGCAGCAAATCAACAATCGGCTGTCGAGCTGCGGTGTATCCGCCGCTGGCGCCCCCCAGAGCTTTGCCCAGAGTTCCGGTAATGATGTCGATACGATCTGCCACTCCGAAATGTTCGGGAGTCCCCCGACCGTTCGGCCCGATGAAACCGACAGCGTGAGAATCATCAACCATGACAGATGCGTCGTACCTGTCCGCGAGTTCGCAGATGGACGGCAGATCTGCCAGATATCCGTCCATCGAAAACACACCGTCTGTTGCGATCAAGCGGCTCCGTGCGGACTGTGACTGCTCCAGCTGGGATTTCAGATCCGTCATGTCATTGTTGCGGTATCGAAAACGCTGCGCCTTACACAGTCGAACACCGTCAATAATGCTGGCGTGATTCAGCTGGTCAGAGATGACCGCGTCTTCAGAGGACAGAATCGCCTCAAACAATCCGCCGTTGGCGTCGAAACATGACCCATACAGAATCGTGTCGTCAGTTCCCAGAAAGCTGCTGAGATCAGATTCCAGCTGATAGTGAATCGTCTGAGTTCCGCAAATGAACCGAACAGACGCCATTCCATAGCCCCAACGGGGCAGCGCGTCCCGGGCCGCCTTCACCACTTCCGGGTGATTTGCCAGACCCAGGTAATTGTTCGCACACAGATTCAGCACGTGGGCGGCACCTGCGGTGCGGATGTCGGCGTCCTGCGGAGACATAATCTCGCGCTCGCCCTTGAATAGACCTTCATCCCGAATCTGCTGAAGTTGCTGTCCGATATGATCCAGGATGCTCGCCACTGCCTCGGTCCTTTCTGATGCCCGTAGAATGTGCCGGCCCCAATATACCGATGACTGAATGAATTGACTATTCCCAACGTCGGGGCACCACGAACCGCCCGCATACGAGTCCGACGGTTATTGCTTAAAGCACTGAGGACGCTGCTTCGAGTGCCCTCCACCGTCCCGGATACCCGAGTGCTATGGTGATAAAGTAGTGCGGTTTTGGGGAAGGGCAGAAGCATTCCGTGGTCAGACAGAAAGACGACCACTGTTCTGTCAACTTTCCCGGAATCTTCCACCGCCTGCAACACGGTTCCCACACAGTCATCGGCTCGGCGTACGGACGAGTAATAGTGAGCCAGTTCCTTCTCACCTGCGGATCGACAAACAGCCCCCCCGGAATCGGCACCTCATCCGGGGTAAAGACACGAGACGGAACATTGAGCTCGTCAATCACGTCCTGTCCTTTACCCATTGCACAGAACGGCTTGTGTGGATCTGAGACATTCACCAGCAGACAGAACGGCTTACCCGCCTCGGCAGCAGCGGCTAGGCCCCGCATGGACGACGTGTAATAGGAACGAATGTTCTTGGGGTGCCGCTTCTCACCGTCAATCTCGTCCAGTACCAGATCCGAGGCAAACAGAGTGTACGGTGAAAAATGACTCACCTTGCCGCGGATCGCCGTGAAGCAGCCACCTTTCTTTCATCACTTCGCACAGATGGGCATGCTGTGGCTGTTTGATCTGATAGAAGCCTTCCACAACGTTGTTGTGCGGATATCGCCCCCCTCTGAAGCCAGGCGATCGCTGTGGGGTGTCGTATCCGGCACCTTTCACCCGAAGCCGCCGACTGAATCGCAGTTCATGTCATCAACACTGATAAACGTGATGCTGGGACGCTGTTCCGCATCTGATACAGATAACAAAACAGGGGACAGGGCAACGAACAGAGCGATCCAGCGAGGCATGCTTCTTCGATTCACTAAGATCTAAGGCGTTCCCTTAAAATCTGACGATCAGAGCTGCTGCGGACGCCATCACAGCCGGAACGCCTGATCTGTTTTCCGACTGATTAAACACAATGGTCGGATTCGTGGCGTCGTCCGGATTCGCAGGAAACTCACTCGACTCAATGAAACAGGGCGACTGCCGGGCTTCCACGAACGTGTGATACGGCAGACATAACCGGAATTCAGGCCCGCCCCTACAATTCCTGAGGAAGGCCATGCGATGTCTTGCAACATGCGAACCACATTGGCATACTCCGCATCTCAGAACAGACGCGGGCGATTAGCTCAGTTGGCTAGAGCACCTCGTTTACACCGAGGGAGTCGGGGGTTCGAGTCCCTCATCGCCCATTTTTTACAACCTTTTGCCATTGCTCACTTTAGGGCAAACCTGCCGACGGCAGTGAGGCATGAAAACTCGCTTTGTACCAACGTTTGTACCAAGCATTTTTCAGGAGCCTCAGAATGTCGCGCAAGATCCCTGGCTATCTCCACCACAAAGCCCGGAATAAGGGCAAGGTGGTTGTCGATGGTAAAACCATCTACCTCGACGGTGCTTACGACAGCGAAGAGAGCCGTCGACACTACGATCGCATCATTGCCGAGCTGTTGACAAGGCCCGAACGTCCGGATCTGATCAACGTCACACTGGCTCGTCTCGCCGTCTGCTATGTCGAATATGCGAAGACGTACTATCAGAAGGACGGCGAGCCAACGCAGGAGAACGGGCTGATTCGGTCCGCACTGCGCCCGTTGATCGAGTTGTTTTCGTCGTTGCCCGTGGCTGACTTTGGTCCGTTGAAACTAAAGTTGGTTCGCGAACGGATGACTGACCGTGGGTGGGTACGAAACACCATCAACGATCACGTGGGCCGTATCAATCGCATGCTCGCGTGGGGCGTCGAAAACGAACTGGTGCCGCCCCATGTTCAGGCTGCATGCAAGGCTGTACGTAACCTTCAGAAGGGCCGCTGCAAAGCTCCCGAAGGCAAGCCGGTCCCAGTCGTGGAACTAGAACGAGTGGAAGCGACACTACCATTCGTCGGACGCCAGATTGCAGCAATGATCGAACTACAGCTATCAACCGCCATGCGGCCCCAGGAAGTCAGGTTGATGAGGATGATCGACATTGACCGTAGCGACGCAACGTGCTGGGAATACAGACCGTCACGGCACAAGACGCAACATCATGGGCGGGATCGAAGGATTTTCCTCGGTCCGAAGGCCCAGGAGATCATTTCCGACTTCCTGAAGGCAGACCCTGAGGCATATCTGTTCTGTCCGCTGGATGCCTACAACGAGGCTAACGAACGGCGACAGGCGAAGGCAAGATCATGTCGCAGAACGCCGCGAAGGCCAGTCCCGGAACCGAAGCGAAAGCCTCGACACGGCAGTCATTATACGAAGGAGAGTTACGGTAAAGCGATCTCCCGTGCATGCGAAGCCGCAGGCGTCGAGAAGTGGAGTCCGAATCAACTGCGACACACGGCTGGCACCGCCATTCGAAAGAAAATGTCACTGGACGACGCGAGAACCGTGCTGGGGCATTCAGACGCCCGCACGACTGAAATCTATGCTGAAAGAGACTTCAGTGCGGCACGTGAGATCATGAGAAAACTCGGCTAGACTGTCTACACGGCACGCCTCACCCGACGGGGGACAAGCAGCTTTCCGAACTGCCTGGCGTGTTGTCTTTCTCGGATCGATCGACGGAGGATTGAGGGATGGCCGAGAAGGAAACGCACGACGACCTTGCTGAGGTGATGAATGCCGCAGCCAGGTGGCGGGAGAAGGCGGAGTCCAGTTCCGACGAAACATCGATTCGAGATGGCCACAAAGAACTGCTGCAGAAACAGCTGCTGGTTCTCAAACAGCGGGTCAATGCACTAAACGACAGGCTTTCTGCAATAAAATGGACTGGTGCATCGGAGGTAGACAGGCGTGAAGAGAATTTATCCGCACTCAAACTGCAAGGAGAAGAAATCCGAATCTTGCGCAAGTTCGACCCCGTGTTGCTGAACGGGCCGGATGCTATTGAGCACAACGGAAAATACGCTCGAAGCTGGACACTCATCGTTCTGAATTGCGCAGAACTCGCCTGGGCTCCATTGATGATTACTGGCATAGCAAAGCTCCCTGAGGATGCACAACTAGATTTTATCCGGAGGGGCCTTTATCACTACGAATCGTCGCTGGTTAGCGTGAATCTAGATATCGAGTTTGATGGACTGTTCGACCAAATCCGCTTAGGGAAGTGTTCAATACCAGGCCCTAAGCCTGGTGGTGGTGGTGGTGGTGGCGCGGCGCTGCCATTTGGAATTAGACTCAACCGCCCGAAGAAATTAATTTCCCGTAAGGGTGAGCGCTACAGCAAACTTCAAGCAGTCAACTGGCTGAGATCCGGGGATCGTTGGTATGCATTCATGGCTATGTTGAGTTCTCACCCAACTTCAATTGCGGCTGACGAGGCAGTACCAGAAAAGAAACCAGCAGCACGTCGAACATTGAAGAATCGCATGAACGAAGACCTGAAGCCGTGGGGGTTAAGAATTGAGTCAGGGACGAAATGGTCTATTGAGGAAATTTCTGCCGACATGTAACGGATGTAACGCTACGCAGGGCTGCCGTTATTTGGATGTAACGCTGTGCCCAATAAAAACCTCCTGAACGAACAATCGTCAGAGAGGTTTTTTTATGTCCGCTGATACCTCAGGGTCCACCGACCTATCGACCACACCAGCTAACCAACTCAAGCCACTGGGCTACGCTCGGCGATCGTGGATTCCACCACGCGACAACAATAAGCCTGTTTCACCTTCAACGGTTTACCGTTGGGGCAAGAAAGGCGTGAAGGGCGTCAAGCTCAAGATGCTCTTCGGTCCTGATGGGGCAGTCACGTCGGAAGCAGCATGCCGTGAGTTTTTGATTGCGGTAGACGCCGCACGCCGGGCGGAAATGTCACCAGCCATCGATGCGACCGAGTCTGAGCTGAAACGGGCGGGGCTGCAATGAGAGTCTGCAGGCCAGCCGCCGTGCGAGACCAGTGATGAAGCGATCACGAAACCAGTTATGCGTTGCGTTTGAAAACAGGAGATTCAATTA
>JAQWOH010000007.1 GCA_029245955.1 Fuerstiella sp. | reverse complement strand
AGAGGAAACACCAATGTACGAACGCTTTACCGATCGAGCCCGCAAGGTCATGCAGCTTGCAAACCAGGAAGCTCAGCGGTTCAACCACGAGTACATCGGGACTGAGCACATTCTTCTGGGCCTGGTCAAAGAGGGATCGGGGGTCGCCGCAAACGTCCTGAAGAATCTGGATATTGATCTCCGCAAGATTCGCATCGAAGTTGAAAAGATTGTACAGACCGGGCCGGATATGGTCACAATGGGCAAACTTCCCCAGACTCCTCGAGCCAAGAAGGTCATTGAATATGCGATGGAGGAAGCTCGAAATCTGAACCACAACTACGTGGGCACAGAGCACCTGCTGCTGGGTCTGTTGCGTGAGCAGGAGGGTGTTGCTGCTCAGGTCCTGATGAATCTGGGCATGAAACTGGACGACGTCAGGGATGAAGTGCTCAATCTGCTGGGCCACGGACTGGAATCGGCAGAAGGCGGTGCGACCAGCGAACGATCTGAAGGAGGTTCTCAGCGCAGCGGTTCTCGCAGCAAGACACCCGCACTCGACAGTTTCGGCAGAGACCTCACTGAACTTGCCAAGCAGAAGAAGCTGGACCCCGTCATCGGTCGCGAACGCGAAATTGAACGCGTGATCCAGATTCTCTGTCGACGGCAGAAGAATAATCCAGTCCTGCTGGGAGAAGCGGGCGTCGGCAAGACAGCTATCGTGGAAGGCTTCGCGCAGATGGTTGTTGACGGACTGGTTCCTGACCTGCTGGCAGAACGACGCATTATCGTGCTCGATCTGGCTATGATGGTCGCGGGCACCAAATACCGCGGTCAGTTTGAAGAACGCATTAAAGCCGTCATGAATGAGGTGCGACGCGCCAAGAATACGATTCTGTTCATCGATGAGCTGCATACATTAGTGGGTGCAGGGGGAGCGGAAGGGGCAATCGACGCGTCCAACGTGCTGAAGCCGGCATTGAGTCGAGGCGAACTTCAGGTTATCGGAGCCACGACGCTGGACGAGTACCGAAAATACGTTGAAAAAGACAGTGCTCTGGAACGCCGCTTTCAGACAGTCATGGTGAATCCGCCTTCACCGGAACAGGCCGTAGAAATTCTGAAGGGGCTTCGAGAACGTTATGAGGAACATCATCGCGTGCAGATCACGGACGATGCTCTGGAATCGGCCGTGGAAATGTCCACTCGTTACATTTCGTCGCGGTGCCTGCCCGACAAAGCCATCGATGTCATCGACGAATCCGGTGCCCGTGTGCGACTGAAGTCAATGGTACGTCCGCCCGATCTGAAGGAAATCGAAGACGAAATCCAGCGTCTGAATCAGGCAAAAGAAGATGCTGTTGCAGAACAGCAGTTTGAGAAAGCGGCTTCCCTGCGGGATCAGGCCGACAAGCTCCGACGCAAAAAAGATCAGCTGACGGATGAATGGCGTGAAAAGTCCAAACAGACTGATGGTGTCGTGGATGCAGAAGTTGTCGCCGAGGTTGTCGCGAAGATCACTGGGATCCCTCTGACTCGCCTGTCCAGTGAAGACACAGTTCGTCTGTTGCAGATGGAGGACGAACTGCACAAGAAGGTGATCAGTCAGCACGAAGCCATCACACAGATATGCAAAGCCGTGCGGCGAAGTCGCAGTGGCCTGAAGGATCCGAAGCGTCCGACCGGTGCATTTCTCTTTTCAGGCCCAACGGGTGTCGGCAAAACTCTTCTGGCGAAGACACTGGCAGAATTCATGTTCGGTGAGGAAGACTCATTGATCCAGCTCGACATGTCCGAGTACATGGAAAAACACAACGTGAGTCGTCTGGTTGGGGCGCCTCCCGGATACGTTGGTTACGAAGAAGGTGGTCAATTGACCGAAAAGATTCGTCGCCGGCCGTATGCTGTCGTACTGCTGGACGAGATTGAAAAGGCGCACCCGGACGTCTTCAATATGCTCCTGCAGATTATGGAAGAAGGCCATCTGACAGACAGCTTCGGCCGGACGGTCGATTTCAAGAATGTGGTCCTTATTATGACCACGAATGCCGGTGCCAGCAAAATGGCCCACGGTGGCAGCATGGGGCTGCACACCCTGCGAGACGCGGACGACACGCGCTCATACGAAGAGATGAAGACGAACCTGATGCACGAACTGCAAAAACAGTTTAAGCCGGAGTTCCTGGGTCGACTGGACGAAGTCGTTGTGTTCCGCAAGTTGACGCGGACCGAGTTGATGCTGATTGTCGACATTGAGCTGGACAAGGTCTACGGTCGCCTCAGAGACAAGGGTCTGAAAATGATCCTGACCGACGATGCCCGCAGCTTTATCATTGACAAGGGCGAAGTCGACGATGGTCTGGATTATGGTGCTCGACCGCTGCGACGGAGCGTTGAACGATTCATCGAAGACCCACTGTCGGAAGAACTTCTGAGAGGCACATTCGAAGGTAAAAACGTAATTCGCGTTGAAGTCAAAGAAGTTGGTGACCAGAAACAGCTTAACTTCGTCAGTGAGTACGAAGAAGAACCTGCGGACGAACCGGAAGAAGAACCCGTTGCTGTCGGTACTTCAGACGAATCATCTGACACCAGTGACGCCTAGTCGCACTTGCGTGCCAATTCAGTAACACGATCAACTCCGAAGTTTCCAGCTTCGGAGTTTTTTCTTGCCCGCGCTTTTGACTTACCAGAATGAATTCAGGATTCGGTCGACAACCTGAGTCTCAGTGGACGCGAAATCTGGTGGAACTGGCTGTTTCATTTGTGATTGCCGTGATTCTGCTGCGCGGATTTATTCTGGAAGGATATCTGATATCGACCGGTTCAATGGCCCCGGGCCTGCTCGGGTTTCACAAGAGAATCAAATGCCCGACGTGCGACTATTCGTTTGCCTTTGGCATCAGCTTTGACGAATCCGCAGATGCCGTGGAACAGCCCGCAGCGGTCGTTACCGCCGGCTATGCCACGTGTCCCAACTGTGGCCAGTCACACATAAATGTGGCTGGTGTTCCGGTCAATCACGGCGACCAGTTATTGGTTCACAAAGACGTATTCGATTTTCGCCGCCCCCGACGGTGGGAGAATGTGGTATTTCGAAATCCCGCAAATCCCGGGGAAGCCTACGTCAAACGAATCGTCGGTCTTCCTGGCGAGACTGTGCAGGTGATCAATGGGGACGTGTTTATCGAAGGAGTGATCGCACGTAAGAATCTGGAAACGATTCGGGACATCCGTATCGAGGTGTTTGACCTGGCTCACCTGGCAGATGCGGACGACTGGCGAATGCCGTGGGAAATCGATGGGAACTGGAGTGCTGAAGACGGCCGCCTTGTATGCAACGCGGACGCCGCCCCTGCCGCATCCGCGGATCGTTTTGACTGGCTGCAACTGCAGAACTGGCGCTGGTCAGGTGGCGTTCACTATCGCGAAGTCGCACTTCCGTCAAGTGAAGGGCTGGTTGACTGGCAGACGTGCCTGGCTGAACTGCAGCAGCGACCTATTTCCTGGCTGACGAAGCTGGAGTATGATCAGACTGACGAAGTCCTGAGGCTGCAGGGCGTCATGCCATACCAGATGCAGCAGGATCTGGCGTCCTGGGCGACATCAGAAACCTTCCGCAAGGCTGTCCACCGTCTGGGGGCGCTGTCGCACATGGCTCCCGTGACAGACCGCTATGGTTACAACAGTTCCGTGCCGTCACCGGAACATCCGGTTGAAGATCTGGCACTGCAGGCCGAGCTGAAGTGGAGCGAACCGCCGACCGCAATAAGTGTGCGTGTGCCCGTTCAGCATGAGATCGCTCGACTGGAACTGCATCCCGTGACCGGAGAGGCCGCACTGTACGCAGAGGGCAGCAGTAAGCCGATTCAATCCGGCGTGTTTGCAGTCAGCACTGCTGCACCGGACGGTGTGAGCATGAAGATCGAGGCGTCAAATTTTGACCACCGTGTATTGTTCGCTGTGAATGGCCAGCTGCTGTTTCCGGAACTGGATTTTCAGGTTGCCGACAATGTTGAAAGAGATTCATCGCCCAGTGACGCCAAAGCTGCTGCTAAAGCGACATCGCTGGCTCTTACTCAACAGCACCGCTGGGGCCTCGGCATCGCTGCAGGATCTGTACAGGTGGAATCACTGAAACTGTATCGCGATGTTTATTACACTCCCGGCCGCAGGACAAATGGGGTCGACTCCCCCTTCCTTGTGGCCCACGACGGCTATTTTGTCCACGGGGACAACAGTCCGGTCTCCTCCGACAGCCGTAACTGGGAAGCGGCGTGCGTTCCTCATAAACTGCTTCTCGGCAAGCCATTCGTCGTGCATTTGCCATCGCGGCCCGGCAAACTGATGCTGGGGGGTTATGAATTGCCGATCCGGATACCGGATTTTGATCGAATGCGATACATTCACTGATGCGGATATCGCTCCCTCAAGAAACGTGAAAACTCTGAATTGTGTGGGTCAGGGAACGTCTCTGACTGTTTTCTTACGACACAAAGTCTCTGCAAGACGCCGGTCAGGCCTCAGGAATTCCAAGATCTCGGCTCTGGCAACGAATCACTCCAATGCGGCGTCGGCCTCAGGTAGCCCGTCCTCACCAAACTTCTGAATTCGAAACTCACCACTGGATCGAAGATGTCTGCCAAAACGACGCCGAATTCACCGTCAGATAATGATCAGAACGGCAAGAAACAAAGAAAGAAAAAACAACAGAGCGACGGCATGCGCGAGACTGTGGAGTCCATCGCAATTGCGTTTGTTCTGGCCTTCCTGTTCAAGACGTTTCAGGCAGAAGCCTACGTAATACCCACCGGTTCCATGGCTCCCACACTGTTCGGTCGGCACAAAGAAATCAAATGCAACGGCTGTGGTTTCGAATTCGCACTCGGGGCGAGTTCTGAGATCGATCAGGAAAGCGGCCGCCTGGAAAATCGCATCCAGGAGGTCTATTGTGGAAACTGCGGAAAGCAGAATGATGCCCGTGACGCTGCTGTCTTCAACGGTGATCGAATTCTGGTCAATAAGCAGTTCTCAGACTACCAGCGATTTGACGTTGTTGTGTTCAAGAACCCGGAACAGTCACATGTCAATTACATCAAACGACTTGTTGGCTTGCCGAACGAAACGATCAGGATTCGTAAAGGCGACATCTGGGCCAAGAAACCGGGTAGCGACAACTGGAAAATTCAGCGTAAAGACAATCCTTACGTACAGAAGGATATTCAGCTGACCGTTTATGACGACCGGTATCCGGCCGGGCCGTTAATCAAACTCGGCTGGCCGGAACGCTGGCAACCGTCCATTGAGGCGGATACTCTCGGCAGTGTGGGCGGATGGGCTCCGGCGAAAAATGCCTGGCAACCGGATCGAAACGATCGGACATACCAATGCGAGGCGAATGACGAACTGCAGTGGCTTAGGTATCGACATTTTCAGCCGAACGAATCAACGTGGCCCGTGGGCGTCCTTATTACCGGATTTGTCATCGAAGATCAGGTCCTGACCGCCGAAACGCGTTTCCTGAGTGTCCCGAATCAACTGCGTGAGTTCAGTTATCAGTGGTACCGAGACGATTCACCAATCGTCGATGCGACCAGTCGTACCTATACGCTCGACAAAGCCGATGTCGGCACTACGATCAGCGTCCGTGTAACTTATGCCGGCAGCAACGTCGAAGACCCCAATCTAATTGCCAAAACTTCGCTCGTCAAAAGTCTTCGGGAAGCACCGGTGTCAAAGTACGTCTATCCTGGCTTACCGGTGCCGGAAGCAAGTTTGGTCGCGGACTTCTGTTCGTTCAACGCATATTATCCTGCCTTCCCGGGCAGCATTTACTGGGTCGGAGACCTGACGCTGAATGCGACCGTAGATGTATCAGAAACCAGCGACAGCTCAGAACTGATTGTGGAACTGGTCGAGGGACCGGAGACGTTTCAGTGCACTATCAGCCTGAGTTCCGGAAAGGCCACACTGTACTCTCAGCGCTCAGCCGAACGCGCGGACCGCGTCACGGTCGCAACCGGAGAGACAGATCTGGTCGGAACTGGCTCGTATGAACTTTGCTTCGCCAACGTCGACGATCGGTTGTGCCTGTGGATTGATGGAGACCTTGTACAGTTCGACGCGTCGACATCACGTGACAGTTCAGATAAGCCTCAGCCAACACAGGCTGATCTTGCCCCATGCGGCATCGCCCTGCGAAACGCAACGGCGACGGTTTCAGAATTGCTGCTGCAGAGAGACATCTACTACCGGAACGATATTGTCAGGTTCGATCGTGCGGACGGGGTCAGCATAGACCCAAGTTACGGCAACAACGTCCAGCAGGACGAGGTGTTGCGGCCCTACGATTTGCAGGCCCAGTTGACGAATCCCGAAGGATGGACGCGAACATACGCGAAAAAATCTGAGGCTCAACTGGCGAAGTTCGGGCGATATGGAGAGTACAAACTGGACGAAGGAGAATATCTGATGTTCGGCGACAATTCGTCAATGAGCAAGGACAGTCGGTTGTTCGATTTTCAATCGCGCCCCATGAATGGTGTATTCAGCCATCGTTATGCTGTCCGGGAGCAGGATTTGATAGGAAAGGCCCTGTACATCTTCTGGCCTCATGGAGTGCCGTTTCTTAACAATGGCCAGGGCATTGCCGTGCGATATCATTCTGGTCGGGAAAAAAATCCCGATCGTGACAATACGGACGCAGGAAAGTATCCTTCCGTTCGAGTGCCGTTTTACCCTAACCTTCGTCGAATGAAGAAAATTCGCTGAAAAGCATAATTCGGGTGATAACGGTGCAGCAGAAGGGACTCTGTGATGGCATTGCTGAAATGCGAAGGGCTGGTCAAGGACTTCCCGGGCAAACGGGCGGTTGACGGCGTCGACTTCAATGTCCGCGAGGGCGAGATTGTGGGGCTTCTGGGCCCGAACGGAGCAGGAAAAAGCACGACCTTTCGAATAGCCTGTGGACTTACTATGCCCACAAAAGGGCGGGTGTCCCTGCGTGGCGAGGACGTTACGGATTGGCCAATGTACCAACGTGCCCGCAACGGCCTTGGGTATCTGCCTCAGGATGCCAGTATCTTTGCAAGGCTTTCCGTCGAAGACAACATCCTCGCAATTCTGGAATTCCGCGGGGTGGAACGCAAAGTTTCGAAAGCGCGCATTGATCAACTGCTGGGGGAATTCGGCCTGCTGGACAAACGTCGCCAGCGATCGGGATCGCTGTCCGGCGGCGAACGTCGCCGCCTTGAGATCGCTCGGGCGTTGGCCAGCGACCCTCAGATTCTGTTGCTGGATGAACCCTTCACGGGAATCGACCCAGTCACGATCCACAGTATCCAGGACATTATCCAGGGGCTGAAGGACAAAGGAATATCGATTCTACTCACCGACCACCGTGAACGAGAAACACTGACGATTACAGATCGAAGCTATATCATCAAAGATGGACAGGTGCTTGTCTCGGGCAGCGCTGAAACTGTACTGAATGATTCAAAGGCTATTGAGAGCTATTTCGGAAAACGATTCGACGCTGGATCGATCATTGGTGGACGTGATTCGTTCCGAAAGTCTGCGTAACGCAGGCCGTCTATTCACCACCGCATTTTACCACGCACCAGAGGACTCGCACATCCGCATCCTGCTGTTACTTTCATTGACGCTGAGACCTGGAGGAGCAACGATCAGATGAGTGCTGGATACGGTGAACACAGTCCTGTTGAATCAATGACGTCCCGTGGTCGAGACTGGCCATGTCTGCAACAGTTTGTGGTCTTCCTTGAAAACAAAGTCGGCTCGCTGCATGAACTGTTGCGGAAAGTGGAACGTGACGATCTGCAAATTATGGCACTGTCAATGCTGGATTCGGCAGACAGCGCCATCGCCCGACTGATTACGAACAATTACGAACGTACCCGAGAATTACTGGAACTGTCGGGCCTGCCGTTCTGCGAATGTGAAGTAATTGGAATTCTGCTGCCGGACGTGGATCAACCACATACCAACATCTGCGCGAGTCTGATGTCCGCAGAACTCAACGTGCACTACGTGTATCCACTGATGTATCGACGTAATCGGCGCGGTGCAGTCGCGATTTATGTGGACAACGTTGACGAGGCCCTACGAGTTCTGAAGGAACAACATCATCAGTTCGTGACAGAAGATGACCTGCTGGAGTATGATGAACTGTTCGAATAAACATGAATGTGCGTCAGGATACAGAACTGACGCAGAATTGCAGTGACGCCTTACGGGGGAACACCGTATGTTGTCAGACGACGACATACGGTCTTTGTGTTTTCTGACAACGAGACATGCTGCGATTCGCTGCCCTCAATGATGGAGACCAAATGCCGCGTGCTGTTTGGATTCAACGATCCCTCACCATTCACGGTGTTGTGCGTCCGATCTCGGCGGGATCGGCGTATTGTATTCTGCTGTTTCTGTCAGCCTGTTCGGCCTTAGCGGGAGCTGATAACGAACAGAACACCGGCAGTCTCCACGGACCAACTGATTTTCTGCAGCAGAATCTTATCCAGTCCGCGGAAGAGGCACGTCTGCTTGCAAATGCAGAACGTCATCTGCAGAGCGGCGACGAGGATGCTGCATTTGTCGCCCTTCTGCAGATATTTTCCCGGCCTCACGACGCGTTCACGCCGATTTTCTCAGGAAAGCCGTCACACAGCACATACCGCTCGGCACTGGCATTACTGCAAACAGCTGACTTCACCACACGCACCGCATGGCTGCAGGCGACTGAACCATTGGCCGCTCAGGCACTGCGCAAAGCTGTTGCTGATGGTACAGTGGCAGAACTGCGCAGCGTGTCTCAGTCGTTTCCTTTCACACGTTCCGGAATGAAAGCCCTCGCGCTGCAGGCCTCTTTGGCTTATGGTCGAGGTCAACGAAATCTGGCCCGGGTCCTTGTCAGAGAAATGGAAAATCTGGCCGCAACACGAGTAGACTTTCCCACCTCCGATCTGCTGCCACGATTCAGACACCAGCTCGATGAACACGCACCTCACACAGACGTGTCGTCAAATGTCGTCACCGCCGTTGGACAGGCCGATGTGCCAACAGAACTGACACTTCCCTGGCCGACACCGCTCTGGAAGTGGCAGGAGTCGATCTGGGCGAGTCCGCGTGCTGCCGTCACACTTGCTGCACTGCTGCAACCCGAACATCGCAATGAACTGTCGATGAATTTCTGGAGTCCTGTCATCACTCCGGACGCCGTCATCATGCGCACCCCGTTTCGAATCATTTCTTTTAAACGCGACTCAGGAGATATTGACTGGTTTCTGCCTACGGATACGGTACCGCAAAATGACCGTATGAAGGCTGCTTATGAGTTTCCATATTCACGCCGTGGCAGTCTGGCTCGGCTGTTGAGCCACGAGGTACTGGGAAGCCTGGCGACCGACGACGGGTTTCTGTTCTTCATCGATCACTTTCACCATTTCGGAGGCCAACTGGTGAATTCCGTGGCTGGTGGCCTGAATCCAGGAGGAATCATATCAACGGACGCCCTGCCAGGCGGAACACGACTCGTAGCGGTACAACTAACCCCACATCCGCACGTATCGTGGACGCTGGGCGGACCGGATTTTGGATACAAAATTCGTCGGGGCGCGGACGACAAATTTCTCAGCCAGGGGACATCCTTCAGCGCCGACGACGACGTGAAGTCTGAATTTCATGGACAACGCTTTCTGGGTACTCCTCTTGTGTACGACGGAATGCTGTTTGCTCTGTCTACAGACGACGAAATCGTCTGGCTCAGTTGCCTGACGCAGGCAACTGGTCGCATGATCTGGCAACGACCTTTAACCTATGAAAACGCCAACGTGCCAACGCGGCGCAGCCGCTTTCCAACCTCTGTTGAAAAAAACGATGGCGTCTCATTATGTGGCGTTCAGGGCGACACTCTGATCTGCGCGGTTAAAAGCGGCGTTGTGATCGGCACGCGAATTGTAGATGGACAATTCAAGTGGGCTACGAGTATCCGGGACGCGAACAATTCTGCGCACTCTGCCAGAAACATGATGCTGTCCGGCATGTCGTCAACGTCACCCTCAGGTTTCCGGCCCATGTTTCATGACCGAAAAATGATCTGGGCCTCAGATCACAGCGCTATGGTCCACTGTATCGATACCGACTCCGGCAGGATTCTCTGGCAGAAAGATCGTGATGTTTCCGGCAGCGGCCTTGTTGAAGGCAGCCGAGACCGATACGCACTGGCCGTGCTGCAGGACCGTACCGTCTTGGTAGGCAACCGGCATGTCCGGGCCCTCAGGATGAGCGACGGCACACAGTTGTGGAACACGCCGATTCAGGAGCAGACGGGACGAGGCACATGCAACGCTGAGGTTTGCCTGATTCCCCTGCAGGATGCGACGATCGCACAAATTGACATACAGACGGGGCGAGCAAACAGCATGGCACGGCCCCTGTTTGAAAATAATTCCCATGTCACGTTGGGTTCATTGGTCGCCGACGACGAAATTCTCTGTGCCGCAACACCTCTCTCGGTCAGCGTCCTCCCGACGATACAGGCGGTTAGACAACGAATGGACAAGGGCACCTCTGCCAACAGTCGTGAGCGACTGGTAGCAGCTCAAAGTCAGTTATTTTCAGCCAAACCTGTAGCAGGAGTCACAAGCCTGCGAAGTCTGCTAAGTGATGAGACGGTTGGTTCGGAGGCCAGTGAAGTGCTGGCTGAGACGCTGTTGCTGCTGCTTGCAAAGAATCGTTTTCAACATTCCGCGGAAAGTGATTCCGTGTCTGATGCAAAAGAAATTCTTGATCGACTCGCTTTGACGAAAGAACAGCAGATCCGTCGTTTCCTGCTGGGATCTGCGCGGCAGCCTGCAGAGAACGAAAACCGTACAAAGTCGCCGCTGCTGCCGCTACTGCCCGACTGGCAGGTCAGAGCGGACGTCGCCGCATGGACAGAGCTTTCCGCCAACCGTGCATCGGCTGTCGCTCCGTTTTCATTTGAGAATGACGTCCGGTTGACGTTCGCGACGATCGAACATGCGATTCGTTTTCCTCATCGAACGGGAACCGTCACCGGTCAGATTTCATTTGCCAGACGTCTGAAACACAGTCATTATCCGACGGCTGCACATCTGTTTCTGTTGTCGGCCGCCAGAACGGCGACGGAAACGGATCGATTGACGCTGAAAAACGAACTACCGAAAGCACGCGCCGCACTGACATCGAGTGACCATTCTGTGGGAAGTGAACAGCATTCCCATGCGGGTGGTGCAGAACGCGATCCACTGGAAGTCAGGATTGAGGAATCGCCAATGCTCAGTTCCGGCAGTCGGCTGGTCAGTGTGCTGTCGATAGAAAAAGGTGTCGTGGAAACACCGCCTTGGTTTTCCGATCGTCTGTTCAGAACTTCGCAGGGGGTCGTTTCAGTCAATATGGGCGTCGGTACGATCTCCGCTCCTGCTGCACTGCCGGAGACCGCAGAACCAGTCACCCCACTGAGTGATTTTCAGTCGTCAGGAATCATTCCGCTCAAAGACGATCGACACGTGGGGGTCATGTCACTGGTCGCCAACGGGGGACCGTCACTGTTGTGGTGGAAACGACTGGACCACGGAGTCACCAGCCATTCGCCTCTCAAAATCGGACCTGTAGGTCCTGGATTTCTGATCGTCGCAGGAGGAAATCAGTTGTTTTGTCTCCACCCGTTCACCGGCAGTCTGTTGTGGAAACGAACAGTAATCTCCGATGTCACTCGCAGAACGGGATTCGGAGAAGCGGCACGACTTGTCGGTGACGATCGGATTATCGGAGTCCTCGGAAAGAAACGTGAAAGCTGCCAGCTGTTCCGCACAAAAGACGGCAAACGCCTGGATGTGGTCCGCCTGGATATTCCCGACGGCCAGACACCACTTGTCTACGGACGAATGGTTCTATTTCACAGAGATCAGCGTCTTGTTCTTGTCGACGTCCTTTCGGGTCATGACCTGATGCACACCGCTCCCCGCGTGGGCGTCAGCCCGTCCCCAATGGCCGAATTGCTGCCTCGTGGACGAGCTGTGACCATCTCAGATGACATGGACCTTGTTGTCCTCGATCTTCAGACAGGACACTCAGACATTCGGTGTTCGCTGACGGCTCACATGGACACATCAAAGATCTGGGGATTGAAGGCATTTGAGCATCTGAATCATCTGTTCGTTCTGTTGAAGAACGGCGATCATTCTCACAGGGATCTGTCAAACACGTCTCGAATGGGCGAAACTCGACTTGAAACAGGCACGCTGATCTGCGTTGACCAAGAGGCGGGGAAGATTCTGTGGAGCCGTCCCACTGTGCCGTCCGTACTGACAAAAATTCAGGGGGACCCAACGGAATTACTGGTTACGTGGTCATGGAAAAACCACGAATACCCGTTTCTGAGACGTCAGGTGGGAGAAAGACAGAATAACGAGAACAATGTTCGTTCTCGGGGTGGCCGTTCTCTGGTGGTGAACGTGATTGACGGTCGAACAGGCACCACGCTGGCCGAACGGGAGTTCTCGAACTATTCTGCCGAACGCGACGAACCCGTCCGCTTTCTACATCACACTGACTCGTCAACTATTTCGATCGAAACCGTTCGATCACGCATTCTCATCACGTACGGTTCGTAGCCTTTCGGACGACTCACAAACCACAGTCAGACGGCAGGTACGCTGTGTGTTGTCAGAAAGTCAAAGAACGTCCCTGCTGCCTGCGTTGACCCGCCGTGGGCATCTCCTACACTCGTTGCATGAAGCGAAAAAAGCTCAGCCGGCAGTTTCAACATATCCTGAAATCAGCAAAACGCCTGGCCGATTTGGAATCGGCGCGAGCCGTTGTGCTGCTTTCTGACAAAGTCTTTGACTTTGTCGCGGTGAAAAAACTGCTGCGCGGCACACATCTGCTGGTTGCGTCAGACAACCCTGACGTTCAGGCTGCGGTACGCAATGACGAAATTGATCTGGTAGTAATCGAGCACGAACCACAGACGCGAAGTACTCAGGTGTCCCAGGTTCTCCTGGAAGCCATAGCCGATGAGTTACTGCAATCCGGCGACGTGGTGGTATCCCTTTATTCTGCCTACGAAAAGGATTCGTGCGACACCATCAGCCTCATTCACCTGGCTGAACAGCTGGCAAAGCTGACCTCCCGTGACCTGCAGCGACTTGAGACACAGGTTCCACTCGAAACCCTGCGAATCGTGGTGGACCTGGCGTGTGAAATCGGCCGCGAAGGCCGCGAAGGCAAGGCGGTCGGAACTCTGTTCGTTGTGGGACAGCATCGCAAGGTAATGTCGCTGTCGCAGGAACAGGTACACGATCCCTTTCGCGGCTATGGGAAAGCAGAATGCCTGATCCGCAGTCCCCGAGTCCGCGAGAGCATCAAAGAACTTGCTCAGATTGACGGTGCCTTTGTTATTTCGTCGGATGGTATCGTGCATGCGGCAGGTCGGCACCTCCGGGCATCTGCAGAGGTATTTGTGTCAAAAGGTCTTGGATCACGGCACTGGGCGGCTGCGGAAATCTCGAAAGCCACGGATGCCATTGCCATTGCTGTATCCGAGTCCACAGGAACAGTTCGTGTCTTCCAGGACGGCAAGGTCGTCCTGCGAATCGAACCGATGGGTTCAAACATGAAATGGACGGATGTCGACACCGAACAGCCGGACTCCGGAGCCAAGACATCGTAGGCCGAGATCGCGTCAGCACGAACGCATGTGATTTTGAATCACAGTTCTCGCGTTGAGAAACGAATGTCTCCTGCGACCATCGTGGCCACAACTCGTCCGGTGACCGATCGACCGTCGAATGGCGTGTTGCGGCTAAGCGACCGAAACGATGTTGCATCGACCGTCCATTGTTCCGTGGGGTCAATGAATGTCACATCCGCCGGTGCGTTGCCCCCAAGTGTACCGTGGGGCAGCTTCAGCAGTTTCGCCGGACCGATTGTCAGACACGAGATCAGCTGCGACCAGGTCAGGTGTCCCGGCGTAATAAGTGTCTCGACGCAAATCGCCAGCAATGTCTCCAGGCCACAAAGGCCGAATGGTGCGACGTCAAGTTCGACGTCCTTCTTTTCAATCGCCAACGGCTGATGATCCGCACTAATGACTGAAATCGTACCGTCCCGCAGTCCACCGATGAGCGCATCAACATGTTCCTGAGACCGTAAAGGAGGATTGCACTTAAAGAGCGTATCGAATGACTGCATGACTTCGTGGGTAAACAGCAGATGATGGGGTGTCACATCCGCAGAGACGCTGACTCCTCTGGCCTGAGCCAGACGAACACGTTCGACGGCCTCACGGGTACTGATACACATAATGTGCACACGACCTCCTGTCAGTTCCGCCAGCGCAATATCACGACCGGTCATGATGTCACTGGCGGCAGCAGGAATGCCGACGAGTCCCAGACGGGTCGACTCGAAGCCCTCATGCATGACCCCCGTTTCCGAAAGTTCGGGCACGATGGAGTGGTGCAATACGGGCCGATCGAACATGCCCGTGTATTCCAGTGCACGTCGCATCACCTCGGCGTTGGCGATCGGATTCTTGGCGTCGGTAAAAGCAACGGCCTCGGACTCCACCAGCAGTCCGATCTCTGCCAGCTCTTCCCCTTGATGACCTTTGGTGACAGCACCCAGTGGAAACACACGGCAGTTGGCAGCTCGCTCCGCCTGCCGCTTCACGAACTCCGCAGACCCGCGATTGTCGACAACGGGATTTGTATCCGGCAGAGCGGCGATACCTGTGAACCCGCCCGCCAGTGCCGCAGCAGTCGCGCTGGCAATCGTTTCATCTTCCTCAAAGCCTGGTTCGCGTACGGCGACGTGCGGGTCAATAAAGCCGGGACAGACCAGCATCCCCGTGGCATCAATAACTCGATCTGCCTCGGGCGGAGCCTCACCAAGGTACACGCCCGAAATACTGTCGTTCTCAATCAGGATCGATCCCAACGAATCAATGCGGCTGGCGGGGTCGATGATGGTCCCGTTCTTGATCAGCGTTTTCATGATTTGCCCGCTTTCTTTGCCAGAAGGTACAGGCAGGCCATGCGAATCAGCAGTCCGTTTGAAACCTGATTAAGAATGACCGAATGTGGGCCATCGGCGACTTCAGGCGTCAGTTCGACCCCGCGATTGATGGGTCCTGGCGCCAGTACCAGCAGACCGTCTTTCGCTCGCCGTATACGATCTCCGTTCATCCCGAACAAATGAGCGTATTCCGGAATCGAAGGAAAGAAGGCTCCGCGCTGCCGTTCAAACTGCACACGCAGCAAATTCACACAGTCCACACGGGGCAGAATTTCATCCAGACTGTAAGCGATCTCAACGCCCATCTGCGAAATTGTTCGCGGAATCAACGTCGCCGGACCACAAACGATAACCTTCGCTCCCAGCTTCGTGAGGCCGTGAATGTTCGAACGCGCAACACGACTGTGCCGTATGTCGCCAACCAGAGCCACAGTCAGTCCTTCGATACGTCCCAGCCTCTGTCGAATGGTCAGCATGTCCAGCAAAGCCTGCGTCGGATGTTCATGAGTACCGTCGCCAGCGTTCAGAACCCCGGCACGAAGGTGTCGCGCCAGCAATTGCGGAGCTCCCGGCGTGCGGTGACGACACACGACAAGGTCAACCCCCATCGCTTCGATCGTCAAAGCGGTATCAACGAAGGTTTCTCCCTTTGAAAGGCTACTGCCACTGGCAGAAAAATCGACCGTATCGGCACCCAGACGCCTGGCGGCGATGTTGAAGCTCGTTTTGGTTCGCGTTGAATTTTCGAAGAAAAGGTTGGCGACAACGGTGCCGTTCAGAATGCTGAGTTTCTGCGACGCGCCTTTGGAAAGGGATTGAAAACTGTCGGCAAGATCCAGAATTCGGGTAATCTGATCGGCTGACAGGTTTTCCAGACCCAGCAAATGTCGCTCATCCCAGGGAGCCGTAAATTCGGGTTGTTGCAATGTTTCCGTCATAGTTCTTCGGCGTTCGATCGGCTGTTCACCAGAAATCACGGCCGCGCCAGCAAACCGTCACTGCTCGCGCAAAATCTCGACGACTCTATTTGCCAGATCTCTAAACTTCAATTCTGTGGCCTGTCTCCGACGCCGATTTCCGCAAATGGTAAATTCACGGCGTCAGGACAATCTTTCCGGACAGCGTTCCCGCACCCATTAGAGTGTTTTCTTCCTGTAGTTGATGAGCGCTGGCTGCGTCGTCCAGCGAAAGCCGTTTGCCAATCAGAGGTCTCAGTTGCCCGTCGGCCATCAGCGAATTCAGGTCATCTGCGGCCATACGCTGCTCCTCGGCGGAAGCGTTAAACATGGCAAACCCGATGGCACGCAGGTCGTTCACGTAAAACGGACCTACGGGAAACTCCGGCCTCGCGTCTCGCCCGGCCATCAGCACATAGCGCCCGCGTTTTGCCAGTAAAGGAATCGTGACGTCCGGACTGGGTGACCGCAGTGTCTCAAACCACAGATTTATCGGCCGGTGTTCCGCAACGAAGTTTGAGATCGCAGTCGCAGCATCTTCTTCACGATAATTGATGACGTGATCGGCTCCCAGTTGCAGTGCTGTTTGACGCTTCAGTTCGCTGCCAACTGTTGTGACGACGGTCGCCCCGGCAGCTCTGGCCAGCTGCACAACGGCGGAACCGACACCTCCGGTTCCGCCGTTGACGAACACGACTTCGCCCTGCTGCAGTCCTCCGTGTAAATGCAGTCCAAGATGCGCGGTAATTCCCGTCAGCGCTCCGGCAGCAGCGTCTTCATCACCGACGCCGTCCGGAGTTGGGTACAGCCAGCATTGGTCGATGGCCGCGAATTCAGCGAATGTTCCCTGTCGACCGAACAACCCCTGATTACTGCCCCAGACCCGTTGACCAACAGAGAAACCGGAAACATCGGCACCGACCGACTCCACAGTACCGGCAATATCGCAGCCGACAATATAGCGTGCCGGCAGTTCCAGCTTCACATTGCCACTGCGAACATAGGTATCAATGGGATTGACTGCCACGGCACCTGTGCGCACCAGCACCTGCCGGGGCTGAACAGCAGGCACATCGACAGATCCAACGCAAATGTTGGTGACCGGTCCGGTATCGTCAATGAAGGCGGCTTTCATAGTGTCATGTTCCGTTTGTGGCCAAAGAAGAATCGGCTGAGCTTTTACGCCGGGCTTCTAACGCGACGAAAGCCAGAAGACAAAACAAGGTCACAGCACTGATTGCTGTACCGACGTAAAAGCTGGTTGGCTTAAACGTCCATCGTATTTTGTGTGTGCCCTCGGACACGGACACGGACCGCATGATGTCATCGCTCGCTTCGGCAACAGCTGCCGCACCGTCAACGGTGACAGTCCAGCCGGGATACATGAGTTCTCTCAGAATGACTGTGCCGTCGGCC
The DNA here is from genome assembly GCA_029245955.1 of Fuerstiella sp. Lineage (GTDB taxonomy): Bacteria > Planctomycetota > Planctomycetia > Planctomycetales > Planctomycetaceae > Fuerstiella. Next base: position 180,715 of record JAQWOH010000007.1, on the reverse strand, counting down.
GTCAGTTTCACTTCGATCTCAACGGTGTTCGCCGTTGCCGTCAGCAGCCGGAATGCCGTCATCATATCCGGCGGATCGGCTGTGACGCGTTGTGGTTCTGATCGCAGACGGTACAGAAAACACGATTTGATCCCCCGCGCCCAGATGGCATTAAGAAACGGATCGGGATACTGACGCAATGCTTCCAGCTCGTCTGAAGGTCGGCTGATCGGATCTAATGTCAGAATGTGGGAAACGCCAAGTGATTCAAGCTGAGCGATTGTGTCCGCATCAGGATACACATCGTCGGGATTTGCTGCTCCCATTGCCGGACGCAGCGCCGCATCCTGATACACCGCCGGACCGATCCCCAGATACTGCGGAATACAACTGACACCAAACAGATTCCCCACATTGGGCCCTGGAGCCAACAGTCTGGCTGGAGCCCGTCCATCGGCAGCAAGCAGCTTTCGTAACCAGCTGGTACCCATCTGAGCGATCGGCGGCTGCCCCACAACAACGGCATCCTGAATGGTTCTGGAGGACCATTGCAGGTCCGGCAGAGTCAGTGCGCACAACAACGTCGTGATTGCGGCTGTCCTGAGCACAGAAAATCGACGAGTGATGCGATCGAGCATAGTTGCCGCCAGCAGGCCGCCGCCCAATGCCGACACAATCGTGTAGCGACCTGGCCCCATGAAGAATCCGAATCCTGGCAGATGTCGAGTCAGAGGCATCAACCAACCTGTCGCATAAACAAGGCCACTCAGCGACAGCACCAGCCAGATAATCTGCGTCCGCGAATCGAACCCACACCGCCAGCAGCGAATGAGAACGCAGGCAACGAGCCCAAACGGAATCAGTCCCCAGTAAAGATGGGCTTCGACGGTATTCGTGTCTGCCGTGACGCACCCCGGCGTTTTCATGATCGCTCGAGTCGCCTTCATTTCCGGCGTGTGCCAATACCACCACGACGCCACCAGCTGAGTCCCATAGACTGGAGGCATATGACCGTACGTCGGATCGAACTCGGTCTGATCGCCTTCCCGCTGACTCATCAGCTTCAGCTCGTACGACGGCACAAGCTGCAGGGCAGCGATAAGCAACCCGGCGGCGACAGCCGCAGGAAACAGGACGAGACGCTGCGGCGGGATCGAACCGCCCGAGGTGTCCCGGCGTGATAACACGATTCGCAGCGCTGCGTACGACAGAATCGTAAGCTGATTAATAAAAGCCAGAGTAAAATGGCCCGCCAATAAATGGATTCCAAGGCAGCCAGCCAGACACGCAAAGCGTCTGGCCGAGGGAGATACCACCAGTAACTCCGTAAGCCACAGCGTGAGCGGCAGCCACAAGCCGCCAATGATGCTCCATTCCAGTGAGATTCTGGCAGGAAACCAGCCGTACACATAAACCAGCGCCGCCAGCAGTGCGGGCCACATCGAAATCCGCTGGCACCGAGCAAAACGCCACGCAAAGACAAAAGCCAGCCAGTAGTGGATGATGATGCTTGTGTTGTACGCTGTATTTACAGGAAACAGGCGATACAAAAGTTGATTCGTCGGGTAGAAGACGCCCGCCTGGCTTTCGGCGTGCAATGGATAACCGAGCCCCGTCAGGTTGTGCCACAAGGGTAACTCACCTTGCTCAAAGCTCTGGGCCAGAACCATCTTCTGTGGCAGAAAATACGGATAAGTGTCCCCACCAACAAGTCCGCCACCTTTTGCCAGTCCATGCCAGACGCCAACAGCCAGTCCAAGCCCAACAATGGCCGCTAGAAACCAATCCAGCCACGTCACGTGACAACTGGTAACCAGGGCCTGCCGGTCAGAATTCTTAGATGTGGGTGACGTCATTGGGTCCCGTTCACGCCGTCCGCCAAACAGGCCAGACGCTAATAAACAAGGACAGGCAGCGAACTGACTGCGAAGGGTATGGTTCAAACTCAGTCAACATACGCATCAAACACACGCACCTGATCCCAGTTTTCCTTTCCCTGCTCGATAAACGCGAGATGCTTTTCTGAAACCTGGTATACGTCGTGAGACTCCCTTGTGTCGAAGACAACGTGCAGCGCCACGTGAAAATCCCTGACATTAACCGGACGTTCGAATTCCGGTGCCAGGCGGCCAACAGCAAAAAACTGAATCCCCTCGTGCGGCTTCAGAAACTCCTGACCGGCATCAACAAGTTTTTGACATGCTTCATCTGAAGAATCTTTCAGCGTGAAGTAGACCATGTGCGACAGCATTAATCATTTAATCCTAATATTTTTGACACTTTGGGAGCCCAACCATCCGTTTTGAACGTATCTCATCAGACGGCCGTCGGGGCTCTGGGCGGTTGCCCTCAACAACACAAACAGACCGCTAAATCCCGGGCACATCAGAAACGCCGTCGTCCCGTATGATCGAGTAATGGCAGAGTATGACTGTTGAGACAGCTGTACTCAATTCAGTGCCTCGCATTCCTCAGCTCAATTCACCGCTTTGTTGAGATGCGATTGCTCGACTGTTAGAACACACCAGATGAATTATCAGACATTACGATGGACTGGGGATGCGTGCGGATCTTTACGCATGATCGACCAGACCCTATTGCCGACAGAGTTCAGGGAAATTGACTGCTGGACAGTGGAAGGCGTCTGGGAAGCAATCAAAGTGCTGCGGGTTCGTGGTGCTCCGGCGATTGGAGTCGCAGCCGCCTATGGCGTCGTTGTCGGCCTGAAAGATCACCGCGACGACGACAGGTCTGATTTCAACGCCAAGCTGGCCGAAGTTGCGGCATACCTGGCCAGCAGTCGTCCCACGGCTGTGAATCTGTTCTGGGCTCTGGACCGAATGAGTTCTGTGGCCCTGGAACACCGGGATCTCTCTTCCGCAGAGGTTCACGACTGTCTGTTTGCAGAAGCAGGGAGGATCGACGCCGAGGACCGCGCGATGTGTACCGCCATCGGGCAACATGGCCACAAGTTGCTCGAATCCGGCATGGGTGTGCTGACACACTGTAACGCAGGCGGGCTGGCAACTGCCGGAGACGGGACAGCGCTCTCGGTCATTTTCTCTGCCGCTGCCGCGGGTAAATCTCTTCGTGTATACGCAGACGAAACTCGGCCGCTGCTACAGGGTGCACGTCTGACAGCCTGGGAACTGCAGCAGCGAGAAATCGCGGTCACTGTGATCTGCGACAACATGGCCGCCCAGGTGATGAAAGAGGGCCTCATTCAGGCGGTAGTCACCGGTGCCGACCGTATTGCCGCGAACGGGGATGCGGCTAATAAGATCGGTACGTATGGAGTGGCTTTGCTGGCGAAAGCTCACGATATACCATTCTACGTCGCAGCGCCGTCCAGCACATTCGATCTTAGCCTTGCTCACGGTGACCACATTCCGATCGAACAACGCGCGCGTGAAGAGATCGCTGATGGGTTTGGACGACAGACCGTCCCGGACGGTGTGGACGTGTATAATCCGGCGTTTGACGTGACTCCAGCGGCATTGATCGCGGCGATCATCACGGAACACGGGCTGATTCCCAAACCCACATCCGAAAAAGTGAGGGGGCACCTGAACGGCCACTCCCAAGTGCGATCTTCCGATAAAGCCCCGTGAAACCGGATCATGATGTGATGGCCCCTTCAGTTGAGCACGCGACTGGTTTCTCGCAAATGTCGTCCTGAGCTAGACTAGAAAGGGATTCACCTCCGGTCCGACATCACATCCGGAAACCCGAAGCATGAGCAAGGAACTGTAAATGGCGCCGGATCAGAGACTTCCCTCGCTCATGCCACGGATTACCCCGGGGGTTGAAACGACTTGTAGTGCCGTCCCGTCCGTCGCCTGAATCGCTAAGCAACACACAACAGTGTCTACCGCAACGCCATCCACGAAAATCTCCGAACTCGTCCGAGCCGTCCGGAAGGCCCGCGATGACGCGTTTCTGGTGGAAGCACGCGTTGTCCGACGCATCATTCGCGAACTGTACGGATTTGCCCGGCTGTCCACCCGAATTCCTCATACGGATGTCCTTGTCGTTCGTTTCAGTGACGTTCGCGCATTGGCTCATCCTGACGAACTCGGGCTGAATGATTTTACTGACCTTCCGCGTCTGGTGATTCTCGTTGCTCAGCCGGAGGAGCACGAACTGGAGGAACTGCAGCTGCAGGCTTTGCTGCAACTGATGTGGGGCCGACTGTTTCACGGCTGCATCGATCTCCAGTTACTCAGGGAGCAGGAAACCGGTCTCCTGGCCAGAGCTGATGTGCATCGGTTGATCGACCGAATCGGTCAGGTGGAATTCGATGAGGCGCATGCAGTTCTGCGATCCGAACTTCGACTCATTCACACGGAATCGCATACAGAGGCGTATTGCGAATTCGCTGCTATCTATCTGCAGCTGACAATGTTTTCGCCGGATCTTCTGCCCGTCTGGTTTCCATCACTGGCAGAAACGAGCCATGTTCTGCCAATTATTTCGAAACACATTGATCCGGATAAGCTGTTCCTGGAAACACAGTTATACGGCGCGGCACAGCCGGACCTGACATCGGGAACCATGCGTGACGAAGTCAGGGTCGCCAGCGAACGCCAGAGCTGGACAGAGGGAATTCAGCTGAAACCTTCCTCAGGCCGTTATGCGCGGTTGATGAAGAAACGCGATCGCTGGAACGAACGCGGTAATACGGTGGCTGCCGCCGTCTCTGCAGCCCGCGCGCTGGAAGCGGCGACGACCGGGGAAGACACGCAGGCCGCCGAGAACGCCGCCCGTGCAGACACTGAACAGCTGGCCGAACGACTGCACGAAGCCCTTTCATTTGACACGGCTGACCTGGACGACTGGCGGTCGTCTTTGTGGGAACTTCTGAAGAACGCCACCCACGGTTTCTGGAATTCCGACAAACGCCTGCTGTACGACCTGCAGAAAGTCTGCCTCGACCATGAGTTAACGGTTTATCATGTCGACCTGGTAAAATGGATCGTTTCCCGGGGTAAACGTCCATTGCGGCGGCCGCTCAACAGCCTGCGCGAAGTGATGATGGCCAAGCATCTGGCCAGTTCGGCATCGCGTCTGGTGTATGTCCGGTTGTCCGGTGCGGAACGAGAGCGTCTCTCGCATCTGCTTCATGAGGCCGCCGGTCTGGCTGAACAGCAGATGAGGCAGCGGATGCGGTCTGCCATCCAGGACACGATTGTCGACGTCGGACTGCATCCTCAGAGTGTCCCGGAACAGGTTGCATTCGACAAGATGGTCGAAGAATCGCTCGACTGCATTGCCGAACGCGGTTACCTGACAATGGGATATCTTCGGGACGCCATCAGCCGCAACGACCTGAAGCTGCCGGACCTCACCGACCCAAAGGATCTGATTCGGGGCGATCACCTGCTGAGATCTGACGACCGACTGGATGTCAGCCTTGACGGCGTATACCGACGTGGCGAATTCTATCTGCGTTGGCTGCAGATCATCAGTTCGCTGGCTTTCGGTACTCGCACTGGCCGTTTCGCAACGCTGTTTCTGGCAATTCCCTTCGGTGGCGCAGTGGTGATCGTGGTGGCAGCCCATCACATTCTGGCTGTCGCGACCCGTGCACTGCGGAAACGCACAGATGCAGCAAGGAACAGTACTGACGCCGGCTCACGGGAAGACGATGCCGCTGCATCGGGCGTCCTGGTGGAAACAGCTGAAACGACGAATGGCAGCAACGGAGGCATGGACAGAGAGCTGGCAGAATTAGAAAGACGCCCACAAGAATCGGACGATGCAACATCATCGCAGGGCGACAGTGAAGCAAATAATTCCAATGCGACAGCAGCAGCCGGAAAACGGTCCGCTGCCGACACGAGTCCATCGGTCCCGTCCGACACGGCCTTTGGCGGGACGGACGCTTTGACGGAATTTGCCGCTGACGAGCAACAGGCGGCTTTGACGGAATCGACGATCGCCACGACCGAATCCCCTCAGCATCACGCTGAACTCACATTCGCCCAGGCATTACCGCCTGTCATGCTGATTGGCTTCATGCTGATGGCGTTGGTTCATGTCCCGGCGCTGCGGAACATGTTCGGGAATGTTTTGCGTTCGATCTGGAGAGTCCTGCGCACGGTCACTTACGATATCCCGGTCAGACTGCTGAGCCTTCCTATTGTTAAACGCATGTGGCGGAGCCGCTGGTTTGTGCGTCTGCGACGAAATATCGCGACACCTGCTCTGCTGGCGTGGTTTGGCTGCCGGATCGTACCGTGGCTGCTGCTGCGTCCGCTGCTGGACTGGTGGTGGGTGGGTACTGTGGCGGTGCTGCTGAGTCTGGCCGTTAATTCGAGGCTGGGTCGTGATGCCGAAGAACTGACCGCAGAGTGGCTGGCCAACGCATGGTATGACCTGAGGGCCCGCTTTCTGGTCGCTCTGCTGGACTGGGTGATTGACTTTTTCAAGTGGTTGCTCAACGTACTCGAACGCTTTATCTATGCAGTGGATGAATGGCTGCGTTTTCACAGTGGCGAGACGTGGCTGACGGTGGTGCTGAAAGCGTTTCTGGGTGTCATCTGGTCCTTCTTGGCATTTCTGCTGAGGATCTACGTCAATCTGTTGATTGAACCGACACTGAATCCGTTGAAACATTTCCCTGTGGTCACCGTCGCGCACAAGATTTTTCTGCCCGTGATTCTGGTGCTGGAACAGTACATGCGCAACGCACTCACGCCTTATCTGGGCATCGCTCTGGCAGGTCCGATTACCTGGTTCAATATCGTTTTTCTGCCGGGAATATTCGGTTTTCTCGTCTGGGAACTGAAAGAAAACTGGCGTCTGTACGCGACCAACCGTGTGCCCTGGCTGCAACCTGTGGCAATCGGCTCGCATGGTGAAACTGGCGGTCGACTGCTTAAACCCGGCTTTCATTCAGGCACGTTACCGAAGTTGTTTCATCAACTCAGACAACTGGAACGAAAGGAAGCGTCCTTCGACCGATTCAGTCGCCGTCGAGCGGTTCGTGAATCCATTCAGCACTGCGAACGCGACATCCGCCGCTTTGTCGATCGCGACCTGGTGCGACTGCTGACGTACTGCAGTGTATGGAGTGAGTCGCCGATCCTGTGTCGGCGCGTCCGCGCCGCGTCGAACAGTTTCCTGGTGGAATTATGGTGTAACAAATGCAGCGACCAGCCTCTGCAGTTGCTGTTTCAGGAACAGAGCGGGTGGCTGGTGGCCACTGTCGCTGATCAGGGCTGGCTGTCACAGATCACGCCCGAAATGGTTCACAGCTTTGAGACGGCTCTGCGAGGATTCTACGCCAAAACCGGTGTCAACCTGGTCAGAGAACAAATGGAACGCAATCTGATCGGCCCACACCCGTACGACGTAGGGGATTCGGGACTCGTTGTGTGGCCCGACCGGCAATTCGACAGAGAAATCCATGTCGATCTTCATCGGCGTCATAAGATTCGGCCGACGCCCGTCAGCATGTCCGCCAGTTATGGGCTGCAACCGGCTTCACGAGAGGCTATCGTCTTTGCGGAATCCCGTACTCGGTGGACAGAATGGCAGCAGGTATGGACAACGCCGATTGATTCTGAGACGTCGGCGCCGCTGCCCCTTGCCTGCATGCAGTCCGCTCAAGTGTGTCTGCTGTCTCCGATCCACGACTGACATGCATTTCCGTTTTCAGGACGTTGAACAACGATGATGGGCCATTGACGGGACAAACGAACGTTTTCCAGTCACAATCTAAACCAACCGCAACCCTGATGTCCGCCCCGGAGACCGATTCGATGTGTCAATTTACTTATGGCCTGCTTATTGTCGTCGCATGTGTGCTGCCGCAACGTTTAGAAGCAGTCGACTCACTTGTTCCGGCTGGACGGCAACTTGAGCAACTGTGGAACGAAGGAGAATTCACGGAAGGCGTTGCCGTTCGGTCCGACGGAGTGGTCTTCTTCAGCGACATCACAAAGGATCCTGCGGCAAACGGCCGGATTCTGAAGTTTGCCCCCACAACGTCGGAAACGACCGTATTTGCCTCGAACAGCAGAAAGAGCAACGGCCTGTTCTTTGACGCTCACGACAGACTGCTGGCGTGCTGTGGAGCCAACGGCGGCGCTATGGCATTGTGCGAAGTGTCAGCCGACGGCATCGTGAAACCACTCATGGAACGATTCCGCGGGAAACGTTTTAACTCGCCGAATGATCTGGTCGTTCATGCAAACGGAAGTGTGTATTTCAGTGACCCGCGTTACCTTGGTCCGGAATCGATTGAACTGAAACACCAAAGTGTATACCGGTTTACTCCGAAAACGCGAAAGCTGCGTCGGGTCACAACGGATATCGAAAAACCAAATGGCGTCCACGTTTCCCCCGATGGCGAAACATTGTACGTAGCGGAAACAAATAACGGCTCGACAGGACAGGATGCCGATGCAGCGCCGCAGCGGGGCCGAATGACATTGAACGCGTTCACCATCAGACCGGACGGTTCCCTGACGAATAAACGCGTACTCGTCAACTTTGGTGACCAACTGGGTATTGACGGGATGACAATTGATCAGGCCGGCAACATCTACGCCGCAGTGCGGTCTGAGGATCGTTTCGGCATTGTTGTCTATTCGTCGAAAGGCGAAGAACTGGCTTACATCCGGACACCGTCGCTGCCAACAAACTGCTGCTTTGGCGTCGGAACAGCGTCTTCGGTCCTGTACGTAACGGCGGGGGGCGGATTCTATCGCATCAACCTGGCAAAGTAGTCGAACGCCGGTAACTGTAATCACATAATGCTGCAGGGCCGGACGTCAGAGACTCTATTCCGGTCGTGGAAGTGGCTTATGTTTCGTCTCGTGCTGCACGATCGAAGCTCGCCGCAGTGACGTTGTGCCGAAACGACTTCGAATCTGATCAGCAACTTCGTCCAGCCTGGTGTCTCGTTCATCCTGATCTTCCGCGAACAGGTTCATTTGAACGGACGCCTGCTGTTGCAGGTTTGAAACTCCCATTCCCAGCAGACGCACCACGACCGGTCGTTCCGGCAGCTGGGCGATCAGCATTTCAGACACCACGGCCCACAACAGATTCGTGGCATTTGTGGACGGCGAAAGACTTTTTGAACGCGTGATCGTATCAAAGTTTCCGTAACGAATCTTCAGGTTAACCGTTCGCCCCCGGACGTTTTTTTTCCTCATTCGCCCCGCAACCTGTTCAGTGAGCTCCATAAGCCATGCTCTCAGAACATCAACATCACTAATGTCCTCGGCAAACGTGGTTTCGTGCGACACGGATTTTGCTTCGCGGTCCGCGACGACCTCACGATCATCAAGGCCTCGCGCCAACCGCCAGAAGTGCTGGCCACTCCTACCAAATGAAGACTGCAGTTGCTGCTGAGACAGCTTTCGAAGCTCACCAATTGTCCGAATCCCCAGACCATAAAATTTCAGTTTCGTCACCTTTCCCACGCCCCATATCCGAGTCACCGGAAGCGGTTCCAGAACTTCGTCCACATCGTCTGCTGAAATGACTGTGAATCCATCAGGCTTATCCAGATCGCTGGCCAGCTTGGCCAGGAATTTGTTGGGAGCAACTCCGACTGAAGCGACCAACTGCAGTTCGTCGTAAATATCCCTCCTGATGGCGCGACCAATTGATTCGACAGCACCGAACAACTGAACACTTGCGGTGGCATCCAGAAAAGCTTCGTCCAGCGACAACGGTTCCACGACAGGCGTATAACGATTGAAAATTTCCTGAATCTGATGAGAAATTTCAACGTAGTGCTGCATTCGTGGTCGCAGCACCACAGCTTTCGGACATCTCCGGAGCGCCTCTGCGGTAGCCATCGCGCTGTGCACACCGAACTTGCGAACAGCATAGTTGGCCGCCGCGACAACACCTCGTCCTTCCGGAGTACCGCCCACGATAACGGGTTTCCCCCTTAACTCCGGCCGATCACGTTCCTCAACAGACGCGTAGAATGCGTCCATGTCAACATGCAAAATCATCGAAAATCCGGTGGAAGAAAAAGCAGGAGCAGTGGCCGAGACCTGTGCCGCCACCAGCCAGCGAGCGATTGTACGGTAATCAACTCCGAACCTCGAATGCTGCAAGCCACTGAGACGAGGTTTTCATATTTCGTTCGCCGGCAGCGGACGACTGGACACTTTGCCACGATTGACGGCAGCGGAGACTTTCAATGACAGGCTGGCACAATACAATTGACCTTGGCCGCCTCGTAACGCGGCACGTTGAGACGAACTGCCCGTTGATGGTTTTCTCCCACCCACAGATCTCTCCACGTGTGCATGTATCTCCGATATGGCTTCTCACAACCCTGCCATTCCACTTCTCATATGAATCCCGGCTCTCATGAACACTACGACGGCTTCCAGTGCCCGCATTGACACTCTGAAAAAGCAACTGCCGGAGTCCCCGTCACGCACTGACCTCCTGGCTGCTCTACAGCAGACCCTGGCCGATGAAAAGGATTATCACCGCCTGTTTGACGCAAAACTGATGCAGGTGCGAGACCAGATGGGCTTGCCGCTGACTCAGCCAACATCGCTGGACAATGTCCCCGGCGAACACGAACAATCCTTTCGAGATGCATATGTCAATGCCGCCCGCGAAATCGGTACGATGTTTCTTGACGACGGTCAGCTTTCTGATGCATGGGCGTATTTCCGCACCATTGGCGAACCCGGCCCCGTGAAAGCCGCTATCGACCAGGTGTCAGTTCCCCGCGAACCCGACGAAGCGTTCGACGAAATCGTCAACGTGGCACTGTATGAAGGCGCCCACATCGCGCGGGGGCTCGAGTTTCTTCTGAAGACTCACGGAACCTGCAACACTGTGACCGCGCTTAGCCAGTTGCAGCAGCAGATGACGCCGGAGGAACGCCGAACGGCGGCCGGCATGATGGTGCGCACGATTTATGACGATGTGCAGGCAACGCTCCGCCGTGAGGTGGAATCACGTATGCCTGTGCTGTCGCCAAACGCTCCCATCAGCGAACTTATCACCGGCCGCGACTGGCTGTTTGCCGAAGGCAATTACCACATCGACGTATCACATCTGCATTCAACAGTGGGTTTTGCCCGATCACTGCATGGTGACGATCCGGAACTGAAACAAGCGATCGAATTATGCGACTATGGTGCCATGCTGTCTCCGCAGTTGCAGTATCCGGGAGAATTGCCGTTCGACGAATACTACAAAGCCAACCGATACTTCCTGACTGCACTGGCAGGTGAGGATCCCGACGCAGCCCTCGCCTATTTCATGCAGCGACTCAAAGATGAACCCGACGCGGCAGACCAGCAGCTGATTGCGTTCGTGCTGCTTGATCTGGCGCAGCAAATCGGACGATCCACCGAAGTGCTCAACGAAACGGCCTCGTTTGTCAGCCGCATGGAAGATCCGAACGGCTTCTCATTTACCAGGCTTTGTGTGGAACTCGGTCTGACCGACAGGCTTGAGGAGGCAGCGGTGGAAAACGACGATATCCTTGCGTTTACAATCGCAAGGTTGTCGCAGTAGACAACAATCCTCACCACTGCGCAGTTCAATGCCGGGAACCAGCGGATCGATGAATCTGAAATACCGGCAGAATGTCATTTCGCATGAGCGCCGCAACCTGGATTCAGAAGGACATTGTACTGCCACAGTTTTCGCGTGGCTGCCACTTGGTAACGTCACATATTCTGAAGGCAGTTCCTGAGATTCGGGACTTCCGGACCGGCCTGCTGCATCTGTTCATCCAACACACCTCTGCGTCGCTCACGCTGAATGAAAATGCGGATCCCGATGTACTGACTGACATGAACATGGCGTTAAACAGTCTCGCGCCGGAATCATGGCCATACGTGCATACCTGCGAAGGCCCGGACGACATGCCGGCTCACGTGAAGTCCTCACTGACCGATTCGTCGATTTCAATCCCTATCGGCAATGGTCGGCTGCTGACCGGCACATGGCAGGGCATTTACCTGTGCGAACATCGTAATCACGGCGGCCAGCGCCATCTGGTGGTGACCATGCAGGGACAATGACGATGACTGCTTAGCCATTTCCCGCCGATGAAAACGAGTGTCGCCGAATCGACATGCAGGTCTGATTCGAACCTCCCGGACAATGTCTGTCGCCGCCGCAGGAACACTTTGAAATATCATGGCCAAGCTCTACTTTTACTACTCTGCGATGAATGCAGGGAAGTCCACGACGCTGCTGCAGGCAGCGTACAACTATGAAGAGCGAGGCCTTCGTCCGTTGCTGCTGACACCTGAAATCAACTCACGGGACGGAGCAGGCGTAATCAGCTCTCGCATCGGCCTGAAATCGCCGGCGTACGTTTTTGCGCATGGCGAGTCGCTGCTGGAGTTTTGTCGTCGCGAGCATATCGTGCGGAATGTTGCCTGCGTGTTCGTAGACGAAGCGCAGTTTCTGACACAACGTCAGGTCCGCGATCTCGGTGATGTGGCCGATGAACTGGGCGTTCCTGTTCTGACATATGGCCTGCGAACGGATTTCCTGGGCAACCTTTTCGAAGGCAGTCAATTTCTGCTGGCCTGGGCAGACGTCATTTCGGAGATCAAAACGATCTGTCATTGTGGTCGCAAGGCCACAATGGTGCTGAGAATTGGTTCCAATGGTCAGCCGATTCGCGGTGGTGAGCAGATTAAAGTGGGCGGCAACGAAAGCTATATTTCCGTCTGTCGACAGCATTTCAAATCCGGCCTGGCCACGAACGTTCAGCCGGAGCTGCCTTTTGCTGCGCCCAATGACAACGCAGAGGACTGAATGAGCTGGCCCCGCAACTCCGCCGGGGCCTGTTAACCACGTACCCCACAAGTCACAGTTCTCGATATTCGAGTCACAGGTTGCCATTGCCATATCCGCAGCAATTCGAAGAGGCACTGTCAGCTGAGGTTTTCGACGCTACAAGGACTATCCGCGGCAGGTGACTCCTGTCCCCGCAAGCAACCGCTCAGAACCGGGAACCCAATCCCGTTGCTCGTTAAACCTGACGTCTGTTTTCACGTGAACAAGTCTATTCGTCGATTTGGGGGCGAAACGCCTTGCGTTGTGACGTGATCCCGGAATAATGCGGCCTCAGCGTGGATTGCTCAAAGGGGCGAAACGCTGCCTCCAATTGCGGTGAGGCCAGCCAAACCGGGTCAGGTCGGAAACGAAGCAGCCCTGCGGTTTTGGTTCTCAGGTGTGAGCGGAGGTAGCGTTTCGCTCCTTTTTGGTCGTTCAGGCTATGCGACCGGGCAGACCCCGATCGTGTCACCGGATGTTTCTGCCATCGCCGCCGCTTGCAGCAGTGTCGTTTCAGAAAACGTCGATGCCTGCAGCTGCAGCCCGATTGGCAGCCCGTTCGTGGTCAGACCACAGGGCACAGAGATGCCCGGAATTCCTGCGAGATTGGCACTAATGGTGTAGATATCGCTGAGATACATCGCCAGCGGGTCGTTCATCTTTTCACCAATCCGAAAAGCAGCCGTCGGGGCCACCGGACCGGCAATAATATCAACTTCGGCAAACGCTTTGTCAAAGTCCTCACGGATACGACGACGAACCTTTAACGCCTTCAGGTAATAAGCGTCATAATAACCGGCCGACAGAGCGTAAGTGCCAAGCATGATGCGTCGCTTGACCTCGGCACCGAATCCTTCGCCGCGACTGCGACAGTACAGATCTATCAGACCATCGTTCCTTGAATTAAAGTCTTCCGTCCGATGGCCATAGTGAATGCCGTCGTATCGAGCAAGATTGCTGGACGCTTCGCTGGGAGCAATCAGATAGTACGTGGCGACACTGTACCTTGCGTGCGGTAGCTTCACTGACTTTACCGTGGCCCCGGCGGATTCAAGACGCTCTATTCCCCTGCGTACCGCGGCTTCAACTTCGTCATCCAGCCCTTCGCCATAATGCTCGTCAACGATACCGATCCGCAGACCTTCCAGAGACTGATTGAATTGACCCGTATAATTGGCCACCACGGAATCGACAGACGTAGTGTCCCGCGTATCGTGTCCGGAAATCACCTGCAGCAGCAGCGCGGCACCATGTACGTCTCGTGCGAACGGACCGATCTGATCCAGTGAGCTGGCAAAGGCAACAAGGCCAAACCGAGACACCCGACCGTACGTCGGTTTCATGCCCACAACACCACAAAAACTGGCGGGCTGACGAATTGAACCGCCGGTATCCGACCCCAGTGCCAAAGGAACCATGCCGGCAGCCACAGCTGCGGCCGCACCGCCGGACGAACCTCCAGGAGAATGCTCCGGATTCCATGGATTGCGAGTCACCCCGGACGCGGAAGTCTCCGTGGAAGACCCCATCGCAAACTCGTCCATGTTCAACTGGCCGACAATGACTCCGTCTTCGGCATTCAACTGCTCCACAACGTGAGCGTCATACGGCGGGCAGTAGTTGTGCAGCATGCGACTGCCGCACGTGGTTGCCACGCCGGCCTGACATATGTTGTCCTTCACTCCGACTGGCAGGCCCTGCAGCAGGCCGATGGTCTGGCCGGTGGCTCGCCGCTTGTCAACAGCATCGGCCTTCGCCAGTGCAGCATCAGCATTGACGCTGACAAACGCGTTCAGTTTTTTATTCAGCTGATCGATTCTGTCAAGACAGGCCGTCGTGAGCGTCCTGCTGGACAGGTCTCCGGCGTTTAGCGCCGAAAGCAGTGATTCAGTAGATTGCTCATACAGTTCAGGCATCCTTCTGCTCCAGAATCTGCGGAACCTGAAAGAACTGTCCGTCCGTCTTCGGTGCATTGCTCAGGGCTGCTGTACGGTTCAGCGAAGGGCCACGCTCATCCGGACGAAAAACATTCTGCAGGTCCACAGCGTGGGGCATCGGCATGACCTCCTTGATATCCACTTCATTCAGAACTTCGACATAACCCAGAATCTGAGTGAGATTCTGGCCATAGGTTTCCAGTTCCTGATCACTGAGCTCAAGGCGTGCAAGTGAAGCCACTTTGCGAACTTCATCGATTTCCATGGGAATGTCCTGCAGAAATTCAATTATCGTGAGATCCGAGGCCAATTGGCTGAAAACTCAGCCCAGGACGGGCTGCCAGTCGAAGGAATCCGGGATTGCGGGGAGTTTCTGCCAAAGAAGTCGACGATTCTATCGCCAGGACACTGCTGTAAACGACATTCCTGAGAATCGGCAAGGTGGCTGGACAGCTGGTGCTGTCTCAGTAACGTCCAATAATGACGTCCGAACCTCCTGGTCGACAGAATTCCCCCCGTTCGACCGGGAATTTGTGCCGAAATGGGGAATTGACTCTGCGTTATTGACGATCCTGTCTGTTAGGATCCGCCGCTTAAGTGCCGAACGGTGTCGAACGTAAACCACGCGAACCGTTCTTCCTGGGTGCCCGAGGCTTCCAGTCGCCCCGCTGCAAATGGAATGCCCGGCCGTGGGTCCATTTATTGCGGCCCTCTCCAATTTTGGTATCAATTTCCAGACCATCCTCTATGTCCATCGCTACTCCGACCGAAATCATGTCCGAAAACGTCACGCGCCGTGATGACATCCGCAATATTGCGATCATTGCCCACGTTGACCACGGCAAGACATCACTGGTTGACTGCCTGATCAAGCACAGCGGGATGTTCCGTGACAATCAGAAAATGCAGGAGTTCATGCTGGACAGCAATGATCTTGAGCGAGAACGTGGCATCACGATTCTGGCCAAGAACATTGCCATGATGTACCAGGACGTGCGGATCAACATCATCGATACTCCTGGACACGCAGACTTCGGCGGCGAAGTGGAACGTGTGCTGAAGATGGCCGACGGAGCTCTGCTGCTGGTCGACGCCTTTGAAGGCCCACGCCCTCAGACCAGGTTCGTTCTGCAGAAAGCTCTGGAGAACAACCTTAAACTGATGGTAGTCATCAACAAAATTGACCGCCCCGACTGCCGCCCGGATGAAGTGCTTTCGCAGACGTTCGACCTACTCGTGGAACTGGGCGCCGACGACGAAACGCTCGATTTCCCCTACATCTTCAGCAGTGCCAAAGAAGGCTACGCCGTTCATGATGCGGCCAAACGCGAAGGCGACATTCGCCCGTTACTGGATATGGTGCTGGACAGGATCCCAGGGCCGGTCGTCCGTCCGAATGACCCCCTGCAGCTGATGGTCACTTCACTGGAGTGGTCCAAGTATGTCGGTCGAATTGCCACGGGGCGTATCGCCGCTGGTCAGTTGCAAACAGGACAACAGATCGCTTTGACAAAACACGACGGAACTGTCGTCAAGCAAAAGGTCGACCAGGTTCAGCTATTCAGTAACCTGGGACGAGCTGATGCGGACGAAGCATCCGCCGGCGACATCGTGGCCGTCGTGGGCCTGGACGATCCGGAAATCGGAGACACCATCGCTGACGTCGACAATCCCGTCGCTCTGGAACGCGTTGAAGTTGATGAACCGACACTCTCGATGAAGTTCACGATCAACAGCTCACCACTGGCCGGTCAGCACGGCAAGTACGTGACCAGTCGTAATCTTCGCGAACGACTGTATCGCGAACTGCAGTCGAACGTTGCGCTGCGGCTGGAGGAAACGGGAGACAAAGACTCCTTCAAGGTTTCCGGACGCGGAATCCTGCATCTGGCAGTGCTGATTGAAACGATGCGTCGCGAAGGTTTCGAACTGTCGGTGGGCAAGCCGGA
Organism: Fuerstiella sp.; assembly: GCA_029245955.1. Taxonomy (GTDB): domain Bacteria; phylum Planctomycetota; class Planctomycetia; order Planctomycetales; family Planctomycetaceae; genus Fuerstiella. Next base: position 164,055 of record JAQWOH010000007.1, on the reverse strand, counting down.
AGTCATCATCAAGGAAATCGATGGCAAACGCTGCGAGCCTTACGAACTGCTGGTTGTAGATGTGCCCACCGCTGACGTCGGTGCCGTTATGGAACTGGTCGGCAATCGCCGAGCTCAGACGAATGAAATGACGGCAACCGGAACCGGCATGACTCATCTGGAATTCAGCATCCCTGCTCGGGGACTCATCGGCCTGCGAACAAGAATGCTTAATGCCACACGTGGCGAGGCAATCATGCACCATGTCTTTTCAGGCTACCGTCCGATCGAAGGCGATGTTCCGGCTCGGCAGAACGGAGTGCTGGTGTCACAGGTCCAGGGAACGGCCGTTGGGTACGCATTGTGGAAGTTACAGGAACGAGCGGAAATGTTTACCAGCCCGGGCGACGACGTCTACGAAGGCATGATCATCGGAGAAAACAGCCGCGAAAACGACATGGTTGTAAATCCCATTAAAGAAAAGAAACTGACAAACGTCCGTTCATCCGGCGCCGACGATGCCATCGTCCTGCGGCCGCCACGTGACATGTCTCTGGAAGCCGCCCTTGAATACATCGAATGGGACGAATACGTGGAAATCACGCCACAGGTCATTCGACTGCGAAAAACGTACCTAACCGAAAACGGGCGCAGACGCTTCGCCCGAAAGTAAGCGCATACGCTCCGGCACACCGAATCGGTCTCATGAGTTGCATCAGTTGCCTGTCGACGCACCAATGCAGCCGTTGATTAATGCTGATCTCGGCGCGCCAAAGCCGGCCCGCACGTGTCGCGTTTCCCCGTCAAACGGCTATTGTCCCGATTCGCCGCCAAGCCAGCGACAGGCGTTGCTGATGACCTGCAGCACTTCGGGCTGCTTATATACGGGATAAGTCTCGTGTCCCGGGCGAAAGTAGAAGACTTTTCCTTTGCCGATATTCCAGACCATTCCACTGCGAAAACGTTCACCCCGCTCCCACGTTTCCTCAAAGATCACTTCGTCAGGGTCCGGTACATGAAATGGCTCATTGTACATTTCAGTCTGCGTGACCCGAAATGTCGTGGGCAGTCCGCTGGCGACCGGATGCTGCGGTAGTCTTACATCAATGGTACCGGGCTTCCCGTCCGGTCGGTAATCAGGAAAACAACACCACGGCAAATGAATCACTCCGCGAAAGGCGTCTGGTCTTTCCTTGTAGCCAAAGTACGCGGGCGTCAACACACTGCCGTGAATTGGCACCGTCCGTTCTCGTGGAGGATCCACTGTCTCTATCGAAAGTGACGCATCACCAGCGTGTTTCTGAAAGTGTTTGCGACCATCCTCCACGCTCCGCCAATTCATCGCACCGACAAACGGCCGGGCCCAATGCGCTGAGTGCAGAGCAATCAGATCAAGATCACCGGACAAGACGTGATCGACGACCCGCCGCGAATTATCTTCGCTGACGTCGCTGTGCCGGGCATGTCCCCACCAGACGATCACATCAGCCCAGTCGAGATTAACGACTGAAAGTCCCTGCTCCGGATCGTCGAGAGCTACGGACCGAAATTCCAGATCGGCCTCCGTTGCCTTCAAACGAGTCACGATCTCGTTTCCCAGAAAGTTCCGATACGCCTCTGCCTGTCGTGGCTGACGCTCATCCCAGACCAGAACATGGACCGGTTCAGCACCGGATGCAGCGCGTCCGACAACAAAGCATAAAGCCAAAGTCAGTGCAGATCGCATGGTTACAGTCCATCAACTTCCCACAAAGAAACCAGCCACAGCCTCGGCCCCTCGTCGTACCCGGGCCACACGGATCAGGCAAACCGAAGCTCACTGAGAGAGATCAATTTACGCAATTCCGGCTCGAAGTGGAAACGAGTTGGTTGCTGATCAGGTCCGTGGTTCGGTCGTTAGGTTCCTTCCCTTGATAGTACTCAACGACTTGCCACCGGAGCGAAACGTCCACTCGATTCGTCGGTCACATGCTGAAAACTCCATACTTGCACCCAACGGGATACCCGGATAACTTCAACCAACAGCAACGGGGACTTATGGACAACAAGCAATGCTGCTTGGAAATCCTAGGGAAACGACATCTTTCGCAGCGTTTTTCCTGCCTCGTTCCCTTCGCTCACCGTATGTCTGCATGACGCACGGAAAAGTCTCACAATGAGAGTCAAAATGGACCTGAGATTTCTAATTTTGATTCCTGTCCTGTCCATTTCGGGATGCGGTAACGATGTCGGTCCTGCCGCCAACACAAAGGCTCCACCGGACGACCAGTCGTCAGGCTCCGCCGTGACTGCCTCAAAGCAAATTTCAGATTTCCCAAGCGATATTTTTTTTGAAGACGTCACCGTCGACTCGGGACTCGTCTTTACCAACAGGAACGGCGAAGAGGCCGGACACTTTGCTATCGTTGAATCGCTTGGCGGTGGAGTAGGCATTCTGGACATCGATCGAGATGGACTTGACGACATATGGTTGCCGGGCGGCGGTACACTCGATGAAGATGTGCAGCCAGTCGGGCTGCCGAACGGGCTTTTTCGGAATACGGACAACTGGCACTTTGAAAACGTCGCTGATCGCGCCGGCGTAACGGAGTCTGCGATTTATAGTCACGGTATTGCGTCCGCCGATTTCAACAATGATGGATTCACTGACGCCCTTGTCACTGGCTATGGTGGACTTCGGCTGTTTCACAATCTGGGTGACGGCACTTTCGAAGAAACGGCCATCACCTGTGGCCTTACTGACGAGTCCTGGTGCAGCAGTGCAGCATGGGGTGACATAACCGGAGACGGCGTCCTGGACCTGTACGTAGCTCACTACGTGGACTGGAGTCGGAAGAACCATCCGTTTTGTCCCGGCCCGACGGAATCGTCACGCGAAGTGTGCCCGCCGCGTGAATTCAACGGGCTGCCGGACACATTCTACACAGGTTCTCCTGAGGGCGTGTTCAGTGACGCGTCGGCGGAGTTCGGCCTGAAGGACGACGGCAAGGGGCTGGGCGTGCTGATTGCAGACCTCAACCATGACCAGCAACCGGACATCTACATAACCAATGACACGGTACCGAATGTCCTTTATCAGAATGAAAAAGGGACGTCGTTCTCAGACGTATCTCTGGCAAGTGGTGTCAGTCTCAGCGGACGAGGAGTTCCTGATGGCAGCATGGGGGTGAACCTGCTTGACTTTGATAACAATGGGGACTTTGACATCTGGGTCGCCAACTATGAGCGTGAATCCAACGCGGTGTACAAGGGACAGCGCAACATGCTTTTCCGCCATGTCAGTAATCAAACCGGCGTAACAGCCGTTGGATCACTGTTTGTAGGTTGGGGCACGCTGTGCTTTGATGCTGACCATGACGGAGACGAAGACGTGCTTGTCTCTAATGGCCATGTGATCCGATATCCGCGGGCCTCGCCGCTCAGACAGATTCCGTTATTCTTTGAGAACATGGCCGGAGAACGATTTCGCAACGTTGCAGAACAGGCCGGGACGTACATGGGCCAGCCGCACATGGCACGAGGCTCAGCCAGTTCAGACCTGGACAACGACGGAGACCGGGACATCGTTGTTATGCATACCGGTGAACAGACGTCGCTGCTAAAGAACACCTGCCGGACCGGAAACTATCTGACAATGGAGCTGTTTGGTCGAAACTCGGCACGCGACGCTGTTGGAGCAATCGTTCAGTTAACCGCCGGCGGTAAGAAGACACTGCGCCAGTGGGTGGGAGGTGGCAGTTATGCATCAACCAGCACGCGTCTACTGCACTTCGGATTCAACACGGCCGACACCGTTGAACACGTAGAGATCCGCTGGCCGTCCGGCGTCGTTCAGCAACTCTCAGACGTTGCAGCCAACACGTGTATTGCTGTTGTAGAATCCAGAGACCCAGTGATTCTTTACGGGAAAGACTGACATGCGAAAATCGTCAGCGTCAGGTGTATTGCTATTCATGGCCACCATTGCGGGCTGCGGCAGTGAATCCGCAAATAACAGTCGCCACGCGGAAGAAGAGCAAATATTGAATGCCGCGATGCAGAACACGCCGTTTATCAGCGAGAAAATTCAGCTGCCGGAGTCCGTGAACGCCGATGCCGCTGAACTCAGGACGGACGAACCGATTATTGGTGTCGTCGCCGACGGCATAGCGCGAGCATACAGCATCAAAGCGATGTCCGGCATGTCATCGCATGTGATTAATGACGTCATCGGCACAATGCCGGTTTCAGTCACCTACTGTGACCGTACAGACTGTGCTCGAGCCTTCACGGGCGACACTCCCGGTCAGCCACTTTCGCTGGCCGTCGGTGGGTTTTCTGACAGCGAGATGCTGGTCAGGTTCGGGGGCGAGATGTACAGACAGTCGTCACCTGACATTCCACTGACAGAGTATGAGTGTGAACTTACGACGTGGAAGAAATGGCTGGAGCGACATCCGGGTACAAAAGTAATGACAACAATTCATTCCGACAGCAAGCCGGACAGCTTAACCGTGCCGAACTGAGACAGACTCACTCATGCATTTCCGGATCTGAATTCACGTGGAATTTTTTCCAGAGACTGACTACTCAGCCGCCCCTTTCTGCGCCGTGATCGTTTCGTTTTCGTAGATCGAAATCGGCAGAACTGACTGAGTTGACAGGAAGTTGCCGGCAATGATGTCCGTATCGCCGTCCGCATCAACGTCGGACAGGGTCATGGTTGCATGAAACGGGTCACCGGAACTGATCACATGTTCTTCAAACTGCCCGGCAGATTTCTGCTCTAACCAGATCGCCCCGTGAAACTTCAGGGAACGGTGCTGTTGCAGTATTTTATCGGGCAGCAGCGCCACAGCGGCAATATCCATGTCGCCGTCCAGATCGAAGTCGGTTGCGCGTGCGCGGTGAACTCCCGGCATGTCTGCCAGGTGATGGTGTTCATATCGCAGCTCCCCATGGTTCTCCAGCCACGCAATACCGTGATATGGCTTTACCGAATGAGAGTCGAACGTATCTCCATTCGTGTATAGCATGTCTTCGTCGCCGTCCTGATCGATATCGACCATGCTCAGGCCGCTGGATCCGTACGCCGGATCTGGCGCCTGATACAGCACAGTGCGAGAATAACCACTCGGGCCATTGACATAGGCGACGATTTGTTCGTGTTCCTGTGATATCAGTGCAACGATATCCGGCAGACGATCATCGTTAAGATGTGTCACATACACATGAATGGCGCCTGGACGATCATCCAGTTCAAGGCGGTCAAAAGTGGGAGTACCGGCTTCGGTTTCACCGACGTTCACAAGCAGATGAACCCCGCCGGTTCTGTGCCAGCCGAACTCGGCAACGACCAGGTCGTCGTCCGCATCCCCGTCAATATCGGTAACCCGAACGTCCGCGATGCGACCAACTGCGTTTAACAACGTGACTTCCTGCTGATCCTCTGTTCCCAGATCACGAATCCAAACCAGTTTCCCGCGGTCATGATCTTCCGGAAGAAAACTACCCAGGTCACAACACAGCAGGTCCTGCTGGCCATTCCTGTCCAGATCGCAGACTCGCACCACAGCTGGATTTGAGACAGCTGAACTGTTGGTCCACGAACTGTTGCCATCCGAGGTCAAAAGAGACACGGTCCCATGCTGCATGTCGCTGACCCACCAGGACAACTCATAATCGTCTGTGTCATCAGAAACAAATGAAACCGCAGGCCGTGCTTTGGCATCGAGCGATTGTGCATCGACCTGCCGAAACAAACTGACAGACCGACTTGTCGCAGACGGCAGGCACTCAAGCGTTTCCGGAGCACGTTCGCGGAAGTACTGTGTCACATCGGCAAGGACCGGCCTGTTCAGATCGGTTCTGCCTGACGATACGTAAAAGTCAAACCCCCTGCGGACTTCATCATGCCATGCATTTTTCGGAAAGCTTTCCGCTCGTGGGACAACGTGACAGTCTCCGCAGAAATGGACGACATGCTGTTCCATATCAACGGAGGACACTGGATTCACTGTCGATGGTTGCACCGGTGACGTTTCAGATGCCGGGTCGCCACAGCCGCTTGTCCCGCACGATGTCAGAACCAGTACAGTCCATATCCAACGCCGTTGACGAATCACTGAGGCAGAAAAAACAAACATGTGGGTACCTTCGATCTTCCTGTGCGACGACAATTCTGATGCAGTCGACAAATTAGCTCTCAATGGATTGTGGTAGATGTCGTCGTTGCTTCAAATGGAAGAGATTTCGTTCAACATACTCTCCAAATATAACACCAGGGTCTGATAAGTCATTTCGGAAAGCATTTGCCGGTGACCGACACCGTTCCCACACAGGTCAACAAAACACCATCGCAGTCGGATTCCGCACGTTTTCGACGGCTTAGAAAATATGCAGTGCTGTCGCTGCTGTTGGCATTTTTTCTGTATTGGCAGCGAAAACCCGTTCTCGGCCCGCCTCTGAGTGCTGTTGTCAATTCTTACATTGCCGACCGCGATCTTGTTTCTGCCCGGCAATGGGTTCAGACGGCGCAAAGACTGTTGCCGAACGATCCCGCATTCGCATTGCTGGAAGCCACAGTGGCCCGCCGTGCGGGCGACATGCAAGCTGTCACGGAAGCTCTCAAGAAAGCCGCCGGGCTGGGAGCTGCAAGATCGGACCTGAATCGAGAACAATGGCTGGCACTGGCTCAGTCCGGGCAGATGATTCAGGCAGAGCCCCACCTTGCACCGCTGCTGACAGACTCAAACTACGACAACAAAGAAGTCTGTGAGGCGTTCGTGATTGGCTACATCAGAAGTCATCGCACTGATGCGGCTCTGAGCCTTCTCGATCCATGGATTGCAGATGATGTTGACAACGCAACGCCACTTCTGCACCGGGCAAGAATCTATCAATTGCTGAGTGCTCCCCGGAAAGCAGAAGACGATTTTCGGGCTGCCGTCACTATCGAACCAGACTGGAAGCCCCCGCGGCTGGGGCTCGCAGAAATCCTTGTTTCTCAGAACCGCTTCCCGGAAGCTACTGAATATTTTCTGGAGCTGCTGGCCGACGAATCAGACGACGATCCGGAATTGTCCGTCCGTATCCGTATCGGACTGGCAGAATGCCAGGTTGCGGAAGGAAACATGCGGGACGCAGTAACATTACTGCAGAAAGCCTGCCGAACTGATCCCCGGTCTCTGGATGCACAGGTCGCCCTGGGCAGAGCACTGCTGGAAGCAGGAAAGTATGACGACTGCATTGAGCCATTACTGGATGCGCTGCACCTACGTCCGGGTTACGACGAAACCCATTACCTGCTTGCTCAGGCATATTCACTCAAGGGGAACAGGGAAAAGGCTGACGAACATCTAAGAATTGTCTCTGCCGCCAGAAAAGCTTTGGGAGAACTGGACAGACTGAATGCCGATGTGCTGACAGAACCGGACAACGCAGCCAAGCTGATCAGGGCCGGAGAAATCATGATGGCGTATGGAGATCCGGAAGAGGGAGTGCTGCGTATCCTTACCGGCCTCGGTCACGCCCCGAATAACGCGACGGGGCTGGAACTGCTTGCCAGTCATTACGGTGCAAAGGCAGAACGGGATGCGGCTTATCAGCACCTGGCGACAGAATTTAAGCAGCGACTGACGGACGCGGTGAAGGCAGACACCGGTCAGACCGCACCATAGCACGAAGGTCGCAGTGTCCGACAGATTCTGCAGGTCGAGTGCGTGTCCCCCCATAGACAGCGAGTCGGGTTACCGAGGGCGAGTCGATCAGGGTTCAACAGAAGTCTGCGTTCGGCGGCACGCCTCGGCGGCGTCATGCCACATTTCCGCGAGCTGCGTTTTCCCGAGCTGCCGACATAATACAGAAAGCCGATCCCGAACCTCCGCGTCGCCGGGGTCCATGACAGCCTTCAGGTTCAACTGAATCAATTCATCTGCCTGTTCGCGCTGCTCTTTCCAGCGATTCATCTGGATAACAGATTCATCCATTCGCCCGACCTGCTGTAAGGCCAGAGCCAGTTGATAACGTGAATCTATCCGACCCGGGAAGTCGGAAATCAATTCTTCCAGAATTGAAATGGACAAGGCCTCATTCCCGCGCGCCAATTCAAGTTCCGCCTTTAAATGCAGCCCGTCAGAATTCAACGCTCCCTGTTGTTCTGCCTGATCCAGCTGCTCCTGTGCTTCCGCGACATTTCCCTGCCCCCAGAAACATTGTGCATACAATTGACTGGTACCGGCCTGATCCGGCTGAGACTCAAGAATGTGAATCGCCTGATCGTACTGGCGATTGCTGATCAGCACTTTCGCCAGATCGGCCAGAATCTGGGTCTTCCTGTCAGCGGGCGGATCAAGTTCTACGGCCTTTCGAAAACACCGGATGGCGTCGTCCTCTGCTTCGAAGTCCTGGTACATGATGCCCAGTAAATGATGAGGTCGAAAATCGTCAGGAACAGCCACGGCCACTGCTTCAAGTTCGGTGATTGCGGCATCGTATGCGCCCAGATCGTAGTAGATCGCTCCCAGCCACCTGCGGGCCGCCACATTGGTCGGGAATTCTGATCTGAGAATCTGAAAAACCTGTTGGGCTTCTCCGAGCCGCTGTAGTGAATACAGCGCTTCTCCGCCACACAACAGGGCGTGCTCTCGCACGGGGGTCTGTTCGGGGATGGAAGACAACCGCTGCAGAGCTTCTTCCGGCCGGCCGCTGCGCAGGAAAAGAACGGCATCCAGCACAGCCAGATGCCGCCAGTATTCTTTTTCAGCCGCCAGTCGCTCCAGTGCCGCTTCAACACCGTCGACGCAGCCCGCATTAGCATTTTCCAGTGCCTGCGCAAACATTTGCTCAGGCGACTGGTCCGGGCCGGACGAAGTCCAGAACTTCGTTCCCACAATAATACAAATAAGGCCAACAGCCAGAATTCGCCGACCGGTCACAACTTAATCCGTCAACTGAAGGACAAACGTATTTTCGCCACCGGCGGCAACAGTCTCCTTAAGTGGGGATGTCGTCTGACTTGAATATTTCTCTGGTAGCAGTGACTTGGATGCCTTCGGACCGTCCGAACCGGCAGCGGCCATCATTTCAGCCATCGCAGAAGCATCATTCATGGTTTCCGTTGACATTTGCGTAGTGGCTGCTGCCCCACCTTGCAACTTTGAAACGGTAACAATCTGACTACCTTGAATTGCGCCGTCGTTTAATTCATACATTGACAGCTGAAACTTCCCCTCGGCATTCGTTACGCCAGTAGCTGCTCTGGCTGCCCCTTCTTTCCAAAATGCTACGGAAGCGCCTTCGACGGGATCCCCATTGTACACGACGGTGCCACTGACGGGATACGTTTCAGGTCTGTCAGACGCTTCCCCGCAACCAATCACAAACGCCAGGGAAAGACCCGTCACACATTGCCAGATCCTGGTCACTTTCGGACTGTTCATAAAACTCTGATTTTCTTCGGACTGCGTATCAATCCAGCGGGAGATCCGTGACTCGAATTAGACCATACCTGACCGCTGTCGCCAGCATCGCTGATCAAGTCGAGCCAGCGGGAACTTCGCCACTGAATAGCTACTGACAAAACTTCACAGAACGTCGAAGCCCACCAGAAAGTCGCTTCCTGGCGGGCTGACACAATTCGAACAGTGAAACTCATCTGGTTTCAGGCGATTGCCTGAAACCAGATGTCCACCCTAAACTCAAGGTCAGCAACGACCTACCACTCACCAACAGGCTGACCGTCACGACGATCACCCAGTCTTTGGTAGAGCAGGTAATCGATATTCTCGCTTATGAAATGCACCGAACCGTCGCCCATCACAAACTGAGCTCCCCCTGTGTGGCGAGACTTGAAACCCTGACTGGTCTGCCAGTTCTGCCAATGGTTACACCCGGTATTTCCGGGCGTCCCGTCATAAGTACCATTCCAGCCAGCATCTTCCCGAACGCACTTGATCGGGTAGTTGACCGGTGCGGTGGTCGCAACCCACAGTGAGTTGAAATGGAACCAGCCATTTCGCGAATGGTCACCACATTGCGGCCGAATTTCGCCACCAGCGATGACATTGGACGAACCATCCACCAGGTCACGCATCTTGGACGCCCAGTTCAGACGAGAAACAAACCCTGAGACATGGCTCGGATTAGCCGTATTTCCGTGTCCCGCTCCACCATTCCCGAAATTATTTCCAGGATAGTCACTACATCCACCACCGGCGCCGTGCGCAGGCATCGCCTGATTTCCCATGCTCAACGCATAGTTGGTCTTGGCACCATGACCATCTCTGGTGGGACTGATTTCGGTTGGACAGACAAACGATGGAATTAGATAGTCACGATACAGCTTGCCGCTACCGTCCACCTGTCCCTCAAAGTTAGCCGGCGTCCATGGCGTCCCTTCCAGACTGAAATCCAACGCATTGTACATGGGCGCCTGTTCCACATACGGCAACAGACGTGTCAAATAAGACCCACGGCTTGAGGCCGACCAAGTTGGACCAAGACCACCAACGGTCCGAAAGATGGACGGTGGAAACTGAAGAAAGACATCGTGGTAGTTGTGCAGTGCCAAGCCCAGTTGCTTGAGATTATTCTTACACTGAGTTCGTCGTGCAGCTTCTCTGGCCTGTTGCACGGCTGGCAGCAGCAGTGCAATCAAAATGGCAATGATTGCAATCACGACCAACAGTTCAATTAATGTAAAACCGGGGCGTTTTCTCATTGAATGGAAACTTTCTTAAAAGCGAAAAAAAGACCTGAAACAACAAACACAACGTATGCACTAAATTGCAAAGGTGCAACCAACAAACGGGGCCATAAGACAAATAGAGCAAATGTTCGCCAACGGCGCAAAATGGATTGACAACGAAGCACTGGGTGTCAAACGCACAGCTCTGGTCGCAATCCCCCACGAATCACCGATGCGATGTATGCACCTGTGAGCGGTGGTCCAGCTCCCTTTTGATCGGTGCCCTCAGGAAATGCACAGATCATTTTTGCAGACATTTTCGATGCCACCGCCGGAAAAATGCGGACTCTGTCCATTTCACGGGGAGATCTGACTGAATTCAGCCGCACTGTGGGTCGATCCCTGGCTCTGCACCATGTAGACGCAGATGTCGCACCGCAGATCGTCCGTCTCTCACACAGTCAAAGACTGTGGACTTATCGCTGTGCCACAGCCATCTGTAATCAACGGAGACGGAAACCATGCATGCTGTCGAAAACAATCGGCATACGAATAGCGGCGTCGTGCATTTCCCCCCGTCCAGCCGACGCCACAAAAAAGTCATAAACACGTTACAACGATGGGAAGAAAGGTGTCCCGTCGGTTCAAAGACATGCATTTTCAGGTCCAGACCATCTGCACGCATAGAGGTCAGCATCCGAGTTGGTCGAAGACCTGCCGCAGTAGAGTCCAGTGGTCTCTCGGGCTGTCCCAATACCGCGGAACAGAACAGGATCAGCAACACTACGGCGGTGTGAAGCCTTTGGCAATAAATGTCCGAGGCATCCTCAGCATCACAATGTTCCTGAGTCGCATTCGTAATTTCCATTCCCCGCCGTCCTGACAAAAGACGCAATCGGACCGACGTGCGTGCTCTGATTTTCAGTCGAGTCGAACTTCGAATATTCTTGCGTGGTCGATCCCATTCGTCTGCGTGACCAGAATACGAAGAGACTTGGTCACGGTGCCTTCCGGCAGCGAATGTCGCCGCGATCGCTGATAATTGTCTCTGACTTCGCACACCGTTTTCCATCCGTCCTGCTCAAGAATCTGCACCTCGTAATCACGTACGGTCTCCGGCTGCGGCCTGCCCCAGATCATCTGCGATGTGTACCCGTCGTGGTGACTGAGCGTCAAATGCCGATGCATGCCGGTATCAAAAACCAGCTGAATGCTTCGGACCGTTTGGAAAGTCTGCCAGTCAAACCGGATCGTTGCGGGCAATTCATTGGGGGCGGACATCCACCGCTGCAGCCCCTCGGTCGTCCGTTCAGGCGACACGCCGCGATCGCCGTAAACGCTTCGCGTCTGTCCTGAAAGAACATTGGCGGCTCCACCGCCAGGCTGTCTGCTGGACGCAGTAATCTGCGCTGCCGCCGCTATCCCACCGACAGGATCATCCGCCGGACCAATCAGAAACGCGTCATCGCGTCGCAGTTGTTCCCGGATGTTGCTCATCAGCTGTTTGTCCGACGCAATAAGATTCGGCGAAACCGCGTGCCGAGCCGCAAGTGCTGCTGCCGTCCCGACGCCCTGTCCCACGACGGCGCACGTGGCCATCACGCGCGTTGAAGAAAACGCGACGTGCGTGGCCGATATGTTCCGCCCGGCAAACATCAGATTGGGCACATCGCGAGCAACACAGCTGCGTACCGGAATGTCGTACAGGAACGGCAACGCGTGCTGGACACAGGGTTGTTCGAGGGGCGCATCGACGCCATCGGGCGGATGCAGGTCCATTGACCATCCGCCATAGGCGATCGCATCCGAAAACGGTCGTGACAACTGCAGATCCGACTGAGTCAGCACATGCTGTCCGATGAATCTGCGACTTTCACGTTTTCCCGGAAGAAAGCCGATCCAGTCGAGCGCCCAGTGCGAAGCATTAAACGGATCCGCATCATTCGCCGTATCGGGAGGCCCGTTCTTGATGTGGTTCCAGATGCCCAAAGTTACCGACAGTAATTCATCCCGAATCGTTTCGTTGTCTTTGATGGTGTCCAGTACCCCGCCCCACTCGGCCCACCAGTAACCGTACTCGTGGGTCGGCGGTTCATCACCAGGAACAGCGTACAGACGCAGCGCCAGATCATCTTTCGTGAACTCGCGCACCCACGGCGGCGCGACGTAGGGCATCGGCCGTTCATGTCGGCGGGCGGTAATCAGGATCGTCGACCCCAGCTGAAACGAATCCGCCTCACACAGCGCCAGCGATTCGCCGTACTCCGCCTGACTCTCGCGACCTCGCATGAAGGCCGCACCCGCTTCAAACCCCGGACGACCGTCTCCGGTACAGTCGATAAATATCTGAGCCCGGATACGGAATCGATCCTCCGTACTCTGCCGTTCCGCAATCGCAGCTTCAATGTACGGTCCGTCTCCACATTGCAGCTCGACACCGGTCAGCGTTGTGTTCATCAGCAAAGTGAGATTGGGTTCTGCCCGACACATTTCATAAAGAATCAGGTCGAACATCGAAGCCGACCGCTGAGGGTTCCGCACGCAGTTTTCAAGACGAATCTCTTCGATAATGCCGCCTTCACGAGCTTCCGTCTGCAGTTCGCAGCCGCGATCGAAACGACCAGTGCCATTGGCCCCCACGATGTGCATCCGTACTTCACTGGACGCATTTCCGCCAAGGACAGGTCGGTCGTGGCACAGAATGACTTTCGCGCCACAACGGGCTGCAGCCAGCGCACACGGAACACCGGCCGCACCGCCGCCGGCCACCAGAATCTCGCAATTCAATTCATGCACCTGGGCGGTCATCTCGTAGGCTTATCCATCTCTCTATGCAGCTCAGACTGCAAGACAGTCTTCACTGGCCCGCTGTGAGCGGATGATACTTCCGCAGCCACGGATCCCGCTGGGATTCCAGTCGTTCTACCAGCTCAGCGACAAAACCATCAAGCACCGATTCGAACGCAGGATTGTGGGCCAGATTCTTCACCTCCAGGGGGTCTTTCTGCAAATCGTAGAGTTCCAGCTGCGGTCTGTGCAGGAAGGCTTCAATGGAACGAGCTCCCAGTATCTGTGTTTCGCTGTTGCGTGCGTTGATCCATGTCCGACGTTGAATAGTATCGATTGGCAACGGATATTCGCTGCGGTAATTCACGTTCCAGATCAGCTTGTACCTGCGCCCGCGCAGAGTTCTCATGGGGTAGTAAGCAAAGACATCATGCCCGACGTGACTAAGAAGTGCATGGTCCCAGCCAACCGGATCAGGTGTTTCCAGGATCGGCAGAACGCTGCGACCGTGTAGCTGATAGTCGTCGAAACCTGTGGTCGTCCAGTCGAGAATTGTCGGCGTAATATCCGTGAACGCCACCAGCGCCGAATTGGTGATACCACTGCGCTGCAGTCCCGGGCGATAGACGACGAATGGCACGCGCACGCCGGGTTCGTAATGCGTCCCCATCGCTCCCGGCTCAGACGTGCCATGATCTGCCGTGAAGATCACCAGTGTGTCGTCCCTCAGTCCACGCTGTTCCAACGACTGCAGCACTCGTCCGACTCCAAAATCCATCCGTGAAATCTGCTGGTAATAGCCCGCAATACCCTCACGGACTTCCGCAGTATCCGACAGGAATCCGGGAACTGTGACATCCTGCGGATCATATTGCACGGGAGTATAACCATGCTGCGCAGACGGAATTCCCCAGCCCTTACCGTCGATCGAAACAGGGTGAGGATCGCCAAATGACACGACCAGAAAGAACGGTTTCTCCGATTCTGCCATAAACCGGTCAGCCGCAGCCGTCATTTCAATCACATCGCGTGACCTGGCCATCGGCTTGAAATCAATCGGATACTGCTCAAGAGGCCGAACGTGATCCTTACCGATCAATGCCGTGCGATAGCCATTGTTCCTGAGCATTGTGAACACCGTCGTGACGTCCGGGCGGATCTGCTGATTATGTTCGCGATGCGGATGAGCGTACTGGCCGTTGCGGTGCGTCAGCAGTCCGCTGTAAATTACGGCCCGACTGGGTCCGCACGACGCGGTCGTAGCGAAGGCAGACTCGAACCTCACACCATCCTTTGCCAGACGATCGATGTTCGGCGTCTGCACCACCTTATTTCCGTAGCAACCCACATCGAACCACGTCTGGTTGTCAGAGATCAGGAGGACGACGTTTTTAGCTGCCGCTTCAGTGCTGCTCAGCGACAACAGGATCGTCGCCGACAGCAAGGACAACACGGTTGCAACCTGCCGCCGGATATATACCGCAGTCAGATGATGGGAATCCCGCTGTGTCATAAGTTTCAGGTCCTGTCGAATGCGTTCGGCACTCTGACTGTGCCCAGCTTGATCGATCTCGGTACACATCGGTCATCTGTTCTTTAGAAGAATCGGACTGAGCAGCTTGCGCAGATTTCCTCCGAAGATCTTCCTGCGAGCCTCGTCTGAAATGTCCGCGTTCAGCACCTTGCTGAGTTCCGTTCCGAGAGATCGCGATGGAAGATGACTTCCGAACACAATTCGGTCGTCTCCGAGTTCACGAACAGCCATGTCAATAAAACCAGCCGTCGCATCAAATCCGGACGTCTCGGCCAGAATATTGGGATATGCCCTGATGGCCCGGATGCCCTTTTCCCATTCTCCACCGGCATGGGCGCATACAAATTGAATTTCAGGAAAGCGTTCCGCAAGCTGAGCAAGTTCGCCCGGAGTCGACTCACCAGCGCTGCCCTTTCCCCCGGTCTTGAACCATGTGTGCTGCATGATCACGCCGCCCAGCTCATCAATTTTCTGCACCAGCGGATCAAAGTTGCGGTGATTACAGGGCAGCGAGGCCTGGTTGCTGCTGGCAAAGTACACACCCGCCATCGGGCCGTCGCGCATCCAGCGATTTAACGCGTCCAGTGAATTGCGGACATCCGTTGGATTCAACCGCATCATGGGAATCAGCGTATCGCCCCACCGCTCCAGCGGCGCCAAAACAGCTTCGGGGTGACCACTAAGTTTCTCTTCCGTCGCAGCATCTGCTGTTCCCAGTCCAACGTGTAAGAACACACACAACCGCTCCATGGCCGACTTCTGAATCGCCGACTGAGAACGATTGACGTCATTCACAAATCGCTGACCGTCGGAACTCTGCAGCGGCAGAAAGTAGGAATCCCAGATCCTGTACTTCTGAAGCTTTTCAGCTGCTGGCAGGCCGAATGATTGCGGTTCGTCATTCATCAACGGAGCCTTTAAACGGTTGGGAGCTTGATGACACCATCCGGTCCCCAGGCTCCGGCCTGAGAGCATCCGTTCTCAAAATTCACCGTCCAATTAAGTGTCAGCGAACAGGAAGACAGACGAGAACACCCGGTACAATGCTGACTTTGGGGACCAACACCCCCTGTCTTTTACCAAAAGACAAGTGCAGTCCAATCCTGTAGACACGAATAATGGCAGGCAGCCCCTTTGATGTTTCGAAAACTCTGTACAGGACTCAAGGTTGTTTAATGTGCGGAGCATCGCGTTTCCTCCATCGTCACTTCGTCCATCATGGCCGGTATTCCGCCACAGCAGGCGCCACAGCAGGCGCCGGAGCGCGACCCGCCACGCACGCGGTTAAACGAAATTCAGCTGGCTGGTGACTACAGCAGCACGTCACGGTCGTTCGTGTCAGTGCCATCATGTCTGAGACACGAAACTAAATCTTCAGAAAACGCCCCATGAGTTCATGACCTTCGGGAAAACCAACGTCAGACGCGGCCGCTGCGACTTCGTTGTACGCCATCGGTGCGTTGGATTCGATGCCAGCGCCGCACATCGCGAACGGACAGTCACCATGACTGTGGGTACGCGTCCGCAGGAACGTGGGATGATCCGGACTGATCAGCAGGCGGTAGTCACCCTGCTGCTTCAGCCATTCGTGCACGGGCGCCACGATGTATCGGTCGATGCTTTCGACAGCTTTCACTTTTTCAGCCGTTTCGCCTTCGTGTGATGCTTCATCAGTGGCTTCGACGTGCACGACCAGAAAATCGACGTCGTCACGAGACAGAGTTTCGATGGCAGCCCGACCTTTGGCGGCGTAGTCTGTGTCCAGATACCCGGTCGCTCCCTCGACTTCCACAATATCCCAGCCGATCAGTCGGCCTAAACCACGCAACAGATCGACCGCTGTAATCACAGCTCCGCGAACGCCATAACATTCCACGAACGGCTGCAGATCAGGGCGCTGGCCCAGCCCCCACAGCCACGTCTGAGTTGCCGGTAATTCACCTGACTCACGACGTGCAACATTTGCAGGTGCAGCGCCAAACAGCTCGATGCTGCGTTCCATCAATGCCTTCAGGTCCTCTGAACCGGGACCGGACGGCAGATGACCGGCAATGGGCCGTTCCGTAATGTCGTGTGGCGGTGTTGACTGAGTGTCTGATGAGAACGGTGCGGCAGTCCCGCGCGATCGATATACCAGCAGGTTGCGGTAGCTGACGCCGGCGTAGTACTTCCAGTGGCTGTCGCCGCACTGATCCTTCTGCAGCAGTTCAATCAGTGCGTGGCCCGCATCGTCAGGATATTGGCCGGCTGTGAAACTCTGCATCGCGCCGTCGTTCACGGTCACCAGATTACAGCGAACAGCCCAGTCTCGCGGATTAAGCTCAATTCCCTGAGCGGCCGCTTCGATGGGAGCTCGGCCCGTGTGGCACTGCAGCGTGTCGTAACCAAACAGAGTCATGGTACCGACGTCACTGCCTGAGGGCATACTGGCGGGGACATTATCTGTTCTGCCGACAATCCCGGCCGCAGCGACGGCATCCATCGCGGGAATGTTCGCCGCCTGCAACGGAGTAAGGTTGGCCAGCGATGCCTGAGGTTCGTCGGCCACACCGTCGGGAATGACGAGGACGAATTTCATCAACGGCGGCTCCGCGAGGATCGGCGTCTGTGTTCGCCTTTAAGGACGCTGTCGCAACAGTCCAGCGAACGAATAAACATGTTTCGGTACCAGACTTCGCTGCCATGGTCGGTCAGCATGATGTGCCCCGTAACGTTTTCGCCAAAGTCTTCCTTATTGCTGAACTTGCTGCCCGCGACATGAGCCTGCCAGCGGCTGCCACAAAGTGGTTCGTCAATCGTCAGCTGGCCGTTGACCCAATGCTGAACTCGGTTGTTCCGTACACGAATCTTGCCGATATTGAATTCGTCGTCACCGTTGAGCCGCGTTTCATCGGAAATCGGTGTCACGAGGTCATACAGCGAAGCGGTTAGATGGTCGCGAGTGAGTTTCGGAAACGCCTTGTCGTCCAGTATCTGATATTCGATGCCCAGCAGCTGTTTGCCATAGTGCTGGACCCGGTACTTGACACCACTGTTGCCCTTCGCCGCGATCCGGAATTCGAACCACAGCTCAAAGTCACCATACTTCTGTCGACTGATGATGTGTCCGCCCTTACCGGCAAGGTGCAGTACGCCACCGGACTCAAGGTTCCAGCCGTCCGTTACAGGATCTCCGGACGGCTTCATCCAGTGATTCAGGTCGGAGGACTTCAGCAGATTGACATATGGCTGAGCCATTGCCGCGGGAGCGGCAATGGACGGCAAAACGAAAAGTGCGAGTCGCAGAAATCGTGCCACGTTTTATGTCCTTCGGTTGAATGAAAGTGCTGCGAGATACCGGATGCCTCAGGAGTAGCTGTCAATCGATGATCTTACTGATCGGATATTCAACGATGCCTCGGGCACCGGCAACTTTCAGGCGAGGCATAGCCGTACGCACCAGTTTTTCCTCAACAATCGTATTGACCGCCACCCAGTCGGGATCTGAAAGGTGAGAAATCGTGGGCGTCTGCAGTGCTGGCAGAATGTCGACCACGGCGTCCAGTTTCTCCCGATGGACGTTCAGCATCAGCCCCACCTTGCCTTCTGCGGCAAGGCATGATTCCAGCATCAGGGCAATGTTGTCAATCTTCGACTTCACCCATTCGTCGGCATATCGATCCGGATTGGCGATGAATCGCGTGGTACTTTGAATGACTTCATCCAGAATCCGCAGGTTGTTGGCCTGCAGAGAGTTACCGGTTTCGGTGACCTCAACAATGGCATCGGCCAGCTTCGGCGGCTTCACTTCCGTCGCGCCCCACGAAAACTCTACGTTGGCCGCGACGCCATGCTTCTTCAGGTAATTGGTCGTCAGCCCGACAGCTTCTGTGGCGATTGATTTTCCTTCGAGATCCTGCACTGTCTTGATGGGCGAGTCGTCTGGAACGCACAATACCCACCGAACGGGACGGCGACTGACTTTTGAAAAGACAAGTTCACACACTTCGTGGACGTTGGCATCAGTTTCCAGGACCCAGTCGTGTCCGGTAATGCCGGCATCAAGAATCCCGTTTTCGACATACCGAGCCATCTCCTGAGCCCGGATCAGCATGCATTCGATTTCAGCGTCGTCCACCGTGGGAAAATACGATCGTGATGCAAATTTGATATTGTAGCCGGCTCGCCGGAACAGCTCCGCAGTTGATTCCTGCAGACTGCCGGCAGGAATGCCAAGTTTCAATTTACGCCCGGACATCGTGAGTTTCTTAGTGAAGTATGTTAGTGAAAAGTCGTGGAGACGGTGAATCGTATCAATGACCACCTGCTGCAACAGGCTGGTGCGTGTCCAGGAACTACTTCTTGTAGACTTCGGCCGGGTCGAAGACCCGATCTCCCTCAACAGCCACAGCACCCGTAGCTGGATCAAGACGCCGGAAGAAGCAACTGCGATAGCCTTCATGGCACGCCGCACCGCCAATCTGATTGACCTTCACCAGCAGAGTGTCGGCATCACAATCGAAGTAAATCGCCTTCAATTCCTGAACATTTCCGCTTTCCTCGCCCTTGCGCCAAAGTTTCTGGCGGCTGCGACTGAAGTACACGACTCGGCCGGTAGCAAGAGTTTCTTTGAAAGACTCTTCGTTCATCCATGCCATCATGAGAACATCGCCGGTTTCGACATCCTGGGCGATGGCCGGGATGAGTTCCAATTTTGAAAAATCCGGCCCTGCTGTCATCGTCGTCACCTGTCTGCCTGCCTTGAGTACGAAAAGAATTTCTAATATTGGTGCACTGTCGCGGCGTTGACGCGGTTCTTCCCGCTATAGCCAATCGGTCAGCAAAAACACTGACAGATTGGCAGACTATCAGCGAATTCAGGTCGCCTCCAGTGCAGCAGTCATCAGTTAGCAAGATTTGCAGATACGGAGACCAGCTACCATCAAATACGGGACGAACCCCTTGACATGAAAGGGTTTGTGGCAGACGGGTTCAGTTCTCCGGTTTTTCGGTGATGAGAAGCCTTGATTTAGTTGGATCGCAGGGATTGTCACAGTTCTTGAGTTACCTATCATGCCGCGCTCGCAGCAGGTGGACTGCATTCAGTCCCACAACTTTCGTTCTGTGTGAATGCCAAGGCGTCGCTTTCAACAGAACGAAACGCCTAACCTGGCTGAAAAAGCGGTTCATCGAGTTCATTTCAAAGCAATTGAAAAAATGGCAGATCAGAAGGCTACCAACGTCACCTGGCACGAACACAACGTCAGTCACGAAGAGCGACAGAAGCTCAGCGGACACAAAGGAGCCGTTCTGTGGTTCACCGGTCTGAGTGGCTGTGGCAAAAGTACCGTGGCGAACGCGGTTGATCGCATGCTGCATGATCGTGGCGTCCATACCTACGTTCTGGACGGCGACAATATTCGCATGGGGCTGAACAAGAACCTTGGCTTTTCTCCCGAGGATCGTACAGAAAATATTCGCCGTATCGGTGAGGTTTCAAAATTATTCTGCGACGCCGGTGTGATCGTACTGACAGCTTTCATCTCGCCATATCGCGAAGACCGTGATCAGGTTCGTGAAATTCTGGCAGACGGTCAGTTCCACGAAGTCTACGTGAACGCGTCGCTTGAAACCTGCGAAACTCGTGACCCCAAAGGTCTGTACCAGAAAGCCCGAGCCGGTGAGATCAAAGGGTTCACTGGAATTGATGCGCCTTATGAGGCACCAGAAAACGGCGAGATCGAACTCGATTCCGACAGCAAAGGAATTGAAGAACTTGCCATAGAAATCGTTTCCTACCTCGATGAAAAAGGTTTTCTGAGCGTCTGAAAGTCAGCTGCACACAGTTAACCTCCCTCCCCACCAGTACTTCTGAACGGAACGGCAGCGTCGTATCCGGCACCCGGGCGACTCCCTGCAGAAAGGATGCGCGATGTCTGTTTATACAGTTACGACATTACTGACAGTGTGTTTTCTGGCGACTCCGGAGATGAATCTTGATTCCGGAACGCCGGCTACGGAATCACAACGTGAAATCAAGACGCCGGAATCTTCCGGTCGATGGTTTGATTCCTACGATGAAGCTCGGCAGCTTGCCGCCAGCAAGAAGCTTCCGTTGCTGCTTCACTTTGACGCAACGTGGTGCGGAGCGTGTCGGCGCATGGATCGCGACGTGCTGCATCGCAGGCAAGTGACCGACCTGCTCGGGAAAGCGGCGATCGGGGTCAAGATCGATTCAGATCAGCATCGGAAACTGATTTCCGAATTCAAGATTTCCACACTTCCAACAGAAGTCGTCGTTCTTGCTGATGGCAGCGTCGATGGACGCTATGTAGGTGCGGTATCGCTGGATAAGTACGTCGCCCGTCTGAAGACGATAAGCGGCAAGAATCGTGACGTGGTCGCATCTCAAGACACACAGACAGACGATCTGCCGGAATCGGACAGTCACAAACGCTCCTGCCTGATTGTGCGGCACGATGGAAAAGTCGTTGGAGTTGGTGGCTTTTCTCCGGTAGCGCTGACCGTTCAGCGAGAGTGGAAGAAGGGAAACGACCAGTTCGTGGTGGCCCATGAAGGCGTCGATTACTTTCTGCAGTCTGCGGACGAGGTTGCTCAGTTCAACGAAGACCCGGACCGTTACATCCCTAAACTTCACGGATGTGACCTGGTGGAACTGTACCGGGAAAATCGTGCCACCGCTGGCTCCATTGAATACGGGGCATTTTATCTTGGTCAGGCATTTTTCTTTGCCAGTCTGGAAAACCGCGAAAGCTTCGAGAACAACCCAACGTGGTTCCTGGGCGTGATGGCGGATGCCAGAACCGCTAATAACGAAAGATTTCCGTTCCTGAACACCGGCATGATGGACAACTGACGGTCGGCGGCATTCCCCAAAGACGGCTCCTGTTGCACCGGACCGTGGCGTTTCTGCAACGCTGCTTTTTGGCAACAAATCTTTCAAATCGACAGCAGGTCCTCTTCGTATCACCAACCTGCACGCGATCCACCAGAAGCAGGTTGGCAGAGACGACGGACCGGGAATACTGACGGAAAACCTTCCCGTGTTGGCTGCTTCCACACGCGAAGAACGTCACACGCCTTTTCGGAAAGCCTGAACTATGAAGCAATTCTTTACTCTGCTGGCCGTGTTGGGTGCCACGGCTGCCGTGATGCCGCACTCTGCAGAAGCCGGCTTGTTCTGCCGCGCTCAATCCAGTTATTGCGCACCCGCACCTGTCTGCTGTGCATCGGCTCCTGTCTGCTGTGCATCGGCTCCTGTCTGCTGCCCTCCGCGTCATACGTGCCTGTTGCGAGCACTCTTCGCTCATAAGCACAGAAGAAGCTGCTGTGCGCCCTGCTGTAGTTCCACGCCTCAACCGTGTTGCAGTGACGTTCCGTATGCACACGGCATGGCATTCGACGGGCCACATTGGTTCTAAAGCAGTTTAGGAATTTTCATAGCCGATTCTGATTCGTGGTCGTCACGAAAGTGCAGTCGAAAAGCAATCCCGGCGGCCACAGGCCGCCGGGAACCACTGTAGAGCAGTAAAAACTTACCCTCAAAGGCCGCATCTGGTTGTTGTGACGGATGCTCAATCCGTCACAACAACCAGATGCACAAAGCTGAGACCGTGATTCGGAGCTCAGTTTTTTTCGTTCGCAACTTTGATCACAGACGCCGAACGATTGCATCTGGCCGTTCACTCTGCTGCAATTCCGTGCGCACTGACACCAACCGCATGCAGCAAACGCCGGAACGTATCGGATGCCTCATCACATCTTCATTTTGACCGGAAAATCAGACATCCATGGAAGCCGAACTGCGTGACAAATGCGAAGAACTGATGCAGCGGATCGTTCACCTTCGGGGGTGTCTTTGACCTCGATGGCAAGCAGCAGCAACTGGAATCCGTCAGCAAACGGATGAATGCCACGGACTTCTGGAACGATCAGGAAGCGGCGCAGAAAACCGTGGCTGAAATGCAACGTCTGAAGGGCGTCGTCAGTCCGCTGGAGTCTCTGGTTAATGCCGGAGACGACGTTCAGGTGCTGGTCGAATTCGCTGAAGAGGATGCGGCCAGCGAGGCGGAACTCGAAACAGCCGTGGTGCATCTGGAAAAAGACATCGACCGCGTCGAGCTGCAGGCGACGATGTCTGAGCCCGAAGATATCTGCGCAGCCTACGTGCAGGTCCAGGCAGGTGAAGGCGGAACGGACTCGGCCGACTGGGCTCAGATGCTGCTCAGAATGTACGCGAGGTGGGCAGAACGGCGTGGATTCAAGATCGAGGAAATTGACATTTCGCACGGCGAAGAAGCGGGAATCCGAAACGCCACAATCGCCATTCGCGGCGACTATGTTTTCGGTTACCTGAAAGGTGAAACCGGTAACCACCGTCTGATTCGTATCAGCCCGTTTGATTCGGCCGGCCGGCGCCACACGGCTTTTGCCGCCGTTGATGTCAGTCCCGAACTGGATGATAATTTTGAGGTCGACATTAACTGGGACAGCGAAGTCCGCGAAGACACGTACCGTGCCGGCGGAGCCGGCGGGCAACATGTGAACAAGACCGATTCAGCTGTGCGGCTGACACATGGTCCGTCCGGAGTTGTCGTGCAGTGTCAGAACGAACGCAGTCAGCACAAGAATCGCGCGACCGCTCGCAAGATGCTTCAGGCTAAGCTGTACCAGCTGGAAATGGAGAAACGGGACGCAGAACTGGCGGCGAAACGCGGTTCCAAATCCAAAATCGGCTTCGGCGGAGCGACCGTCCGGAACTACGTACTGCATCCGGAGCAATATGTGAAAGATGCTCGCACGGGAGAAAAGGCGGGAAACCCCCAGCCGGTGCTGGACGGAGAGATCGACACTTTTCTGGAAGCGTTCCTGCGCTGGACACTAGCCGAACAGAACAACTAACACGTGTGCGCGTCGGCCGACAGATCGATGCGATACACACATCGTATGGAGTTGCAAAGCTTGGCCCTGAACGCGCGCTTGGTACCGCGTATCCGCGAAGCTCTGCTTCGCCGTAAGTATTAGCCCCGCCGATGTTCTTCAAAAAAGCAGAGCCGGAGAACCGAAACCAGGACGCGGTTACGATGCAGAATGGCCAGCAAAGCCGGGGGGGGGACGCCCTTAAACCAGTTCTCTGACTGGCGTGGGATCGCTGACAAGATGAGTCGGACGACCCTGTGGCGTGTACAGCAGCTGACCGGGATCAATACCCAGTTTGTGATAGATTGTGGACACGAAGTTCTCCGGCGACAGCACGCGATCGACGGCGGAATATCCCTTGCGGTCGGTTG
The DNA here is from genome assembly GCA_029245955.1 of Fuerstiella sp. Lineage (GTDB taxonomy): Bacteria > Planctomycetota > Planctomycetia > Planctomycetales > Planctomycetaceae > Fuerstiella. Next base: position 139,799 of record JAQWOH010000007.1, on the reverse strand, counting down.
CTCCGACAACAGCGCCTCCGGGAGTTCCGCCACCCGCCATCAGCACCGACATCGCATTGGCCCAGTGATCTCGACCTGGTTTTTTCTGCCCGGTCAGTGTGGAGACTTTTGGCGTTCGACCGAATTCGCCCAGAGCCACCACAAGTGTCGTATCCAGGAGTCCGCGTTCCTTCAGATCTTGAATCAGTGTCGCCACGGAGTTGTCCCATTCAGGCAGACGTTTGCGACAGCTGTCGAATAAATTGCTGTGGTGATCCCAACCTCCATCGTAGACGGTGACGAACGGCACGCCACCTTCGACCAGACGACGGGCCAGAAGGCAGCGTTGCCCGAACGTGTTGCGACCGTATCGGTCTCGCGTGGCATCAGATTCCTGCTCAATGTCAAACGCAGTCTGGGCTTCGACCGACGTGACCATGTTGTAGCCCTGCTCAAAATACTCGTCGAACGCCGCCACAGGATCTGCAGCAGCTTCGTCGTTCAGCCGGACCATCCGATCGATCTTTGTCCGCAGGTCTGTGCGAACGTTGAACCTTGCTTCTCCCAGTTCTTTCGGAAGAGCCACGTCGCGCACCTTGAAATTGCTGCTGTTGGGATTGTCGGCGACAACAAACGGAGCATACTTCGCGCCCAGAAAATTAGGGCCGCCGGAACGCGACATCTGCGGCATGCTGAAATACGGTGGCAGGCCGTTATCTTTGCCAAGTTCCTTCGCAATAACCGAACCGAGGCTGGGATGAAAGCTCACAAATGCCCCGCAGCCGACCGGAATTCGTGGCGGAGCCCCAGTCATCATGTAGTGATTGCCGGCTCCATGGTTTCCCTGATTGTGGCGAATCGACCGAATCATGGCGTAGTCGTCCAGACTGGCCGCCAGCTTGACCATGTGTTCAGAAAACAGCGTCCCGGGCACAGAAGTTTTCGTGTGAGTAAACTCGCCACGAAACTCAACAGGAGCGTCCGGCTTGGGATCGAAAGTTTCGAAGTGAGTCGGCCCGCCATCCATCCAGATCAGGATGCAGCGTTCTGCAGTGGGCTTGGGCCCGCCACCGCGTTTTGACGACTCACCGCGAACGCGGAGACCGTCGACAAGGCCAGTACCCAGCAGTGCACCAAGACCATATTGAATGGAATCCCGGCGAGTTATCCCTTCGCAGTTTCGTCGCAGTATCATTCGATTGTTCTCTTAGTTTTGCAGAACGAACTCAGGTGTATTCAGCATGGCCCACATCAGATCTTCCACGATATGACGTCGATTTGCATTTTCCGCTTTCAGCAGCTCATCCACCAGCCTTGTTTCTTCTTCTGTCGGATTTCTTCCGTACACCAGCTGATAAAGTGACATAGCAAGTTCCTGGGGATCTTTGTCAGATTCGGCCAGTTTTGCAGCATTTCCTGTGTCATTCAGCACGTCTGTGTGCATTTTTTCGGAATTCATCAGGTGCAGGCTTTGCACGACCGTTGAATCTGTTGTGCGTTCACAGGGTGGATCCTGATTCGGATCAGGACGTCCAAACGTATCCAGGAACAGCGACTTTGTGCGGTGCGTCCAGATCTGTTTGGCTTTTGTGCCAGGCGGCATCGCATCGAACGACTGAGGTACTCCGGAGATATCCGCGAACGCATCCAGCAACACCTCTGCCCGTAACCGGTGACGGTAGTGTCGTGAGTAGTTTCGAGTATCTGCAATATTTCGCTCATTAGGCAGAGAGCTCAACTGATACACATGTGAATTGGCGATCACACGAACGAGTTCCGTAAGCGAAAAGTCCGAGTCACGAAAGTGCACACCCAGTGCTTCGACCAGCGGCTGATTCGTGGCTGGGTTTGTCGCTCGAAAATCGTCAACGGGTTCCACGAGGCCTCGTCCCATCAGGTCGCCCCAGACACGATTCGCCATAACCTGTGCGAACAGGGGATTGTCCGGAGAAGTCATCCACTGAGCCAGCACATTGCGGGGGTCATTCTCATCTTCCGGCATGACTGCTTCGCCAAACAGAGCCTTTGGCTTCATTTCTTCACCGGTGCTCGGGTGTTTGACGCTGCCCCTGGTCCCCGCAAACACATATTCTTCAGAACCGGAAATCGGAGGTGAGACTCCTGTTCCCTTGCGGCCGACTTTCGCAAACCATGCAGCGAAACTGTAGAAATCATCCTGCCCCCATTTTTCAAAGGGATGATGATGGCATTTGGCACACTCCAGACGAACTCCGACAAACAGCTGACTGACAAGAACAGCAACTTCATCCGGTGATCGGCGATCACGAAACAATGTGACTCCGCCGTTACGAAACGTGCTGCCTTTGGCAGTGATCAAATCTCTGGCAAACTGGTCCCACGGCATGCGCTGGTGAAAACGCTGCCGGATCCAGTAGTCATAGTTAAGAACCGCTTTGATCCCGACACGGTAAGGATTCGGTCGCAGCAGATCGACCCACTTGTTGGCCCAGTGGTCAGCGAAATCCGGCTCCAGTAACAGACGATCCACCAACTGCTCACGTTTGTCCGCCGCAGTATCCGCCAGAAACGCACCGACCTCATCAGGCCGTGGCATCCGACCGCATATGTCGGTTGTTGCGCGACGTAAGAATGTGTGGTCCGCGCACGATTCAGACGGAGTTATGTTCAGACGCTGCAGCTTCTGCCACACAAATTCATCAATGAAGTTCTTACGCGGCAACGCCATATAGACGTCTGCCGATACGGCTTCGGGGCGAGGCACCGTCACGTCGCAGACCGCAAACTGCCCCATAAATCGCGTCATGATGGCTGCCGTTCCGGTTATCATCCCGGCGGTCACCAGACCACTGTCACTGACAGACGCAATCGGTGACTCGTTGGATTGAAACGCCGCAAGCCGAGTTACGTCCCGAGTGGACTGATCGCTGAAGTGAGCGGTCAGAGTAAGCTGCTGTGTCTGTTCGTTTTCCAGAATCGCCGAATCCGGAACAACAGTAATCTTAACCAGCCGGGGCGCATCTTCGATCTGCGGATGCATGCCCTCGCGAATCCATTGCAGAATCGCCTGGTATTCAGGGCCGTCCGGTTCCAGCCGCTTTCCCCCACCGTGAGGAACCCGCCCCGTGGGCTTTGTCAGCAGCAGACTACGTTCCGGAGCAGCCGGAAAAATTCGACGACTGCGGCCTTCTTTGGCAATCGCGTCGTAATCGTATTTAGTGTCGAATCCGAGCAACGAAAGCTGAAACCCGCCCTGTCCTCGAGCTTTTCCGTGACACGGCCCGGACGTGCATCCAAACCGTGTGAAGATCGGCTGAAGATCATTCTCGAAGTCGACGGTTAGTTCGTTCTGCCCCCACGCCGTCGGTGCACACAGAAAGACAGCACAGGCGACGCAGGTGCGGACGTCGGACGTTCGTAATGTGGAAAACCATCGCGACATGGCAGGCAGCTAATCCAGTGGTGTGGCGGGCGTTCGGGCGGGTTAGAAATTATAGCACAACACGCCGGGCATTTCACCACAATAACAGGGATTCACACCTGCACAGGGTCTCGAGGATCCATGACTGCGGAAGGCGACAGCACCTATGCAAACAACGACTGGACGGGTTTGCCTTCGCCATCTTCCGTAACGTAGAAGGGTCGGCGTTCGACAGTCAGCCCGGTGCGGGGGCTGATCCCCATGGCCTGGTAGATCGTGGCATGCAGGTCAGTGATGCTGACTGGGTTTTCGACAGCAATACATGGGCGTTGGTTGGCCGTCTTGCCGTAGACAAACCCTTGTTTCATGCCGCCACCAAACAGGACAACAGATGTTCCGCCAGTGAAGTGGCGATGCAGCCCGTAATGCTTCATTTCTTTCAGAACGTCTGTCTTCGCGCGCGACTGATCACGAGCGGAACTGCCGGGCACTCCTTCGATGATCATGTCACGACTGAATTCACTGGCGATGACGATCAGCGTGCGATCCAGCAGATTTCGTTCCTCCAGATCCCGCACTAACTGCGCAATCGGCTGATCAATTTCCTGCTTCATGCGAGCCAGTGTTGTGTGCCCGCTTTCGTGAGTGTCGAAGTGCAGAAACGGCACGTACTCGGTCGTCACTTCAATAAACCGTGCCCCCGCTTCGACAAGTCGTCGAGCCAGCAGGCAGCCTCGACCAAATCGCCCGGTGTCGTACTTATTATGAACTTCCTCCGGCTCAAGAGTCAGGTCGAAGGCGTTGCGATCCTCTGAACTGAGCAACTTGTGAGCGTTGTCGACCGACTTCAGCATCGACTGAATATGATAATCACTGGCCACATTTCGATCGGCCCGGGACTCGATCATTTTTTTCAGCACGTCATACCGCTTGCGAAATCGTGCCGCCGTCATGCCTTTCGGTGGCCGCACGGACCGAGCAGCCTGCTCCGGATACGGCAGATTGAAAGGCCCGAATTCAGTGCCCAGAAATCCCCCCGTCGTAAATGCCTTCAGTTCTTCCGACTCTCCCACGCCCTCAAGTCGCTGCCCGATGTTGATAAATGACGGAATCACCTCGTTACGAGGCCCCAAAAGCCGCGACATCCATGCGCCGATGTGAGGTGCGGCGACGGTTTGAGGCGGCACGTAACCCGTGTGCCAGTGATACTGGTGTCGCGAATGCAGAATATTTCCGAGATCAGCCTGATACGCCGAACGGATCAATGTCGCGCGGTCCATCACCTGAGCAACGTTCTCCAGCCCTTCCGAAATCTGCAGGCCATCGACGGACGTGTCGATGGCGGGGAAAGTGCTGATGATCTTCTCGACCTCCAGCCCTTCCTGGAAAGGTTCATAATGTTTGGGATCAAACGTCTCCGGCGCCGCCATGCCACCCGCCATCCACAGGATGATGCAGGCGTCGGCTGTCGCCCGCGGCTGCTCCGCATTTCCGGACTCGTCCCCCAGAACAGACGGCGCACCCATCGTCAGGGCGGCAGCAGACGCGGCTGATATCTGTTGCAGAAACGAACGGCGGGACTCTGCCTCAAAGGCATCGAATTCGGTCATGTTAGAATTCCAGCGGTACGAAAACATGGAAGCTAAATCCTGAGCCGCAACATCATATCACCGCCGACACCCCAGTCGAACAGAAGCAGACAGGAATTCCGTCTAACAGTACGCTCGAACCGCCGGAAGACCCGGAGGATGCCGAGCATAAACGCGCAGGGGAGGAAGCACAGAAGCGTTTGGCGGAGGAGGCTGAACGGACACGGGTGGCGGAGCAGTATCGAAAGGCGGTGGAAGAACAAACACGTCGGGCAGAGGAAGCTGGGCGCAAACGGATAGCTGAAGAGGAGAAGCGTCAATCTGCTTCGACGCGGGCGATTCTGGCCACGGTCCCTGAAAACTCAAACAGTACCCTGTCGGTGGCAGTCTCCAGTTTTTTCCTGGGCGTTGCAGTCACGTCATTTCTCGCATACCTAATTTCACTTTGCTCGACCGCGAGAATCTTGACCAACTCTACCAGCGGTCCGCTGATACTGACTTCAGACTGCGCGACATTCTGTTGGCGATCGGGTCGTCAAACTACTTCACCAGACGATAGATTGACGCAATAGCCAATCGCACCTTCGCAATGCTGAACACCACGGCTCGATTCGCTCGCTAACACCTGATTGCTGAAGAGCTTTGCGGTCGGTTCAGGTTCTTGACCCTACGGCCTTTGTGGTCGTTTGTTTGTTCGGGTCAGACTAAGCTAACAGTTTCTTCCTGCGTCGGTAAGCTACAACGTTCGTGAAAAGTCCGCTCCCGCTTCTCGACCCTCGCGTCCTCAAACGCCGCCGCCACGACAGTGCCGTACGGACCTGACACCTCTGATATTCTCTAGTACTCATGGTCCGACAGGATGTCCTGCCCGTTGCGACTTCCAGCTGACGATAAGAGCCGGGCATAAACACCGGGATCAAGGTCTTCTGAAAGAAAAACGACTGAACCATCGCAGAATGCAGCATTCACTCCGCCAATGTGCGATGAGGCTGGAGCGACAGAGTAAAGAGACGGTGAGTTAATAATCCGACGGGTTGCTTCTGGAAAAAACGGCGGGCAGTCGAAGCGTCCATGAGTCATAATCTCTTCGGCGTACAGTTGCCGAGTGCGAGGTTGCGGAACCCAGGCACCCTCATGGGGCATGACATGAACGCCTGCAGTATTCCGAAAACTGGAAGTGCTGAGACCAAAACCGTGACTGCTCAGGGGGGCCAGATACCGAAGAAACAAAAGGTGATTCAGGCTGGCTGCGATCTGAGTTGGGGGTACAGCCCAGTCTCGCGACTTGTCGCGTTCACTAATCATCAGCGTATGGCTGGTGCCGTCGCCCCGGTCCATCCGTCGAAGCGAAAATGACTTGTTCACCCGTTCCGGATTGCTCCAGAAAACTCCGGAAGCTTCGGTGACCAGGTCTTCGTGCTTTGTCACGTTACCGTTTCCGTCCCAGTCGATGCCGAGGGAACGAGTTTGATCACTTATCGATGTCGACACGGACAGAATTGAATATGCGAATTCATATCCGTCGAGACCGTCTGTTCGAGGAACTGTCGAAAGACGTGACGAAAACACGTGTCCTGGTTCCGCGTGAGAAACTGAGTCGTCGTGCAGTGGGGGGAAACAACAATTGGGTGTCATCAGCCCGTAACCAACATTAACGACGTAGGAGAGACCTCGAACGATCCATTCGTTCTCGTCATCATCCGGGCACAGGAAAACAGGAATCCGAATGTCCGGCGAGGGCGACGTGTCAAGTCGATCAAAAACGGCCTGAGCATCCACCTGCGGTAGAATTTCAGTCGTCCACACGGCAGGTCTTCCATTGCGAGAAAAAATCGTCGCCGGAAAATATCCACCGGTGCCTCCCACATAGCTTGTCAGTCCGACGGAAATATTCTTCAGGTTATTCTGGCACTGCAGACGCCTCGCGGCCATGCGTGTGTTTTGTATCGCAGGCAGAATCAGTGACATCAGCACGGCGATGATAGAAATGGACACAAGCAACTCAAGGAGCGTGAATGCGGTTCGGCGGTCCGGACCAGTTGCACGGTGAGTAGTACAGCTGCGCGATTGTAACATGTTGGCTGCCCCCCGGGAAAATGATGTCTGCCCGAGATACGTTTTTCATCGCGACTGTTCCGTGCTTTATTTCGGTTTTCTGCAAATTGCGGCATCCAGTCTGTTTCCCGGTCGAACGCGACGGGGTGGTGCTGGCAATCTGGGAAGACGTGCGTGGACGGAGTGCCACAGACTTCCGTTCGAAACGATTGACCGTAGTCTGAATCGCCTCTGAAAGCCAAGGCTGACGGCAAATACCCGATCCCGTATCCTGGCTTAATTAGAACCGCGAATACGTATAGAGCTACGTCAGTCGTCCGGGGAGGAGTTGTGCCACTGGCTTGGCCAGTGTTCTTATCCGGGATTTCCCATATGAGTTGAGCCTGGAACCGCTCCAGGCCTAAACCGTTCGACGTCGTAACATCGCCCCCCGGTGTCTATCATTTTTTTCCATTTTTTCTTCTGCCCGCTGCTGGGGACCACGACTCGGTCCCCATCGAGTCGTTTTTCAGCGGCGAACGCTGGTTCTGCGCAGAGCCTCTCCGCCGGGAACCTCGTTTTCCACTCTTTGTTCCGCTCCCGAGTCACGTCACTCCACCAGCGGTGGCGGCAGTGCCAGCCGCGCAATACGGTCGAGAATGGCCGCGAACAGTCGCCGTGGCACGGCCACCTCGGCCAGTTGGCACGTGACATACTTGGCGTGCCGCATCACCCTGGCCCCGATCTTCACGAGTTTTTCCCGCAGCGTCGTCAGCGACCGATGCTGCACTGGTTTCGGTAACGCCAACCGCCGCAGGAAGTTGCCCAGGTTGTAGGCGAACGCGAACAACTGTAAACGAGCCGGGTTGTCCTTGAACGTGCGGCAGGACAGCTTCGTCCATTTGACGGCGTTCTTCCCTTCCTTGATCCACTGCCCGGCCGTACCGCGACCGTTGTAGAACTTCACGACGTTCTTCGAGTGCTTGCTCAGGTTGGTCACGATGAACCCCACGCGCGGGAACAACTCACCCGCGTGCCATTCGATCTTGGCGACCACGCGCCGGGAGCGCTGCCACGACTTGGCTTGGTAGTGAAAGCTATGATAAAAGACCTTCGACTTCTGCGAGGGACGACCGACGGGGCGGGGCAGCAGATGCTCGATTTCCCGTTCCAGCACGGCGTTGGACTTGATGCGGATGGTGTACCCGTAGCCCTCCTGCTCCAGCAATCGGTACAGTCCTGGAATGTCAAAGGCCGCATCGCCCCGAAAGCACTTGGGGATGTCGTCGCCACGATACCGCTCGATCACCGGCAGCAGCACCTTCCGCCAGAACTTAGCACTGGTGTGATTACCACGCCGCAGCATGGCGCTTTCCAAATCGCCGAACTGGTTGAAGAGGAACAGCGGATGGTAGCACGGGCACTCGAAGTGTCCGTTGTAAGCCGTGCTCTGTTGCCGACCGTAGGTCTCGCTCACGGAACTATCCAGGTCGAGAATCAATTCACGAAGCGGTCTATGCCGATGAACCTTGTCGATCTACCGGCCGGAGAGATTCATCAAGGCCGTCAGGTTGCGTTTGCTGCTGAGCGTCCCGGTCTCGAATCGGCCGACCTCGCTACTCGACGCCGCTTGCTGCTCTGGTTGGCTGGCCCTTCCACCAACCACGTGTCTCATGGCGGGGTCGACGCACAAACGCTCGGCGTCGTTGACATCTTCATAACCGACCAGGCGACTGTAAATCGACTGCCGCAGCAGCGGCAACAACTGGTGCTGTTTGTTCTGACCGAGGCGTGAATCATGCAGAAGGTCTGCGCCCATTTCGGAGAGTCCCAACGCCTCGTCGAGTTCGCGGCAGGCTAACATACCGGCATCCGTTGTGACCTTGCTGCCGCAAAACTTCAGCTTCAAGCGACTGTCAAAACCAACCCGCAAATCGTCCTTTTTGGCATCACCTATTGGGTTCCCCTGTCACCTTAGCATGATTTGCCAGAATACCCTTGTTTTGAAGGGCTGGCGCAAACCTTATGCCAAAACGCAGGGAGTCAAATGGGAAATGCGGGATCAAGAAAACACGGCCGCCTTCAATCCCGTCGTTGACTCGAGTGTGTCAGCGATATGCCGCAGCTGAAGTTCCGTCAGCGGACTGACGAATGACTCGGCCGGCTGCCGAGCCACCGTATAAACCTGAATCATTTCCAGTTGGCCTCCGGACGCTGTGATATCACGCAGACGCTGGCAGAAGGCATCGATTTCCGACGCAGGCGGCGGTTCTCCGCTCAGGTTCATGAACAGACTCTGAACCACCAGAGGTCGGTCAATGGCGGCCGCCGTGATGTTGTCCAGAATGCGCTGAAACGGAACGGTGGTGCGTTCGACCCGTTTGAAGTATTTCTCCGTACCCGCCTCCAGCTTCGCCCAGATTTGACCGTTATTTTCGTCCAGCAGCCGCAAACCTCGACCAACATGTTCGCGATGAAGCATTGAGGCATTCGTGATCAGCACCATTTTCACCTGGTCATCCACGAGTTTCCGTCTGACGCCTGCCGCCTGAGCAATAATTTCATCGAAGTTACGAAACGTCGTCGGTTCTCCATCCCCGGAAAACGCGATGTCGTTCAATCGCCGCAGATGATGCGGCGTGCAAGCAAACTGAGGCTGCCGAAACAGATCACCGGACGCCACAGACTGCAGCACTGAGGTGAGTTCGGCGAGCAGTTGATCGGTTTCGACAAACCGGGTTTCTGAGTTACTACGACGATCGACCTGGCAGTAGACACAGTCAAAATTGCAGACTTTGTCGGGGTTAAGATTAATACCGACAGACACTCCCTGACTACGACGGGAAACAACGGGGTATACGAACCTGTTGGTTTCGAACAGCCGACTGTGTTGTTGAAACAGCCGTGCTTCGGCAGATTCTGCTGATTGATCGGGCATCATTTGACTAGAAGGATCTAAGTCCTGTGCGGAAGGACAGGCAGGGACGGGTTCGTGTTTACGTTGCGGGGGGACGGTTGATATTTTGCGGCACTATTCGAATTTGACCAGCCAGAATCCAGATCTCGTTCGCACATTCCACGGATGGAACGGACTATGTTCAATTACCGACCGTCTTTCGTCATCAATTTCCTGATTTCCAGCGTTTTCTGTATGGGTTGCGGTCAGTCGCAGTCAGTGACCAGCAGTGAATCAGAGAACGAGGCCGGACTGGTTGACAGTCTTCTGGCTGATCTTGGCGGCGGCAAAACGGACGAACGGGCAACCCCCGCGAATCCCGTGTCGCCCGTTACCAAGACCGCCTCAGCGGAGCGTCTTGAGTTGCGGCTGCAGACTGGGGATCGTTTCCCACTGCTGAAGACAATCGAGCAGTCACTGGTTCAGAAGCCGGCACAGTTCTCCGCAACAGCTCAGACCCGACTCGACCTGCACATGGTCATTCATGTGGACGAGGTCAAAGAAGAGGCGATTCTGATGAATGTCCGCTACGTGCGCGTCGTGTACGAACACGACGTCAGCGGGCACCGCATAATGTTTGACTCAGATGCACATCAGGGTGCCGTTCCCGAGGCAGTCGTTCCGTATGCCGGCATGGTCAACAATGGATTTTCGTTCTGGCTGGGCCGTAATAACAGAATCCGCGCACTGGTCGGCTACGAGCAGTTTCTGGAACGCTGCGTTCAACAGATCCCCGTGGAACGCCGACAGTTGCTGCTGGGCGAAATCGCATCACGATTTGGTGATGATGGAGTCGCAAACTTTGTCGACGACGCGATCGGCCTGCTGCCCTATGACAATTCTGTCGATCCCGAATCTGCCACCCGTGTGGGGCCGGGCGATGTCTGGAGCAGGGAACGCCGCCTGATGCAGCCTGTGCCGGTTTACATGTCTTCCACTTATCGACTGGTCGCTCTGAATCAGCAGACTGCGGAAATCGATATCACGGGACGGATCGCCTCAGGGGAAACGTACACGGATTCACGGAACGGACAGACAGCAAAGGTCAAAATCAAGGGCGGCCAGAGTTTTGGTTCGTGTATCGTTGACCGCATCACCGGATTGCCACTGGAACTGCGGAGAACACGGTATCTGAATCTGGCCGTGCTCACCGACACCGGAAACACTGTGGAACAGGACAAACGCGTCATCACGACAATAAGAAGCTTCCCGAAAACTCCTGGCTCGGTTGTTCAGGCCTCTCCACAACACCAACGACGAATACCGGCGGCCCCGGTCACCCCAGCTCGCGAACTTCCGTCCGTTGCCATTCAGACCGTTTCCGGAACCAGTCAGGGACAGCCCGCTGCCGCAGCCATTCCTACCGTCCCGACAGATCCACCGCCGAGTTCCACGGCCAGGGCTGTGTATCCGGACTAATGATCGTCAGGATCGACGATAGACTCCGCTGTGATCGTTCGTAATGCGTGCTACACTTCCGGCCTGTCCGCAGCTTCACCTCGCCCGTGAAGGTGTTCGTTCTCGACCGGATTTGCCAGAAGGCAGGGTATGCAGAAGTTTGATCGTCGCGAGTTACTTGGCGGGACACTTGCAGGAGCGGTAGCGGCAGGCTTGCACACCGCTGTGACTGCGGAAAACGTTCCAGCGGCCGCACCCCGGATGCAACGAGCCGCCAATGAGCAGGTTAGACGAGTCATTGATACAAACGTCAGTCTGTTTCAATGGCCGTTTCGCCGTTTGCCGTTGAGCGAAACAGATGCCTTGACGGGCAAACTTCGTTCCCGGGGAATTCATCAGGCATGGGCTGGCAGCTTCGAAGGCTTGCTGCATCGCGACATTGCGGGCGTCAACTCTCGACTGGCCGAAGAGTGTCGTCGACATGGGCGTGACGTACTTATCCCGTTCGGGACCGTCAATCCGACGCTCCCGGACTGGGAGGAAGATCTGCGACGGTGTGCTGAAGAACATCACATGCCCGGCATCCGTCTGCACCCGAATTATCACGGGTACACACTTGATATCCCCGAATTCGCAAGACTTCTGCGACTCGCATCGGAACGACATCTGGTCGTTCAACTGGTCGCGGCAATGGAAGATCAACGGACACAGTCCACGTTGCTGCACATTGCTGATGTTGACCTGACGCCGCTTGCCGAGATCGTCCGGCAGATACCGACCGTCAAACTGGTGATTCTGAACCACAAAGCTACCGGTACGACATTTACCTCTCTGGTGAAGACTCCCGGTATCTACTTCGACATTTCACGAGTTAACGCCACGGATGGCGTCGCTCGTGTGATGCGTACACTTCCGGCAGACCGAGTTGTCTTTGGGACGCATGCGCCGTTTCTGATTTACGAATCCGCGATGATCAAGGTGTACGAATCCGAACTCACAGAACCCGAAATGTCCGCCGTACTCTGTCAGAATGCAGAATTGCTTATTTCGCAGACGCAGGTTTGATTTCAGTTCAGCAGAACGGCTCACGAAACGATCGGCAGCAGCCCCTCGGAACCATGCTGAATCTGTCGAGTGACAATCGACCCGATCAGCGTTGTCCCTGTGCAGTCGCGGACTTCAACATGAGCAGTCGAACCGATCAGTCGTGGATTTCCGTCAAAGACAACGATACGGTCACATTCGGAACGTCCCATCAGCTGTGTTGCGAGCGGGTCGCCGGCCACAACCTCTTCGCCACGAGCCGTCTTCTTTGCTGCAGATTTGCTGGGGCCCTCAACAAGTACATTCACCTGACGCCCAATGAACTCTGCGTTGTCTTCTTCACTGACCTCATTCTGAACCGCCAGCATTTCGTTATTACGGCGCTTCTTCGTTTCTTCCGGGATATCGTCCGGCAGCAATGCGGCCGCCTTTGTGCCTTCGCGTTCGCTGTACTTAAAAATGAAGCTGTTCTTGAACCGATACTCCCGAATCGCCTCCATGCTGAGCTGATGAGCCTCTTCGCTCTCACCGCTGAAGCCGACAATGAAGTCGCTGGATACACTGCAGTTGGGAACGATCTCGTGAATGCGACGCATCATCTGCCGATAATCATCCACTGTGTAGCCGCGTTTCATCAGGCGCAGCTGTTCATCGCAGCCGTGCTGCAGCGGTACATGCAGATACTTGACAGCCTTCGACAAATCCCGCACTGCCTGCAGCAGGTCATCGGTCATGTCTTTGGGGTAGCTGGTAACAAAACGGAGGCGTTCAATGCCTGCGATCTCGTTGATACCGTACATCAGATCAGAAAGACGGTTCAGTCGTCCGTCTTCCGTGTGTTTATAGCTGTTTACGGTCTGCCCCAGCAGGCACACTTCCTTTACGCCCTGATCCGCAAGGACCCGCACTTCATTCAAAATCTGCGACGGAGGCCGGCTTTGTTCCGGCCCACGTGTTGTCGGAACAACACAGTAGGTGCAGAACTTGTCGCAACCAATCATGATGCGAACAAACGCCTGAAACGGCGTGGGGCGCATCTCCGGGTCACGCAGCGGATCGTAACTTTGAAAGCTGCTGGAAACGGCGGCCACTGATCCGTCGCGCCGACCAAGACTGACGGCCTTCTGCTGCCGGCGTTTGGCAGTGGAGCGTGTTTCCTGGATCAGCCGCGGAATTTCAGCCAGTTGCCCGGTGCCGACCACCAGATCCACATGAGGTGCTCGTTTAAAGATCAGATCCTGATCCTTCTGAGCCATGCAGCCCATCACACCGATGATTTTCTGCGGCTTCGTTCTCTTCGCATACTTCAAACGCCCCAGCGAACTATAGATCTTATGTTCGGCGTTTTCCCGAACGCTGCAAGTGTTGAACAGCAGTGTGTCAGCCGACTTGGGGTCGTCCGTCAGTTCGTAGCCATCCTTGCGCAGAGCAGCAACAACAAGCTCACTGTCCAGCATATTCATCTGACAGCCAACAGTTTCGATATACAGCTTGCCGTTGTGACCGGCTTCTGACGACGCGTGGTCCGACATTTCCACAATCAAATTCCACCCAACACGACTCATTGAACAAGAATGCCGGATTCCAGCGTTTTCTTTTCAATGATCATCAAAAAACCGGGCACGTGCCGCAGGCTCATATCAATGCGCCGCAGACCGACACCACGCAGTGAGCAACAACATGACCTGACGCCCCATCGGTCACCTACGAACTCTCGGTTACCATCGAACGCACAGACCAGACAGCAAACCCGGTTGCAAAGACGGACAACGCCACCTCAAGAACAGCCATCGCGATACTCCTTCAAAACGCCTGGCAAAAGCTCTGACTAAACATGCCGGTCCGCACGGATTCGGAAACAGCCCCGTTTCAGGAGGTCACCCGTTCCAGGTACGTACCAGTTTCAACATCGATTTTGACCTTGTCACCCTGTTTGATAAATGCAGGTACCTGAACCTCAGCCCCACATTCCAGAGTGGCGCCTTTGGAAACATTTGTGGCCGTGTCGCCTTTGGCGGCCGGCTCGGTGTACGTCACTTCCATCGTCACTTGCTGAGGTGGCGTCATGCTGATTAACTGTCCGTTAAAGAACAGCAACTGCACTTCCGCCCCCTCCATCAGGAACGTCATCTGTTCTCCGACGATGGTTGCAGGAAGACCATATTGTTCGAACGTATCGTTGTCCAGAAAATAAAAGTTGTCACCGTCCCGATACGAGTATGCTCCGTCATTCCGGTGAACGTCTGCTTCATCAAGGCTTTCACCACTTCGATAAGTTCGATCGAGGATCCCTCCCTTCAGCAGATTACGAAGTTTCGACTTATACAGTGCCTGGCCTTTGCCTGGCTTCACAAAATTGATTTCAATGAACTCGTAAGGCTCGTTGTTGATCAGGATCTTGCTGCCCCTCTTCAACTTCTCAACCGGTGTACCCATTGGTGCGATTTTCTGGTTCTGATATTGTTGCTGTCCCTGATGACAACTGAATGTTCGTCAGGAGGTATCATGAAACGGGTTTGATGAGTATCCGGCTCGAAATCCTGTATTCGGACCTTATACACGAGCACCACAATAGCAAAATCGACCGTCAGAGTGAATCCTGATGTCTTCCAATGAGGGCGATCGAATGGATTCGACGAATGCGTCATAATTGACCTTCCAGGCAGATCTGACTGTTATGGCTCACCAGGACAGGTCGCCACCTGCCGGACAGCCAAAACCTCAGAAAACAACCACGATGGACGCCGCCGCACCAACACACAGTCATGCTTCATGGCAACGCCAGCTTGCTGAAGCAATTCGTGACTCTCGTGAATTACTGGCAGGACTGCAACTTCCGGAGGAACCGCTGCCCGCGGCTGAGGCAGCGGCCACGCAGGGATTCCCGACACTGGTACCTCATAGCTTCCTGGCGCGAATGGAACCGGGAAACAGGGACGACCCCTTGCTGCTCCAGGTTCTTCCGACCGGCCGGGAATCAGCACGTGCCGTCGGATTCACAACGGATCCGGTCGAAGACACCGCTGCTCGAGCAACCGCCGGCATGCTGCACAAGTATCACGGCCGCGCGCTTCTGATCACGACCGGCACGTGTGCGGTGCATTGTCGATACTGTTTTCGACGGGAATATCCGTATCAGGACGAACCCCGACGAATGTCCGACTGGGAGCCTGCCCTGCAGCGAATTCGTGAAGACAGTTCGATCACTGAAATCATTCTTAGTGGTGGAGACCCACTGATTCTAAGCGACGACCGGCTGCAAACGCTGTGTCATCGCCTTGACGAAATTGAACATGTGGAACGTCTGCGAATTCATACCAGGCTGCCCATCGTGCTGCCTGCGCGTGTGACCGACGAACTGCTGTTGCTGTTAAGCAACCTTCGCAGCCAGCCCGTTGTTGTGGTTCACGCCAACCATGGCCACGAAATCGCTGCCGACTGCGAAACCGCATTGCGAGTGATGGTCCGCGCAGGAATCCCGGTTTTGAACCAGGCGGTGCTGTTGAGAAAGATAAACGATTCTGCAGAGGCACTTGAATTGTTGTGCCGTCGCCTGATCAACGTCGGAGTAATACCGTACTACCTGCATCAACTCGATCGTGTTCAGGGAGCCGCGCATTTTGAAGTCAGCGACGCAGAAGCAGGCAAGTTGCTGACTGTAATCCGCAGCCGGTTGCCGGGCTACGCAGTGCCGCAACTGGTTCGAGAAATCCCTGGTGAATCAAACAAGACTCCGTTGCTGTGAACCGCCCCGGGCGACGCGTTTAATCCGATGCAATGATGCGCACGAATTCGTCCTTGACTCCATCCAGTGTCGGGACGCGAAACCGTGCAGACTCCACGTTCGCTGCCAGCTTCTTCTTAAAGACTTTGTGGCGACCCTTTTCCTGCCAGCCAAACTCAACGGCAATGCGTCCGGAACGCTCAACATCGTGAATGCCATAAAGTCTGGCATCAATCACTCCCGCCTGACGACCGGGCGCGTGCATATGGAAACGCACAAGAGCCCTGCGGCAACTCTCCTTGTCAACGTCGGCTTCCCCGTACAGCCAACCGCTGGAGAATTCGTTATCTGACGGAATATCGGCCGTGGCGAAGGTCTGCCACGTTGCTCCCGAATCTGTCGACAACTGCAACTGAAAATCCAGACCGGATGGAGGTGGCACGGGTACGGAATAGCGGACTGCCGCTCGAATCTCCCTCAGACGCTGTGGCGCCGCCACTTTGAACACAACATGAGCCGGCTCCCTGTCTGTCGACTGATAAGCAAACCGAGACTTGACCGACCGAGGCTTGTAACGAACATTTGCCGAACGCAGTGCCGTTTCTTCAAACGCGTCCACCTTCGACTCGGGAAGACTGAAATTCGGCAGAACCGCAACGACTGCCCGCTGCGTGGAACGATATGTGACGTCGCAGCCATCTTCCGTGAGCCGCGGATACATCGCCTGACACACCTGCGTTGTGGTGACGAATCTGACAGAATCAAGACCCGACTTACCCGACCACATGAAACGCAACTGCCAGCCATAACGTCCCTTGACCGCCTCCGTTAAATCCCCCCGAAAGCCGCCGTCTGCTGCACCACGACCTGCCGTACTCAATTCCACAGAGCTCCACGTCTGCCCCTGGTCCGCGGAGACCTCACACGATACGACACCGACGACGCGGCCCTCGACAACGACCCCGTGCGTGGCCACACCTGACATAGGATTGGCGTCATCCGAGGGATCACCGCAAATGACATATGGAGAAAAATGCCGAAACGTGACGGACGCGAGACGACCGTCACTGCTGTAGAGCTTCGGCGAAGCAGCACGCTGAGCAGCGTTTGCCGACATCGCGGACATTCCGTCCTGACATCCTCGGTCTGAAAGGTTCGGTTCGTAAACGAATTCGCCGTTACAATACGCAGCCTCACTGCGTGCATTAGCCTGCTCCCTGTCATGAAAGGGAGTTCCGTTGTCGAAGAATGTCCATCGCCGAAACGGCCCTCCCTTTTGATGATGCCAGAACCTTCGCTTACTGAAACCACCGAAGTGATCGCGGTCATACCACCGCGTAAATGACTCACCGCTGCGCAGCTGCACAATGCCGGGGTGAGCGGCAAAGCCGCCGTTGTACAGCGCATACCAGGCCTTTCTTTTTGCGACCTGCTGCCAGCCGCGTTTCATCGTGTTGAAGTCGTTCGGCCAGTCAAACGGGTAGTGAGGAACCGGGGACCGGACAGATTCCGCCAGCGTGGGATCTTCCTGGACGTCTTCGTACCCCGCAACGACCCCATCGCGACGAAACAACAGACCGGCCATGTCCGTGTCGAAGGCGTGCCAGTGTTCGTCGTAAAACACCTCGCTGTTCACGTGTCCGACGAACTCTCGCCGTCGCACGCCCATCCCGAGAGCCTTCCAGTATGCCTCGTTCCACGCGTGCACGGTGCCGCAGAGCCCATAGCCATACGAGAACCGCGCTCGATTCGCATCAAACACGACAGTTTCATAGTTTCCCGGATCCGCAGAATCGGGAGTTCGCCCCGGCACGCACCATTCCATGGGCGACATCAGATGCCACTGATGACTCAGCAGCCACAGATACATAGCAATGGCCTTATCCTGAGCGGTCGTCTGCCCCGACGTTGCAAAATCGGCACATTTATCAACGGTTTGAAATGCCCCCTCTCCTGCATACTGCGGATGATCTGTCTGCACCGTCACGTCGCCGGATCCGGCCAGCATGGTCGGCGACAACAGCAGTAAACATGCGACGACCGGAAAGAATGACAGTTGTCGGCCAGAGACTCCACATGTCCGAACAGACGCCAGATGCTGCCTGTCCCTGAATCGACTTATTGTCATCGGAATCGCTCCCTGTCTCCTACAGCACGCGTCGGCAGCGCGCAATAACGAACATCAGGCAAGTTCTATCGAACCGCGCGGCGATGTTTTGCCAGCCAGTCACAGGCTGGTACCGTGAGACTTTCATGGCCGCCGTCAAAAATGGTCACGCGCGACTGCCTGGACGTGCGTCGCAGGAAAATCTTCCGACCGTACGAAGAATCTTCCGCCGTGTCGGATGGCCCAGGATTCGTCAGCTGACGATCCATCCAGAGCATTTCCATTTCGGCGGCTGTCACAAGCCCCGACCCGTGAGCCCTGGCAATTTCATTAAACGCCTGCAACGAATGTCGCACCGGTACGGAACCGGTATGCCCATCGTTCACGCCGGCATGAATATCCACTGGCAGGTCCCCCACCTGATGCATGTGAAACAGGGGAGAACGGTCTCGATACTCAGCATCCGTCGCAGCGTCAGTGCCTGGCGGCTGGCCAAACGACTTCAGAATCATCTGAGCATACCTCTGAGGAACACCGTCCTTCACATGAAACCGATACCACGCAGACAGGTCACTGATCCCGACCCATGCCGACACCGCAGAAAATCGATCGGGGTGATGCCCGGCCATCAACATCGACATATGGCCTCCACCGGAAACGCCGGCAAGGTAGACGCGCGACTGGTCCACGTTGAAAGTCCTGCCCGCAAAGTCCATGGCGTCAAGAATATCCTGACGAGCATACCGTGAACCGCAGGCCTTGGGAGATCGATTGGCCCCACGAAAATTAGCGTGCAGATAGATCCAGCCTCTCTTCACGGCTTCCCGCTGCCACTTGCTGTTGTCCTGCTTGTAGTCACTGCTCCACGAATGCAGAAACACGAACAGCACGGTCGGCTGCTGGGTGGCAGAATCGGGAGCCCAGTACAACACAGGCTGCGACTCACCATCCAGCGTGCTGAAAATGTTCACCTCAGTCAACGACGGAAGTTGAGCAATGGCCGTGCACGGGATGGTCAGGAGGACTGCCGTAAGACAGAGAAGCCGTGTCCACATCATGCGTCGATTTCCGGAACGATGTAAGGTGCGCGATACTCACGTTTCAGGAATGCATTGGCTGCGTCCGCATTGTCATCCACGAAGACCTCC
Organism: Fuerstiella sp.; assembly: GCA_029245955.1. Classification (GTDB taxonomy): domain Bacteria; phylum Planctomycetota; class Planctomycetia; order Planctomycetales; family Planctomycetaceae; genus Fuerstiella. The sequence goes on along the minus strand of JAQWOH010000007.1, from coordinate 120,420 downwards.
TTCTGGTCATCCACCGTCAGCATGGGACTGAGCCTGATATCATCGCTTTCCAGTGCGACGCCATGAGCCGCAAGATGCTGTTCCATTTCCGCAACGATTTTCTCCCAGATACCCCCGTCTCCGGAAACCTGTGCCGCATCGTGCTTCGAAAACGGCTTGCCGGTGCGGAACGCAATATTAGCAAGATTGCACCATCCGGTGGAAAGATGCCCCATTTCCACGTCTGTATTCAGACTCGTATGGTTTCGACTTCGGACAGCGTCAATGAAGTTCTGATGGTGCACTCTGTTGCCACCAATCCCTTTAAACTCGCGTAGCTTTTTGCCGTCATTGTCATAGGCCGCACCTCTGCCCCGCTGACCTTCAAAACGACCTCCTTCACAGTAGGCGATGTAGCCACTGCCGGGGCCTGGATGCGGCGGAGACTTCCGCGCCTGCGGACCGGCCGTCATGTTTGTCAGACCAATAACCACCGGAATCGTGCCGGTATCGAAGTAGACGAAGTGCACGTTCGGTGTGTCACCGGCATCGTCCCACGCCACTCGACCTCCGGCACCGAAAATGCGTTTGGGCAACCGGACGGAATCCTGAAACACGTTGTTGCGCAGATCGTCCAGCACGTGCACACCCCAGTTTCCCATTTCACCAGATCCGGTGTTGAAGTCCCAGTGCCAGTCGTACTGCAGCTTGTTGCGGAAGATCGGCTGATCCTGCGCCGGCCCCAGCCACAGGTCGTAATCCACGTCACTGCCGATTACCAGAGGTGTGTCTCGCTTACCAATGGGACCTCGTACCCCGTACCGGTTGACTCGAGCAGAGACAATCTCTCCCAGCGCCTTTTCCTCGTGCAGAAATTTCTTAATCTCTGCCTGCATCGGATCAGACCGCTGCTGAGTACCGACCTGGCAGATACGATTGTACTTACGGGCTGCGGCGACAGTCTGACGCCCTTCCCACTGGCTGTGCGACAGCGGCTTTTCGACGTATACATCTTTCCCCGCCTCCATCGCCCAGATGGAAGCCAGGCAGTGCCAGTGGTTGCACGTCGCCACAACCACCGCATCGATGCTGTCATCGTCAATCAGTCGTCTCAGGTCGGCGTACCCGTTGGCTGCAGGGTACCGGGTCTGAGCCTTCCCCAGATTGTTCTCATCCGGGTCGCACAGCCCCGCGACGTTAACGCCGTCCAGACCATTGAAAATCGGCATATGCTGCCCGGCACGACCGCCACAGGCAATGAATCCCATGTTCACATCGTCGGCCGCCATGCGGGATCGGGCGACGGAAGGAAAAGTGACCGCAACACTCGCCGCAGCCGCAGATGCCATGAATTGACGACGGGACACATTCGACATAAATATTCTCAGTCAGAAGGGAAGATAACAGTGTGCCGCTGGTGATCGACACCCGATCGTCAGTATCCTTTGCGACGTGAGGAACTTCAAGCACGCAACCGTAATCGACAGTTGCGTGCTGTGCGATTCCGTCCTTGTCAGGCGACTACGAATGACTTCGGTGTTTGCCGTGACGCGTACGCGGCGGTCACTGGGAATTCCCAGTGGACCTGCTAACTTGAGTATCCACGGGCGCCGCAATTTCGTACCGGTCACTGACTCGTCAGTTCACATATTTAAATCGGAGATCAACATGCCTCAAACAACTCGTCGCGGATTTCTGCAGGATACAGGAGTCAAGGGAGCCTCTCTGTTGTTGCTGGGAACTCGCGCGTCCGGCAACATCATTGGCGCAAACGATCGAGTGCGGGTCGGAGTCGCAGGACTGAACGGCCGAGGCCAAAGTCATATTGGCGGCTGGCTTGGTGCCGACAACGTCGAAATTGCCTACGTGGCCGACCCGGACAAAAAAGTTCTTGATCGCGCCGTTTCTGTCGTATCCAAGAAAAGTGAAGGCAAGTCCACTCCGAAGGGCGTGCCCGATATTCGCGCAGCACTGGATGATGGCACAGTGGATGCGATATCCATTGCCACGCCGAACCACTGGCATTCCCTGCTCACCATCTGGGGTGCTCAGGCGGGTAAACACGTCTACGTCGAAAAACCAATGAGCCACGATGTCGGTGAAGGCCGCGTAGCAGTGGAAGCTCAGAAGAAGTACGGTGTCGTCATTCAGCATGGAACTCAACGCCGCAGTGATGCGAAAATTGCCGGGCTGCATGAAGCCATTCAGGCCGGCAAGTTCGGGAAGCTGAAGATATCGTATGGCTATTGCTGCAAACCACGGGGCTCAATCGGACACAAGCCGCTTACAACGCCTCCGGAAAACCTGGACTGGAATACATGGCGTGGTCCGGCCATGATCGATGAGTTCCACGCCAATTATGTTCACTACAACTGGCACTGGTTCTGGAAAAGCGGTAACGGCGATCTGAACAACCAGGGAACTCACCAGCTGGATGTGGCTCGCTGGGCCGTCGATACCGATCAAACGCATCCCGTGCGAGCGATGGCCATCGGTGGACGCTTTCAGTGGAACGACCAGGGCGAGACTCCGAACACGATGTTCGGAATTGCCGAATACCCAAATGGCCAGCAGGTGTTCTTCAATGTTCGTAACGTCAACTATGACAAGTACGAACGTCAGGTGGAGAACGAATACTACTTTGAGGACGGTGGTAAAATCGTCCGCGGCAAGTACTACGCAAAGGGCAGCGACAAGGGCGAAACCGTCAACGTGCCTGATGGTAAGGTGACGCCCGGCGGCAACTGGGGCGCCTTCATTGCCGCCTGCCGAGCCAACGACCCCACGATGGCCAACGGTAATGTGTACGACGCACACTACGGCTGCGTGCTGGGACACCTTATGAATAATTCGTACCGGCTGGGAACGAAAGTTCCGTTTAATGCTCGAGCCGGAAAGTTCGAAGACAACGAGGATGCATCTGAACATTTCCTGAAACTGCATGACACCATGAGCAATGGCGTCGGCCTGCCTGAGAACGGCAACGAATACGTGGTCGGCCCGTGGCTGACCTTTGACCCGGCAACGGAACTGCACATCGGAGACTATGCGAGTGAGGCCAACGTGCTGCTGAAGGACGAGAACCGCAAAGAATTTCAGGTTCCGTCAGCAGCGAACGTTTAGAGCAAAAAACGCCAGGTGCCGCAGACCAAAAGAGTGCGGCCCCAAACTTACCGTGTGGGGCCGTGCGTGCTCAATGTTTTGCATCGAACCAGCCGTTCGTGCATCAGCCGTCGAAGGCCGTGTTCACGACTACTCAGCGTCAGCTGTGGCGGCAACCTTGTCAGCTTTGCGCTGCAGGGCTTCTGCTTCTCGGTCTTCGATGCCTTTGACTGCAATAATCCGACGTTTCAGTGCTCGCGTATCAGCGTCCAGATGGCGCCACTTGACGTTGCGACGCCACTCTTTGGCTTCGACCTTGTCGTTCGTCAGTACCTGCTCCCAATCAGCCTGCTGTTTTTCGGCAAGTTTAAGTTGTCGTTCAATTCGTTCGCGGTCCATGTCTGACGGCCAGCCTGAGTAGAATGTGATTGGATAATGCGGGGTAAATCGCCCCAGTCAGTCAAAATTGAAGCCGGGCATTGTTGCAACAGGGGCGGTATTCTTCAACGTGAAATACAATGAAACGCTCACAGACCACGATTTCGCAGTGTTTTCGCGGGTCCCTGGCCAAATACGAGACGTGAAGTCGACATCTTCCACAAAAAATCCAATGAATGCAGATCACCAGGCACTCTTTGCTGCCTACATTCAGCCATTCGCGGAATATCCAGTATTGCAGCAGCGAGTCCTTTCTGTGCTGCTGGCACTTCCGTCCGAAGTGCAACAGGACTTCCTTCAGGACCCTCGTTTTGGCGTGGCAATCGACAACTATGAACCGGGCAAAGGCTGGTCCCTGTGGATGCCGACACCTGGCCTTGATGGCAACAGTACTCGCTGCGTTGTTCTCCGTCCGAAGCTGAACACCGCCTCTGAGCCGTTTGCGAACTACATAATCGCCCACGAATTCGCGCATGCCTACCTGCGCAATGGGGGATGGGGACAGATCACGGACGTTGAAGAAGCCGCCGATGCTTTGGCCGCCTCGTGGGGCTTTGTTCGCCCGGAACACACAGGCTGGTAATCCCGGCGGCAGCGAACCGTGCCCTGCGGCCACGGGCGGCTCCGTGCGGAGTTTCCACGCCCCGCGAGTGTCGGACAGCGCACAAAAAAAAAGGCCGCCGATCACATGGACCGGCGGCCTTCAGACCATTCTCATGGAACAATCGTTGTTTAGAACGTCAGGATCATGTCGATCGCGAACATTCCCTGGCTGTAGCCGGTAACACTTTCCGGTGCCGTGTCATATCGCCATTCCGGACGAATGATCACATTGGCATGCGGCTTGATGTTGGCTCCCAGCGTCAGAGCGTAGTAAGAATCCGCATCGGCCGTTGGGTTCAGGGGCACTGCAGAACCCATGTTGAAGCCGCCATTCGACTTCCACCATTCGAAGCGGGCACCCAGTCCCAGGCAGTCGTTGACTGAGTACAGCAGGTACTGATTAATACCGACATCTGCTCGCTGAGTACCGCCACCAACCGGGTTGAACGACACCAGGTCACTCTGAATTACGTAGTTCAGATTATCTGTCAGAGACACATCCAGCACGTTGCTGTGTGAGTACCCATCTCCGTTCACTCCCATATCGCCAGCCGTCAGGATATAGGTGTAAGTGGCGTTTTCACCGACAGGTACGCTGAATCCACCAAGAAAGTTACTTCCCCCGCCAAACTGGTCGAAGCCGGTATCCCAGCCCAGAGTCCAGCCAGCGTAGATCGTGGCGTCGTCACCAGCCGCGTAAGTTGCCAGCACACCAGTGTGCGTGAACGCTTCGCTGTTGAACATGGTCATGGCGTGGCTGTAGAAGAAGTTATCGGGAGCGGTAACCACTTCATATCCCAGCAGCGTGTAAAAGTGACCAGCCTTGACGGACCAGTCGCCCTTGGCAATTTCTGCATACAACTGAGGCATTGCCCAGCCGTATCCGCCGCCTGTGTCCCAGCCGTTGCCGAAGTCCCAGCGACCGGCGTTGTTACCGAAAGCCTGCGTATCGCCGGCGTCGATTCCGTACATCATGTCCGCACGGAAACCCCAGTCCATACCGCAGCTGCCATCGGCTACCTTCTCAGCGTACAGCCATGCCTGATTCGTGTTGAATCTGTTAGGCTGATTATTAAACATGCCGGTGCTGGCACTGCTGTAGCCCTGCTGCCACCAACCACCGAAATCAATACCATCATCGCACTGGTCGATCTTCCACGCATCGCCGAGACAGCATTTGCTGCCGCAGCCTTCGCCACACCCGTCGTTGCAGCATCCCACGTCGTTGCAGCACTCAGACGTGGTGCAGTTGCAAAATTGCGAGGTGAAACTGGAACCGGAATTACCGAAAACGTAATCGCAGTCCGTAACGTTGTACACCATACCTTGTCGTTGCTGACCATAGCCGTCTGCAGCGGATACTGCGTTCAGACCAACGACAGACAGAATCGCCATACTGGCAATTGTCAAACACGGTTTCCTGGTCATTGGGGCTCTCCTCATCACTTCCGTTGTTGTGTTCGATTCCTTTGCCCCGAACCGCTCCTTGAGTTCGGGTGGAGTTGCGACTCATGCCTCTTCTCGCCTGCATGAGCCGTTCAACAGCTGAGGCGGATCTGATCGGGACCTCACCGCAGTGCTTCTTCATTTTCGGCGAGAGCAACCTTCCGTCTTGACGATCGCCCAGGCCGCCGGTGGTATCGTAAACCGCAGTAATACCGTAACGACCGTTGTACCCGAGAATGACCGCATTTCTATTTCGACCGGTCGTACACCCCTTACAACCGGACATAGCGCGGGCCACCTGGCAGTCCAGGAGCCGCACCCTGCCTGTCTGACTCCCATCATTTTTTCTGTGTTTTCGCTGTCGATACAACACGCACTGGGGCCCTGGCACAATCCAGGTCACCCCGGGTGAGGTTGCGATGCTGAAAATGACAGACGCGGCCGGAAGGGACGGACGATCGGCGCATGTGTGTCCGTCACAGACAACCTCAAACGCTTATCCTCGCCTGGCGGCGGCCCGGACGGTTGTATCGACGCAGAAATCCGTAGCCCCACCAGCGCCAGAAGTTCTGTGGCGTTGTGCTGCTCCAGCACGTGCTGCAGACGTGTCTTGCAAAAGTAGTCGCACGTTGTCTTTAACACGACCACGTCCCGGTCGGACTCTTCCAGAGTTGGCAGAATCTCGCAGCCGGGGCTGTTCTGCGCAAAAAGATCGTCCTCCGGCGCCAAGGTTGAATAAAGATTACGGTGCCGTTGGCTGGGCCTAATGCCCGCGTCACCGAGTCAATGCCACGCACCATACCATCGACATCAACCGGCGACGTTTCGCCCTCAAGCATTTCCACCTGCATAGCAATGACAAGCATCGCCATTTAGTTTATTGGGGCCTCGCGGTTGACAGAAAACGGCACAACAACCACCCCAGACAAACCCTGAAGGCAGTTCCCGCCCTTTCCGGCACCATATCGGGAAACCCGAAGCGTGAGCGAGGGACTGCGAATAAGCCACTCCAGAGACATCCCTCGCCGACGCGTCACGTTACCACCGGTTTTTAAACAGCTTGTACGCAACTTGTCGGGAACAGCCAGTCTGGTTCCAACGCGGACGATACGTCATCGGCCAGACACGTCAGTCTCGGATACAACAGGCCGCAGGCGAATGTTACGATACTTCACAGCCGTGTGATCGCCCTGCAGAAAGATCGGCCCGGGACGTGAATCGTTGGCCTGAATGCCACCTCCTGTACAACCATCCAGCAGCTGGTTGTCGATGACTGTCTGTCCATTCAATACAGCCGTAATGTGTCGATCGACCAATGTCAGGACATAGGTATTCCACTCCCCACCGGCGTTGGCGACGTTCTTTGACGGCTTAATCCTGCCGAAGATAGCTCCAGGACCATGAATTCCCTGCATCCGGCTGTCACGGTCCACAACCTGAGCCTCATACATGCCTCGCAGGTAGATGCCACTGTTACCATTCACGGGCACGTTATATTCGAGCGTCAGTTCGAAATCAGTGAACAACTTTTCGGTGATAAGGTTCCCATAGTCGCCGTACGCCCCGAAATCCTGTTTGGGCGTTGCATTGACAAGAACGCCGTTCTGGACGCTCCAGCCGTTCTTCTTCATTGGATTCGACAGCCTCCAGCCTGACAGATCTTTGCCGTTAAGCAGGGACACAGAATCGCCAAAGACCACCTTACTTATGTCCCGTTGCTTGGGTGGCGGTGGAATCGGCTGGCCAATCAACAGAAGCTGTTCCGGGCGGGCATCTTCGTCGTTCGCCGTAACCTGCTCGAACGTGAGCCGCAGTGCACCGTCGTGCAGCACAGCACGAAAGGGCCCCACAACGTTCTTAACGACGGACTCTCCAGATGGCCTCCAGGAAACCTTTCGTTCGAACGTTAGTACGCCATTATCGGCTCGCAGTGAATTTACAGGTCTTGCACTACCGACGCTCCACAGCAGCGATCCCGTCAGCTGTGAATCCGATTCGACCAGCTTCAGCCAGGCCGGGTTGCCGTCCGGCAGAACAAAGGCCCATGCCCCCTGAAACTCTGACCACGGCTGTTCAGCCGCACGGCATGTGGTAACACATAATGGCAGTATCAACGCAACCAATCGAAATAGATAAACGGTGCTCATGATATGTGGTCTTTCACAACAGCAGTTCCGGGAGTTCCGCGGAACGACTGCCGGGCATCGGCGGGTTATCCAGCGAACGGAACGTGAATACGGCAGAGTACTTTGTCTGATCAGAATAGTTGCGAGTCGCAGAATGGAAACAGCGAGCGTGAAAGAAGACGACGTCGCCCGCGTTCAGCTCAGCCGTCGTGGCAGTCTCCAGCAGCGTCTGATTCTGTGAGACATCGTCACGAAAAAAACGCCGGGCATCCAGCTGTCCGGCATCCAGCTCCCATTTGTGGCTCCCCGGCAGCAGCCGCAAACAGCCGTTCGCTTCCGTTTCACTGCCAAGTGCGATCCAGACGTTGATAAGCTCGGACGAGGAGAAAGACCAGTAACGAGTATCCCGATGCCACCCGGTATCGCTGCTGTAGCGTGGGTGTTTGGTCATCACACAGTTGTGGTGAGCCAGAGGCATCACGATCTGATCACCCAGAAGTTGTCGCAGCCGATTCAGAATAAACGTTTCCTTGACCAGTCGCGCAAACACGGGGTCTCGACTGAAAGCCTGCCGCAGCCGCCGAATCGTGCGACCACCTTCATCAGTAAAAGACTGTGGCGCACCTGGATATTGAACGTCTGCCTCGTATTCAATATCGCCAAAGTGAGCTGCCTCGTCGCGGTTCGTAATGTGCAGTATTTGCTCGACATACTCCAAAGGCACCAGGTTCCGCTGCACGAAAAAACCGTCCCGCCTGAAAGTCTCAAGCTCCTCCGCAGAGAACTGGTCGGTACAAACTTCCTGTTTCAACATCAGCGAACGCTTCAACGTCAGAGAAATTGGGTCAGCCCTGAGTACTTTCAACAGGAATGTGCACGGGAACAGTGTCAGCAGTCTCTGACGGACGTCGCCACAAAACAGACGGCGACTTTCCTGATTCCCAGTCAGCCTTTGATTCTTATCGTAAACTCAATTGAACCAGGAACTTTCTAAGGTGCAATTCTGGCGCGACTGAGCAATTGGTCAATGCCTGGTCAGCCAGATTCTTCGTGATTGACGTGGATGTCCGAACGTTCAGGCCGTTTCGAAGCCATGGCAATCGAAAGATTCTGCAAATCGCGATGATCTACATTGTCATTTGACTCGTTACGGTTCCCGAATCTGTGAATTTTCCTCCTTTGGATTCAGCCGGGGATTTCGTAGACTTCATGAATGTGGATGGCTGGTATTCGCTTGTAACTGTGGTCCTCACCTGATGGAGTTACTCAATGGGGTTGTTTGAAAAGCTTCGTAACGAACTGATAGATATCGTCGAGTGGGTCGATGATTCTCGTCACACTCTGGTCTGGCGGTTTCCCCGCTATCAGAATGAAATCAAAAATGGTGCTCAGCTGATCGTTCGACCTGGCCAGACCGCAGTCTTTGTTCATCGCGGACAGATTGCAGACATATTTGAGCCGGGGCATTACGAACTGAAAACCGACAATCTGCCGCTGTTGAGCACGATTGCGGGTTGGAAGTACGGGTTCAACAGTCCTTTCAGGGCAGAGGTCTACTTTGTCAGCACCAAGCAGATCACCGATCTGAAGTGGGGCACTCCCAACCCTATCATGCTGCGAGACCCGGAATTCGGTCCCATACGCATTCGTGCATTTGGCTCGTATTCAATGAAGGCTGCTGACCCGCGAGCCATGTTGCAGGAACTGGTCGGTACTGACAAGGTCGTCGACGCCGAAGAGGTCACCGAACTCCTGCGTTCAATTATTATCAGCACATTCGCCGACGTACTCGGAGAGTCCAAAGTCGCCGCCCTTGACCTGGCAAGCAAGTATCTGGAATTCGGTGAGACGTTGCGTGTTGCTGTTCAGGAGCGAATTGACGACGAATACGGCCTCGAAATCCCGCAGTTGTTGATCGTAAACATCTCGCTGCCAGAGGCCGTTGAAAAGGCGCTGGACACCCGTACCAGCATGGGTGTAATTGGCGACATGAACTCATTCCAGCAATACCAGATGGGGCAGGCGATGACGGCCGCCGCTGAGAATCCATCCGGGGGCGGCGCAGCAGAAGGAATGGGGCTGGGAATGGGCTTCGCAATGGCAGGAAAAATGATGCAGCCAGGTGGCATAGGCGGGACTCCCACTGCCGCGCCACCACCTCCGCCGCAGTCTGCTCAGTGGCACGTGGCGGTCAATGGTCAGACACAGGGACCTTACGGTCTGCCTCAGTTGGCGGCAGGGATTTCTGCCGGTGAAGTCACGCCGGACACACTGGTCTGGGCCAACGGCATGTCCGGCTGGACAGCTGCGAGCCAGGTACCGCAACTAAGCGGGTCATTCAGCACGCCTCCGCCGCCGCCACCTCCCCCAGCACCATAATGAATGAAGCGCGCGGACGGACTCCAGGGTTCACGTGATGCGGCCACAGCAACCGCCGAACGGGATTCAAATAACAATCGAGATTTGGCTCCAAGATGACTGACGTCCCGTTAAGCGATTCAGACGACCAGGTGTCTCGGGGAGTTCCTGATGAGTCAGTCGACGACTCGGGGGGTGCAGTAGACGGGCAATCCAATCAGGCAGCAGATTCTCCAGGCCAGACATTCGATTCCGGCGAAGGACGGATTTTCCCGTGCGATGGTTGTGGCGCGGACCTGGAGTTCAGGATCGGCGATCAGGTCCTGGCCTGCCAGTTCTGTGGTCATGTTCGGAAAATCGAACTCGGCGACGATGTTGCAATTGTCGAGCAGGATTTCCATTCCATGCTGGACAAGATTCGGCATTGGCGTGAGCTGGCCGCACAGAAGAAAGCCGAGACCGGCGATGAAGAACATGTCAGCGGCAGCACCAGCCGGAACGAACTCCGTTGCGATTCCTGCGGCGGCAATGTCGAATTCATCGGCACTCTGACCAGCACTCACTGCCCCTACTGCGGCTCGCCCGTACAGCTGGAAAATGCACATAAATGCGAAGACAACCGCATTCCCGTTGATGGCGTACTTCCGTTTCAGATCGACCGGGGACAGGCAAACAAGAACCTGAAACAGTGGGTCGATTCGCGTTGGTTTGCGCCCAACAGTTTTCGAAAACAGGGAGCAGAAGGCAAATTCAATGGTGTCTACCTGTCATACTTCACCGTGGATTCGATGACATTTACCGCCTACACCGGACAGCGCGGCGAACATTACTGGGTTAACGTCGGGTCTGGTAAGAACAAGCGGCGGGAAATGAGAACGCGCTGGTATCCAGCCAGCGGGCGGTTTCAACGTTTCTTTGACGACGTGGTTGTTCTGGCCAATACGGGCCTGAATCGCAAGTTCATGCTGGCTTTGGAGCCATGGCCGCTGGCTAAAGTTGTTTCATTCAACCAGCAAATGCTGGCCGGACACCTGGCTCGAACTTATGACATTGAACTGGACGACTGTTTTCAGGAAGCAAAGTCGCGAATCGACGAATGTCTTCAGTCAGACGTACGACAACGTATCGGTGGAGACACTCAGCGAGTCCAGTCGATCAAGAGTCGCTATGAAGCCATCACTTACAAGCACCTGCTTCTGCCGGTCTGGTTGCTGGCGTACAAGTACAGTGACAAGACGTATCAGGTGTTCGTCAACGCAGCCACCGGCGAAGTTCAGGGCGAACGTCCCTACAGCCTCTGGAAGATTCTGTTCACGGTGATTCTGGGACTAAGCGTTGCCGGTGTGATTGCAGCCCTGTCACAGCAATAGTGCAGGCAACACCGCCACCCGGGCACACGCTTCGACAGCGGTCTGTTCTTCGAGCGGCTTCCCTGCTGTCGTAGCCGATTCTGGCTCGCGGCAGTAACCTGCCCCCATTAACCGCGACCAGCCTGGGCGTGGTAAACTCAGATTTTGGTCGCGACAAATGCCATGTAAACGATTCAGGACAGAAGAGATTATTCAGAAGCTCCGGGAAGCGGAAGTCCTGCTTTCACAGGGCAAGGACATTGCGACGGCGTGTCGGCAGACCGGGGTCACGGATAACACGTATTACCGCTGACGGAAAGACTACGGCGGGATCCCGACAGATCAGGCAAAACGTCTGAAGAAGCTGGAGAAGGAAAACTCTTGATTGAAGAAGCTGGTGCCGTGGAACGAGGCGGCAGCGATCAGATACAGCGGCACACAGCCGGCAACGCCGAGCTTACCGATCGTCGTGTCGCTTTGTAACTGCAGGATGGACATCAGAGACAGCACCGGAAAAACGAAACACTGCACAAGAGATTTGTGGCCGGGTGCGTTGAACTGTTCAAGCAGAGCGGCATCGATCAGCACTCCATGTGCCGAGTCGACACTCTGATGGCTGCCTGACGGGACGGAACTCACCGTTCGCCCCTGACGAGTGACTGGGAATCAACAACTGCCGCAACACTACAGTCTGGCGCGGCAACGAGTCTGAATATCCACAATTCTGAAAACGAGGAGTCACGCGTCCGCTGACTGACGTGAAACCGTCAACGGCGGGTATCGCGACTCTTCGCAAAGTCGAGTGTTGTCCGTACGTGCCGGCAACGTGTACGAACGTCCGGCGGCCGCCCGACCGGACACGTGACTATCCTTCTTCTTCTGCTGCTGCGCGTGAGCGAAACGTCCGGAACAATCCGAATGCATGCACCAGCCAGATTGTCCACGATGCAAGTTCCGGGGCAACCGCTCTGCTGGCGGCGTCTGCGGTTATTGTTGTGATCCACGATTCGTCCGAAGAAGCTCAGGTTTTCCACGCCGCAACGGGGCCGCATTGACAGGGAGCCTGGCTCTTTAACTCCGATCGAAAATACGAATGCTGCGTTCCATCCGAAAAACGGGAACGGGTTGCCCGACTGTTTCACGGCACCGTGCGCTATCAGCTGGGCAGCAGAATCGATCATATAGATCGAAGGAATCCCCTGAACTGCTGGCACTTGTCAGAAACAAGGCCGGCGTTGCTATGTCCGCGGCCTGTTACGAATCTTTCGGCGGGAATTACGGCAGGGGAGAAATTGAGAACGTGCGTCACACTGTTTGATGAATTCGGACAGAACCTGGCAGAAAGTGACCGACATCGATCCGCAGATCTTCGACGCGCACGAAGGCCAGTACCGGATTCGTCCTGAATTCATCCTGAAGATTAAGCGAATGGGCGACATGCTGACGATCCAGGCGACAGGCCAGGGGCAACTGAAATTCAGCCAAGGTCGCGGACGGCATTCTTTTAACCGGCAGGTCAAGGCAGAGATTACATTCGTCCCGGACGACAACGGAAAAATACCGCACTGACCCTCAAACAACGCGGGCAGGAAATCCGAGCCGAACGGCTGGAGTCCGTCATTCCTGAATAACACTGGTCTTTCAGGATCAGACGCAGGCTACAATCTTTTACAGCTGAAGTTGCAACCCGTTGATTGACTGACGTGAACGAAAATCCGCGTCCGCGTAGAATGGCGGACGCCCACCAACAGTCCCGTGGAGTCAGCCAGACATGTTCGCATACGATGACGCACGACGTATTCCGATCTTCATCACCATTTTTCTGTTCGCCGGCTCAGGGACTGTTTCTGCGGACCGCCAAACGGCACTCCGTCAACTTGATGATTCGAGGACCAGGTACAGCACTCCGGAATCATGGTTGCAGCGTCAGGCGGTGCTGCGTGGTAAATTCCTGAAGGCGGCGAAGATATCGCCGCTGGTGGCACGTCCTCCTGTGCCTGCGATCATCAATGAGCTGCGGACGTACAAAGACTACTCCGTTGAGAACGTGGCGCTGGAAACGTTTCCTGGATTCTATTGTACCGGCAATTTGTATCGGCCCGTCGGACGCAAGGATCTGGGACCTGTCATTCTGTGTCCTCACGGTCACTTTCGCCCGCTGGGGCGTTTTCGTGAGAGTCAACAGATTCGGTGTGCACACATGGCCCGCATGGGAGCTACGGTTTTTTCGTACAGCATGGTGGGGTACCAGGATTCAAAACAGGCGACTCATGATGATCCACTGGTTCTGGCACTGCAGACGTGGAACAGTCTGCGGGCCGTCGATTTTCTGACTTCGCTGCCGCGCGTTGACAGCAGTCGTGTTGGTGTAACGGGCGCTTCTGGCGGCGGAACTCAGACAATGTTCCTGGCCTTGATTGACGACCGAGTCACCGCGTTGGCGCCGGCGGTCATTATCTATCCATGGACTGAGGATCAGGGATGTCTGTGTGAGGGCGGACTGCCCGTTATGAGAGTCACCCAGACCAACGCGATTGAACTGGCCGCCGCATGTGCCCCAAAAACACAGCTTCTGATTTCAGTGGGAGGAGATTCGACGAAGGACTTTCCGACGGTCGGTTTTCCGTTTATGCAGCAGATGTATGCCCTCTCCGGAGCAAAGGATGCTGTCGTCAATGTTCACCTGCCGGAAGAAGATCACGATTTCGGGCCGAGCAAACGGAAGGCCGTATACGAATTCTTTGCGGAACATTTGCGTATGAACCCGAATGAGTTCTCCGCCCCCGAAAAACTCACAACTAAACGGCGCGAAGCAATGCCGGAGGACCTGACTCGAATTCACATCGAGCCGCCTGAACGCATGCAGGTGTTTTCAGTAGACCACCCGCAGCCTACGAGTGCTGTCCAGGGCAGTGATGAAGTCGGCAGAAGTTTTCATGCGTTTCAGAAGCAACTGGGTAACACCCGTAACGACAGTGCAGGTTCGGATGCTCACGAGGCAGTTGTCGAGTACACCTTCAAAGCCGCCGGCCCCGATGACGAGAAGCTGATCTTTTCGCCGCCGGGTTTTGAACAGGCCGGCGTCCCCAAAGTGGCACAGGGAAATGATATCGCGACAGTCAACATCACTGTCCTGGACCGTGATACTGACAGTCCGACTCATTGTCGGGTGAATGTTGTCGGTCCGGACGGGCATTACTATCAACCGACAGAAAACGAATTCAAACTGCACAGTCTGACAGGTGTCTGGCCAGGATCCGGCTGGGGTAACCGTCAGGGAAAAGCGCCTGTTCGGTATCTCGGACGTTTCTTTTACACCAGTGGCACTGCGTCCGTACAGGTTCCGGCCGGGACCGTACGCATTGAAGTCTGGAAAGGGTTCGAATATCAGCCGGTGACACTCACAACCCGTGTTGAGGTCGGGCAGGCAAAGGACGTGACACTGCAATTATCAAAAACGGTGCCAATGGAGCAGCATGGTTACTGGTCGGGAGATGCTCATATTCACATTCAGCGACTGGACGACGCGGACGACCGGCGAATTCTGGGCCTGATGCAGGCTGAGGATATTCACTACGGTTCTATCCTTGCCTACAACGAGCCAGCCGGTCCGTATTCCGGATTCATGAAGCAGATGGACGCCCCCCAGATCAAAGGCACTGGCCGGCGTTCCAACAGTTCGCAGGGCACCTACTTCATTCAGTCGGGGCAGGAATACAGAAGTTCCAGTTATGGACATCTGAATCTGTATCTGCTGGACGAATTGGTGATGAACGCCCGGTCCAATGATGCCGACAACTGGCCTCCTTTCGGGCACGTCGGGCAACTGGCTCGCGATGCCGGAGGCGTTTCCTTCTATGCTCATGGCGGCTATGCGAAGGAAATTTACGCCGATATTGTGCAGGGCAACGTGGACGGAGTGGAATTGCTGCAGTTCGGCGTCTATCGCGGCATCGGCCTGACTCACTGGTATCACATGCTGAACACCGGATTCCGAGTGCCTGCCATGGGAGCGTGCGACTATCCGGCATGCCGAAAACTGGGAGACTGTAAGACGTATGTGTACTGCGGAGAAGAATCCGGGACTCCGGTCCGCGCTCGCCAGCCTCCCGACTTTGAACACTGGACACGGCAGATGGCCACAGGTCACAGCTTCTTCACGAATGGCCCGCTGATACTGTTCACTGTGGAGGGGAAACGTCCCGGAGAAAAAATCTCCGTTTCCGGGGCTGCTGAACAAACTGTCAAGGTACGTGTTCGTGTGCGATCGGATGTCGCACCGGTGACCAATATACAACTCGTCGGGAATGGTCGAGTCCTTCACGAACTCAGCATCTCCGAGAGTCAGGGTCAGGGCAGCTGGCTGGAGTTCGACGTGTCGCTGGAACTGAACAAATCCACCTGGATCGCTGTCCGTGCTTATTCTCTGTCGAAAAACGGTACACCGGACGCGGAAGCCCACACGAATCCGGTGTACGTCTATATTGATGATCAGGCGCCGTACGAACGAGAGTCACTGGATGTACTGGTCACCGCCATCGATTCTCAGATCGCTTTCCACAAGAAACGCAAGTTTGCCGAACAGGCGAAAGTAATCGCGTATTTCGAGAAGTCCCGCGACATTCTCATGTCCATCCGCGAAAACGGAGGCGCGTCGGCGAAAGGGCATCCGTCTGATGTCAGTGTCGCTCAGGCGATGATCGGTGATCCTGGAAAGCGTGAACATACAGATGCGGAACTCAGGGCGTTCCTGAAACCACTACCCCCGAAACCGATCGAGGATGCACTACGCTCATTTGAAACCGTGGGCGGCTTTGAAATGCAGCTTGTTGCGCAGGAACCGCTGGTTAACGACCCAGTTGCCGCCTGTTTCGATGAGGACGGTAATCTGTTCGTCTGCGAAATGCGTGACTACCCCTACAAACCGGCAGATGGTCGAAAACCCATTGGAACAGTGCGACTGCTGAAGGACATCGACGGCGACGGTGCGTTCGACGAAAGCCACATATTTGCCGAGCACCTGTTGTGGGCCGGCGGGATTGCACCATGGAAAGGAGGCGTATACGTCGCGGCGGCCCCGGACATCTGGTACCTGAAAGATACCGATGGAGACAATACGGCCGACGTACGACGAAAGGTCTACACCGGTTTTGGTACGGGCAATCAGCAGGCGATGCTGAACAACCTGACGTGGTGGCTGGATCACCGAATCTATGGATCAACAGCCGGCAACGGAGGTCGCGTACGGTACCAGGATTCTGCTCTGGTCGACGAACAACCAGTCTCCGTGAATGGTCGGGACTTTCGCTTCAACCCCGCCAATGACCGACTGGAATCGATTACCGGGACCGTTCAGTTCGGAAATACGTTCGACGACTGGGGCAATCGTTTCCTGTGCAGTGAGTCACGACCTCTGCTGCACGCCGTACTGCCGCAGAGGTACCTGGAACGAAACCCGTATCTGCCCGTCACCAGTGCTCTGGAGCATCTGACGTCCGGTCCGGTTCCGTGTCTGCGGATCAGTCCACTGGAACGCTGGCGCATGATCCGTTCCAGTCGCCGTATTGCACTTGGAGCCCGGTCAGCGAACTCCGCCGGAGCCAGTCATCACGTCATCGACGCCGCAGCGGGTGTCACCGTCTACCGCGGCGGGGCGTACCCGTCGGAATATTACGGTAACATTTTCATCGGTGGTGCTCAGAACAATCTGATTCATCGCCGGACACTGTCTGCAGATGGAGTCACATTTTCATCAGCACGTGCTGATGAAGGTACCGAATTCGTTCGTTCGTCTGATAATTGGTTCCGTCCGGTCAACTTTATCAACGCACCTGACGGGACGCTGTACGTACTGGACATGAGTCGCGAAATACTGGAGACGATCCATGTGCCCCTGGACGTCACAAAGTTTGTAGACTTCAGAAGCGGACGACAGCACGGGCGTATTTACCGACTTGCTCCACCTGGATTCGGCTATCCGGGTTCTCCTTCACTGAGCGAAGCATCGACGGCGCAACTGCTCGAGCACCTGCAAAGTCCGCACGGCTGGTATCGAGACACAGCCCATCGTCTGCTGTACGAGCGACAGGATGTCGCGGCGGTTGCTCCTCTGCGCCGTCTGGTGCACGACGCCCGAACCCCACAGGTAAAACTACATGCCCTGTGGTCGCTGCAGGGACTTAAGGCTCTGTCAGAAACAGACCTCCTGTCCGCAATGGCCGACCCCCATGTTCGAGTTCGTGAACATGCGGTGCGACTGGCGGAGTCGCATTTCGACTCATCACCGAAGCTGCTGGCCGGAGTAATTCATGCTGCTCGGTCAAAGGATGCCCGTCTCCGTTTCCAGGCAACATTCTCTCTGGGAGAAACCGACGCTCCCGCCGCAGCACAGATGCTGGTGGAGCTGGCAGGCAAAACCAGTGGAGATCGCTGGCTGCGGGCAGCAGTGCTGAGTTCGTCCAGTCGGGCGGCAGGTATGATGTTCACGCAATTACTGCAGGACCCGACATTTGGAATGTCGCCTGGCGGCGTTCAGTTCCTGACTCAGCTGGTTACGGTCATCGGGAGCCGTAACCGACCGGGGCAGTTGAACGAGACACTGACTGCGATGGCAAATTGTCCGGCTGATACAAAGCAACTTGCGGGTCAGTTGCTTCCCGTGCTGGGGAAGGCGCTGCGATCAACAGGCGGCCGCTTCAGAGATTCAAGTACCTCCGACACAGCCGCCTTTCTGCGAACTGCCGCCGCGAAAGCCACATCGATCGCAGAAAATGCGGCTTTGCCTGACAGTCAACGAAAGGCCGCCGTCGACTTTCTGAGTTGCTGGCCTCTTGACAGAAGCCATGACACGCTGGTGAAATTGCTGTCCGTTAACGAGTCTGAAGCCGTTCAGCTGGCGGCAGTCGAAGCTCTTGCATGCTATGGCGATGCCGTCGTCGGTGAGTCGCTGATGGCACGCTGGAAATCGCTGTCCCCCGTCGTGCGACAGAACGTTCTTGCCGTTCTGCTTTCCAGAACCAACTGGATTCCCGTCGTCTTTGACGCCATTGAACAGGGGCTCCTGAGTGTCGCCATGATCGGCACGGCGGAACGAACTCAGCTGATTGAACATCGAGACAATTTTGTGCGCAGCCAGGCCGCCGTCGTGTTCAGATCGCAGCAGAAGTCGGCCCGTAACGACGTGGTCCGCGATTATGAGTCGGCGCTTGCCATGTCGAAAGACGTTGAAGCGGGGCGGAAGGTTTTCCAACGCGAATGTGCGTCCTGCCATCGGCTTGGGAATACAGGACATGCGATCGGCCCTGATCTCGCTTCGTCCGCGACACGCGACCCACAGACACTGCTGTCTCATATTCTGGATCCCAATCGCTATCTGCTGCCCCGCTACGAGACGTACGTTCTGGTCGACACGAACGGGCGGTCTCACTCCGGCATGATTACGGGGCAGACGGCCACCAGCGTCACACTGAAGCAACAGGAAAACAGGACGGAGACAATCCTTCGTGGTACGATTGATGAACTGGTTGCAACGGGAAGATCGCTGATGCCCGATGGCTTTGAAAAGAAGATCAGCAAACAGGAAATGGCCGCGCTAATTTCATTTCTGCAGTCCTCTGAATCTTCCGTAACGGCGGTCAAACCGCTGCACATCGGGACACTGCCGGGCTTGATAGAACCCGACAGTTAGCCAAAGGGTTGTCACCAGAACCCTGCGACCGGCAGACAACCCTGTTTCCCATCCCCGATTATGTGAGAAGCATTTTGACGACCGTTTTGATTGTGTCCCAGCCGGAAGAAGTACGAAATCTGCTGCCGTGGGCCGCGCATCTGGCTGCCTCACGAGCTTCCGAACTGACAGTGCTTCTACTGCAGCGAAAAAAGGGAGAAACGCGACTTGTTGATGTTCCTGAAAATTCTCAACCAGACGATCCCGAGCTTATTATACAGGCCCGGCTCAGTATCCAGGCGTTAGCCACAACTACAGTTCCCGCTGAATCTGCAGCCGATCCGTCTGCAACAGAGGAAAACAGCCCTGAGGCGACAGTCGCTGTACCGGGCGAGCTTACCATTCGCGTGCAACAACTCACTGGAGAACACTGGACGTCGGACCTGATCGACAGAGTCAGCCAGTTGAATCCCACATTGCTTGTCGTACCGGCGCCCGCAATATCAAAGGATCAGACGGCCGACGAGGATTGGCAGACACGACTGCTGGCAGCGGCGGAGTGCGATGCCTTTCTAATGCGTGACGATGCCACCGGTGTGGAGCAGCATGTACGTGTGGGTGTGTTTGTCACCGATGGAGCGGACAACGAAGCAGCGCTGGAATATGCGGCGCAGTTGGTGAACCACCTGGGCGGGGGCGGCACTGCAACTGCTGTATATGTCGAACCCAACATCGGCGACGTTGCAGAATCAGTGGGCCAGCGACAACTGGACAACGCATTGAATCGCCTGCTCGGCCGCCGACAGCGCGAAGTGTTTCGTCGCCGGGTTATTGTGGCTGGAAGCACTACCGAAGCAGTCCGTGAATTGAAACCCGACGAATTTGACTTACTGCTGATGGGAACGCGTGACCTACGCCTCATGCGGCGTTTTTTTCGGGCCAGTCCGGTGAGTAGCGGGCAGGAGGGGGCACCGATTCCTGCCGTGGCAGTCGTAAAGTGTGGCGAGTCACTCAGCAGTCGCCTGAAGAACAGAGCCACACGACGACTCAGATCTATCGTGCCACAGTTATCGCGCGGGGAACGAGTAGATCTGGTGTCTCGCGTTCAGGACAGTTCGAAGTGGGATTTTGACTTCATATTTCTGATCAGTCTGGCAACGCTGATTGCCTGCCTGGGACTGGCCGAGAACTCGGGAGCCGTAATCGTCGGAGCAATGCTGGTAGCTCCACTGATGACACCAATTGCCGGCGTTGGTCTGGGCGTCGCCCATGCCAACGCACATCTTACAAGAGTGGCATTTCGCACGGCAGTGCGAGGCTTCGCGACGGCATTGGTCATTGGACTGTTGTTTGGTGCAGCAGTACAGACATGTGCAAAGCTGGAATGGCTCGCCCCACTGCACGAATCGGCTGAGGCGGCAAAGACAGGCAGGCTGCTGTTCGAGGGGACCCCGTTGCCGCCATTTCCAGGCGAGATGGAAAGCCGAACTCAGCCGCAGTTCTATGACCTGTTGATCGCACTGGCCAGCGGAGCAGCGGCGGCATATGCCATGGGTCGGCACAATCTATTTTCGGCTCTGCCTGGCGTGGCGATTGCCGCAGCGCTGGTCCCTCCTATTGCCACGTCGGGAATCGCATTGTCTCACGGCGAATTCGCCAGGGGTGGGGGTGCATTACTATTGTTCCTGACGAACATGGTGACCATTATTCTGGGAACATCACTGGTGTTTCGTGCGGTCGGGGTGTGCTCGCAGAAAGAAGGTCCCAACGGCGCTCGCTGGCCGCGTCATGTGCTGCTGCTGCTGGTGCTGCTGTCATTACTAATGACCATCCTGATTGAATCAGGACGGCTTTCATCGATGCTCTGACCAGCGGTTTGACGCCATTGAACGACTCACCATGAAGAAGATGCGGAAATCTCGCTGCATAAACTGCATGTTGTTAACAGTTCACAAAAGAACAATCGGCAGCGGCTCATGATTTCCGGAACCATACAGGCGCAGCACACACGTCAAACGCAGGGCACGTTGATTTCCAGAAAATATCCGTCAGCGCACTGTGACGAGGCCACACCGTTAACGCTATGAATATGTGGTTTGCAGGTGGGGCAGCGCGGCAGGGAACATTCGCGGGAGCTGCCGATGAAATCGATACTGAAGCTGCCGAAGTCGTATATCCGGTCCATGATATGCATGTGCCCATGCCGAATCTGCGGGGACTCAACGACAGCACGTTGTCCTGTTTTCGCTGAGGACGCACCAAACAGCCCTGGCAGTTCGGTGGCGAAGTGCTTCCTAAACCGCTCGGGGCATACTTTGCCCGGAAGAATAATTGTCGTTTCAGAACCGTCGGGCTGTCGCGGCTTCGCTGCACGAAGTGAAGTTGTGTATAAATCATGCTGTGGCGGCGCGGCTGAAGGCGATGTTGCCATTCATCGGTCCAACTTCCGCCATGCGCGCAATGTTCATATCCTCCCGCGGGGTTCGGGCGTGGTTTGAGCACCGCTGCGTTTCTATTTCGTCTTTGTTCCTGTTTTATGTCGCACTTCAATGATCAGTTCCCATCTCCGTGACACAATTCACGTGCTCACTCTGTTGTTTGCCCTGTTCTGCGCCGGGCCGGCGTTTGGTCAGCGAGACCTGAAGAATATTCCGGTGCCGGACCCTGAGCTGGAACGCAAGACATTTCGCGTGCCCGACGGATTTGAAGTAAATCTGTTTGCGGCCGATCCGGTCATCGCCAAACCGATTCAGATGAACTTTGATGAATCGGGCCGACTGTGGATTGTCAGTTCTGAGGTCTACCCCCACATCAAGCCCGGTGAATCACCTCGTGACCGTGTCCTGGTTCTTGAGGACAAGGATCATGATGGGGTCTCTGATCAGACGAGTGTTTTCGCGGAGGGGCTGTTGATTCCCACGGGCATCGCCCCTGGCGATGGCGGAGCGTACGTCGCTAACAGTACAGAATTACTGCATTTTTCTGACCACGACGGCGACCTGAAAGCAGACCACAAGCGGATTGTTCTGTCCGGATTTGGTACGGAGGACACTCATCATATTCTGCACACGCTTCGCTGGGGGCCCGCAGGTTTCTTGTACCTGAATCAGTCCATTTACATCCACAGTCACATCGAAACTCCCTGGGGAGTCCGCCGCCTGAATGCAGGAGGAATCTGGCAGTTCCGTCCGGAGACCCTGGAACTAGGTGTTCTGATGCGCGGCCTTGTCAACACCTGGGGGCATCACTTCGATCGATTCGGGCAGTCGTTTGCAACGGATGGCGCCGGCGGTGAAGGGATTAATTACATTGTTCCCGGAGCATATTACTTCACAGCTGCCGACGCGCCGGAAATTCTGCACGGTCTGAACCCCGGCAGTCCGAAGCACTGCGGTCTGGAAATTGTGGAAACACCAGCTCTGCCGCCGGACTGGCAGGGTAACGCGATTACCAATGACTTTCGCGGACACCGTGTCTGTCGTTTCGTGCTTTCGGAAGACCGATCCGGGTTTGTATCGCGCGAGCAGCAGGAAGTCATATGGTCTGATCACGTCGCCTTCCGGCCTATCGACGTTAAGGTCGGGCCGGACGGAGCGATCTATATCGCAGACTGGTATAACCCCATCATTCAGCATGGGGAAGTCGATTTCCGGGATCCTCGCCGCGACCACACTCATGGTCGTATCTGGCGAGTCAGCTGGAAGGGCGCTAAGCTGCAGGATCGCATCGATTTTATGTCATTGACCAATCTGCAGTTGTTCGAATTCCTGCAGAGCAACGACAACTTTCGTCGACAGGCGGCGAAACAGGTTCTGCGACAACGTGGCGAATCCGTTGCCAGCGAACTTCGCCAATGGCTTACAGCAAATGTTGCGGCGACCCCGGAAAACGAACATCTGCGACTGGAAGCATTGTGGTGTTTTCAGGCCGCGCGGGTGATTGAGCCCGATCTGCTGGCGGATCTGCTACAGGCACAAGACGGACGCATACGGGCCGCCGCCGTACGAGTTCTCAGCCACTGGAAATACCACCTGCCCGATCAGGCTGCACAGCTGCGGCAGCTCGTTAACGACGCACATGCTCGCGTGCGGCTGGAAGCAGTTCGAGCAATGTCGTATTCACCTCTGCAGGATTCGGAATACCAAACGGCGATGATGAGCGCCGGAAAGTCTCTTCAGAAGCAACTTCAGTCACAGAAGCGAGATCCTGCAAAAATCGAGGCCGTCCTGCAGGCGACGGACCATGAAACAGACGTTTTTCTTGATTATGCAGTGCGTATGTCAGCTCGTGAACTGGCAGAGCATTGGCTGCCGGCGTTCCGCGAAGGCCGAATCGATTTTGATAACAACGTCGAACATATGCTGGGGGCATTCTCTGCGGTCGGACAGGGAGCGCCGGTAGATCTTCTGCTGAGCAAACTGTATTCACCGGACATATCAGCCGCACAGCGCACAGCGCTTGCTTCGCTGGTTGCCTCTTCCGGGACGGCAGAACAGATTAAAACAATGATTCTTGCAGCAGCTGCGAAAGGCGACGCCGAACCCATTCGTACCGCTGCGACAGAATCTCGCGGGCGTAAGCTGCGGGTATCGATCTCCGAAAAACAGGCCATTCAGCTTGAGTCCTCAGCAACACCCGTGGTTCGCGCAGCGGCACTGACTGCGTCAGGACTATGGAACTGGCCGGGTAGTCTGACTCGGCTGACGGAAGCCGCATCGGCCGAAAACGTCGACCAGCAATTTCGCCTGGCTGCGATCGAGGGCTTGTTTCTGACACAGAATCCTGAAGCCATCGGAACCCTGGAGACGATCGCACGCAGCAGTACGACTGCGGCGGTACGAAAACATGCAGTGGCCATGCTGGTGAACGTGCGCCCCGAACTCGCCGCTGGCATTGCCGTCAGACTGTTCGAAACTGCCGCCATTTCTGACCGTACTGAAGACCTGGTAAGGAGTTTCCTGGCTGTCAGGAAGGGACCGTCTGTTCTGACGAAAGCCCTGGACGGGGCCACCATCGAAACCAGTATTGCGCGGGAAGTTCTACGGGTCGTGCGAGAATCAGGCCGACCGGCGCCGGAACTGGAGACTGCCGTTAAGAAGGCCGGCAGCATCGCCAGTCGCAAGACCATGACTGCCGAAGAACTGGCGGCATTGCTGACCATGTCGCGTGAATCGGTTACGGCGGCCGAAGGCGAAGCAGTTTATCGTAATGAGAAACTCGGTTGTCTGAAGTGCCATGCCATTGGTGGAGCCGGCGGTAAAGTCGGGCCGGACATGGTCAGTCTCGGGGGCAGCGCACAGCCCGACTATCTGCTGGAATCCCTGTTGAAGCCAAACGCCAAGGTCAAAGAGAACTATCACACGGTTGTGATCGTCACTGTGGAAGGGAAACTTCTTTCAGGTGTCCAGGTCAAACAGTCGAAACAGGACGTTGTTATTCGCACGGCAGAGGACAGTCTGGTTACAGTTGCTCGCAGCGACATTGAGGAAATGGCACCGGGAGTGTCACTGATGCCCGAAGGCCAGGTGGACACGCTGACGGATCGCGAAATTGCATCCCTGGTCCGCTTCCTGTCAGAACTCGGACGATCACCGAAATACACCATCAGTCGGCACCAGCTGGCACGGACATGGGAGGTGATGCAGGCCACAACCGAGGCGGCATTCCGCCTGCGTCGCACCAGTTACGCCATGTCTGCTGTCGATGATCCGGCATTCGTATGGAAGAAGCAATACAGCATGGTGGCCGGCGGTTTGCCACTGAATGATATCCCCATGGTATCGGCCGCCAATAGAGCCGCCGCCGGGGCCAACGGCGTCGGGTTTGCTCGTTGCTCACTTAAGGCAGAGACCGCCGGCAAGGTGGCTTTGAAGTTCAACGACATCAGTGGTCTTGAACTTCGTCAGAATAAAATCCCCGTCGACGTCGCCGAATCGGTCACAATTGATGTAACACCGGGTGATCATCGGCTGACCTTTACCATCGACCAGGCTCAGCGAAGTCAGCCGCTGCAGGTCGAGATTGTGGCTGACGGTACGACGGCAGTGGCAGCGTTTGCTAACTGAGGCATTGTCGGCTGGACACAGAAGTAGCGATGATATCCGATGGCAGAAACCGTCCGTTCACCTGCAGCGGGCAGTATCCAAATTAACTTGTTAACGACCGGACTGAAAGAAACTGCCGAATGAAACTTCTGATTATTGGTGGCGGCGGGATGATCGGCCAAAAACTGGCCAGTCGGCTGGCCACAGACGACCGGCTCGGTAAGCATGAAATTTCGGAACTTACCCTGTTCGATGTGGTATCACCAGCTGGGCCCGCCGGTGCGCCGTTTCCAGTCCATCTTCGCACGGGTGATCTTTCAAACGTAGATGAAGCACAAGCTCTTGTCGACCAGCGGCCTGACGTGATTTTCCACCTGGCTGCCATCGTTTCCGGTGAAGCGGAAGAAGATTTCGACAAGGGTTATCGTATCAATTTGAACGGCACTCGTCATCTGCTGGATGCGGTGTGCAGCATCGACGGATACCTCCCTCGGGTTGTCTTCACCAGCTCGATTGCCGTTTTCGGAGCTCCGTTTCCCGATGCTATTGGGGACGACTTTCACACGACGCCACTGACATCGTACGGAACGCAGAAAGCCATCGGCGAATTGCTGCTCAGCGACTTCAGCCGACGTGGCATGATGGACGGAATCGGCATTCGACTGCCGACGATCTGCGTGCGACCGGGTCGCCCGAATAAGGCGGCGTCAGGTTTCTTTTCGAACATCATTCGTGAGCCACTGGCCGGTGCCGAGGCCGTACTTCCGGTTTCGGAAGATGTGCAGCACTGGCATGCGTCACCACGTTCGGCAGTTGGATTCCTATTACATGCGGCCACGATCGACGCAGCTGCAGTGGGGCCCCGACGCAACCTCACGATGCCGGGCATTGCTGTGACCGTGGGCGAGCAGATCGAAGCTCTCAGAACTGTTGCCGGAGATGACGTTGTTGGTCGTATTCGACATGTTACGGACGAAAAGATCAGTCGCATGGTCAGTGGCTGGCCGAGGAACTTCAGGGCAGACCGAGCTACCAGCCTGGGCTTTCAGGCCGACGCGTCGTTCGAACAGATCATTCGTGCACACATTGACGATGAACTTGGCGGCACGATCGGCTGACAGTCGGTGGTCTCGGCTTAAACGAATCACCGCCTGAGGGCTTCTCACGGGCGGTTAAATGCGAGGGCCTGTGTGCCCAACGTTAAACAGAATTCTCGTGCCACCGGTGACGCGAAACGGATCACCGACTCCGGCAGTCGGTATTCGACAGTGCCGGGTATTGCAGAGCTGACGGAACTACGGGGTTGGTGATGTCAGCAACTGCTGCATTGCATCCATGATGCCGTCGGCGTCAATGCCCTGGTATCCCATCTGCTGCCAGAGTCCACCGGAACCTTCTTTGTTGGTTCCGATGTTGTTGTAGCTGCCCTTAAAGCCTCGCTTCAGCAGTTCTGTGCCAAAGCGTGAACCGAGTCCGGTGTTCACGTTGAAGGATTCGGCCACCAGCACTGCGGGCGACGCCGCCAGCCGACCCATGACATCTTCATCAAATACGTTAAGTGTCGACTTGCCGATGAGCCCGACGTTCTGACCGGCGTCCTGCAGGCGAATCACAGCATCCAGAGCTCGATACGTTGTCTCACCAAAGCTCACGATGTACCCGGCTGAACCTTCGCGAATAACGTCGTCTTTGCCGGAAACGAATTCGTAGTCATCGCCGAACAGCCGGTTGCCGCTGTCATCCAGCAGATCGGGCACACCGGAGCGTGTGGAGAAGATGAACCGCAATCCTGCATCGTTGTAGATCTTTTTCAGGCAGGCCCGGAACTGATGCTGATCAGCCGGGAAGTACAGTCGGGTCGTATCCTTGCCTTCGTCCGGCAATCCGTTGGCAGCATACATGTTGTTCAGACCGAAGTGACATGTATTGTCGGCCATGTCATCACAACCTGCATGACTGAAGTGAGCCAGCACATTGCTGTCGTTCAACCGAGCCATCGTGATTTCCGAAACCACCATTTCAAGGAATGCAGAAAACGTCCCGAAGATTCCCTGTTTCCCTTTTTCGTATCCGAATCCCGCAGCCGCCGAAAAATTGCCGCGTTCCATGATTCCACCACGGACAAAAACTTCCGGGTGAGAAGCCCGCACGTGATTCAGCCCGCAGCTGCCTTCCAGGTCGCAGTCAAAGACACGAACGGAATCGACGCGATCGGCTTCGGCAATGTCGTCCAGAATCTCATTAAGGATTCTGCCGAACAGGTCTCGGTTCTTGCCTACGCTTGAAGAATCGCTGCCCTGATGTGACGGTCCACCCGGGCCCTTGGTCACTGTGCCAAGGTATGCAGCGGCTTCATCACGACCATTGGCGTTCAGGTACTCGACTGCAACAGCAGTCTTGATGACATCGTGACCGTGAGCACTTCCTTCCAGGCCGTCGATGTTCGGACACATCTTTCGCCGGTTCATCAATGCAACCGGCCCGTCACTGGTGACAGCGGCACACATTCGAGCGTAAAGGCTGTCCAGATCTTCTCCGTCGCCGATATCAACCTTGAGTCCGTGGCCTTTCAGTGTGTCAGCCACACTGAAGCCCGGCAGATAGTCCGAAGGATGTCCGGCGATCGTAACGTCGTTGTCGTCGATCAGCAGTTTGACGTTCAGCCCCTGAGCAACCGCCAGTCGTGCCGCTTCTGCGTCGTTGCCTTCCATCTGCGACCCGTCGGAGCCCAGCATGAACACAACCTTGTTACGATTGGCGATTGCTACGCCGTTGACGTAGGGCCACATGTGTCCCAGACGCCCTGAACTGAATTTAACACCTGGTGTGAATCCCTTTTCCGGATGGCCAGGCAGATGAGAGAGGTACTCGCGATAATGGAACAGGCGTTCGACATCCATGTCGCCTTCAAGAACGGCCATCAAATATTGAGTTGCCACTCGATGACCAGCCTCATCGAAGAATATCGGTAACACGTCCGGTGTCCCCCCCTGACGAGCATGCTGCATAAAGCCATGCATGATCAAAGTTTCGGGGACTGTGTCGTATGGTCCGCCGGTGTGGCCTCCCAGACCTTTGGCATCAGCAATAGCCGTAAAGAAGATGATGGAATCGCGGCAGAGCTGAATGTTGGTGGCCAGTTGCGTACGCTGCTCATCGGTCAGTTTTGACTGGCCGGGATCCAGTGAAACGACCTTGTATTCATTCAGCGGGATAGGGAATTCAGTCGCCACGGACATTTTATACTCCGACGGTAAGTTTTCTGAGTGAAGGGCAAGGTCGTGCTGCACACGGCAGTGAGGGTCACACAACCTTTGATTTGAACAAGCCCACCGGAACGGAGGGATGGATTTGACTCACTGCCCGTCCGAGAAACTGGCTGAGCGGGCCTCAGCGCAGACCGGCACCGCATCGGAAGTGACCAATCGGCCGAAAGTATGAACGTCAGCCACAGAAATGCAACGCAGAGCAGTGAAATCAACTTTTTTCCGCCTTCTGACGCCCGGATTTCCGGCCTGAAGGACGGCTGTCGGTATTCACCTGTGACAGTCTGCCATTAAGCACGTGATACGGGAAACGGAATTACATGGCGGATGTCATCTAACCCGGCCAAGACCATCACCAGACGATCAAATCCCAAAGCGACTCCTGAACATGGCGGCAGTCCCGACTTCATCGCGCCCAGCATTCTAGCGGCTCCTGGTAAAGCAGAGGCTCCATGGGCGAATCGAAGGCAATTCTGATGATTGTCACGACGGGCCAGTTCATCGGCGTCCGTGAGCTCCTGATAACCATTGCACAGTTCAATTCCATCGGCATAAAGTTCAAAGCGACATGCGGTGCGAGGATCGGATGCATTCAATTGTGCCAGAGCTGCCTGCGACGCCGGATAGTCGATCAGGAATTCCGGGGTCCTGACGCCAAGTGTCGGTTCGACGCACTCAGCAAGAAGCAGGTTCAGCATATCGTCTCGGTCCGACTCGCCCCCGCAGCATGCAGTCGTCGCGTGCCTTGAGGCCAGATCTGCAACATCGGCGTCAGAAAGATCGAGAACTCCGGCATCAAATGTCCGCCGGAAAGCATCGTCATAGGTCGTTTGCGAAAATGGCTTCTGCAACAGATCTACGCCCGGCAATTCCAGTTCGTCAGCAGCCACGATGGCCGTCACCGTATGTACCAGATCCTGCACTACGACCAATTGCTCAATGTACGACGTGCCGACCCCATACCACTCCAGCATTGTGAATTCAGGATTGTGCAGCCTGCCCGCTTCGCCGTTTCGAAACGATCGCGTAATCTGAAAAATTGAACCACAGTTCGCCGCCAGCAGTCGCTTCATATGAGCTTCCGGAGACGTCTGTAGAAAGAACGGAAGTGACTCAGCGGTCGCTGATACAGCAAACGGCTCAAGGTGGGCGTCCACGACAATGTCTCGAGACATCAATGGAGTTTCGACTTCCAGGTATCCGCGTTCAGCAAAAAATCGTCGGACCGCGGTAAGCATTGCTGCTCGAAGTTCCAGAATCTGATGGCTGCACGTCGGGCGCCAGTCTTCGTTGCCGATGGACGTCACACTTCCGTTCTGCAGCGCGGTAACGCTGTCTTCAAAGTTCTGAGGCCATCCGGGGAGACCTTTGTTTCGGCCAGACAAAGAGTTTCCAGATACTTCAGCTTCTTTAGTTTCGGAATGCCCTTGTCGGTAATCTGACAGGCTCGAAGACTAAGGCTGGTGATTTCTGTGAGTGTCACCAGATGCGCCAAACCCTTGTCCGTAATTCCTGTTCCGTTCAATTCCAGCCACTGCAAATCCTTCATCTTTTCGAGATACGCCAAGCCAGCATCTGTGATCTTGGTATTCCGCAGCCACAGGCGACAAAGCTTCTTCAGGACCTTCAGGTGCCCCAGACCCACGTCGGTGATGTTGTTATCGCGCAGCAACAGTACCTCAAGCTTCTTCAGCTTCTTCAGATGTACCAGGCCGGCGTCAGTGACTTCTGTGCCAGTCAGGCCCAGCGTGTCCAACTGCGTCAACGCGGTCAGGTGCTCGAGGCCGGCGTCAGATACAGAGGTGTTCGCAAGGTACAGCTCCTTTAACCCACTCAGCTTTGTGAAGTGTGCCAGACCGGCATTCGTCACTTTGCTTTTGGAAAGAGTCAGAACCTGCAATTCGCTCAGCGTCTTCAAACTTGCGAGCCCCGCGTCTGTTGCCATGGTCCCGGTAAGCTCAAGTTTCCTGAGGCTTTTGACCTTCTTGAGTTCCGACAGTCCAGCGTCGGTGATCTTTGTCCCGTTGAGGTTAACCTCTCGGAGATCCGGCAATTCGCGGAGATGAACCATCTCTTCGTCACCGAATTTGCCACCGGTGAAACTGATACGCGTGATTCGGCCATCGTATGAAGATCCCAGGGACCCCCCAACTAATTTCAGGGCGGACTTCGCTGCGTCAAACTTCGAGACTTCTGTACTCGACTCTTCGCTCATGTGACAGGGTCCAAATGCACGGAATTGCATTCTAAAGGTGTGATTCGCCGCCAGTAGTTTGGAAATAACCAAACGCTTTCCGATCAATAACAAACTGCGTTATCGAGAAAGACGGCGTTCCGGACAGCATCGTCCATCCATTAATGTAGGCAAAACCGGCCTCATTCTCAAACTGACGGACCCTATCGTCTGTGCGTTTTCGTGAGACAGCTGGAATCGGCGGCATCAGGCGAGGATCTGGACGGTGTTTTAGGGACCGCTGCTTTCCCTGCCCAACCGAGCCCTCGCCCTTTCCAGATCCTCAGCCGTATTGAGATTGCACAGGAAGGCAAGGTCAGGGTCAATTTCGTGCAGAACTGTACTTTCGACTGTTTTCAGCGACAGGTGATCAAGAATGGCCGTCGCTCGGCGTTCTCCGCTCATCACGACCCGCTCGACTGTTTCGATGACACTCAATCGATAGACGGCAGAATGCGGATTGATTCGACCACGATGACGAACTGCAACCGCGTCGAATTCGCCCAGTTTCCAAACCATCGCGTTTATAACCCCCACATTCACAAAGGGAGCATCGCATGATCCGACCCAGATCGGAAAATCCCCAAAAGGGACTCTGCGCCTTATCTGACGAAGCCCCGCCAGCAGCCCCGTCAGAGGTCCTTCCCCAGGCAAGTGATCCTCGGTCACCAGGATCCTTTGTGCAAGCTCGGGCAATACCTGTGATGGACTGGACACGACCACCACGGGGTCAGCAGATTTCGAGATCAGGCGACAGCATCGCTGTAACAGAGTTTCACCACCCAGCCGCACCAATGCTTTGTCTGTCCCCATTCGCAGGGACTTTCCACCACACAGAACGATGGCAGCTGGGGAATTGGTCGTTTTTGTTGCAGACACGTTGAAATGGACTCAAATTGTCGAATGCGGCTCGTTCAGCGAGAGCTCTGCGTTAAGCTGGTCATTACCATCCCGAAATATGCTTCTGCGCAAATCTTCAGTTGCCGGATTTGCAACAAAAACCGACAGCGGTGATTCGACCGCTGTTAATCATGATGGCGTACGGAAAGGACGCGCACACGGCCTGGGGACATCAGTAAAGTCCCGGGCGAGAACGATACCAGCAGAATCATTGGCCAGACTGACTAATCTTCAATTTTGCCCTTAGCGTTGTTCAGAGAATTCGTGCATGTCAGAGTTACCGGAAACCCAGTCGCCCGAACCAACGTCCGAACCATGGTACAAAGATGGCCTGAATTTCACATGTAGTCAATGCGGTGGGTGCTGTACGGGAGCTCCTGGAGTCGTGTGGGTAACGGATGAAGAGTTACAGCAAATTGCTCAGTATCTGGACAAACCCATTGGGGAGATTCGTCTGTTTCACACTCGACTGATGCGAGGACGCGTGTCTCTAACCGAGTACCAGAATGGCGACTGCACCTTCTTTGATCCCGAAAAACGCCACTGCAAAGTGTATTCTGTCCGTCCCGTCCAGTGCCGCACATGGCCGTTTTGGCGCTCAAATGTGTCATCACAGAGAAAATGGACTGAGGTCTGTGAAGAATGCCCCGGAGCGGGGCAGGGAGCGTTTTTTAGTCTGGAAGAGGTCGAAAACCGAGCCTCTCAAATGGACGTATGACCGTCGAAAACCGAAGTTAGCCTGCGACAGGTTGGCGTCCCGTGCCGCCATTACCCAAAAATACTTGATTTTGGAGACTATAGACGGACGATGGTGCCAATTCGGTTGCCGTTCGTAACCGATAACAACTGGTGTACGCCCCTTTGTGGGCATCAGCCGACCGGCATAACCTGCCGAGACGATACATTTGGTCCTGAACGGGCTTTGCCACTATGCCATTTACAACTACAGCTCCTTTAGGTCCCACCGTCTGGTTGTTGGTCACAGCTCTGAGTCTGTGTGCCGAACAGGCCTCTGCTCAGCTGATTCGAGCACCGCTGGATACTGGTTTTGCGCGAACATCGTCTATTTCGATGACCGTTGACGAGATGTTGGGGTCTCAGAAGGCCAGACTCGACGGTGAGCCGATTCTGGGGCCAGGCTATCCAGCATTATGGATTGCTGAGGTTCAGTATAAGCCAGTTCGCCATTTGTTCATGAATGTCACAGATCCCGCAACTGGCCAAACAAAACGTGAACTTGTCTGGTACATGATTTACCGTGTGATTCCTCGAGACTACACGGAACTTGCCGGCGACAGCCGCGATTCGTTGCTGGACAAGCTACAGAATCCAGACCTGAAACCAGACAACGCAATTGACAGCCCGGAAGGCTATCCCCTGCAGGTCCCCAGATTCGTGCTGCGAGCAGATGACGAGGGCCAGCAACAGTTCTATGCCGATGAAGTCAATCTACAGATTCAGCGCAGTGTGTTCATGCGTGAATTCAAAGAACGAGCTGCCGAACTGCGACTGTTGAACAGCGTTGAGGCAATCTCTGAGGTCATTGATCCGGTTTCCGTATCTGCCCCGAACCCACTGCAGGACGCAGTTTACGGGGTCGCTGTCTGGCGCAACGTCGACGCGAAAATCGACTACCTGACAGTTATCATGAGCGGCTTTTCCAATGCATACCGCATTACTCAGAATGACGCAGGAGAAACCGTCTTTGAACACAAGGTCATTGAACAGAAATTCGGGCGCCCTGGTGACATTTATGATCAGCAGGAATCGGAATTCCGTGTTCTCGGCAATCCTGAGTGGCATTACAGACAGCGTACGGCGAATGTGTCGGTCCCTCAGTTCGAAACCATCCTGCGAAACTCCCCTTCAACAGCTGAAGTCACGGCGGCTCCGTAACTCGGCCGGAAAACCACTGTCAGCTCGGCTCCTCCGATGCTTAACGCCGGGAATGCGTGTAAAAAGCCTTGATTATTCACAGAAATCCGTCAGAATCCGCCGCTTGCTCAAGATCCGTGATCAATTTCGCGACGCGGATCAGTCAATTGTAAACAGAAACGGTGTGTAAAAATGGCTCACAAGAAGGGACAGGGATCCAGCCGAAACGGTCGAGACTCTCTAGCTCAGCGCCGCGGCATCAAGAAGTATGGCGGAGAGCCCGTCATTGCTGGAAACATCCTTGTACGTCAGTGCGGTACGAAATGGCACGCGGGGCGGAATGTGGGCACCGGTCGTGACTACACATTGTATGCTCTGTGTGACGGCAACGTAATGTTTGACCAGAAGGGTCGACGCATCAACATCGTCCCCACTGTTGCTGAGTAGCTCTGCGGCGCCGAATCTGAAATGACTATGGTTCGTTCGTCGACAGCGCGATGGAACCGCATAGATTCATACGTCCCTTTTCAGTCAACGTAGAGAAACCGGCTGGAACTCAGGAGCGCCTGACAAAACACGGCGAATGCGTCGTGTGCAACGCTTTCGGGGGCCTTCTTTTCGCTCCGCTCGTTTATCAGGACACGCTGTGCAGCAACGAAATGCACAGCCGAGTCGATATCTGCAGCTGACGGGTCGTCCGAATAAGCCAGACGCCAGGCAAGTTTCACACGTCCAGCGTCAGTGGCCTGTGCTTCACGCAAAACACGTTTTGCAAACGAGTCCGCGTAGGTTACCGAAAAATCGCTGTTCATCATCAGCAATGCCTGTGGGGTGACGGTCGAAAAACTTCGTTGCTCGCAGTTGGGACTCAGCGTCGGAGCGTCGAACGTTTCAAATATCGACAGTGTGCGCGATCGCCGCACCTGAATATAAACGCTGCGACGGAATTCTTCCCCCCCCAATGAAGTGGCCCTGGTTGGTTTGCGTTCACCGTCAAGGTTTTCTTTTCCCAGAACAATCTGGCCGACGGCATCTTCCATAACCGGAACCGGTTCGCCATACATTTTGCTGTTGAGTAAGCCGCAGACAGACAGCACGGCGTCTCGAATGATTTCTGATTCCAGTCGACGAACCGGATACTTCAAATATGTCATCGATGACTCAGCATCGGCGCGCTCAGAATCCTGACGATACACCGTCGACCGCATAATCATCCGGTGCATGTGTTTCACGCTCCAGCCGTTTTCGACAAACTCGGCCGCCAGCCAGTCCAGCAATTCAGGATGCGAAGGTTGATCACCAAGCACTCCAAAATCACCGGCGGTTCCAACAAGCCCGCTCCCGAAATGATGCAGCCATAGACGGTTGACGATGACTCTGGCAACCAACGGATGTCTGCCGTCTGTCAGGTACTTTGCAAATGCCAGTCGTCTGCCAGTGGTCGGCAGCGATAAACTGTTTTCCTTGAACGTTACGCCTTCGCCGACAACGGACAGGCCGCCAGGCTGCACAACTTCCTTCGGCTGTTCATGATCACCACGAAAGAACACCTGTGTGACAGGCACGTTGTTCGGCTGCTCTGTCAGGCAGCGGAGAAATCCTTCTTGCGGTTTGCGGTCCCGAATCTCCGCAGCCTTTTCCGCAAACCGCTTGAGGTCATCTGAGGCTTTGCTGCTGCGCAGCTCCTTCGCCTCTTCTGTGTAATGCGCAAGTTCAGCGGCAGCTTCCGGGGCGAACCGGGACAGCGTGGCTGCCGTTACCAGGACACCCGGGTATTTCTGCAGCAACTGAATCTGTCCGGGCGTTCGTTTTTCAACGCCGGTATTCATCGCAGCCTGCACAGCCTTACGGTCGACAGCGGGGACCATGGACAAGTACTGCATTGCCGTGCGGGCAACATAAACGGGCGTTTTGGCTTGACGTTCCGCATCCAGTTTTGACGCTCGTTCTGACCGGCGACGGTCATACAGGTAAAGTGATCCCACGCTGATACTGGCCACGCTGGGATAGTCTTTCAACAGTTGCTGCTCTTGTGCGCTGCGGTCTTTGGCGACTGTGCGGTACGCAGTTCTGAGTGCGTTCTGCACTTCTGCGGGAACCAACTGCAGTTCTTCTTCCAGTGTGCGGGTGATATATCCATCAGCCTTCGCCTGCCGTTCTTTTTCAACCACGACAGCCTCCGCTTCAATTCCCGCGGCCAGTGTTCTGTCGGCGTCCGTGTAGAGCGAAATCTGCCGACCAGCGGGAGTTCTCCAGTTTTTCCAGTCGAGAGCCGGTTCAAAGATGGCTCGCAGGCGATAATAATCACGTGTCGGAATGGGGTCGTAGCGATGATCATGACACTGAGCACAATTGACGGTCAGCCCCAACAACGATGTTCCCACAATCTGCAGTGTGTCGGCCATGACCTGATTCTGTGCAGCTGGTTTGTCGATGCCACTGGAGGCGGTTCCATCCGGTGCCATCCGTAGAAATCCAGTAGCGGTCAGCCTTTCGATGGTTTCAGCAGAGGTGTTGTCGTGCGGTGATGGAACCATCTCATCACCTGCAAGCTGTTCCTGAATAAAAAGGTCAAAGGGCTTATCTTCGTTAAAAGCTCGGATTACGTAATCACGATAACGATAGGCGTGTGGTCGCTCTCGGTCCTCTTCGCTATAGCCTTCCGAATCGGCATAGCCCGCGACATCCAGCCAGTGCCGCCCCCAGCGCTCGCCATATTGGTCTGCGGCCAGCAACTGATCAATTAACCGTTCCCAGGCGTCACTGCTGTCATCTGCCGCAAACGCCGCGACATCATCCGGCGATGGTGGCAAACCTGTCAGGTCGAAGTACGCTCGACGAATCAATCGCGTCTGTGACGCATCCGACGAAAAATCAGCGGGCATGCCACGACCTGCCGAGATTCTCTGCAGCAACAGAGCGTCGATTGGTGTGCGAACGCGACGCCCTTTAGCAAGTACTGGTACAGATGGTCGCCGCACGGGCTGAAACGCCCAATAGTTTCGTTCTTCTTCTGTGAAGATCGGATCGTCGCCAATAACGTGCGGTTCCTCACGAGCAGTTTTTGCCCCGGTCGAAATCCATTCAGCCAGGGCGTCGATTTCATTCGCGGCAAGCTGTTTGTCACCCGGTGGCATTTCGCCACTGCGGGTACGTTCCAGCAGCAGACTGGAATCGGGATTTCCGGCGACGATCGCTGGCCCCGACTCGCCCCCCTGTACAATCAGGCGTCGAAGCCGCAGATCAAGGCCACCTTCTCGTTCCCCGAATTCGCCGTGGCATTGAAAACAGTGGGCTTTCAGAATGGGTCGGACGTCCGCTTCGAAGGTGGCGTCATCAGCGACACCAACGACTGAAAAACCGGCAACCAGCAAAAAAAGAATAGCTCGGTGCATTGTAGAATTCGTTCGGGTGGGATTCGTTCAGGATGGCAGCAGAGTTTATTGTTCACGATCGCCAGGACT
This sequence comes from Fuerstiella sp., assembly GCA_029245955.1. Taxonomy (GTDB): domain Bacteria; phylum Planctomycetota; class Planctomycetia; order Planctomycetales; family Planctomycetaceae; genus Fuerstiella. The sequence continues at coordinate 83,571 of JAQWOH010000007.1, read as the reverse complement.
TCCGCAACGGCTTCTCTGTGATGTCCTGAGAATATCCGATCACCGCAGGAATTCTGTCGTCTCAGCAATCTCAACCTGTTTCTCATCAGGCAAAGATTTCCGACACTGGTCTGCCGTTGGCAATCGGTAGTGGACGACCAAAGTTGTCATGAATTTCGGTGGTAGGATCGATGCCCAGCAGGTTGTATATCGTGGCCGTCAGATCGCCGGTGGTCACAGGGTCGCGGTCGGGAACGGCACCGTATTTGTCAGCCGCACCGTAGACGGCGCCACCTTTCACACCTCCGCCGGCCAGCAACGCGGTACAGCACCGTGGCCAGTGGTCTCGACTGATGTTCTTGTTGATGTTCGGCGTACGGCCGAATTCGCCGACCCACATGGCCAGAGTGTCCTGCAGCAGGCCTCTGTTTTCCAGGTTATTTAACAGAACAGGCAGCGTGTGGTCTGTGACCGGCAGATGCCATTCGGGAAGGATTTCATACATTCGTGTGTCATCGAAACCATGAGTGTCCCAGCCGCCGTCGGTTTTGCTGCGTTCGCCGATGTTTCTGAAAAGTGCATCGTCACGAACTTCACTCCTGATTCCACCAGACGCCTTGCCTGCAGGCAGTTCTGCCCGTAGGTTGTTCGACCATAGGCATCGCGCAGTTCTGTCGGTTCGCTGGAGATATTAAAGGCGTTACGTACCCGCCTGGAATTCAGCCTGCCGATCGCCCTTTCGTAGTATGCGTTCAATCCTTTCGCTGCTGCCGATCCGTCCAGCAGATGTGCCTGACGATTGATCATCTTCTGCAGCTCACGACGATCACTCAGACGACCAAGTGACACATCTGACGGCAGACTCAGCCGCGACAGTTCGAAATCGGCGGCGTTCGGATCGTTCGGTATGAACAGTGGATCGTGAATCTTGCTGTGGAGGCTGGCCCGCTGGCCGGGAGTTGTTGATCCATCGGCGATGGTGTGGGGAGAGGATACAAATGTAGGCATGTCGTTGCGATTTGGAGCAACTGCGTCGACCACCGGACCGAAAGCGGGAGAGAGACCCAGTGAAGCTCGAAGCCGTTGATCATCAATCGGTGATTCGCCCCCCGTCAGTACCGTGTACCCCGCACTGTTATGGTTGTTCATCGTGTGATGCACGGTACGGATCTGAGCGAACTGGTGCATCACTTTCGCGGTTTCCGGCAGATGCTCGCAGACGTGCATCCCGGGCACGGAAGTCGAAATCGACGAGTACTTCGAACGATACTCCTGAGGAGCGGTCATCTTCATATCGAAAGTGTCGACGTGACTTGGACCACCCCACTGAAACAGAAAAATGACCGACTTTGCGCGTGAGGATGGTGCGGCGACAGCAGAGATTTGAGGGATGGAATACTGCGCAGCCCTGACTCGCAGTGTATTAGTCTGAGGCCACATCAGCATGCATGCTGATGTGGCTGAAACGGACAACTCAGCTTGCTCTGGCCCAAAGCATACAGAGCTTCACAATCACAATTCCAGCGGCAGCAAGCACCATCAGGCCAAACCCCAGTTTCAGCCGCGAACCATGCCACCGCATCCCGAGCTGGCTTCCGATGTTGGCGCCGATCGTGCCGCATAAGAGCAGTGCGGCCACGAGGCTCAGCGAAACGTTGTTGTGCAGCGTGTGCATAAACGTCGACTGAATCGAAACCAGCCACACGATGACGATCGTAACCGTCGTAGCATCATGAACTCGCAGGCCGAGCAGGTAAATCGCAGCTGGCACCAGAACGAGCCCGCCACTCATTCCCAGAAAACCCGACAGAAATCCAACCACAAGTCCCGTCCATGCCAGCAACGGGATCGAATAGACGCCTGGTCGCAGATCCGGTATATCTGCCACGGGTGGCAGGGCCATCGATGTCAGTATGCCGCGCCGTCGTACTCCGGCTGCAGGTTGAACGCTGAACGCATCAAGAAGGGACATCGCAGCAATTCCGATCATCAATACGCCATAGCTGAGCAGCACAATCAACTCGACGGCCGGGAGGGAACGCCCCATAACCATCATCGTGCTGGTATCCTGCAGCCAGCTGAGCGCACGCGTTCCCGTCCAGACACCCACAAACAAGCCTCCGCTCAGAATCAGAGGCAGTTCAAGATATCCCGATCGGGGTTTTCTGGCCAGCATTGCCGTGGTTGCCGGCCCCAGTGTGTAGCACGCGGTCGACCCCACAGCAATCGGCATTGGGACACCAAGCACCGCATTCAGTATCGGTACCAGCAGAAACCCGCCGCCGACGCCAAACAGACCGGACAGGAAGCCAACGCCGCCTCCGACGGCGGACGCAACAAAGATTGTTGACGGATTCCATTCGAACATTGGCAGGTACAGTGCCACGCGTATTCGCATGGACTAGGTTGCAGTGACATAAACAGGTTGTCGTAAGCATATCAGAACCAAACGACGACAGTGATAGTACAGCATCCGAGGATGATCCGCGTCATGTTCAGATCAGGCAGCGAATCAACCTGGGGGCAGCGGCCGAACGTCGCAGCACTGACGAACGCGTGCAGAACTACCGGGACAGTGCAATACACCTGACATGGTGCGGCAACAAGACACGTCTTCGAATCAGTCCTCAATTTCGAAGCGAGGCGCAGAAAATTCGTCGTCGTCTTCCGAAGTAGAGTCGGCCACAGGGCGGTCGGAAGAACTTGATTTTGACGGCGGCGCATAATCTATCGATTGATTTGTAACATCCGAGTCCCTGCGAACTTCATCCTGGAAGCCCTGCATTCCCTTTTTGAACTCAGACAGCCCCTTACCCAGATTTTTTGCGACTTCGGGCAGCCGTTTTCCGAACAGCAACAGTGCAATGACGCCTACGACCATCATTTCCTGGGGACCAGGACTATAGAAAGCCAGGACAGGAAGATCGTTCGTGATGCGGGCAATTGATTCAGGCAGGCACATGGCAACGTTCTAAGTGAAATTCTGAGGTTCTTGTGGCGACGAGTAACTCTCTATTGGCGTCGCCGGGGTCCGAACCGGCGGTCTTTTCGACGCGACAAACGGGAACTGTCGGTTATTCAGAATCCAGATTATCAGTTTCGTCGTCCTCAGCCCCCTCCTTAATTCCCTTCTTGAAAGCCGAAAAACTCTGTCCCAGTGATTTGGCAGCACCGGGCAAACGATTACCGAACAGCACAAGCACAATCCCGGCAATAACGGTGAGCTCCAGCGGGCCACCGAAGCCAAAGGCAAGAGTATTCACAGACGCGGTGGGGAAGAACAGGGCAAACATTACTGGAACTCCAGGGACTTTTGTGAGGTACCAGACTAACGCGCTGGAGGACGGATTACATCACATCGCAACGTGAAGTTTTCCAAGGATTGGCCAATTTGAGGAAGTGGGTACGCAAGCCAATCATAACGGATTCTACAACGACAGGATGCGGAATCAATGTTCGCGTTTGCTCACCACACGGAAGTTGTCGCTTTCCTGCAGGTGGATTCGAACAGGTAATTTGCACGTCTGCATTGGGAATGCTGGCCCAGGCACCAGCTGTCGGCCCGTATCTACCAATAGAGTTGCAGCAATCGTCCGGATTGTGTGGCCACGAACAGTCGCTCTCCCAGCGGATCAACTCTCATGTGTTTTGCGGGGTCACGAGACAAATCGCATGCCCACAGAAGCTCTCCCTCAAAGTTCAGCCAGTAAATGCGATCCTCCAGCGTGGTCGCCGCCAGACGCTTTCGGGTACTTGACGCAGCGACGGAATTGGGGATTCCATCAACCATAAATGAGCCTTTTTGCTTTCCCGATCCACTTAAGACCTGAATCCCATGATTGAAGGCGGCCAGCAGAATCCGTTTTCCGCAGCCGGATACGGCCATGTTACCCACATTATTCATAATTCGCTCGTTCCACTCTTCGTCACCACCCAACTGGTGACAACACAAATGACCGAATTCCGCTGCCCCGATCAGCAATGGTTTCTCGTTCAGAAAATGCAGAAAATCGAGCGGTCGAGGCGTTTCAAATTTGGAAATTTCCTTCCTGTCGATGGAAACGATATACGTCTGCGACGACTCCGAACTCACTGCGATGTGACTGCCGAATGGAGTGATTGCGAGTCCGCGAATGTCACCTGTAAATTTGACTTCCCAATGTTTTTTCAGGTTGTTATCGAAACACACAAGACGTCCACCGGCCAATGCAGCGGCCCCGAATGTTCCGGTATCGGACCAGACAAGAGACAGCAGATTGTCGAACCCGCGTTCACGCTTTAATTGTTCGCCAGCCTGATTCAGCAACACTACGTGTCCAGTCGACGTGCCCACAAGCAGCGTCCGCGACTCTTCCGCGTAGTCCAGAGAAACAATACCTTCCGCGAAGACATCGTCCTGAACCACCTCAGGTCGTGTACCATGACTATTTTGAAGCAGCGGGTGATTCACAGAATGAACTATTCAGCAACATCGGATTGAATCCAAGGTTCGCGACGACACACCCATTGAACATATCACCGCTCAGGTGCGCCTCTTGAAATGCAGAATAAGATCAAGATCAATTCTGCCGATTCTGCGCAGCTCGCACACGAGGACACCATGCGAACGCCTGCGCATGTTATGTCAGCAGAGCATCAATCACAACAACCGGGCCCGGTGAGGGCGGGTGGGCCGTCTGTACCCCGACCATGGTCGTTTGCCGCTGTTCATCTTCAGATCATAGTCGCTGTTTCGCTTTCAGCCCCGCTGATTCGCGAGGGCGGGACACGGCCACCGAGCAGGCCAACCGCCGATCGATCTGATACAGGAGGTGACTCACAGGTTCTTACGACTGTCGCGGAGCGACGTCAGATAGCAACCAAAAGGCAGGGAGACCAAACATAAAGCATCTTCTAAGTAATTCCGGACTTCGTGGGAACACGATTCTGCGCATGATAGCCGCTCTGACGACGTAGGTCCCAATTGCAGGGGCAGGACAAGGACCCGGAACTCAGGAAGTTCCAGGGGTACTGGGATGTGACGGACCTTGTTGAAGACGGAAAGATGATTGCAAAGGAAAACATTCGCGAAATACTTCCATCGGGAGGACGTGTACAGATTATTGAAAACGCGATCATCTTCAGGACTCCCGCAGACGGCAGACAGAGCGCGAAAGTGTTCCGAATTGAACCCGCCAAGTATCCGAAGCGGATCGAGGTCAGCACATCGCAGGGGAAGGACAGTTGGGGAATCTATCAGTTTGATGCCGACAAGGTGATCATCTGCCTGACCGACCCGAATGAAGCGGAGCGGCCTGACGACTTTCCAGCCGAATCCGGTTCCAAGAGTATGATGAAGATGGTAAAGCGATCTGCCGCAGGGCCGCACGGACCTGAAGTTCAACTTCAAGCGGACCAGACCATGCGGCGGAACCGGCGAACTGTAAGTGAACGGCAGCATGATCGAAGAGACTGAAATGCCTCAAATGCACATCAGCAGCTACCCGCTGGCGGAGACCTTTGATAATGGCTTCGACTATGGGACGCAGGTCGATCCGGCGTATGAAGGTCGGCCATTTCCGTTCACCAGTGAACGGGATCGGGGCACGATTACTCTGACAGACTGAGATGGTCGGAAACCTTCCGAATTCACAGCTGCTGACGATCTCTGTCGGCCGTTGAAGTATTGTACTGCAACATCAGACGCCCTGCAGAACCCGATCCGCAGCCAACCATCCACTGGCGATACTGTCAGGGAGCCCCACTCCGAAGTAGGCGCTGCCGGCCAGATGGAGTCCACGGTGTTCGTCGGAAAGTCGTTCAATTTCGGCCACTCGTGCCAAATGGCCCACGTGATATTGCGGCATGGCCCGCTGGTATCGAACCACCTGACTGAACGAAGGGGCGGCATTCATGCCGAGTATTGCCGACAACTCCTGATGCACGAATTGTGTGATCTCAGCGTCTGAGTGCTCCAGGAGCTCCGGCTGCATGGCTCCCCCGACAAATGTTCTCAGCAGCACATGCCCTGCCGGCGCCCGCCCGGGGAACTTTCGACTTGTAAAGGACACCGCCAGAATTCTGCGGTTTTCTATGGCCGGCACGACCAGCCCGAATGCGTCCAGTGAATGCCGAAAGTCACTAAGCTTGTGAGTTGTAACCACGATCGCACTGGACGCATACTCGATTTCACGCAGCGACTGTGCCAGCTCCGAAAAGCTCTCATCGTTCAACAGATCCGCAGCCTTGTGTGTCGACAGTGTCAGAATGACATCGTCGAAGATTTCATCAGGAACGTCCGGCGCAGATACGGCCCATGAAGGAGCGGCAGTTCCGTCTTCAGCAGATGTCTGCGTCAAACCCGAAACGGGCGTGTTCGAACAGAAACACACCCGTTCGGACCCGCGCAGCCACTCCAGAACACCGTCAACCAGGCTTCCCAGTCCGTTTCGGGGTGCCGCAAACAAACCGTACCGCGCACCGCTGCCCGAGTCAGCTTCGCCGCGTCCCTTCTTCTGACGCTGTTCCGCCAGCGTCGCACGAATCACACTGCCATACTGCTGTTCCATATCGATAAAGCGTGGCAGGGTGGCCTTCAGACTCAGTTTCTCAGGGTCCGAGGTATAGATCCCGCCGACCAGTGGCTGTACAAGCCGCTCCAGCGTCTGTCGACCAAAGCGGCGACGCACAAAACCGGCCAGCGACTCATCTTCCTCTTCACCTGTCTTCGGCCGGATAAATGCTTCTCGCAGTAACCTGATTTTTCCTGCGACAGACAGCACGGGCGTGGTGGCGATTTTCCATGGCTTTGCCGGTGCCATCAGCATAAAGCCTTCCGGAACCAGCCGGGGTTTTCCGTTACGCAGCACCAGTGACCGACGAAATTCAGCATCGGTAGGAATCAGTTCATCGGCCAGGCCGACCTCCTCGCAAAGTTGAATACCTCCCGGCTTGTTCGTAATAAACGAGTCGGGGCCCAACTCCATCAGGAAACCGTGACCATGTTCCGTACGAATGATGCCACCGAAACGTTCAGTCGATTCAAGAATCACGACCTCGGCCATCGGATCTGTGCTTATCAAACGCTGAGCCGCTGACAACCCGGTAATGCCACCACCGATGACAGCAACTCGTCTGCCTTTGCGTTCGCGTTGATGCGACCTCGTCTCCGGACCTGTGGTGGTCATCAGGACGACACTCCCAGTTCATGCACATAGTCGACAACCGCCTTCACGTGTTCAGGACTCATATCGGGCATAACGCCGTGTCCCAGATTGAAGATGTGCCCGTTTCTACCACGCACCGAATCGATCACGGTCCTGATCCGCTCTTTGAGTACCGGCAGTTCCGCGTAAATCGAGACCGGATCCAGATTGCCCTGCACGGCGAACTCCGGTCCGAAGATGTCCCATGCGTCGATCAGCTGAATGCGCCAGTCAACGCCCATGACTGTGCCTCCGGCCTGACGCTGCAACGGCAGCAACGCCGGGTTACCTGTCAGAAAATTAATGACCGGTGCGTCATCCTGAACAGATTCGATCAGCCGTTTCGTATGAGGCAGCACATATCGCTGATAGTCAGCCGGTGATAAACATCCGGCCCAGCTGTCAAATACCTGCACGGCCTGGCATCCCGCGGCGACCTGTGCCTTTAGGTAAAGACTGACTGAGTCCACAAGTTTGGACATCAGTGTATTCCACGCACCGGCGTCGTTATACATCAGTTTCTTGGTGTGGACGTAGTTCTTCGAACCTCCACCTTCGATGCAGTACGACGCTAAAGTGAATGGTGCTCCTGCGAAACCGAGCAGCGGGACGTCGACCGGAAGTTCGCTGCGAATCAGCCGTACAGCCTGAAAAACGTAGTCCAGCACATCGACGGATTCCAGGGCCGAAAGTCGGTCGACGGCGCCAGGCTCCTGCAACGGATTATGAATTACGGGACCTTCGCCCTTAATATACTCCAGATCAATGCCCATTGGTTCAAGAATCGGCAACAGATCAGCAAACAGAATGGCAGCATCAGTTCCCAGAATGTTCCGCGCTGTGACGGTGACTTCGCAGGCCAGTTCGGGAGTCTTACACAGCTCAATGAACGTAACCTTATTGCGAACCGCCATGTACTCAGGCAGATAACGCCCCGCCTGGCGCATGATCCAGACAGGCGTCGTATCGACCGGTTCACGGCGCACGGCCTTCATGAATCGACTGTTGTGCAGAGATGATGTATCGGTGGTATTAATCAAGGTTTGGTTTTCCGGGATGAGTCTTCGCGTTAGTCAAACACGATTCCCTGTTCTGTGGTGTGGTACGGCAGAATGGATTCTTCACATGCGCTGCCACGGTGCTTCGCCACGTACAAAGCTCGACCGATCCTGTTACCGTCGCGGATCTTGCCCATCATAATGATGGTATTTGCGTTCGACAGTACATCGCCGGACTGAATGGGTCTGCTGATCAGATCATCCAGCATAACTTCGTGACAGGTGTACAGCAGCAGACCGCTGATCCGGTGATGGTCGTATTCATGGCGTTTCACGGTGTCTTCCTGAGACCGATAGTGTACTCGAAACAGGTCGCGAGCCAGCCAGTCATGTTCCTTCCGCAGAATCTGATGGTAAATGTAATCAAACAGGTGAAATTGAAACGAGTCTGAATCTTTTTCGGTTGGTTCGACGCCGTCAATTACGGCTCGCCGTACACCATGAACAAAATTCCCGTAAAAAAAAGCGATTGTCTGGTCCAGACGCCGCATTAGATCAGCTTTGAATTCCTGCCATTCCTCGGGTTGCATATCGCCAATTGTGACTCGACGACCGCTACGATGGAAAACATGCAGGTAATCGGAACGAATCTCACCGGCATCCCACACGATCGCGGGGTCAATTCGGTCCACTAACTTTCGTGTTCGCAGTTTCCAGTCAAATATTCGGTCAGCGTAATCTGCCTGTCCCTGCGAATCGCCCCGCGTTGTCAAATCGAAGATAACGCCCGATTGCCCTTCCTGCTCGATGCCGGCGTACGCGTAACTGACCCCCAACTGCGTTTTTCCGATGCCAGTCGCCCCCATGACGACCGCCAGCGCACCAGGAATAAGTCCGCCGCCCAGGGCTTCGTCCAGTCGCGGCACACCAGTCGAATGTCTATCTGCTGCAGTCATAGGCATCCATAATTCCGGTGCGATGTTCGTTTGCCCGGTGATTCAAAGAATGCGGCACAGGGAGGAATGTACCCGGCAGAGTCATATCCTGAACAGAGAGTCAATGCCACTGTATGGGCGTTAAAACAACGCACTGGGCGCCAGCAAACTAATCTGCTTCGCTCCAGCGCCGAACCAGCGAGTGCTCCACGTTGAGATGGTCACAGGTGCGTGCGACAACAAAATCGATGCAGTCGGCAATGCTCTCAGGACGATGATAAAATCCGGGCATCGCCGGCAGGATTGTGGCACCAGCGTGCGACAGTCGCGTCATATTTTCCAGAGCAACGAGACTGAGTGGAGTTTCACGTGGTATCAGAATCAGTGGCCGGCGTTCCTTCAGGTGGACATCTGCGGACCGCTGAATCAGATTCATTGACGAGCCGCATGCGATCGCTGACAGAGTTCCCATGGAGCAAGGGCAAATAACCATGCCCCCCGTCAGAAATGAACCACTGGCGACACCAGCCGTAAAATCACTAATTCCATGTACAGAACAGTTTCCGCTGAAATCGTCTGAACAGTCACTGAAGCCCCATGCAGCCGCCGCACCTGTCGTCAGCGCAGTTCCTGTGAACTTCAGCCAGTCGTCGCCGGACGCATCATCAGCCGGAATCCTGGCGTCCAGCTCGTGTTGGGCAACCTGACGAGCCGCCCGGCTGACAATCATATGAATATGGTGCCCGGCACGCAGCAGAATCTGAGCCAGCCTGACAGCGTAGGCTGATCCACTTGCTCCTGTGATGGCAAGCACGAAGTTTCTTTGTTTCATCTGAACCCGTTCTGTGTTCCGATAGATTGGCGTGAGTGTTGTTTTCGTGGTGACGTTTCGGCGTTAGACTTCATTCGGACAGCATCACTTTCGCATGAACGGCGGCAAATACAAGTTCACCCCGCGAGGCCCTGCATTTGCCGCAAGTCGTTCGCTTGAATACGTTTCAGTATCGTGTCTCGCAAACTCCTGATGCTGTTCAGTCAGGCCATTCCGTAAAGCCATTCCGTTTCGACGTACTGTCCACGAAAGCCAGACCGTGATCAACTACCGAGGACTCAAGAAGCTGCTTGGCGAAACGAGTCTGGAGCGGAAGTGCCGGTTGCTGTTTGGCGCGGCCCTGATGATTCTCATTACGACCAGTTTCTGGATCTATGCCGGACGTACACGGGCTCTGGTGGAAGCCCAGCAGGTTGTCAAAGCACAGACTTTGATTCCTCAGATTCTGTTGCGCAGGCATTACCAGCGATACGCAGAACAATATGGCAAACAGGCCGCATCCGCCGACGAGGACTTCCTGATTGCTGGCGGTGCAGAAGCTGACACGCAGCCCCAGGAGTCCCGCGCTGACTTAACCGCAACGCCAGGCGAGCCGGCGACACAATCCCCCGCAGGCCCCCGGGTGGCAGGTTCTTCTGACACCGACTTCAACACTTTCCGGGACCACCTAGCGTCCGTTGATGAATTCGGCCTTGGCGTAAAATGGAGCCTGATTAACAGCCACGCCACAAGAGACGGCGAAGCCATCGATGCCTGGGTGAAGTTCAAGAACGGCGCGACTCAGGACTGGCGAATGGACGACACCGCCGACGGCGAACGTTTCCTGAAGTACTATGAGGCGGTCACCGCATCAGACTCGTGTCTGCAATGTCACAACGGAAAAAACGCAGCGACGTACCAATCCGGCGAACTGGTTGCCATGGCCACCGTTACGTTGTCCATGGCCAGTGTTGTGGACCAACTTAACCATAACCGAATCATACTGGTGGCGTCCGCGATCGTGACAACATTTGTAGCGATGTTGGTGGCCTATCTGATTGTTCGCTACATCATTGTGAAACCCGTCCTTCACCTGAAAGATGTCAGCGACGAAATTGCGCGAGGCAACCTGAACCTCCGTGCTGTCATCAACACAGGGGACGAATTCGAAGAACTCAGTCACGCGTTCAATCGTATGCTCCGTCACATGACGACGGTCAATGAAGAGCTTCGCGGAGTCAACGACAGTTTTGGCGCTAAAGTTGACCAGCTCGCACAGGCGAACATGGAACTGTTCAGCAGTAATGCTCTGAAGGACGAATTTCTGGCCACCATGAGCCACGAGCTGCGAACTCCGCTGAACAGTATTCTGGGCTTTAGCGATGTGCTGGCAAATGCGGCCAATCTGGATGATCGACAGAAACGCTACGTGGACAACATTCGCACGTCGGGACGTAACCTGATGGTGCAGATCAACGACCTGCTGGACCTGGCCAAAATTGAAAGCGGCCAGATGAAACTCACGCCGGGACCGGTGAATGTGCGCGAGCTGGTAGAAAACCAGGCTAATCAGATCATGCCGCTGGCTGACCAGAAGAACATCGACCTGCGTGTGCTCCACGCGGAACCTGCCCTGCCCGAAGTGCATCAGGATGCCGGCAAGCTGCGGCAGATCCTGACCAACCTGCTGTCGAACGCCGTCAAGTTCACTCCCGAAGGAGGACGAGTACGCGTGACGGCTCAACTGAAAGACGAAGACACGTTTGAAATAAGTGTCGAAGACACGGGGATCGGAATTCCGATGCAGGAACAGGATCAGATTTTTGAAAAGTTTCGGCAGGGCACGACGGTTCCGGGAGAACGGGATCATGTCAAACGTGAGTTCGGTGGAACCGGCCTGGGCCTTTCGATTGTTCGTGAATTGTCAAGACTGCTGGGCGGGGACGTCTTTCTGGAAAGTGAGTTTGGCAAAGGCAGCGTATTCCTGATCCAGCTGCCCGTCGAAGCCCCGCCGCCACGCCAGGAAGACAACCTGGCTCTGGATGCACCTGCCGTGACCAGTCTGCAACGTATTACCTCTGTGGACCTCATGAATCCGGACGCCGATAATTCCAAATCGGGCGAGATAACCGCCAGTTCACATGATGTTGAGTAGTACGAAAGTAACGCCTGATCCGTGGCGCTGACACCTGATGACCGGTGCATGACTCCTACCGTGCCCGGCAGACGTATCATGTCCGCCGTTGAATGTTGGTCAGCCGCCGTCCCGGAAAAATGGCCACTGTGCTGTCGCCAAATCACAGAACTTGGTCCGTGTCAGCAGGCCAAACAACGCTGCCAATTCCATGTCGTCGTACGAGTTGCACGGTCGAACAGGTTGATCTGTTCAGGCTGCGTTATTGCAGCGCCGTCCTGAGCGTGAGCACTTTCCTGCCGCTAATCGTGCTGCACCGATCAAGCCCGTCACAAACGGCCCCTCGGACGGCAAACACATCGGGCTGAATTCGCCTTACGGCCGGCAGATGAGTCTGATTCAGCTGCCCCGCCAGGGCAAATGAAAGTTGGCTGCGCTGACACTGCTGTCGGACATTGATCAGCTCAGACTCCGGCAACCAGTCCAGGGTACTTGACCGGTCCTTGCCGTGCGTATCGATCAGCAGAAAGGCACAGCCGCTCGACACCGCAGCGCTCAGCACCTCTGGCCACGGTGGTGCACCCGCTCGTTCGTGGTCGGCATATGCCACAGCAACCCAGCCATGGCCGGGTTGCCTCCGTTGCACGGGGATTGGTACTGCGGCCGTGACAACCCCGTCCGTTCGTACGACATCGCCAGAGCCACCGCACATCCGGGTGAGCACGAAACTGTCGAATTCGCGACGCAAACCTGTCCAGACGTCAGCCCATGCATCACCGGCAGCCTCGGGAAACAGCCCCGAAAGCCCGAGTTTGACGTATGCCAGCGGTTGTTCGGTTCCGTTCAGTCGCAGGTCGCTGATGGTTCCGTTTGCACCCGGCCAGTCGAGACACTCGCCGAGTGCTGCGGAAACGGGAATCCGGCCGTCCACGGCATCAATAATGTCCCGGATCGTCGCAGCACCGGCGAAGCCCAGTGAACCGAATTCCGGCTCTTTCACGTCAACAATGTCAGCGCCGCTGTCAGCGGCAATCACGGCTTCTGCGGCATCTCGTACGGAAACAAGCAGTTGGATCGTCATGATGACTACATTCCTCGCACTGCGTTCCAGGCCGTCAGCGCATCTCGAGTGGCGTTTACATCATGAACACGAAGGATATCCGCACCGTTCTGCGCCAGTGCAACGGAAACTCCTGCCGTGCCGGCATTTCGCTCTTCTACCGTCCGGCCAAGCAGCTTTGAAAGAAATCGCTTGCGAGAATGTCCCACAAGTATCGGGCGACCCAGCATCTTTCGGATCCGGCTGGTCGCGCGCATCAGGCTGAGATTGTGGTCAGCCGTTTTGCCGAAGCCGATGCCAGGGTCAACACAGATTCGGGTACGGTCAATGCCAGCCTGCTCGCAGACTGACAGGCGTCGCTGCAGAAAATCAGTAACTTGCTGAACGACATCGTCGTATGCCGGGTTCTGCTGCATGACCTGCGGAGTGCCCTTCATGTGCATCACACAGATGGCGGCATCAAATTCAGCACACACTGACATCATTTCAGAATCAAATGTCAATCCGGAGATATCGTTGACGATGACCGCCCCGGCTGTCAGGGCCTGGCGAGCGACTTCGGCCTTGGTCGTATCGATGGAAATCGGAACATCGATCTGTTCAGCCAGCATTCGGACAACCGGAATTGTACGAGTAAGTTCTTCGAACACGTCAACCGGTGCAGCGCCGGGCCGTGTTGATTCTCCGCCGATGTCGATCACGTGCGCGCCGTCTCGAGCCAGCTGTATTCCATGCGCGACGGCATTGTCAATTTGATTATGCAGTCCTCCATCTGAAAAGCTGTCAGGCGTGACATTCAGAATACCCATCATCAGAGGAATGTCGTCGCGTCGAAGAACACCAACGCCAACCTTCCAGTCGTCGTGACCATCAATCCTGTTGTCCACCAGAACTCCCATTCGTTACTGCGAAGGCAGAAATCCCGTTCCTCTGCCATCGTGACAGCTTAACAAAAAACGACACCCGGAGATGGGTGTCGTCAGAGAATTATGAGAGATCGGGCCGGTCTGCCAGCCGTGTCAGGCAGATCACTTCTTTCGCGGGACTGCAGGCACTGGCTGGCGTTTCTTTTGCTCGCCCCTTTGGGCCTTGACGGGCCCCCGATGGACGCCGCCTCCGTGGTGAGCCGTAACCCCACCGGCAGCACGATCATTCGTGAACGCCCCCGTTTCTCCGTGATCGTGGTCGGAATGGCAGACAATAACTGCGTTGCAGTCACAGAGATCAGGTCGGTCTCTGTAGGAGGCCCCGGATGTCGCGGCTTTGATGCCACAGGTGGAAGTATTGCCGCAGGAACCACCATGTTTGAACGACACGATTCCCGGGACCTGATACGACTGGTCCAGATTTCCTAAAGCATCGCCGAGATCGCCTAGTTCAGCCACCACAGCAGACTGAACTTCCACGAGTCCGACGATCATGCCAAGAACAAGAATCGTCCCCAGCAGCACAATTTCGACCGAGAGAATGACTCCTCGTTCGTCCTTCCAGAACCTGTTCAACATTTTCTGTACCTTTTTGAGAGAGTGTAAAAAGCCTGTTCGGGAACTCGCAATTGAGTCGCAGCGACGCAGATTCTCTGCGGCACGCCGTGTTGCGAATGGCCATATTGCCGCCGGAAGAACATGGTGCCAGACCCAGACTTCACGTGCTGACCCCGGGGCAACAGTTGGTTCCAGCAAGCCACACGCCGAAACGTTTGATGCCGAAAGCCCACAAACCTTCACATTCCCTTCAGGAGCGCAAGTTCATACTCCCGAGCGACTTGTGGCATGCCCTGAGTTGTACTCCAGCGGACCGAATTTCGGCCCTGTCACCATGACGATCAGGCTGCCATACATCGTGTAAAGCGTAACTGTCAGGATTTTGAACGGAATTCGGTACTGTCCGGCCTGACCAACACACCTGCAGCATGGGCGGGCGAGCGAGAATCGCGTCCTGCCAACAGACCTGGTCCAGGGGGCCACACTCAGCCCCCAAAGCCGCGATAACAAAGGTTCGGCAGGTCGCTCAGGCCGTGAATAAAGCACAGGCGGAGCAATCGGCACCGTTGGATCAACAGTCGCTGAGCGTCCCCGCTGGAAGGACAGGACCCCGGTGTGCACATCTGCCCGGGTCGTGGTGCATTGTGCTTAACC
The DNA here is from genome assembly GCA_029245955.1 of Fuerstiella sp. Classification (GTDB taxonomy): domain Bacteria; phylum Planctomycetota; class Planctomycetia; order Planctomycetales; family Planctomycetaceae; genus Fuerstiella. The sequence continues at coordinate 68,332 of JAQWOH010000007.1, read as the reverse complement.
CCAACGCCATCAATCCCGATATCTGCGGTACTGAGTTCCTGGAAAGACGAGACAACGGAGTTGTGGTCGATGGCCGACCGACGGAGTGGAGAAGGAATCGTTCTGTAACCGCATTCACCCTGAACTGATCCCATTCATTTCTCAAACCGTTGGCAACCGATCTATGTCCATCGAAGAACTCCTCCAGCAAATGGCGGACTACAAGATACGCAGAGAACATCGCGACCATCGTCCGATATGGCTGAAGGAATTCATCCACAACGTGGCAGATATTTTTGAACCATTGGCGAATGCAGGTCGGGTCGGCTTTGACTGTCGGGCAGATGAACGCGGGTGGCTGGTGTCTATGTATCTGGGCACAACAGAGATGATCGGCGGCCCTAAAGATGGCCAGATCGAACACGTTGGTTTCCGCATCGACATCCGTCAGTTGCTGCTGCTCTTTAACGATGTAAGCCGATGCGAATGGTACTCAGTCGGCAACGAACGTGACGAACGTTTTGAACAGGCCGTGCGTTCACTACTGTCCGTCACCGGCCAGGTTGATTTGGAGCATTCTGTGAGACTGGAACTGCTCGGGGTGCCTCCCAAATATGTCGGCCCTGCACTCAAGCAATACAGTCCGAACCATCTTCAATAGCAACGATACGGGTTAATGAAAACGGGCGGGCATCGGCACGCCGACAGAGTCCTCACCTCCGTCGGTGTGCCGTCCCTTTTCAGAGTCGGGCCAAAACTGCCATCGCCCCGCCTGAACCTTGTAGCGGTATCAGTGTCCCGGCTTCAGTCTTAATGCTTTCTCCGTAGACAGGCGTCCTCTCATGCCGGACCTCAATCACCTTCTGGCCGAATATGCCGCCGGTCCCGAAACACTGCGACGGTCAATCGTGGATGTTCGAGTGAACGATCTTGATGCTGTTCCCTGCGAAGGCAATTGGTCGATCCGACAGGTCATCTGTCACCTGTCAGACTCAGAATTGGTCTACGCAGATCGCATTAAACGGGTCATCGCGGAAGACAATCCGTCCTTCTTTGACGCCGACCCGGATCTGTTCAGTGCGGCATTGTGCTGGTCCGCACGTGACGTTGAAGACGAACTGCAGCTGATCACACTCACACGCCGCCAGATCCTGCGGATTCTTCAGAATTGCCCTGTCGAAACATTTCAGCGAACCGGCGTTCATTCCACCGACGGGGCCATGACGCTGGAAACGCTCGTGGAACGAATCACCGAACACATTCCACACCATATTCACTTCATCGAACAAAAAGTCTCTGCCCTTTGAAATTCGAAACGCCTGCCACAGCAAAACACTGCCGGAATGCAGCATAATTGAGGATCTACGCCCCAAGTTGTCGGCCAGGGTTGTGTCGAACACCTGCGCGACTATTATCCGCGCCGTGCAGGAGTGTTCTCTGAGAACTCGGCAATCCCCCGTCCGAACTCGGGAACCGTACATTTGCGCTTCCACCAAACCCAAGTCACTGTGTGACCGATCACCCACTCCGTTGTTCGAAGACTGGACGATGGATCAGTTCCTGTGTCAACAGGACGATGACTGGTTCTCACGCTGCTGGCTGACTCGCTGCGGCAACATAATTCACTTGGTATGGATGAGTTATTTCACGAGTGCGGCATTGCCGCCATCTATCACTTCGATTCTCCGGAAACCAGTCCCCAGGTTCCTGAAGGCAGCGCAGATCAGGCGTCCCGCCTGATCCCAGGTATGCTGCTGGACATGCAGAATCGTGGCCAGCTGGCGGCCGGATTCACGACATACAATCCGGGTCGACTACAGCTCATCGACACCCACAAGGATGTCGGAGGCGTCGCTGAAGCGTTCCGTATGAATCATCCGGACCAATATCTGGAATTGATGAAGGAATATGCAGGCCATGCCGCAATCGGGCATGTTCGCTACGCCACCTGCGGAAAGAATGACCGCAGTTATGCCCAGCCTTTCGAACGGCACCATATCGCCCGTTCCAAGTGGTTCAGCTTCGCCTTCAACGGTCAACTGACAAATTACCTGGAACTGCGCGAAGAGATACTGCAAACGACCGACTTTCATCTGACGCGGGAAACAGACACCGAAATCCTGAATCATCTGATTTCCCAGGAGCTGTCCGAAAAACCCGGTATCAGCCACATGGAGCTCCTGACGTCACTGAGCCGACGACTGGACGGCTCATGGAATATCGTGTACCTGGATGCCAATGGCGAGATGTTCGTGTCTCGGGATCCCCGCGGAATTCGCCCGTTATGCTATGCGGTCGACGGACCGTTGTTTGCGGCTGCCAGCGAAAGCGTCGCACTGACGCACCTTGGGTTTCCGGAAGAAAGTGTCCACAACGTTCCGCCCGGACACGCGGTGTTCGTCGATCGGAGAGGCGCACGCGTGGAGAAGTTTGCTGACTCACCGCGAAAAGCACATTGTTTCTTTGAGTGGATCTATTTTGCAAATGCGGGTAGCCACTTCGATGACGCAGGTGTGTATCTGTCCCGCAAGCGGCTTGGGGAAGAGCTGGCTCGCCGTGAAACCGTGCCGATTGATGAAGACACCATCGTGGTGCCGGTCCCCGACACGGCCAAGGCGGCCGCCGACAGTATGGCCTATGAACTGAAGGTACCTTCGCTGGAAGGGCTGATCCGCAACCGTTACATCGGTCGTACGTTTATTGAAGGAGCGAATCGCGCCGACAAGGTGCGAATGAAATATACACCGCTACCGGAGATCATGGACGGCAAACGCGTACTGCTGGTGGATGATTCCATCGTGCGGGCAACCACGTTAAAAGAATTGCTGCGTCTGCTGCGTGATCGCGGAAAAGTCAAAGAAGTCCACGTTCGCATCGCCTGCCCGCCCATCATTGCTCCGTGCTACTACGGTATCGACATGTCGACAATTGCTGAGTTGTTTGCGCCGAATCACATGGCTGGCAATGTCATTACAGCGGCCGAAGAACAAAAGATGGCTGATCTGATCGGAGCCGACAGCTTAAGATACCTGCCTGTAGAAGCACTGGCAGATTGTGTGGGACTGCCTCAGGAAAGCATGTGTCAGGCCTGTGTTGATACCGTATACCCGACTCCGGCCGGCGAAGAACTGTACCGCAAGGCAGTAATTGCGCGCAACAAGGGCAAGGGGAACTGTGAGCGAGTTTTCGACGCGCAGTGAGTTTTCGACGCGCAGTGAGTTTTTCTGAATCCACGTCGCAGAGGGCTGACCGATGAACCCAGTCCTGGAACATCAACTTCAGATAAGTCGCCGTCAGCTGCTCGGTCCCGCCGGAACCGGAGTCGCAACGGCTGCCCTCGCCGGCCTCCTCGGTGCCGACGCCGTGGGCGCAACTGTGCCGTCATCCGGCAGCGCGACGACTGCAAACCCAATCGGCGGGCTGCCTGATCTGCCGCATCTGAGCCCGAAGGTCAAGAACGTCATTTACCTGTTCCAGAACGGGGCACCGACGCACGTCGACCTTTTCGACTACAAGCCCAGACTGTCCGAACTGCACGGTCAGCCTGTGCCTGCGGGATTTGTTGACGGCAAACGATTCAGCACCATGACCGGAAATGCTTCGGGGAAGCTGATGCTGGCACCTGTCGAACCGTTTCATCAGCATGGGCACTGCGGAGCCACCGTCAGCGAATTCATGCCACACACGGCGCAGATTGTCGATAAAATCTGTTTTATCAAGGGGATGCATACCGACGCGGTAAACCACGCGCCGGCGATCTCATTTCTGCTGAGTGGTTCGCAGATTCCTGGTCGTCCCACTCTGGGAGCATGGCTTAATTACGGACTCGGCAGCGAAGCGGAAGACCTGCCCGCGTTCGTCGTTATGACGTCCATCAGCAAGAACACGACGTGTGGGCAGATCTTCTACGATTTTTACTGGGGCAGCGGATTTCTGCCATCGCAGTATCAGGGAGTGAAGTTTCGCAGCGGCGGTGATCCGGTTCTGTATCTGTCCAATCCCGGCGGCATGACTCGACAAATGCGACGAGGCTGGCTGGATGACCTGGCAAAACTGAATCACATGAAATTGCAGCAGCAGGCCGATCCCGAAATTGCCACCCGCATTTCGCAGTACGAAATGGGATTCCGGATGCAGGCCAGCGTGCCGGAACTGACAAACCTTTCCGGCGAGTCCAAAGCTACGCTGGACATGTACGGTCCGTCCGTCACCGAACGGGGCACCTTCGCTCACAATTGCCTGCTGGCTCGACGACTGGTCGAACGCGGCACTCGTTTCGTACAACTGATGCATGCCGGCTGGGACCAGCACAACAGTTTAACCACAGAACTGTATACTCAGTGCAAAGACACGGATCAGCCGTCTGCGGCACTTATCAGGGACCTTGAACAACGTGGCTTGCTCGACGAAACACTGGTGGTGTGGGGCGGTGAATTTGGTCGCACTCCGTTTTTGCAGGGCGATATCAATAACCGGCCTCGCTGGGGACGCGATCATCACCCGTATGCTTTCACGATCTGGATGGCAGGCGCCGGAGTCAAGCCGGGCATGACCTTTGGATCGTCTGACGAACTGGGGATCAATGTGGCCGCGGACGGCGTGCATGTCCACGACTTGCAGGCAACGATTCTGCACCTGCTCGGCATCGATCATGAACGACTGACCTATCGTTTCCAGGGACGTCAGTTCCGCCTGACCGACGTGCACGGTGAGATCGTTCAGGACATCCTTGCTTAAGGGCAACCTGGGTGGGCCCGGGAACCCGCCGGAATGGAGCAACCGAGTCGGCCGGCATCGCTGCGTTCAACCACGCGTTCCGGAACAGGACTGCATCCGGAACCGAACGTGCTTGACAGATTTGTGCTACAACACGCCCATGAAATCGTCGCGGCAAAAACTGGAACAGCTGGTCCGTAACAGAAGTACGACGACGATCGAACGTCAACAGCTGAATCAACTTATCGCCGACAATATATTTGCAGCGTCACCGTATGTGACGAAACCGAATTTTGAGAGGCTGCATGCTGCCGACATTCAACTGCTCTATGAACTCTATGATGAAAACTACTTCGGTGGCCTCCTGGGGTCGACCCTCAACTCAAATCTGCTGTCGTTTCGGCTGTCAAAACGGATGACGCGGGCAGGCGGCAAAACGACTCGCTGGACGGACCGCAGCAAACCTGGAGCAGCGAGTTATGAGATTGCTGTCGCCACGACGCTGTTGTATCAGTCGTTTCAGGAGCCTGAGCGCCCCGTCACAGTAACAGGGATCGAGTGTGTCAGTCGTCTGGAAGGCCTGATGAGAGTGATGGAACACGAACTGGTCCACCTGGCTGAACTGCTGATCTGGTCAGGATCCAGCTGCTCAGTGAGCCGGTTTCAGCATATCGCCCGGCGAGTATTCGGCCATACACATCACCAGCACGAGTTGCTCACGCCGTCCGACGTGGCCGACCGGGAATATGGCATTCGTACCGGTTCAAGAGTCCGTTTTGATATTCAGGGCCAGAGCCATGAGGGCATTGTCAAACGAATCACAAAACGAGCCACTGTCCTTGTCATTGATCCCCGGGGACAAGCGTATTCTGACGGACACAAATACGTGAAGTTTTATGTCCCGCTGCGCATGCTGGAAGCTGTGGAATAACCTCGGCGAACGCATGAACACACCGTTCGTCGTTCACATACCTGACAGATGCAGCAATCAGCTCGCGCACTGCGGCTCAAAGGACCTTGCGTTGTTCACAATCATTCGGCCGTCAGCGATTGTGATGACTGGCGGGATCGGTCGAATATCTGCCACTCAGACTTTTTCATGATGCGACCGGCTACAGCTTTGAATTCCCCCGTTGGATTCACAATAAACGGACGCCCGGGAAGTTCAAGTTCCAGCAGCAACGACGTGATCATTCGGTCGTTGCGTTCGGCTCTCAGGCTGCTGCCGGCGCGAGTGTTGGAATCGACGCACACAACATACAGGCGTTCTTCCGGAAAGTGTGTCATCTCTTTCTGCACCAGCCACGCCAGAAGACAATGTTCCTGACCCAACAGAGCAGATCGCGTTCGTTTCAATTCATCGGCGTTAAGCTCATGTGCTGTAAACACGTCACCCCGCAGAATTTCGGTGCGTTCCTTTTCCGCCTCTGCTCTGGCTGCCTCAAAGTCATCCATCTGCTGCCGCACCTGTCTCAGGGCACTGCGCTGGCCGGTTTTCGAAAAGTGACTTGCCAGAGAGTCGCCGGCAGCCTGAGTCCACTCGGCTGTCTGCAGGCTGAGAACATGTTGTAAAAGATCCTCGCCATCGTCGTGTCCCTGACTAAGCCGAAGCTGTCCCAGGGCCAGCGTGGCTCCAATATGGTCCGACTTAAGCTTCAGCAGCCGTCGCAGATTCGGTTCGGCCGCGTCGAGGCCCTGGATGTCGAGGATGTTGCGCGTCTGCTTCCATAATTCGGCCGCGTTGTTGGACGCCGAAGAAGTACGGTTCTTTGCAGTGTGCGACAGTCTGTCAATTGCAGAAATGCGTCGATGACGATCCTGCCAGATGGACAGAACGTTGGTTCGCCAGCGTTGGTTGATGTCCTCCTCAATCTGCTTCAAGTCTCCGGTCAACAGTCCGTCAGCCGCAGAAACCACGGGGGCAGGCGGAAACCCTGCCGACCGAAGTTGCCGAGCAGAAACACCAATCGCATTAAGTCGATCGAACAGGGACGGATGAGTATCGTCATTATTAGTAACTCGCCGCAGAGCCCAGTCGCACCACCTTTCGGCGTCTTCGGCGGCTGGTGCATCACGGTACGCAATTGTCAGGCGTTCACACAGGTTCCCGGGCGGCTCCGGCACAGCCGCCGTTTCTGCCCACAGATCCTTCCAGAAGCCGTTTTCCAGCATGTATCCCGTGCAATTCATTCGCCACAGCGCGGATGCGGCAAACTCGGCGTTCGTTGCCTCAACGGCGATGCCATCTGCCATGAATTCATTCTGTCGAGACAGCACAAACGCGAGAGCGTGAAAACGAGGCCAGTACCAGTTGAGAAATCTCAACACAAATGTGCCGGCCACTCGGACGAATCCGCTGCCGGAATTCTGTTGCAGCTTCACAAACAGTTTCTCCCACGACTGGTGCAGTCGATAAATTCGATTCCGCTGTCGACCATGCCGCTTTGAAATGTGTCCGAATTCGTGTGCCAGTACCGAAGCCGTTTCCTGGGTTGACATGGCCAGAAGCAGTGGCAGTCCCAGAATCAGCCACGATCGTGACCAGCCAAAGATTCCCAGTCGCGGTGTCTGTACGATCGCAGCATTGAAGTCTTCCGTCAGAAGAACCTGATGGATGGAAGGACAGTCCAGATCACTTCGCAACAGTGTGATCAGCTTGTGCAGTTCCGGTGCCTCGTCATCGCGCAACGGTCGCCCTTTGGGTTCGTAGGTATCTATCAGAACAAGGGCTCCAACCTGTCCCAGACCGAATGTCATCAGGATGCCCCCAGCGATGACCAGCACGACGCCAACACCAGGCTGAAAGACACCTGCCAGAAAGACTGCCAGCCCTCCCCCGATCAGTACCGCGGTCAACAGCACCACCACCGCGTATCCCATCAACAGCCACAGCCAGGTATGACCGGCCAGGGCGGCGGGCCGATCTGCAAACCGCAATTCGATGCTGTCTACCAGGTCGTCGAAGCGTCCGCGATTCATCATTGTTCGCGGCCCGAAGATTTGTGCAGGCGCTGCAGAAGCAGATACGGAGGCCTGCGACGAACCATCATTTGCCGTGCAGCTGCGAAAAACTGCTGGCGCAGCTCGACAGAGTCGGTTCGCAGTCCGAGACTCGTCAAAATGACGGCTTTGTCCATCGGCAGTTCACGAACCTGTCGCAGATCTGCAATCAGTTCGCTGCTGATTACATCTGTGCTCAGGATGCGTGTTACCGCTTCCAGTCGTGGGCCCAGCCGTCTTAATCGCTCCAGTGTTCTGTCGTACCAGACGTCACGGTTCTTGGCGTCATCATCGGCGTGGAATGACAATGAATAAATCAGGGGCAGCCATCGGTTCATCTGGTCATCGTTCGGATCATACTGTGCGAAAAACTCAGCAGCGTCACCTGTTTCAACAGACACCATCTGTTCCAGCGGTTTCAGGTGTTCCGATTTTCCGGCAAACTCTTTACTGGATTCCAGTTCGCCTACGAAGTATGCCATCATGGCCTGAACGCCGTACGCGGAACCCATGTGCTGGTCGCCAACGAGTTCCCGGTACGTGCCGACAGCCCTGTCGACAACTTGTTCAGCATCGGCGGTACGATCCTGAGCGACAAGCAATTCGGCCAGCAACGCTGCCGTCCGTATCGCAGTTGGATTGTCCACCAGACTGTCCCGGTACTGCTGCTCCAGCTCCATCAGCTGTCCAATTCCCAGTGTCGCTGTATGTCGATAGGCCAGAATCTCGTCAGGCGGCACTTTTCGATCGGTAGCCAGCAGGAAATCATCGAGCGCCGACTGCCATTCAGCGGAACACAACTGTGTAAAACCACGTAAAAAATAGGGCCAGCCAAAATCAGGATCAATCTCAATGGCCCGTGTCACCGAATCCCTTCCAGCACCGAGGTTTTTGTCGAAGCGGCCTCGCAGATAGATCAGTACTGAATTCTGCGGATCAGCCAGCAGGAAGTTCTGGTACAGAGTCAGCGTCTTTTCATAATCTCTGCTGACGTCGGGAATATTCTGATACATGCGATGCCAGTGCAGCGCGACAGGACGATGGTCGAGTCTGGATTCCAGCAGCGATTTCAGTCTTGGCATCTGCTCAGGCTGTACGGATGACCGGAGCATTCTTAACAGACTATGATCGTGTGGATTACGCCGAAGTTTCCGCTCGGCATAGGACCACGCCTGTCCCGCATCAGACTGCCGCAGCATGTCAAATGCGCCGGCCACGGCGTCCGGACCGGTGCCGATTTCCAGCCAGGTAATGGCGGTCCTGGACTGGACATCCTGTTCATGGCCGAGGGATACAGAATCAGCCGGCGTCTCAAACGCGAAATCCACATGCTGCTTTACAATCAGCGGATCCGCCGTCAACTGCACCACCGGTGCGCGAGGGTGCACCGCGTAATAAATCGTCGCATCAGCGATGATGCCAACGCCGCCGACGTTAACAATCCAGACAGGATTCTTCGTCCACCTGTCCCAGTAACCGGCGGTCACATTCAGATTGTGTTGTTTCACGACCGGCCCCGCAACCCGTACTGTTCGTGCTCCCTCAGACATCGTCAGTGTCTGCAGACCCAGCACTGATACCGGAGAATGATTATCAATCTGAATCGTGGCGACGACACCGGTTTCGTTAATCACGGTCAAAGTTCGATGGCGTCGAATATACTCGTTGTTAATGGCCATGCCGATGCCTGCCAGCACAACGACGATTATGAGCCCTGCCAGCCACCGCTGATTCGGCGAGTACTGCGACGAGAACAGCCCTCGGACCGAGTGTTGCGTTGCCGGCAGAACAGACACACAGCGTTGCAGAGCCTTTTCTGAAGTTTGGACAGATGTGCGAAACTGATGATCTCTGGCCAGCTCCGGAAACGCCTGCAACAGAACCTCATGAACTTCGATGGCCTGTTCGTGGTCTCCACCCTGCTGGAAGTGCGTCGCCAGATCAAACAGTGGTTCCAGGTTGTATTGCTGTTCTGCCCCGGGTTGTTCCAGAAAGCACAGAAGTTCCCTGGCTTCGTCGGTCTTGCCGTCCCGCAGTCGGCGAGACGCAATTCCGACGCGGGCCTCCGGGAAATCGGGATCCAGCAAAAACGCTCTGTCCCACAGTGGGTCCGCTTCCGTCAAAAGTCCAATGAAGTCCAGATGCGCCGCGATCCCGGCCACCAGAGGCGCGCTTTCGGGAAACCGTTCCAGCGCAGCCGAGCGGAAGGCAGCGGCATCGTCGTACTGCTGAAATGCCAACAGCTGGCCGTGTACTTCCAGGGCGGCTTCTTCTGACTGATCAATTCGATACCGCTCAATGGCGATGGCGGTTTCCGACTGTCTCGCCGTTTGCCACTGTTTCAGATCAATCGCGAAGTGGCGATTGCAGACCGCACACTGGTCAGAAACGCGTTTGCGTCCCAGCGGTATGACCGGGATGAAGACAATTACGAACCACAGGCGTGTTTCATAGGACGTCAGTTGCGCCTCGTACCTGCAGTGCTGGCAGACAGCAGTCCGTGTTTTCCTGTTCTTTCGGCCGAAGTAGTGCGTTCCAACACCGTTATAAGATGTGGGCATAAGCTTACGATCTACAACGTACCTTTTGACGAAGGGACGCCGGGCTGGCGCGGATCTATTGCTACAGCCCGCCGCAGGGCGCGGGCCGTGCCTTTGAATGTTGCCTCAGAAATGTGGTGACTGTTCGTTCCGTGGTGCAGAATCAGATGCAGATTCATCATCGTATTTGACGCCACAGCGTTCCAGAACTCCTGAACTAACTCAGTGTCGAAGTCACCGATCTTCTCTGTTGGGAAATCGACTCGAAACACAAACGCAAAGCGTCCGCTGAGATCAAGGGACGATGTGACCAGCGTTTCCTCCATTGGCAGCGAAATGCTTCCGTAGCGGGCGATTCCCCGTTTGTCTCCCAGGGCGTCGTTGATGACCTTGCCCAGACAAATACCGACATCTTCGACGGTGTGGTGGTGGTCCACATGCAGGTCTCCCTTCGCCTGGACGTTCAGATCGAACAGACCGTGACGCGCAAACAGTGTCAGCATATGATCAAGAAAACCGATTCCAGTGTCGATCGTATGCTGACCGGATCCGTCGAGATCAATACTGAGTTCGATGTCAGTTTCGGCCGTTCTTCGGCTGATTGTCGCGCTTCGTGACATAGTTTTTGTTCAGAGAATACAGGGTGCTAAAACAATTCGTACAGAGGTTCACCAGCGTCCAGCAGTTGATACGGGCGGCCCTGTGTATCTTCTGCCTCAAGGTTGGTGACACCCATGGCATGGTACACAGTATGAACAACGTGAGCGGGAGTCACAGGATTTTCTGCAGGGTATTCTCCAAGTCGATCACTTGACCCGTAGATTCGACCTCCCTGTATGCCACCGCCAGCGACGACATTGGTCAGCAGATGAGTCCAGTGGTCGCGGCCAGCCCCTGATACCCCGCCCGATCTCCGGTCACCAATTTTCGGATTCCGGCCCATTTCGCTGCTGACCAGAAGAGATGTCTGATCCAGCAGGTTGCGCTGGTCGAGATCTTCGACCAGCGCAGAGAAACACTGATCGAATTCCGGCAACAGATCGTCTTTCAGACAGTCGAAGTTGCTTCCGTGCGTATCCCAGCTGCCGGCGCTGCGACATTTTTTTGCCAACGGCGTGCCAACGCCGTCACCCAGCCAGAAAACTGTGATGAACGGAACACCGACTTCGACAAGGCGACGTGCCAGTAACAGGCTCATGCCGTTGACCGTTTCGCCATAGCGCTGGCGGCACTGAACCGGCTCTTTGGACACGTCGAAGGCTTTTGTGGTCTGAGCGGACGACAACATCGAAAACGCTCGCTGTTGTTGCTGCGTAAAGATACCTGTCGCTGTTTTGTCAAAGTGGCGTCTGGCATCGTCGAGTGCCGTCAGTAACTCAGCTCGCGATGCGACCCGCGACGTGTCTGTCCCCGCCTGAAGCTCCAGCGCCGGTGCAGAGAATGAAAGTGGTTTCTCGTTGCTGCCCTGCAGATACAGCGGATCGTATTGAACTCCCAGACGAGCCGAAAACTGCCCGGGGCGAGTGTACGGTTTGCGGCTGGGCATGTGAGGCAGTGTCATGGCATTCGGCAGGTAGGCATGTCGGCTTCGCCTGGAAGCCACGACTGCTCCCATAAACGGCCAGTCGTCCGGATACGGCGTTCTGTCATTTCCTTTCGTCAGAAATGTCGGGTCCGGTACATGCCCGGTCAGATTGTAGTAGTAGCCGCCGTGGTGATCATTTGTATTGACCGTTCCCGAGACAGAACGAATCAGCGACAGGTGACGGGCCTGCTGAGCCAGAAGAGGCAAATGTTCACACAACTGGATTTCGGCAGCGTTCGTGGCAATCGGCTGAAACGGCCCTCGGTACTCCGCTGGTGCGGTGGGTTTCATATCCCACGTATCAATCTGCGACGCCCCGCCGCACAGAAAAAACAAAATCGTCGACTTCGCCCGCCCCCCTGTTGTGGTATTCGGACTGCGTCCCGTATCGGCAGAGCCGGCGTAACAGGACGTGCCCGGAACCATACCGCTGCAGGTAGCCAGGCCAGTCGCCGAAGCAACAAGCATTCGACGACGATTAACGGAATCATTCATCATAATGAAACTCCAAGGCAAAGACGTAACACACGCTCAGCTCATTATGATATCGACCCTGTGTAATCAGCAACACGGAGTCGTGTGGAAATATTGCTCTGTACCGTTCGGATGGATCACACCTTTGTCCCGTTCATATCGACATTTCCCGAGTTTCTGAACGGCTCCGCAGCCCCCCGTCAGACTCATCCACATCACCATCATCGGGCCGGTCGAGTCTGTTCAGCATACGTACAACTGACAGGAACCAACGCGGCAGGAATTCAGAGGTTGTCGCCGTCCGGTGATCATGGTCTGCTGGAACTTGCTGTGAGGCCGTCCGGCGGGCAGAATGGGGGAACTCAAGTGCTGACGAATTTTGGCCAAAGGAGTCCTGTTATGTCAATTTCTGCGAGTGCCCGTTCGCAACGACGTCTGTGTGTTCTTTTGCTGTGGTCGGCCGCATTGTCCGAATCCGGCTGCGATCAGGCCGGAGACGTGCTGCATGACGTTAAATCGACCGTAACCGGCCAGCAGGAAGCGGCAGTATCTGAGAACGAATCCGCGAAGTCCACACCTCCTCAAACGACAGACACAGCGCCGGCAGTGGCAACACCACAACCGCCGGCGGAAGTCCTGTCCGGATTCACAAAACTAAAACCTCACGAAATCACTGACGGTGCTCTGGAAAGTGTTGTATCATCGGCCGAAGCTGCTGCCAGCATCACTAAGCTTGAGCTTCAGGGGGAAGACGTCACCGGCGACGGACTGAAACACCTGAGGCTGATGCCCAATCTGCATTCTCTGACGATCAGCAACGGCAGAATGTCGACTGCAGAATTGGCGCACATCGCATACGCAGCGTCACTCAGGAATCTGTACTTAGGCGGGTCAAAATCCGACGATGAGCTGATCGAACAGTTGGCGGCTCTGGAGCATCTCGAAACTCTCGAACTGTGGGCAACGCAGATCTCTCCCGGGGCGGCAAGCGGATTGAGCAAGTTGAAGAACCTGAAGGTTCTCGACTGCTCAGGTACAAGAATTGACGACACGACTGTCGCCGGCCTGCTGTCGCTTCCACTAAGAAGTCTTAATCTGTCAAAAACAAAAATCACGAATGCATCGATCCCCGTACTGTTAAACATCCAGACACTGGAATCTCTGTCGGTGGCACAAACCGAAGTGACGGGGGCCTCATTCAAAGGATACAACAGGGCAGGCCTGAAACAACTGGACGTGGGTGCGACACAATTTGGTATCGACGGTTTCGCGGCGATCAAAGGAATGAAATCTCTGGAAGAACTGAACGTCCATGACGCCGGCCTGGTTGAGCACACCAAAGCGAACGTGTTTCGAACATTTCCAAAACTGAAGATTCTGAACGCAGGCGCCAACTCGATTACAGATGCCGGAATGAAGGTCTTCTTTAAGGGGCACAGAAGCCTCGAACATCTTAATCTGGAAGGCAACAGGTGGATCACCAACAACGGACTGGGGGCGCTTGTCGCTGTCAAATCGCTCAAAAGACTGGACGTTAAGGATACGGTCGTCGGCGAAACAGGCGCCAGAGCCCTCAAAGAAAGGCTGCCGGACTGTTCCATAATTACGTCAACAGGTAGTTTCTGAGATCTGCCGGTCGGCTATTCTGCAGCGCGAACGTCAATGCACACGACCTCTCGGTCGTCGCGAAGATAGAGCCGCCCGTTGGAAATCACAGGAGCCTGACGAGTCATCCCCAGTACGGGCGCCCGGGCGGATTCTGTGAAACCGGATGTCGACGCGCTGACGATGACCAGTTCGCCCTTCATAGTGCTGATGAACAGTTTTCCGTCAGCCAGCGTCAGGTTTGATTTTCCAAACCGTGTTTTGGCCCACAGCTGTTCGCCGTCAGCCACTCTAACACAGACCAGATTAGTAATCGGGCCGGCACTGCCGACATTGTCCAGTCCAAACACGTAACCGTCAGCCAGTGCCGGCGTTTGCCATTCGGCTCTCAGGACGCTGCCTTTCCCAAGTGACGACCATGATGACGTCGCACGAAACGAGTTGGCGTCCCTGGATATCTCAAGAATTGTTGAACCGTGATTTTCGCCGGCGGAAATCAGCACCGAGGCATTATCGATCAGAATCGGCGTGGCAGTGTTACAGTCATAATCTGTCACATAGGCATAACGCCACAACTGCTCGCCGCTGGCAGGATCGATACCCAGCACAGCCGCGCCCACGAATGCGACAATCTGCTGCTTTCCAGCCAATGTCAGCAGGGCCGGAGATGAATACCCGCTATTGCCCTGACCAGCCGTCCAATTGGTTTCTCCCGTTTTCAGGTCAAAAGCAACTACTGCAGCATTTGGCGCCCCGACCTGTACCACAACGCTGTCGCCGGAAATCAGAGGAGAAGATGCAATACCATACTCGGCAGCTCGCCCTTTGTGTTTCTTCGGCGTATTGGCCGACCAGACGATGTCTCCGGATGCCTCGTCCAGAGCCGCCAGAATGCCTTCGCCCGAATACGAGTAGACAAGTCCTTTGTGAACGGTGGGTGTTGCGCGGGGCCCGTTGCCCATGGAATTCCTGTATGATGGCGCCACCGCAGTGGTCCACTTCGTTTTACCCGACTTCACGTCCAGAGCCGCAACAAACTGGTTGTCAGCGTCCTGATACATCGTGAAGGCCGTGCCCTCATGTATGGCCAGGCTGGACATGCCAACACCCAGTGGCGCGCGCCACACGATGACCGGGCCAGCTGCCGGAAAACTGTCGATCAGTCCGGTTTCGTCCGAGATTCCGGTGCGGTCTGGCCCCAGAAACTGCGGCCAGTCCCCCGCGTGAGCAACGACGGAAAGGGACAAAACGACGGCAGGCAAAAGTGAAAATCGCATTGTGACGAAACTCCGGAAGACCGATGAAATCATGAGAGCCTGACCTTTGAACAGAAGCGTTTACGGACTGACACATCGTAGTTTTGCGTTTTCCTGACAGCCTGTCACCCCCGTAATCCCGCTTGTTTCATCAAAGCCGCAGTCGTCGAATACGCTTCCTGCACCCAGGCTTCAATATTGTCCGGATCCGGACTGTACTCCAGTTCAATGGAAACTGTGCCTTCGATGTTCAAATTCGCAATTTCATCAAGATACGGGGGAAAATCGACGACTCCGCGTCCTGGTGGCAGATCGCCGTGCACCTTTCCATCGCAATCAGAAATGTGCACGTGAATGGCCTTGTCCGACAGCCGGGCAATTTCTGCCGGATTCACATCTGACAGCAAAAGATGCGAAACATCGATGTTGGCTTTGAAAGCCGGGTGGTCAACCGCGTCAATGAAACGAACCATGGTGTCGACATCATTGACAAGTGACAGTTTGAACGGTTCCAGTTCCAGCGCGATCTTCAACCCGAGTCCGTCAGCGTATTCAGCCAGAGTCTGACAGTTTGTAATTCCTGTGGACCACTGCTCGGCCGGAGGGATCACTTCCTGCTGCCAGATGTACTCTCCAATGACCAGCAACAGATTCTCGGCTTCGTATTCGCAGCACAGATCAAGATACGCTTTGCAGCGGTCCAGATGAAAACGCTGCACACTGGGGTTGAAGTCGATCAAACCGGCAGCAACACAGCATATGGACACAATCGGCAGATCGCACCGACGGCATTCATCGCGGATCAATCTGCGTTCCCGAGCGTCGATATCCAGAGGGTCAGCAAAAATATCAATGCAGTCGAACCCGATCTCTTTCGTCTTTTGAATGCCCCACGCCGTGTCTCTGCCTGCCTGAGCCCAGGCGCTGTTGATAAGTCCCAGTTTCATTGCCACTCCTTGTGATGGTAAAAATTCTAAAGTTCAACGACGTGGCCGCCTCTGGCGGAACGGTCCAGTGCATCGCATACGGCTTGTGTCTTGCGCGACAACTGCAGCCATGGATGATCCGTCTGACGGCTGCGGATCAGTTCACAAAAGGACTCAACCATGCACTCTTCCTGAGTTTTTCCGGTAACGACATGTTCGGTGGATTCGCCGTCGCAGTCGTGTGTCCAGAAGCGAGGTCGGCTGGATTTCAAGGGACGCGTGAAATCGTCGCACACCAGTGATTCTTTGGTCCCCGCAACTTCCAGCCATCTGCGTCGCACAGTATCAAAACCGGATTCGATGGTTGCCACCTTTCGCTCAACGGAACCTTCGTCACCAAACCACAGGAACCCATTAAGCCGAATATCAACGTCATTACACCAGTTGGCTCGTGCATATACCCGTTGCGGCATGTCATCCAGCAGCCACAACGAGGCTCCGACGCAGTACCAGCCAAGATCCAGCAGCGAGCCGCCGCCCAAGTCGCGGTGCATGCGCAGGTTTTCCATTGGCATTGTATCCCAGCGAAATGTGAACACCGAGGTCAGCTGCCGCAGTTCACCCAACTGACCGCTGTCAACAACACTCCTGATCGCCGCCGCCCGAGCCGTATGGTACCACATGACTCCGTCCAGCAGCACGACATTGTGTTTCCGGCAGGCAGCAATCATCCTGTCAGTTTCTGACACGTTTCGTGCCAGGGGTTTTTCACAGAGTATGTGTTTCCCTGCAGCAGCCGCTTTTTCTGTCCACTCCTGATGCATGGATGGTGGCAGCGGCACGTACACAGCATCTACATCGGGGTCATCAAGTGCCGCTGCGTAGCCGGGATACGTTCGTGGAATACCAAATTCCTGCGCAAACTGCTGAGCCGAATCTTCGCTGCGGCTGGCGATGCCCAGCAGTTCAGTGCCTTCCGCCGACTGGATTTTCGGGGCGACCGTTCGAGCAATCTTTGCCGTCCCCAGTATCGCGAACCGAATACTGGTCATTCACAAGTCCCTTTCCTGATGATGTGTGTGTTTCGAGAACTGGTCAGCGTGTTGGCACAGATGAAGACACAGCGCATTCCCGAGACTGGCAGCACCTACAATGTTTCCAGCCAGGCTGTCAGCAATCGGGGATAAGATGCGAGGTCCGTCTTGTGCGACATTTCCGTGACCGTATGAATGTATTTCACAGGGCAGGCAAACGAGACAGTGCGGACGCCGCTGCGACTTCTTTGAATTACTGCACCGTCCTGCCCCCCGCGAGGCAGGATTGCCCGCTGACATTTGATGCCCTGTCCGGCTGCAACAGCTTCGATGTCTTCAATCAGCCCCATGTCGCTGATCATCGAAGAATCCATGACATGAAGGCTGACTCCGTCTCCCGGCACGCTGACTCGGTCTTCCTCGGGAACACCCGGTGTCCGGCAGCACAGAGTCGTATCGCAGGCGACGCCGATGTCCGGGGCGATCCCGAACGCAGCCGCCATCGCTCCACGCAGTCCGACTTCTTCCTGAACCGTCCATGCGGCATAAATATCGCAACTGTGATGCTTCAGGTTTTCCATGGCCCGAATCTGCGCCCAGCATCCGACGCGGTTGTCCAGGCACTGCGAAACGACATAATCGCCGACCTCACGAAACGGACCGTCAAGCACGACCATATCGCCGATCTGCACGCGGCCATTGACGTCGTCAGATTCCAGACCAAGGTCGACAAAGAAGTCACCGATGATGGGAACCTTCTTCTTTTCATCGTCTGTCGCGATGTGAATAGGCCGACCGCCTGGATTCATCACGCCCGACAAGTCGCCGTCGCGTGTACAGACGCGAACGCCGCGAGCAAAGAGGTTCCTGGTATCGAAACCACCAACCGGATTGACTCGAAGGAACCCCTTTTCATCGATGTGTCGGACAAGAAATCCAATTTGATCCATGTGCGCCGCCAGCATCACCTTGCGGGGACTGGTCACTTCTGCCCCATTCTCGGGACGAGCGCGACGATATGCAATCAGCGACCCCATCGCGTCTGTGTGAATCTCGTCAAACAGTTCGGCAGCACGAATGTGTGCTTCGACGACTTTTCGAATTCGGCCTTCACGACCTGGTACTGAAGGCGTTTGGGTCAGGGTTTCTAGCAGATCCATCCTCGAGTTCTTCTTTCTCGGGAAGCCGACGAAGAAGTATAACCAACTGCAATGACCTCGGAGCACGTAATGGATGGCTTCCCTAAACCATCAGAATCCAACGAGGCACAGATTCATTTGTCATGCACTGTCGTCAGCAACTGCGGATCCTGGCTTTGCGGGCTGAAGTACGCTTCAGCGTCTTGTTTATGTACGGTGCAATCTTGGGCGTCTTGAAGCTCGATTCTCCATGATCCACCTGCACGTCACCAATCCGCTCGCCCGTCTCGATCGCCTCTTCGCTCAAATCGGGTTTGTAGACGCCAATCGCAATTACCGCCATGACCATCGAGTGCCGAGCCCGATTGGGGGATCTATGGATTTCCATTTCCACGTCCTTCAGAATGCGAACACACTCCATATCTTCCACCGCATCGGCATCGTTCTCAAGCATGCACGCCAGCATTGAGTAGCCCGTAGCACGAGCAAACTCTGATTTCTGCTTCCGCCACTGCCTCATCTTGGAAGGACCGGCCGGCGAAAGTGCCACAACACCTGCGACTTCACTGCCGTGCACTGCGTAGTCCACATCCTTCATCCATTGAGTGGCCACAGTCGGTGATACTTCGTCCGGGTCGGCAACCATCATCGCCAGCGACCGAGCGTCGCTGTTTCCGGTTTCCCAAAGCTCTATTGCCAGCTCGTGGTCGACGCCCAACTTCTTCCTCAGCTTCTTCAGATGAGAATGGCTGACACCGAAAACATTCTCTCCGGCGCCCTGCTGCTTGTAGATCTTCTTGTTTTCAGCATTTCCTGCGGATTCCAGATCTGCCATCACCGACTTAAAGTCCATTATTTTCTGTTCCCGTAATCGCGCGTTGCGCCGCTCTGACTTTGTAATCGAAGCCACAGGATACCCACACCAAAGGCCCATGTCAGTGACTCAGACCGGAATGAATAAATACTAGCGGATTGCCGGGGGACAGCACTGCTCGCGACGCACAAGTGCCATATTGACATCAACAAAAACAAGAGGAGAGGTGCCATATTGGCACCTATTAGCCTCTATCAGCATCACTGCAAAACACGGTAAAGAACTACACGAAAGACACTTACACACATTAATGCAAGTTTGGCATGAATCTTGTATCTGTGATTATCCCAGAGTCGGAGTTAATACAGAAGGACTCCGGAGGAATCCGCAGCCGTAAAAGGAGATAAAGAATGCGCTATGTTTTGCCACCAGTTACGCTCAGAGATCCGTTCACCCGTTCGCCATATGCATTGGGCCTCAAAGCACGACGCGTGCACCAACAGGTTCGTCATGAGGCCCCGGTCACAATCCACGAAGCCGATTCGGGGGTCACGATCGAGCTTGATGTGCCGGGGTTCACAATTGAGGACCTGGAGATCTCAGTCAGCAATAATGAGCTGAATATCAAAGGCCACCGGCAACTGAATATCCCCTCAAGTGGGAAGGTATTGCTGAACAGCCGTCAAAACGTATCCGTAGAACGGCGATTAAGAATTGACGATTCCCTTGATCCGGACTCAGTGGATGCCGTTCTGGAATTCGGCGTTCTTAAGATCGAACTAACACGCAGGCCAGAGTCGCAGCCCCACCCGATACGCATTCGGTTGCCGGCTTAATGCACGAGCTGCATCCAGCAACTGCCAAACACAGCTCGCATCTGTCACATATTTGTTTTACGTTCCTCAACTGAACCAGCAATTTACGGAAAGTTTATAATCATGAACGCCAACTCAACCAACACCCGTTTCTCATTATTCGACGAACTGGACCGGGGGCTTAATCACTTGGTGACTGAAGTCCTCAATCAGGACGTTTGCAAAGGTGCCAATCCAGCGTTGACGGTATTGGAACTCGAAAACACCTACGTTGTCGAATGCGATCTTCCCGGCGTCAGGCTTGAAGAAATCAACCTGCTGGTCGAAGACGGGGTGCTCCATATTTCCGGCGAACGGGCAGCACCGGACGATGGCGAAAAGCATGTCACACTCAACGAGCGGACGTACGGCAAGTTCAGTCGAAAACTGAAACTCAGCAAGGACGTGAATTCCGAAGGTGTCGATGCCGAACTGGGGAACGGCGTCCTGCGAATTTCGATTCCGAAGTCGGATCGCATTGTCCCACGACAGGTGAAGATTCGTAACTCGAACGGATGAATGCGACTCTGACAATTTCTTAACACTCAGGCCCGTGCGGAATCACCTGCCCACGGGCCTTTTGTATATCAGCGAACAGCGTACTGATTTGTACTCAGGCGCCGGATGCCGCCGATTTCTGAGCGAACAGCTTCTTTTGAAAACGTCCCTGCACGATGTCAACGGCAACCAGCACGAACAGTACGAAATAGAACGTGCTTTTTGCCATCGGTTCAACGACATACCCAAACAGTGTCAGCTCCGCCAGATGGCCGCCTTCTGAGACCAGCATGATTCCAACGATGAACAGAATGAACAGGCCCAGAACCTCGTAAAGTCGGTTCTTCCGAAGAAACTCACTGACGTGATCTGCCATCCAGATCATCATCACGCCACTAAAGACTATCGCCAATGACATGACGATCATGTTGGCAGAAGTGATCGACCTTGCCCCTGTTTCATCAGTCGACGACGCTAAGGCAATCGCGCTCAGAATGGAATCAAAACTGAACACAAGATTCATGGTAATGATCCAGAACATGGCGGTCGCCAGCGATCGTTTTCCGTCGGTCCCGGAGTGCTCCAGATCGTCGTCGGCCAGCATGTGGGCGATCTCCTTGACAGCCGTATAGATCACGAAAGCGCCGCCCATCAGGACAATAAAGGAATGAACATTCATGCTGAAGTCGACAGCAAACGAATGCAGTTCAATGAACGGAGCCTGGAAACTTTTGATGGCTGCGGTCACAGCAAACAGCAATGCAATTCTAAGCAGAATTGCGAGGCCAATGCCCCATTTGCGCACGAATGACTGTTGCTCCGCGGCAACACGCTTAGACTCGATTGAGATATACAGCAGGTTGTCGAATCCCAGCACTGCCTGCAGCAGTGTCAGCATCAACAGCGTCATAATGTGCTCAAGCATCGACAGATCAGCCCTTCGCAAAAATGGTGATGGCCAGCAGGCAGGACACGACCGTTCCTCCGCAAACCACGGAAAACCAGTGCGACGCCATGTAACTCTAA
Organism: Fuerstiella sp.; assembly: GCA_029245955.1. Classification (GTDB taxonomy): domain Bacteria; phylum Planctomycetota; class Planctomycetia; order Planctomycetales; family Planctomycetaceae; genus Fuerstiella. Next base: position 46,886 of record JAQWOH010000007.1, on the reverse strand, counting down.
CGTGTGCGAGACATTCTGCGAACTGTTTGGCATCGTCGACACTCTGGATATCAACTGTCGTACGGTGAACGACATGGAGGTACAGGAGAAGCTGACATTCGACGAATACCTGGACCGAGTTGCGGCGAATGTGGATTTACGAGAGTTAATAACGACCAGGCCGGCAGTGTCGACATACATCCCTGCCAGGAATTCAACCCGCGCAAGTGGCTGACGTTCCACTGTAAGTCGGAGCTGGACTGGAGGCACACGAAGAATTTCTTTCAGTCTGAATCTGGCAACTGTCAGGAATACGAAAAACCCTTCTCGGTCATCTCGAATGGCGGCGTGACATCGTGCTGCCGGGACGTCCATGTGATGACCTTACCCCGATTTCAGTACCAACCTAAGTGAGAGAACCGGGGTTCATGGGGCCGGTGTTCACATGGTCGCATGCGGATCCGTTCATTAGTGACATTGTCAGAGCCGGGTATCTGACGGACTTTGCAGATGCTGTAAAAGACCGCCGCTGATTCGATCCCGTCACCTTCGCCAGTCAGGAGAACGGCCACTCCAATTGAAACTTCCACATCTGATGAAACCCACTGTTGAGCAGGTCGCGGCCGGTCAGGCTGTATACACGAAGAGAACACTTTCTGTCTACAACGTTCTTGTCCGGGGAATCTCAAACCGATGTATCTGGAGATGCCCGTCCGGGCAGATTCGGCGGCACTACAACCACTGGGTTACCGACAATCATCTGGATGTCGGAGTGAGCACAGAGTATTTCCTGGATCGCTGCTGTTTTCCTTCGAAGTCGCCGCGAGTTGCTCTCATGGTTCTGAATCCGAACACGCTTGAGTGTGCATCGCAGCGAATATCTCGTTACTCCCCGGAAACCTACAGACAGAATATTTCAAGGCCCGTGGCCGCCGACGTCCAAACATTTGACTCTGTCGGTATCAATTACCTGCTGCGCTGCCTGCCCGGATCGATCACTGAAAAAGCCGTCGCATTCGACCATCTGCGACAATTCATGAATTCCGGAGCAACAATTTTCAGTTCGACTATCCTGCACCGCGGCGTCCGCAAGAACCGGGCGGCAGTGCATCTGATGAAGGTCTACAGCGGGAAGAGGATTTTCCCGAACTCAGCGGACAGCCTTAAAGAACCGGAACAATCGCTGCACGATCGTTTTGACGATGTTGCTGTAAGGGTCGCTGGGTGTGTGGCACTGTTCTCCGGTCGCCTGCAATAGAGTACGCAGAGCTGGCCAGCAATAGTCCTGCGGCAGATGAACTTCGACACAGTGCTTCGACGGAAGGCAGCTGCCAGGATATATTGCGGTGTTCGTAACACGAGTCTGCTTCATATGCTTTCAGGTCTGCGTTGTCATGCGACCATTCATTATTGCTATCATGATCAGCAACTGGGGCGGAGCTTCCGGCCTTGCAGAATCGACGGCGACCGGGAAGACTCATCTGCAGGTTCAGAAACTTTTCGCTCGGCATTGTCTGGAATGTCATGGGCCGGATGCCGAGCAGCGTCAGGCAGCACTGCGACTGGACGATAAGACGAATGCGACAACAGCACAGGATTCAGGCCGTACGGCCATCGTGCCGGGCTCACCGCAAAAGAGTGAACTTCTGCGGCGAATTGTCGCGAAAGACGAAACTCGCATGCCTCCCCGTGAAGCAGGAGCCGGTCTTTCCACTGCAGAGATTCAACTGGTGACACGGTGGATCAACGACGGTGCAAAGTGGACAACTCACTGGGCGTTTCTTCCACCGGAAGACCACGAACTGCCGCCAGTCAGAGACTCAAAGTGGAGCCGACAGCCTTTGGATCGCTTTATCCTCAACCCCATCGAGGCCGCAGGCGTGGTGCCGACCACCTCCGATCGTCGCACGCTGATTCGCCGAATCTACATTGACCTGATTGGCCTGCCGCCAACGCCGCAGCAGGTGCAGGATTTTCAGAACTCGCAATCTCCCGATGCCTGGACTAAGGTGATCGACGAACTGCTTGAGTCACCTCTGTACGGACAGCGCTGGGGACGGCACTGGCTGGATGTGGTTCGTTATGCGGACTCAAATGGCAGTGACGAGAACCATGCTTACCCGCTTGCATGGCGATACCGCAATTACGTTATTGACGCATTCGACGCCGACATTCCCTTTGATCAGTTCGTACAGGAACAGCTCGCCGGCGATTTACTGGACAGCGACGCGCGAAGAAATGAGGGAATCACGGCAACTGCGTTTCTGGCGATCGGTACCAAGATTCTTGCGGAGAAGGACCCCGCAAAAAAGCAGGCGGACATGGTCGACGAACAGATTGACACGATCGGTAAAGCCCTGCTGGGATTCACCCTCGCCTGTGCCCGATGCCATGATCACAAGTTCGACCCGATCCCGGCAGACGATTATTACGCTCTGGCTGGCATTCTGCACAGCACCAGAATGGAAGATCGCGCTCTGGAAACAGATACTTTTCTGACGGCAAAAATGCGGCACGATCAGCAGGTCACCGAACTGCAGGCCACGCTGCAGAAGCTGGAACAAAAACTCACCGAAAACGGAAACGAAATTCTGTTCAGGCAGGCCGAGCAGTTCCAACGTGGCAATGCGGCAAGACTGAAAACCGGATACGGCGAAGGTATCGGTATTATCAGCGACCCGGGGGCACAGAAGACGTGGGTGGAATGGGACGTCGCGATCAAGGTGCCTTCGAAATACCTGTTTCAGTTTCGTTACGCAGCTCTGAGTGCTCGGCCCGGAATACTTTCCATCAACGGTCGCACCGTCAACGAAACAGCAGTGAACCAGACAACAGGTGGCTGGATGCCCCAGCATCAAAAGTGGATTTCGGAAGGGACATTTGCATTTCTCACCGGTAACAACACGATCCGGTTCGAATCAGAACCTGTCATGTCTCACATCGACAGCATTCGACTGATCCGTGTGGGTGGTGCTGATTGGGAGCACGTCCTGGCCGACATTGATCACACCAAAACACAACTGAACGCTCTCGCAGAAAACGCTCCTGAGCCCGCCCGAGTCATGGCCGTCGCGGAAGGTGAACCTCACGACGTAAAGCTGCATATGCGCGGCAACCACCTTTCCCTGGGTGAGATCGTGCAGCGGGGATTTCCACTGCTCGCTTCCGGCGTAGACAGCGAAACAACCGACCTTAACCACCCAATTGATGCAGCGGACAGCGGTAGACTGCAGCTGGCGCACTGGATCACTGATTCACAGAACGGAGCAGGTCGACAACTGGCTCGCGTTATCGTAAATCGAGTGTGGCAATGGCATTTCGGCCGAGCTATCGTGCCATCGGCCAATAATTTCGGTCTTCAGGGCGAATTACCCACACACCCGGAACTGCTGGACTGGCTGGCGCTGAGACTGATTGAAGACAACTGGTCTCTGAAAGCACTTCATCGCCGAATTCTGAATTCGGCAACTTATAGACAGCGAACTGCGACGGAACCCAACTCCCTGTTTGCCGGCTATGCACGACGACGGATGGATGCGGAAGTCATCCGCGACACTCTGCTTTTTCACGCCGGCCGGCTCGACGTTACTTCGGCCGAATATCTTGGTGGCGTCAAATCCCAGGACCCGTCGCCGGAAGATCTGCGAAACAACGAAGATCTGCATCGCAACTCTGATAAGCGTTCTGTCTACCTGCCGGTGATTCGCTCCAATACCTATCGCTTTTTCACGGCATTCGATTTCCCCAATTCAACAACTTCAATCGGCCGGCGTGAAATGACAACAGTACCGACTCAGGCATTGCTGATGATGAACGATCCGTTTCTGATGGACCAGGCTCAGCGATTTGCGGCGTCGGTCCTGGATGCAAAGTCCGAACTCACTGAACTCACCGTTATAAACGAAATCTATTCACGTCTGTTTAATCGGGTTCCGAGTACAACTGAGAAGGAATTCGCATGGGATTTTGTCACAACGTTTTCTGAAGCGATCGATGCGAATACTTCCGAACAGGAAGCATGGGCCGCACTCTGTCACACGCTGATGCTGTCAGGTGAGTTTGTCTATGTGGAATAGAAGCAGTTCGCATTTAACCCGAAGAAACGCTCTGAATCGCGTCGCACTTGGATTCGGTGGCATGGCATTCCACAGCCTGATGGCAGAGACATCAGCCGACAGCGTGACAGTTGGTGGTCCCTTGTTTCCGCAGGAACCAAAGGTCCCTCCGAAAGCGAAGCGGATCATTTTTCTGTTTATGCACGGTGGTCCGTCACACATCGATTTGTTTGACCCGAAGCCTGTGCTGACCAGAGACAGTGGACAGCAGCTGCCCTTTTCCGGATCACGCGTCACTTTCGCCCAACGCGGTCATCTGCAGGGCAGTCCGTGGCGTTTTCGCCCGTGTGGCGATTCCGGACTTCCAATGAGTGAACTCTGGCAGCACCTGCCCGAAGTCGCCGACGATGTGTGCATGATCCATTCGCTGTGCGAAACAAATGTTTCGCACGGCGGAGCCTGCATGAAGCTGCACACCGGCGACGAAGCTCAACTGCGGCCGAGTGTCGGTTCATGGATAAGTTATGGTCTGGGAACCGAAAATCAGAATCTGCCGTCATTCATCACAATCTGTCCAACATCGCTGCACGGTGGAGTCAACAATTTCGGTTCAGCATTTCTGCCCGCCATACACGCGGGGGTTGCCCTGGGAACGCCCGGATATCCGAATTCCGCAGCGAGGGATGCGACGTTCGAGTCCCTGCGTAATGAACGCCGCTCACCTGCTCAGCAGCGACTGCAGCTGGATCTGCTGCGCAGACTGCACTCGCAACGCAGTTCCGGCGATTCGGAACTTGACGCCAGACTGGAGTCATTCGAGCTTGCCTTTCGCATGCAAACAGCAGCGCCGGAGGCTACTGACATGTCGGCGGAGTCCCGGACGACTCAGGCGTTATACGGACTGGACGATCCTGTGACGGAGAACTTCGGCCGAGAGTGCCTGCTGGCCCGTCGATTTGCGGAACGAGGTGTGCGTTTTATTCAGGTCAGTCATGCAAATTCACTGCCCTTCAACAACGAACAGTGGGATCAGCATTCGCACCTTGTCAGAGGCCATTCCATGAATGTCCGGCAGATTGACAAACCGATCACCGGATTACTGACCGATCTGAAACAGCGAGGGCTTCTGGAAGACACACTTGTGCTGTGGGGGGGAGAATTCGGCAGAACTCCGACAGTGCAGGTCGGCAACGCTGAGTTTGGTCGCGATCATCACACGGAAGGATTCACCATGTGGATGGCCGGTGCCGGCGTCAGGCAGGGATTCCGCTATGGCAGCACGGACGAGTACGGTTACTACGCGACAGAGAACCGCTGCACGATCCATGACCTGCACGCAACTCTGCTGCACCTGCTGGGACTGGATCATACGCGTCTGACATGGCCTCACAACGGTCGTGAATTCAGATTGACCGATGTCTACGGCGAGGTCGCGACGGGTGTGCTGGCGTGACTTCCATCACAGTTCAACGGTTATTCAGAATCTGCGAGAATCCTGCGTCCGACGCGCAGTCCGCTGGACATGCGTTTAAACGAGCAGACATTCAGGCATTTGCATAGAAAACCGGCGTGTCGGAATATCGTTCTGGATAGTCATTATTAACCATACCCGCGAAAGTCAGACAATTAGGAAGTCCCCGGCAAACACTCTACAATGACGGGCAGCAAGATCACTCGGGAAAGAGCTCAGAGACGCTCGATTACAAACGAAGCAGAATGCAACCGATGACGACAGTGGATATTTCGACAGCAGCATTGGCATCTGCTGACAAGCTTATCCATCTGGCCCTTGCAGAAGATCTGGAGGATCGCGGTGATCTGACCTGCCAGGCGACCGTGCCATCGAACGCAACAGCCGTTGTAAAACTTGTAGCTCGAGAAAACGGGGTTCTGGGCGGCACTGTCCTGATCAAGCGTGTTTATGCAGCACTTTGTGAGAGGCAGCAGATTCCTGCAGATACTATTCAGGTCACGTCACATGTCAGTGACGGCGAAAGAGTGGAACCGGGCACGCCTGTCGCCACTGTTGCCGGCCCTGTCAGTCTGCTGCTGACGGGTGAACGAGTCGTCCTGAATTTTGTGATACACTTAAGTGGTGTTGCGTCAATGACGGCTCGATTCGTGCAGCGTATTCACGGAAGCCGTGCGGTGATTCTGGATACGCGCAAGACGCTGCCAGGATTCCGACTGCTTCATAAATACGCGGTCCGGTGCGGTGGCGGCAGCAATCACCGCATGGGACTCTTTGACGGTATGCTGATCAAGGACAATCATCTGGCCGCTCGCGGCAGTGGCTCCGTCGCAGACGCCGTGGCAACCGCCCGCGCCTGGCTGCAGATACAGGCTCTCGACCTGCCTGTGGAAGTAGAGGTCGATACTCTTGATCAGTTGCGCGACGCACTGGCAGAGCAGCCGGAAATTGTTTTGCTGGACAATATGAAGCCGGCACAGTTGCAGACGGCAGTTATGCTGCGAGACAAACGGTCTCCCCGGACGCTTCTTGAAGCATCCGGCGGAGTGAACCTGGAAACGGTTGGCTGTATTGCCGGAACGGGGGTCGACAGAATTAGTGTCGGCGCGCTGACACACTCGGCTCCGTCCCTGGACTTTGGCTATGACTGGTTGTAGTAAGGGCCTGCCTGACTCAGTCGTCCATCACTTCTTTTTCTTTGGCCGTGGCGCCGGAATTGATAGTCCCCTCGAACTTCTTGGTTAATTCCTGCACCTTGTCCTTCGTATGATCACGATCGTCTTCGGACATGGTCTTGTCTTTTTGTGCCTGGTCTGCGTGCTTGTTTGCGTCCCGGCGAATATTACGGATGGAGACACGCCCTTCCTCCGCCAATTCCTTGACGCGACTGGCTAGCTGTTGTCTTCGTTCCGTCGACAGGGGGGGAACGTTCAGACGAACAACGCGACCATCGTTGTTGGGCGCCATCCCCAGGTCACTGTTTTGAATGGCCTTCGCGATTTCGTCGAGACTCGACACGTCAAACGGTCGAATCATGATTTGCTGAGGTTCCGGCACGCTGACGTTTGCGATCTGCTTAAGAGGCGTAGGGGATCCATAGTAGTCAACCTTAATAGAATCGACCAGCCCCGGATTCGCTCGCCCTGTACGAATTCCCGTAAGGGACGAACTGAAATGTTCGACTGCTTTTTCCATGCGTTCTTCAGCGTCAAGTAAGATCTCGTCCTGGTCCATAAGTTCAACCTTTAGTGTCGGGTGGGCGGGGGACGCCATTCTGTCAATTTTTGCCCGGGTAAAAAGGCCGCAGCGGAAATGCTCAGTTCTGCTCGCAGGCATCCCATCGGCACCTCAGCATGGTAGTGAACCCAGCGGCACGGTCAAACGCGGGACTGTTATCGCGTGAAGTGCCAGCGACTGTCAGGGTGTAAAGAATTCTGAACAGCAGACCTGCAAAATTCGAGATACGGGGTCTCGCATCAGGGCATGTGATCGCTACAATCCGGCGTATGTACACAACCGATACAATCCTGAAATTCGGTTTTTCGCTTGGAACACTGGGTGGTGCCAGGTTCAGACTCAGCTTTTTGTTCCCGATTGCCTTGATTGCCATCATCTGGCGGCTGGACAATCTTGTGCTGGGATTACTGGCGACAGCTATCCTGCTGTTCAGTGTATTGGTTCATGAACTCGCCCATTTGCTGGTTGCTCGATCAGCCGGAGGCGAGATGGACGAGATTCACCTCTGGCCGCTGGGTGGACTTGAGGAGCCCTTTGGCCGTGGTTATCTGCACGATCATTTTCAAACGATGCTGGCCGGGCCTTTGATAAACCTGCTGCTGGCCCTTAGTTGCATGATGACGCTTTCGGCCGCAGAGGTCTCTCCACTGCTCAGCCCTTTTTCCGGATTTTTCGTTCCCTTCGGTGAGCCCCTGAGCGACACCGCATGGCGAATGGCCTTCATGGTCAACTGGTTATTATTCGTTGTCAACCTGCTGCCGATTACTCCGTTCGACGGTGGAGTGCTGTTTCGAACATACATGTCGACTCGGTTTACGGATATTGAAAGTCGAGACCTTATGGCTCGACTTGGACTGGTACTGGGCATGTTCGGTATTCTGGCCGGGTTTGTATTTGACATCAGCGGACTGGTGGCATTGTCCACATTCGTCATCGTTCTTCATCTGCATGAAAATGTGAGGTGGTACGAACTGGCAGCTGCCCCGGACGAGTTCTCCGTTTTCGACATTACCGAAGGATCCGGTGAGCCTGACATAGAGTTCTTCGATGAGGAATCCAGCTTGTCCGATGGCCCTTCGGAGTCCACCGACGTGAGAGAGGAATGGCGACTGGATCCTGAGGAAGCTCGCATGCCACAGGAACACGCAGAGCGACCCAGCGAGGAACAACAGGTCGACGACATTCTGCAAAAACTTCATCAAAACGGTCGCGACTCACTAAGCAGTCTGGAGTTGCAGATTCTGAATCGCGTCAGCGACAAGTACAGAAGTCGTCGTCAGCACAACTAAGCTGACCCAGTGAAACATCCGGCAATTTCCAATGCGTACCAAATCTTCGATCGCTCTTTTATCAATACTCGCTCTGCAGATTTGTCCCGGATGTGGTGACGAAGGTGCGGTCGAATCGACTCCGCCCGTGATGAAAGCAGATTCATCTGTTGACGTGAGTCGAGAAACGCCCGTCGCAGCGGCAACCGCCCCTGGAGAACGAAAAGGCTTCGACGGCCTGAAATTTTCCGTTCCGGCGGGATGGGAAGAAATGCCGCTGTCACAGTTTCAGATGGGGATTATCTCAGCCAAGTTCGCCATGCCGGAGGCCGGCCCGGATGTTACGCTCACGCTTTCCCGTTCCGGTGGTTCACTCTCAGACAACCTTGATCGCTGGAGAGGTCAGGTGACGCAGTCACGCGGCGAAGCCACAGAAACGCTGACTGTCGCGGGAGTCGACGCCACATTGATTGATCTTGAAGGACGTTTCGCCGCTGGCTTTGGTCGTGAAGCACAGGATGGCTGGCGAATGCTGGGCATTATCGCTCCCCTGCCGGATCAGGGATACTTTCTGAAGCTGACCGGACCTGTCGATCAGGTTGAAGCAGTGGAAGAAGATTTCCGCGCATTTGCGAAGTCGGCGCAGCGGGATTAGATAGAAGCTCACAACTCCTGCGGCATCTGCGGTGACGCTACGCACGGACACCTTCCTGATTTTTCTGCGGAAGACGCTACGAGCGCGAGGCGACGTGATACGTTGGCAATCAGCGCTGATATTGTCATGGCTGTGTTCCGTCGGAAGTCAACAGCGTATCTGGCCCCACATTGACACGCGAAGATGACGATTTGCGGTGAGTGTTTGCACACGGAGGCGGTTTTCAACACACTGTGCGTGGCCTCGACTCAGTATCCCTGCCTCTGGAAGCATCATGACCGAAGAGTCCTCGAACGAAACTGCTGCCACCGCCCGTACTGAAAACCGTTCTGCGAACAACTCACCGACAGCGTGGTACAAACGCGTAGGACCGGGGCTCATCACCGCCTGTGTTGTGATCGGCCCGGGCAGCATCATGACCAGCTCCAAGATCGGAGCGAACGACGGCTATGCCATGCTGTGGGTCGTTGTTGTATCGGTGGCGTTCATGATGGTGTACATGACCCTGGGTGCAAAGCTGGGAGCGGTAGCGGCAGAAGCTCCCGGTGATCTGATCCGGAAAAAGGCGGGCAGTTGGCTCGCGATCATGGTGGGTATCGGAGTGTTCTTCATCTCAGCAGCATTTCAGTCCGGCAACAATATCGGCGTCGCCGCCGCATTCGAAGCCTTTGTTGACAACAAGATTGTCGTCACCGTGATGGTCGTGATGTTCAATGCTTTGGCGATTTCATTCCTGTACCTGTTCAAAGACATGTACAGGACTCTGGAAAAACTCATGATGACATTCGTCGGCCTGATGCTCGCCAGCTTCGCGGTCAACCTGATCAGCCTGAAGCCGAGCGTTGGCGGCATGCTCAAGGGTTTCACTCCTTCGCTTGGAACGTCTGGAGAGATGTTGCCGGTGCTCGGACTGGTTGGCACAACCTTTGTGATTACTGCAGCTTTCTATCAGGCCTATCTGGTCCGCCAAAAAGGCTGGAAGAAAGAGGACCTGAAGAGCGGCCTGGTCGACGCTCGAGTGGGCTCGGTGATCATGTTTCTGATCACATTGATGCTGATGTCGACAGCCGCAGCCGCGTTCTATAGTCCGGGCGGTCCGACAGTAACGCTGAAGAATCCTGTCGCCGTGGCAACCGCCCTCGAGGAAACATTCGGCGCCAGCGCGAAGATCATCTTCTGCCTGGGACTGTTTTCCGCCGCATATTCCTCGTTCCTTGTCAATTCGATGATTGGCGGCTTTATGGCCGCAGACGGACTGGGTCTGGGCAGCAGGCCGACCGACACCGGGCCACGTCTGATGACGACTGCCGCGTTACTGACCGGAATGTTCGTTGGCGTGGCCGTTCTTATCTTCGACTTCGATCGCACTCCAACGATCATCTTTGCTCAGGCGATGACCGTCGTTGCCGCACCATTAGTCGCCGGAGTTCTTCTGTGGCTGACCAGTTCGCCCGATGTGATGGGTGAGAACGTCAACGGGCCTGGCACAATTGCGTTTGCGGGACTGGGACTGGTAATGCTGGTCGCGATGGCCGCCAAAACTGCCTTCGTCGATCTTCCGAAAAAAGTTGACGACTACCTGCACCCGGCTCCGGTAACGGCTCTTTCGGAAGGCATAAAAACACCGGTCACGGCAAATGTTTCAATAGCCCGGGCCTCCCGAATATTTGAAGCTCAAAACTGAGGACTGGAAAACGTGTTATCAGATTTGCAGGTCAAAGAATTTCGGGCCACGGGTCACCTGACAGTTCCCGATGTTCTGACGCCCGACCAGGTCAGCACAGCGCTGGACGATATCCACCACTGGGGCGACGAGTTTCTGGAGAATCTGGCCGATGATCAGAAGCGGTGGTATCTCGAACCGGGAGGTCAGGGAACGGCCCTGCGTAAGCTGGACAACCCTGCGTTTCATCGACAGACATTTCAGCAGCTGGCAAAATCGGACAACGTCGTGGCCATGGTGGAGCAGCTGATCGGGCCGGGAGTCTCGGTGTTCTTCAGCCAGATTTTCTGCAAACCACCGGAAATCGGCGGACCAAAACCAATCCATCAGGACAACTTCTACTTCGGTCCGGACGACCTCAACGCAACCCTGACGGTATGGATTGCTCTGGATACGGCCACAGTCCAGAACGGCTGTCTGTTTTACGGTGACAGCAGCAATCTGGGGCCGATTCACCCGCACATCGCTCCGAAAGGTGAGCCATTTAATCTTCAGCTGTCTCCGGAACGACATCACGAGTACGCCATGACGCCGGCTCCGGTCCAGAGTGGCGGGATTTCATTCCACCACGGAAATACATGGCACCAGTCTTCCGCCAACACCAGCGATCACGCCCGTCGCGCCGTTGCTTTCCACTATCTGCAGAAAGACGCGCGGCTGGTGCAACCGGCGCTGGACTACGATGCCTCGGTGCTTCTTCCTGTAACGTAAAATGGCTGGCGATTCGGTTCTGCACGAGGGTACAACTGGCGTCAACTCAGCACCTGGGTCGCGACCTTGCCATGAACGTCCGTAAGTCGGTATTGGCGGCCTTTGAACCTGAACGTCAGCCTTCTGTGATCGATGCCCATGCAGTGCAGAATTGTGGCGTTCAGGTCGTGAACGTGGACCGGATCATGAGCCACATTGTATGAGAAGTCATCCGTGCCGCCGAACGTCATTCCCGGTTTAATGCCGCCACCCGCCAGCCATGCGGTGAAGCAACGGCCGTGGTGGTCTCTACCGTAGTTGTTACTTTCCAGTTTTCCCTGACTGTAAATTGTGCGGCCGAATTCTCCGGTCCAGACAACCAGCGTGTCTTCCAGCAGGCCGCGCCGCTTAAGGTCGTTAATAAGTGCTGCACAAGGCTGATCGACGTCTCGGCACTGCAGCCGGAGATCACTGGGCAAATTGTAGTGCTGATCCCATCCACGGTGATAAAGCTGAATGAATCTCACCCCTCGTTCTGCCATGCGGCGAGCCAGCAGACAATTTGCAGCAAAGGTGCCCGGACGGCGGACATCTTCGCCGTACATCTTGAAAGTTTCGTTTGATTCGTCATTCAGGTTCGTCAGGTCCGGGACTGACATCTGCATGCGATTTGCCAGTTCGAACTGAGCAATCCGTGTGTTGATTTCCGGGTCCCCTGTTGACTCAAACTGACTGCGGTTGAGTTTTCGTAAGCCATTAAGCATATGTCGTCGGGTAGCGGCATCAATGCCTGGTGGATTGGAAAGATACAGCACAGGGTCGCCCGCGGAACGAAAACTCACCCCCTGGTGATTGGACGGCAGAAACGCCGAGCCCCACAGTCGCGTGTGCAGAGGGTCATCAGGACGAGCGGCACTGCCTCGCGACAGCAACACAACGAAACCTGGCAAATTTTCGTTCTCACTGCCAAGACCATAGCTGAGCCATGATCCCATGCTGGGGCGTCCGGGTTGTTGATGCCCCGTCTGCAGATACGTCACAGCTGGGTCGTGATTGATCGCTTCGGTGTGCATTGACTTGATAAAACACAGGTCGTCTGCCACCTCGGCCAGATTGGGCAGCAATTCGCTGAACGATGCTCCACTCTGACCGTGTTGAGCAAACCTGAACACGGACGGCGCTACGGGCAGTGTTTTCTGGCTGGACGTCATCCCGGTCAGTCGCTGTTTCATCCGAACGGATGCCGGTAGTTCTGTCCCCCGCAACCGATTCAGTGTCGGCTTGTCGTCGAACAGATCGATCTGCGACGGACCACCGTGCATGAACAGATAGATAACCCGTTTGGCGCGAGAAGACAGTGCCGTTGGCCCGGCTGGAGTGTCAGCGTTAAGCAGAGCTCCGAGCGCAGCGGCACCGATTCCCGTTGCCGAGCGACCGAGCAGCTGGCGTCTGGTGTGCAGTCGCCGCGCCTGCATCGTTGAACAGACCGCCCGCATGCAGGAATGGCCAGTACCAGCCATGTATTGCTGTTCGCATCCTGATTCAGACATTCATAGGAACCTGTTATCGTCGGGTGATAGTTTCATCCAGGCACAGGATCATGCTGGCGACGGTCGTCCATGCAGCATGTTCTGCGGCATCCAACGCTTCGTTGCGTGCGGAATCGCCGACACTCAACAGCTGATGTGCCCGCGCTTCGTCCAAAGCAAACACGACCTTCTGAAGTCGAAGCACGTCCAGCAGCACTTCGACTTCACCCCTCGTCGGCCGTCGCGCCGTTGCCCTGCGGAAGGCATTGGAGACTTGCTGCGCGGGGTCGCCGAGGTCGTGCGTCAAAACCGATTCAGCGAACTTTCGAGCAGCTTCGACAAACGTGGGATCGTTCATCAGGGCAAGCGCCTGCAGGGGAGTGTTGGTTCGTGACCTCCGGACGGAGCAGACCTCACGGCTGGGAGCGTCAAACACGCGCATGACCGGCGGCGGAGACTGTCGTTTCCAGAATGTATACATACTGCGGCGATACAGAGACTGACCGCTGTCCGGTTGATATGCCCGATCGCTGTCGTAAGTCACGTCCAGCCACAGTCCTGGCGGCTGGTACGGTTTCACCGATGGTCCGCCGAGTTTTTCGACCAGCAGACCGCTTATGGCCAATGCGTTGTCACGCAGCATTTCAGCGTCCATGCGAAACCGAGATCCGCGAGCCAGCAGACGATTGTCCGGGTCATAAAGATAGAGCTGTTCCGAACAGTGCGAAGACTGGCGATAGGTCGCAGAACTGACAATCAGGCCGAGCAGGTGTTTTATGTCCCAGCCGCTTTCAATGAATTCGACGGCCAGCCAGTCGAGTAGTTCCGGATGAGTGGGCCAATCACCCTGAGTGCCAAAGTCACCAACCGTCCCGACAATGCCTCTGCCAAGCAACTGCTGCCACAGTCGGTTGACCGTCACCCGAGCCGTCAGCGGATGGGCCGGATCCACCAGCCACTTTGCCAGATCAAGGCGATTTACAGAACGATTTTCCCGCCCCCCATCGTCACGGACGGGAAAGCTTCCAGTTTGGACAGACGCGAGAAATTCCGGCACACCAGCAGAGACTTCTTCGCCGTGACGGTCGTACTCGCCGCGACGCAGCACAAATGCCGGACGAGGCTTGTCGGCTTCCTGCATCACCATCGTCGTTGCCACACGTTTCGATAACCGAGACTGCTCACTGCGGAGTTTTTCAAGCTCTGCCGTCGGCTTCACGAAACGTTCTTCGGCGTGATGCCGCAGAAACCACGTCCTCAACATCTGCTGTTGTTCATCGCTGCGTTTTCCCGACGGTTTGGTAACGAGACCACGCACCAGTTGCTGGCTCGCCAATCGATAAACTTCTTCGGTGGACAAACGGCGATTGTAGAACCGCACATCATCGATCAGCCCTTTGTAGGAGGCACTGGTCTGCCGTCGTCCGATTCTCAACGGCTGCTGGTTTCGAATCGTTCCCGTCAAAGTGTCCTGCGCAACATCGACCGATTGCGACTGCCCGTCAATATAGATCTTCACCCCGGCTGCTGTTGCAGAACCGTCATAGCAGAACATCAGGTGCTGCCACTTTCGCATAGGCAGCGATAATGCAGTCGACACCTGGATCGCGTCTCTGTTCCAGTGATGGACAAGATTGACGACAGCTTTCCCTTTTCGCAACGTCACGTCGTACCCACACATCTGGCGGGCATCATCCATTTTCGAGACAACGCAGCCGGCCGCTTCGGGACGAATCCACGCTCCGAACGAAAATGCATCGTCGTAATCAAAGTCGGGACCTTCAGCGATACTGATGCATGCATCACCTTCGAACTTCGCGGCGCTGTCGATCATTCCGTCCACGACACTGACCGCCCCGACCTTCGCCCCCGCGGTAAGTTCGTCATCCAGTGAATAATGTGCCACGAGGCTCGCGACTGTCGGCGCAGGTATCCGCGACACCGCCGTTGTTTCCCACAGTGTCTGCGCCTCATCCAGATCCTCCGCGACCGCAGCATACTTCTGCTGAGCTTCCATAATCCGGCTCGGCAATTCCTGCAGCCGATTCTGCTGTTCAGGCGTCGGCACTTTCATGAGTGGAGCAGCGTTGCCACCGCTGCCGCTTAGGCCACGTTCGGGCACATTGTTGAAGAACGAAAAGAAACGATAGAATTCCTGCTGCGAAATCGGATCGTACTTGTGATCATGGCAGCGAGCGCAACTGACGGTCAGCCCCATCCACACCGTGGATGTCGTATCGACCCGGTCAACGACATATTCCACACGGAATTCTTCTTCGATGATGCCGGTTTCGTTGTTCACCATATGATTGCGATTGAAGCCCGTGGCGATTTTCTGGTCAAGGGTCGCAGCCGGCAGAAGATCTCCCGCGATCTGTTCGATGGTGAATCGATCGAACGGCATATTACTGTTGAAAGCGTTAATAACCCAGTCGCGCCATGGCCACATCGTTCGATCGTTGTCTGTAAAGTACCCGTTGGTGTCGGCATAGCGAGCCGCGTCCAGCCAGCCGGTCGCCATCCGCTCTCCATAACGAGGCGATGCCAGCAACCGCTCGATCAGATTCTGGTATGCAGTCTCGGGGTCGTGTGTCGAATCAAGTTCAAACGCGTCGATTTCCTGAACAGCAGGAGGCAATCCCGTCAGGTCCAGAGTGACACGACGAATCAACGTCGCGCTGTCGGCTGTCGCCGTCGGCGGCCGTCCGTGACGTTCCAGACTGGCCAGCACAAACCTGTCGATCGGATTCGTCGGCCAGGCGTTGTCCTGTACGGCCGGTAGCGCAGGGCGCTGTGGCGGGATGAACGCCCAATGCTGCTGATAGCCGGCTCCGCCCGTGATCCATTGACGCAGGACTTCAACTTCGTCAGAGCTGAGCGTTGCGCCGGAATCGTGCGGGGGCATACGCTCCTCCTTATCGACAGACACGATTCGCCGAATCAGTTCACTGGACGCCGGCTGACCCGGGACAACCACTGTGCGTTCTCCACGGTCTCGGATTGCACTGTCTCTCTCATCCAGCCGCAGATCGGCCTCACGAGCAGCCGCATCCGGTCCGTGGCAACGAAAACACCTGTCCGCCAAAATCGGTCGCACATCACGATTGTACTGCACATCCTGAGCCTGCGTGCCGCCGACAGCAGCACACACCAGGGTAACCACAAGCAGTTGAGACACGCGCCAGCCAGGACCACCGGTGTTGGTTGCCCTCACATCGTCGGGAGTCTCTTCCGGGCGATAATTCATCTGCGTTGACCGTCATGAATTCGAAAAAGAGAGTCCCGCCCCTGTCGTCACCCCGCCGAACAGCGAAACAATTGTAGCCGACAGTTTCGTCATTTTCCCGTCCGTTCATGGACAAACGTCCTGGGTGATAACAACGCGGTCAAACGAAAAGGACTTGTGATCGATCGTCGACGACTCAAACCTGGTGCTGGTGACGGCGATGACCGCAAGTCAGCGACGTTTCCGCCATCTGTTCCTGAGATCCAACCACGTTGGCCCATCTTCAGTTGGCAACTTCTGCAATAGCGGTGTCCGTTCAATGACCCGCGTAAAGAGGCTGACGATGGCTTCTCCCATTTGCCACATTGCATGTCGAAAATCAGCCTGATCCGCCAGTTCAACCATTTCGGAATAACTGAGTCCGCCGGTTTGCTGGCTGAGTTCGGACATGCAGTTCCACCGCCCTCCCGTCTTCTTCAGAGCATACATTTTCAGGAGACGTGGATTACGGATCGCCTGGTAACGTCGGTTTTCCTGCAGCACTACAGACAGAAGCGGGGCAAGATGCGGCGACCATGCATTGGAAAAGTGGGCCGCCAGTTCACCCCGTGGTTTCGCGGCTCGCATGTAATGCAGCTGAATCAATTCGACCGGTGCCTGCGCAAGATCGCTCAACAGAGCCGGCCAGTTCAGCCCCAGTTCCCGAACTCCAATTTCGTGAAACGAAACCAGATCCTGAATCGGGCGATTCCTGGGCGTGTATTTTCCATCCAGCAGGTGCAGATCAATTCCTGGCTGCACCGATTTGATCAGACTGTCACCCACGATGTGGGCCATCCAGCCGAACAGGTAGGCCAGCTGTCGCTCGCCAGGACCAAACAGCTCCATCGCGTCCTGCACGACTGAAGCGCAGTAGTCGGGCAGGTGATCCCATGGAACTGTCTGCTCACGCTCGGCCGAAGTCCAGCCGAACACAAGGTGAGAACGTCCATAGAACAGACGGTATATATCTCGTGGCCGGTATGATTCGTCACCGAACTCAAGTGACCACAGACGCACTGTACCGCCGGTCAGCGGACTCTGCTGCAGCGGTGCTGTTCCGTAGCCGACATCCTGCCCCGTATCCACGCAGACGGCTTCCGGCATCGTCTGAATGTCGCAACCAAGATAGGCGCCACAAAGATAACTCGGATAGTGGCGATGTATCAGCGGTGCAATCGGCAGCTTTCTGTGCCGGGTCGCCATCCCAGCCAGAATTGCGTACATCGTATGGCCAACAATACCGCTCATCGTGACAAGTTCAGGTTCGGCCAGTGGAACGAATCAGTCGCGTCAATCCGGGCAAGCTTCGCATCACTGGCATACGCGTCGCCACCGGCTGAAAGTCCTGGCGAACCTCCATACCATCCGGTGACTCGGCCTTAGATTACTCTTCCGAATTGTCTGTTTGCTCCGGCGAATCCGCATCGCCGTCTTCCGCTGATACATCGTCAGGCGTGTCCTGCGGCACAGCATCTGTCGCTTCATCGAGTATCCGCGCCTTGGCAGATTCCGCTTCGATGTCCTCGCTGGCGATCACGGCACATGATGCCAGTGTGTCGCCTTCATCCAGCTTCATAATGCGGACGCCCTGAGTATTTCGTCCGATGGTGCTGATGTCTGACGCTCGCAGGCGCTGAATCTTGCCCTTGGCAGTCACGATCAGAACCTCGTCGTCATCGCGGACCGCCATCGCATCCACAACTTTTCCGTTGCGTGCTGTGGTTTTGATATCTCGCAGTCCTTTGCCGCCTCGTCGCTGACGACGGTACTGAGCAGTACCGCTGGACGCCCCTTCGGTCTCGGTTTCGGTTTCGTCGTCTTCCGATGCACCGGTCAGGCCGGTTCCGAACGGGGTTCGTTTGCCATAGCCGAGTTCGCAAACCGTCAGCAACGTACAGCTGGTTTCGGCGACCACCATTCCCACGACGTCTTCACCCGCAATCAGGTTGATCCCTTTCACTCCTCGAGTCGCACGGCCCATGGGCCGTGCGTCGTCATGACTGAATCGAATCGCCATACCGCCGGACGTACTGATCACCACATCCTGGTCTCCCTCCAAAATGCGCACGTCCACCAGAGAATCGTCGTCGTCCAGACGAATCGCAATAATGCCCCCTTTTTGAGGTCGTCCATAGGCCGACAGAGCTGTCTTCTTCACGATGCCTTTACGCGTCGCAATCATCAGATACTTGTCGTCCGGGAATTCACGAACGTTAAAGCAGTTGGAAATGCGTTCATCTTCTTCCAGAGCAATAACGTTCACCAGTGCACGCCCCTTGGCCGTACGCGCCTGGAGTGGCAGATCGTAGACCTTCAGCCAGTGCACTCGGCCGCGATCCGTAAAGAACAGCAGGTAGTCGTGCGTGCTGGAAACGAAAAGATGCTCAATAGCGTCCTCTTCATCTGACGTTGCGCCCTTGATACCTTTCCCACCTCGGTTCTGGGCCTCATAGGTCGTGAGCGGAGTGCGTTTGATATAACCACGACGCGACAGTGTCACGACCATGGCTTCTTCCGGGATCAGAGCTTCCTTGTCGTAGTCTCCCAGTTCTTCGAAGGAAATATCAGTGCGACGTTTGTTGTTGTACTTGTTCTGCAGTTCATCCATATCCTCGCGAATGACAGCACGGATGTTAGCTTCATCGCTGAGCAGGTGCAGATACTCGCCGATATCTTCCAGAAGCTGAGCATGTTCCCCCTGCAGTTTTTCCCGCTCCAGATTGGCCAGTGACCCCAGCTGCATCGAGACGATGGCCTCGGCCTGGTTGGTCGAGATGAAGTACTCTTGCGACGTGCCCTGTTCTGCCTGGTATTCCGAAAATCCGTTTTCTCCCAGTGCCCGAGCAACAAGTTCTGCTGGAATCGGTATCTTCTGCAGGTCATCCTTGGCGACCGCCCGGCTGGAAGCTCCGCGAATCGTCTTAATGATGCGGTCGATGTCCACCTGAGCCAGCAACAGGCCTTCGACCGTGTGCTTGCGTTTGCGGGCCTCTCGCAGCATGAATTCCGTGCGACGGCGAATGACTTCCACACGGTGCCGGATAAAGGCGTCCAGCATGCCACGAAGCGTCATCAGTTGCGGGCGGCTGCCATCCAGCGCCAGCAGAATCATGCTGACTGTGGACTGCAGTGGTGAGAACTGATACAGCTGATTCAGCACGACGTCCTTATCGGCGTCACGCTTCAAGACAATGTGCAGGCGAACCTGCCAACTCGGAATGGTGCGGTCAGTCAGGTCCACGATCCGGGAAATGCCCTTGATGCGTTCATCGCGGACCAGTAATTCCAGTTTCTCCCGAATGCGGTCGCGAGTTTCCATGTACGGAATTTCAGTGACGACAATTACGTCGCTTTTCTTTTCTGTCTCAAAATGTGTGCGCGCTCGCAACGCAATTGTGGAACGACCTGTCATGTACGCCTGACGAATGCCCATGCGACCACAGATAACGCCCCCGGTTGGGAAGTCAGGCCCCGGAATTGCATCCAGCAGCTCATCCAGAGTCAGCTCCGGATTGTCAATGATACGTTTGACCGCTTCACAAACCTCAGCCAGGTTGTGAGGCGGAATACTTGTGGCCATGCCGACGGCAATTCCCGTCGAGCCGTTGACTATCAGATTCGGAAAACGCGCCGGCAGTACAACCGGTTCTGTCCGTTCCTGATCGTAGGTGTTCACGAAGTCCACGGTATCGCGATCAATATCTCGCAACAGTTCGGACGCAGCACCGGCCAGCCGGGCTTCTGTGTATCGCATTGCCGCCGGAGGCAGCCCGGCCAGCGAACCGAAATTGCCCTGTTTATCGATCAGAACTTCACGCATAGCCCAGTCCTGAGCCATCCGTACCAGCGTGGGATAGATTGAGCCCTCACCATGCGGATGGTAGTTACCGCTGGTGTCACCGGCGATTTTCGCACACTTCTTACGACTGCCCCCGGGACTGAGATTAAGGTCGTTCATCGCCACCAGAATGCGGCGTTGGGACGGCTTAAGACCGTCGCGAACATCAGGTAACGCCCGGCTGATTATGACGCTCATCGCATACGTCAAATAGCTGTTCTGCATTTCCTCCT
Source organism: Fuerstiella sp. (assembly GCA_029245955.1). Lineage (GTDB taxonomy): Bacteria > Planctomycetota > Planctomycetia > Planctomycetales > Planctomycetaceae > Fuerstiella. The sequence goes on along the minus strand of JAQWOH010000007.1, from coordinate 26,440 downwards.
GAATATCGGTGCGCTGTACTCGATCATTTCCGCCACCGTCAGTTGGCGCGGAAAGGTCACCTGTAGGATCGTCTGTGGACAACCTGAAAACTCCTTTTGGGCTGCTAAGCGGTGCTTAGCCCGAACTGCGTGGAAAGCCGATCAAATCTGATGTTTCTGCAGGTTGCTTTCCAACAAAATCTGTGTAATCACGTGCGTGGGCACGCCGGCCCCAACAACGCCGCGCAAACAGCCCTCACAAAATTCCGGTCAGGTTTTGGAAACGAAGGCAAACGCAAAAAAACGGTGGTGAAATATCCCTAACCATTTTCTAAATAATGATTTACGACATATCACTCAACCCGTTGGATCGTAGCAGAAAAACCCGCATTTCTCAACGCCCAGTACGTCTAATCAGAGGCAAAGTCCAGCGAATATTCAGAGCCCTGGTCAGGCAGACTGCTGGAGCTCTTACGTGATCAACAAATCTTATATGTTACAGTGAACGGCTATGGATACACCCGGCGCAGACACACCACTTAATCCTTACCGTCCGCCGGAAAACGGACCGCAGAATGTCACTCTGTCGCCGGATACCGAGTTCATGGTGTCCAGTGAGTGCGTTCTTTGCGGCCCGCAAGTCACCTTGCCCGAAGTTTGTATCCACACCGGCAACATCGACGAACCGGAATGCCAGTCCGGCATTTTGAGATGGCCCCCGGTGATGTTGCGTCGGATGCGAGTATTATTGCCGGGGTGCGGACTGCCGTTTGCGGCACAGGTGCTGATTGTGGCATCGCGACAAACCATGGGCGCCACGTCACCTTTGGAACAAGTACCAACCGCTGCCTGGCTGACATTGGTTCTTATTATTGTTCTGACTCCAACTGTAATGTGGTATGCCCGTCGAACCAAGCGAACTGTCCAGGCCACGCGGGGCGTGGAACGCGGTTTAATAGACAGGCACCGGCAGAAGCAAAAAGCGTGGAAGGTCACAGCGACTGTCCTGGCGTTTCTGTTCATCATCGCTATCGTCCTGAGCATTACGGTAAGCAGTTCTTGTTTTCTGTTTACATTCTGGACAGGACTGCCTGCCATCCTCTCCCTGATTCAATCACGCCGACTTATTCAACCGCGGATTGTTCGTACTCACCAGGACTTAAGCATTCCTGCAGGATTTCCTCCATTGTTTCTGCAGGAAGTACTGTCCATCATCAAACGTCGACCTGGGAACACACCATGAGCGATGCCAGCACTGACTTCAATCCGTTTCAGGCACCAGGCTCCAGTGCCGCAGAAAAACGAGAACTTGGAGAAGACGACGAATACCTGATTTCGCGGCGAGAGATTCTATGCAGAAACACCGTGGAACTGCCGATGGCCTGCATTTGTTACGGAGAGACCGAGGACCTCGAGCAGCGCCAAAAGACACTAAGAACGTTTTCAGGTCCGGGGGCATTCGCATTTGTACTGACAGTCATTGCATTTCTGATTCTGATAGGATCGGTGATAGATGGTAACCTTCCTTTTTCCAGCACATCATCCGGCAAGCTGTCTTACCTGGTGATCTTCATCCTTGCTGTGCCCGCGACGTCCTGGGCGTTCCGACGCTACGGTTGCAGCACAGTTAACGCATCCTGGTACGTGGGCCCGCGGTACCGTCGAAGAATTAGGTGGCAGAAACGAATCGGCCGAGTGATCCTGGTGTTCGTGACTGCAACCGGAGGCATTGGTATTTCTCGCGCGAGCGGCTCTGTGATTCCATCCATTGGACTGGGGTTACTTGCCCTGTTGCTGGGGCGTTTTTATGACCCGGCCGTCAGTCTGCAGTTGGTGGGCCGACGGCGTGGAGGGTTCGTCCTGAAAGGACACTCCAAATCGTTCTATCACGAGGTCCAACGAATCAGCAGCGGGTTCTAAAGCAGTTACGAACTGGTCTACATTGAGATTCAGTATTCTGTCCATCAGCCCTCGTTCACCGTGGGCTCTTCCGAGCAGATTCCGCTTTAGCCTGCCTCGTCTTCGAATGTCTCCCTGACGATCAGGGTCAAGGTGCTGGGCTCCGCAACAGCGACGCCTGCATGCCAAACGGTGGTCATCGAAAGCCCCTCTTTCGCGAGAGTCTTAAGCGATCTGAATTGAAGAAACCGGGCCTTCGAGGCATTTTCGTTCCTTCAGGGTCAGAAGGGACCAGCTTCGAACTGCCCGGCGCTGACCCTCGTGTACAGACGGCTGCCTCAGTACCGCTGAGTCATAACACATTTCAGCGTCCCCCGGCAAAAACGGCTGCAAAGGTCGGAGAAACGCGGCTGCGGAATCCACACAATTCTGAATCTGACGGACCCAGGACAGACTGAACAAGGGTAAATCCCCTACTTTCCAAGTCTAATCAAGTGAACGGGGTGGACCGTCACGGCATGAAGACGCGATACAACCGATACAACCGATACAACCGATACAGCGGCAGTAAAAGCATCTCGCACAGTCTTCAACGAAGAATAGTCCGTGACGGCGCTCCGCGAACAAGCTCATCGCTTTAAATGATGACGGAGCAAGATCATGACCATCGACTGCGTTGTTGCCATCGCCGGCCCGGCCGACTTCCTTATATCCATATCCACGGCGTCTCACCGTGATCCGGGAGTCGGGACGTGAAACCGGGGTACGCCACGAAGACGGTAGCGACAATTCTCTGTGTCTGCATATGCCCAGCCCCCGGCATCCTTGCAGCGCAGGAGACTGTGGCCACACTTCAGGATGAGATACCGGCCCTGGACTTTCAGAATCAAGCTCGTCTCGAAGCCGAGTCTTCGGACGAATTCACATCGCTTGGTACGTTTCAAGGCTTAGGTGGTTCGGATTGGCAGAGATTTGAAGGCGATCACACGAAGGATCTGATTCGCAGCTTCACTCCACCGCTGCTCCGTCCGGCTTTCGTAGGCCATGCATTCGTACTTCCGCCGAAAACCTGGCTGTTGGGCGTCTCAAGTCGCGTAGCGACCATCGAGGGCGAGGATTTCTTCAAACACGGCGAACCGAACCGGGAAGTCTTTGAAAGTTTTGAGGTAGAGCGACAATTTCTGGACCTTGATCTTTTTTATGGCTTTGACGGCGGGCAAGAATGGTTTCATAGTTTCACGGCACGATTAAACGTACCGGTTAGCGGCGCACAGACTCACGGATTCATTCATCCGCACGGCACCCCATTAATCGATATTCACAACGAAGGCGAGAACTTTGGACTTGGCGATATTGGCCTGTTCCTCAAGAAAAAATTCGTCGATCAGGCCGTGTTTCCCATCCAGGTTGCCGGCGCTGTGGGCGTGCGTTTTCCCACAGGTTCGAACACCGAGAAGTTTACGGATAACAGCCGTATCAAAGTGATTCGGCCTGATGTACTCAACGACGGTAACCCGCCTTCGCCACCCATCAACACGCCTATTCCGTTGGCGTTCCTGTCAAGCGTGCCAAGGGCAGCGACTCCCTTTCCGTTTAACAACGGAGTGTTTGGGCGTTTTCATACCGATGGCCGAATGCCCACGCCCTTGCAGCCGGGAACTGGAGAAGCGAGTCTCTTTGCCGGGCTGTTCTTAACACGTGTCAATCAACGCTACGAGTTTCCGGGGCGCAGCGCCTACCACGCCGGCGCAACGTATACCGTTACCTCGCAATCCGACGGCGTCGACCCGGGCGACAAGCTAGTACTGTTCGGTTCGTTCGTAAAGCCGATTCGTGACGACTACCTGTCGTTTGATTTGAGCTTTGTAACCTTTCATCAACAAACTGACAGATATTCAGGAAGTATTCCAGCGCCGATACCTACGGACGCAGCGGGAAACACGGTCGACGGGTGGGCTTCCGCGACCCATCTCACCTTCAAAATCGAGGACCGCGGACCATTCACGTCGGGCTGGACAGGATACATCGCTCCCAGCCTGATCTTCAGTCCCGATCCGTCAATGCGTCTGACCGTAAGTCCGTTGGTTCGCGTCATCGCCCCGGACCTTGGTCCGGCACCTGCTTTTGTCCTTCGGGCCGCCATAGAGATACACTGGTAAAGAAGGAAGGAAATACACCTCATGAATTGGAACCGAGGAGTATTGCTGGGCTTAATCATCATGCAGGCGATCCCGTGCAGCGGTCAGATCCGCAACAGGGTCGACATTCAGCGGTACGTATCACCCGCGCCAGGCGAGGTCATGACGCTCACGCAAAAGGTCGAAACCGGCTGGCCTGTGCGCTGGGGCGAGTTCAGAATGCATCATCCACAAGGGTCTACGCTGAAGGTCAAGGGCCCGATTGAGATGACCGATCAATTTGACTTGGCATCGTATCGCACTCCGCTGGAATCCACGATTGTAAGCCGCCGTTGGCATGGAGAATCCATGTACCTGGCCAACGAACAATTCTACAGCAGTCACCCGTTCTGGTTAGCTCTCGTAGACGGCGGTTTCCCCGTCGCCCATTCTCCACAACTCGAATGGATTTTGCTCCGCGAGGCCTACTGGTACTCCCGGTACATGCTCAGCCATGTCTCTGCACAATCGCGGATGGGAATCCACATGGTTCACGGACCATATTGGCAGCTTAAAGCGATGGAATACTATCGTCACAACCGCATCGTGCGGGATCGTGGTGAACGCACGCCTTCCACAAAAGATGTTTTTCTGGGCGTTTATGCACCGCTCTTTTCCAAACGTACGGGATGGCCGCGCGTCTTCGAAGATGCGAATCCCACCATGTTGGACTATGCATCGGGCGACCCGCATTTAACCGGTCAACTTCCCGTCGCAGACACTTTCGCCGATCCGATGAGCAATAAAGTGTATGGCTGGGGCGTACCGGGGTACCTTATCGATTGGCGAAGCAACCGGTGGGATCACGATACGATCGACACGACAATCAACATGGGCGTGGTGGGACAGATCATGAAGAAGAAACTCGCCTGGACAAGGTCCTTCTTCCGAAAAACACATGAGGGTCCGGGGCATGGTGAACCCGCTCGCCTGGTCACTCAAGTTGGCGCTTCCGCCGGGGACGGATTCCGTGGAGTCAATTTATTGCTCGGCGCACTGAACGGCATGCTGGAAATCAAAGCAGCTCTGCTGGCCGACGAAAACGGTTGCCTTGGGGGAGTGAACCCGTCAGCGTATGATCCGTCGTGCGGCTTGAAATATATTCCCCATAAGATCAAGCCGAATCTGATCTTCAATGGAGATCTTCCGATTCGTCCGAATGCCTACGACCCACTGGACCTTTCCAGTCAACTTTGGGATCAGGCATCGCTGCTGTGGGCTCTGGCCGAGTACTACGAACAGTGTTTCCGCTTTCAAACGAATCCCGATGTTCCTGTGGCAGTTTTCTCAGTGGACCCGCCGGTGGACGGCGGCCTGATTGAACAACGTACGTATCGCGTCGCTCTTGGCCTGTCCAACCTGATTATCAAGAACCTGCAGGCCATGCATTTTCGCAACGGCGCGTTGGCGTCGTGTTGGACGCCTGATGGCGGCCCGGGCGGCACGGTGTCCATGCGTGATTCTTCCATGGCGATTATTGCGCTGGTCGAATATGACCATCACCTGAAATCACACGGTCGCGATCCTTATCCGGAACTTCGGGAGACCGCACGCGCTATGGCGATGTCACACGCCGAATTCCTGGTTTCCGTGCAGAGCCCCGACGGGTCGTTTAACGAGCGATACTGCATTCGCCATGGGAAGGGGAAGGGGCGTCAGACTTTGATGCGAGATCAGTTTTTTGGAATCCGGGCGCTCTGTTCCGCGTATCAGATGACAGGTGACAAGAGATTCCTTCAAGCCGCAAGGCGTACGTGGAACCTGCTCCACACTCAATACTGGGACGAATCGACGGGGCTCTACCGCAGCGATCTGCAGAGTGATGTGGCTGTCTATACTCCGGTCGATCTGGCCGTGGCGTATGCCGGGATCCGTGAGATGATCCTGACTTCACCCTCACATCGTGCGGGCCCCCTGCTGGAACATTTCGTCAGGTTCTGGGTACAGTCGCTCAACAACAGCGGAATGCAGATGTCGGAAGACTACAACACGGGGGAAATATCGTTCGGACTTGTCAGGGCGGACGATGATGAAGATGGCATTCCATTCATTGCCGCCAGTCACGGTGCCCACGGTGTGGCGCCAATCCCGGCAGGAGTTGTCGCTATTAATCTCGGCCCCCGAAACAACCCTCGTTTTTCCTGTATTCAGGGTGATCGACACGTATCCTGTGGCCCCGTTGCCGCATTTTATAAACCGAGATTTGATCCGAGTCGACTGTTACTCACGGAAATTGACACCGATGACAGCTTCGTGCAACGTGAAACTCTGAATCGCTGGGAGGCCATGCCGCTTCGGCTGGCTCCGTCGAGACAGAACAGGATTGGCTCTGACCTTACCGGTCGAGAGATTTTTCGAAATAATTGTGTCGTGTGTCACGGACAACGAGGCGAGGGGATCTTTGGCGCATCTCTCAAATACGCCATGTCTGAGTACTCCAGGAAGGCGGTGATCAGCACGATCACCAAAGGGCGAATGGCAAAGTCAATGCCTGCCTGGGGGCACGGTGTCGATGACCTGAACATCGTGGACACCGATGCCGAACTGATAATCGGGAACGTCCTGACCGAGGAGGAGATCGAACGGGTCGCCGACTATATCAAAACCGACCTTGCCACGACGTATATGCGGACCCTGTCAGCCGAATCCTATTTTACTCCGATTGACGCTCGCAGTGAAGTCGGCCTGCCTCTTCCAACACCTGATTCGGGTGCAAATTAGTGCCGCCGCTGGTCGTTACAGCTAAGGGTGACCGGTAAGTGCCAACCGCCGCTGTTCGACATGTTGCGTCAGCACAGATCATCGGCGGCTCAGCGAAAAGTCCTGAACGGTCGTTTCACCACTGGCAACCTCGATCTCTTTCGTCTGGGGTTTTAGCTTGCGGCGATTCGCATACCACGTCTTCAGTGAATAGCTGCCTGCGGGAACGCCCTCGATTGCATACGTGCCATCCTTGCCAACAGTGGCGGAGAATGGATTCTGCAGGACAACAATGTGAGCGGCCATTTCCGGGTGTATCTTGCAGCCGACGGTGACGATGCCCTCTCGACCGAATGTGAACTCTCGCACCCCGCCTTTTTCCCAGGTCCCCAAGTCCTTTGAAGGATACGCACCGTCAATCCCTTCGTGCCACATGACGTTATGTCTGACACGGTCGTGGTTGTCAAATCTGACCGTAGTTCCCACGACGACAGGTAACACGGCGGGAATGAATTCCAGTTTTTCCGTATGCATCAATACTGAGGATTCTGCCGGTGGATAGTCTCCGGAGACTTTCGAAATATAGATGATTACGTTTTCCGGGCTACTGACCCCCATCGCCTCGACGTTCCCGACAACAACACCGGTCTGGCCATAGACACTTGCGGTGACGACAAGACTTAAGACCCAGGTGACGAGTGCACTGCTAGCCATTTGTGGACACATCATTGGACTGTTTCCCGCTTTTTCCCTGCGCCGGACACGTCATGTGAAGCTGCCCACGCCTTTCCTGAACGGCTGAGCGGTCATTAAAGTTTAGCATCTGTAGCTCCAACCATGCGGTGCGATTCTCACAAACTGAGCACGGTTAGCCACTAACGAAGGATGTTCTGACGTTGTCTGCGCAATATAGGCGTTCACACTCAGCGCATTGTACGACTCGCATGAACGGCATATTCAGTTGTATTTCATTTCGGTCCAAACGCACGGGCGCTTCGCAGTGTCACATCTGCTTGATCATGACTTAGAGTTTGGTGGAAATTTCTACAGAGTTGAATCCGGATTTCGGCAAGAAAATCGATAATTCACTCAGCACGGTCACTTCCTTGTCCATTTGACCCGCTCGTTGGCATACAAAACAAGTCAACAACATTCATGTCTTTCAAACACCGCACAGGCCTAAGCAGAATAATTGCGATTTCCAGTCGCGGGAGTCAACTGCGCCAACGTTATGGCATCGTGATAGTGGTCGCTGCATTCATGATGTTGGTCGTAATTGCGGTAGGTTCGCTCATTTGGCACCAGTGGTCGACCCTTAATTATCTGTCCTCAGATCTTTCACTTCTCGCAGAAAAGGTGAAGGAAAACCAACAACGTTCACTGAATGATGTTGAGCAGGGCGAATTGGATGCAGGTCGTGAAGCGTTGCGGGTCAAGGGAACGAGCATCACGGCGATCCTTACCAGCCTGGTGCGCGATCCACTGGCAGTGGATCGAGTGGTCGCGTTGGACTATTACTGCAAGCAAAGCTGTAAAGACGACCCGGATATCATCCTCGCGTACGTAACATACAGTGACGGAGAGCTCGCCAGTACCTTCTCCGGCGTCGAAGACAGGTTCATAGCCGAACAAATCAGCGGAGAACAGGACCCCCATCTGGCAGACGTATTACGCATCCTGACTCCATTGGAGGGACTAATGCGTGTCCAAAAGGATGTGATCTATGACGGTGAGCATCTGGGGAAAGCGGTCACGATCATGGTCGACTCGTCGACTCAACGCAGCGCCGGTAATTTTGACAGATTTAAGACGGAAACCACATTGCTCTTCGCGACTGCAAACCGTCTATTTGCCACGCGTGCCAGCCAGGCGTCAGCGCGAGGGTTCACAGTGGGCCTGATTGTAACTTCTGGGATATCGGTTGTCATATTTCTTGTTTTGCAATTTTGCATCGATCTGGTCAAGACCAGGGAAGCCGCGGCAGCTGCAAGTCGGGCTAAAAGTCAGTTTCTGGCAAACATGAGTCATGAAATCCGTACTCCAATGACCGCAATCCTGGGCTTTACCGACATGCTTCATGATAGCGTAGTAGCACAGGAAGACATCGACGCCGTTCACACCATCAAAGAAAACGGCAACTATCTCATCCACATCATCAACGACATTCTGGATCTGTCTAAGATTGAAGCTGAAAAAACTGAACTGAAACAGACCTCCTGCGTCTCACACACGATCGCTGCCGACGTCGCTTCGTTGATGCGCGTACGTTCAGAAGCCAAGGGATTAGAACTGGATGTTCAATTTGACGGTAAGATTCCCGAAACAATCCACAGTGATCCGACTCGGTTGCGTCAGATTCTCATCAACCTCGTTGGGAACGCCATCAAGTTCACAGAAAGTGGGTCCGTCAAACTGGTAACTCGCCTGCTGAACGAACGAGGGAAGGAATGTCGGCTGCAATTCGACGTGGTCGATACGGGCATCGGCATTGCAGAAGACGATATAGAGAAGCTCTTCCGGGCATTCACGCAGGCCGACAACTCGATGACACGGCAATTTAGCGGAACGGGCCTTGGGCTTACGATCAGCGAACGACTGGTAAAACTGCTAGGTGGCGACATCTCAGTCTCAAGCGTGCCGGGCAAGGGGAGCACGTTTTCAATCACAATTCCCACCGGGCCATTGGACGGCGTGCGGCTGATTGATAACGATGTCGAGCAGAGTCCCGGAAATGTGAAAACGGAGAACGCTGGCGAAGCACAATCTTCGTTGTATGGCCTCCATATCCTTTACGTTGAGGATGGCCCCGACATCCAGCGACTGGTCTCGTTTCTGCTGAAGAAGGCTGGGGCAACAGTCACACTTGCCCAAAATGGCAAAGTTGGTTTTCATTTGGCGATGGCCGCAAAGAGGGACGGCTGTCCATTTGACGTAATTCTGATGGACATGCAGATGCCCGTTATGGACGGCTATGAGGCCACACTAAAATTGCGAGAAAACGACTACACGCTACCCATCATCGCCATAACGGCCCATGCGATGGCAAATGATCGCCAGCGATGCCTCGATATCGGGTGCGATGATTATGTGACTAAGCCGGTTTCCAGAAAAACACTGATCAAACTATTAGCGAACTATGCGACGTGTACGGAAGTGAGGGCAGACACAGCCCTGGCGTCAAGCGGCGTTTAGAACGCACCGCGTCTTGGTGGCCACGGGTCCATGCCCAGAACACTGGCGTCGAAGCACTGCTGCATCAGCCGGAGCTTCAGGGATTGATGATCAGGCGAAGTCCACAGGTTCGTGAATTCGTCAGGGTCCGAGTTCAGGTCGTAGAGTTCGCCCTGATCGGTGCCGTGATAGACGATAAATTTCTCCCTGGTCGTTCGCAGCATGGTTCCATAAGCATCGCCGTGCGTCCAGCTGTTGTAGTATTCACAGAATACCGTATCGCGATGATGTGCGGGGTCCGCTTGTCCCGTCAGATGGGGCAGCAGTGATTTCCCCTGGACACGTTTCGGCACTTCCATGTCGGCAGCTTCCAGCAACGTCGGCACCAGGTCAACCAGTTCCGTCAGGCCGCCAACCCGCAGACCGGCCTGAAATCGATCAGGCGCAGAAATCACCAGCGGAACGTGAATGGCTTCGTCGTAGAAATGCGGACCCTTGAAGTAGATGCCGTGGTCTCCCAGCATTTCTCCGTGGTCAGACATGAAGATCACAATCGTGTTCTCGCGCTGTCCTGAACGTTCAAGGCTATCCATGATGCGTCCAACCTGGTCGTCAATCAGTTCACACATCGCGTAATATGCCGCCGTCACCTGACGACGGTCCGCATCTGTCATTGCGGCCGTGTGAAACTCACCCGGACTATTGTGAGCCCAGACAGAATCGAGGCGTTGAAAGGTGGTTTTCGCATCCAGTTCTCCCGATTCGAATTTCGGCAGGGGCATGTCGTCCGGGTTGTATTTCGCCAAATATTCGGGTGGCGGATCAAATGCATGATGCGGGTCAAAACAATTGAAGCTGAAGAACCATGGTCGATCCTGGTTGCTCCGGATAAAGTCGATGGTCGTATCCGCGCACCATTTGGTCTGGTGAAATTCTGCAGGCACGCCCACCTTTACAAAGCCGGTGGACGGTCCGGAATACAGATCCTTCCATGACTGACCTTTCGATCGCAGCCACTGAGTGTAAGCGTTTTCCGGCCAGTCGGGCTGAGGATGATGTGACCAGTGGAAGTCGTGGTAGCCGTCGTCGATGCGTTCTTCAACCTTCCCTTCCGAGCACGATGCCAGATGCAGTTTTCCCGCCAGACCGCAGCGATATCCCGCGTTCGCAAACATGCGGCTCACCAAAACTTCGTCTGCGGGAATGGTCTGTCCATTCTGGCGACAGCGCGTGGTTCGCGGATAGCGTCCGGTCAGGAATGATGCTCGACTGGGACTGCACACGGGACTCTGGCAGTATGCCTGAGTAAACGCCACGCCTTCGTTGACGAGCTTGTCAATGTTAGGTGTACGAATCAGGTCGTTGCCCAATGAACGAATCGTGTCGTACCGCTGCTGATCCGTACACAGCCACAGTATGTTGGGAGTTGACATCGCCCGCGTTCTGTTCTGAGTCGAAGAAAAAGTAAGACAACTGGCGGATGATAGTTCAGTGACCGCTCAGCAACCAATATGCTACGCCGCGAACGTGACCTTCAGATGACCTTTCTCCGTAACGATTGTTGATCCCACAATGTCCCGCACCATCATCCTGGCCAGCCGCAACGTCAGGAAAACACAGGAAGTGGCCGAACTGCTGGCGCCGGTGGGATTCACCGTTGTCCCTGTGACTGAGTTCCCGAATGTTCCGGAAGTCGAAGAAGACGGCGACACCTTTGCCGCTAACGCCGCCAAGAAGGCAACGGAAGTTGCGGTTGCGCTGGGCCAATGGGTAATTGGTGAAGACAGTGGGCTGCAGGTTGACGCCCTGAACGGGGCCCCCGGCATCTATTCCGCTCGTTACAGCGGCCCGAATGCCACCGACCACGATAACAACGTCAAATTGATTTCCGACCTCACCGACGTATTGGACGAACGACGCGGTGCGGGCTACGTGTGCAGCGTAGCACTGTCAAATCCTGCTGGTGAAATCAAAGTCGCTGCTGAAGGAACGTGCCGCGGCCGCATCTTGAATGAAGCACGCGGGGCCGGTGGGTTCGGCTACGATCCATATTTCCTGATTCGCGAGTTTCACCGCACATTCGGCGAACTCAGCCCACTGGTCAAACACAAGCTCAGTCATCGAGCTCGAGCGTTCTCCAAGTTCATTCCTCTGTTGCAGAGGATCGCCAGTGAGTTTCAGGAACAACAATCGTCATAGAAGCCGGGGCGACTCTGATGCGCAGCGGACAATCGGGAGCCGGATCGCCGTCACATTGAACGGGAGTGTTGTCTGCCGTGGAACGAATTTCAATTTCACGAGTCGTGAACCGCTGCACATCATCGCGTCTGTCCGCCAGTCCGAATCGCGTCCGCAATGCGTGAATCAGCGTCGTAATACGGCCAGTTCGCCGAAAGATGCGAACATCCAGCAGGCCATTCCGGGGATCAGCTTGTGGTGAAAACGACATACGAAAACCATATGCCGGGATATTGGTAACAATCACATGCGTTCCCTCACCGCACAATCCTGCGTCCGTGGAATACACCGACAGTCCGGGAAAGCGATATCCCAGAAAGCTCTGCAGAATCGGCTTCACGTACGACAGACGACGTATGTGACCTGCTCGCACGGCGTGCAGCCGCTGTACAACCTGTGCGTCCACACCGACGCTCGCCATTAACAGAAATCGTTGATTATTGGCAAATGCGGTGTCGAATAACTGCATCGAAAGTCTGTGAATCATCTGAGCGACAAATTCACCGGAACGCGGAATCTGCAGATATCGCGCCATCAGATTCTCAGTCCCCAGCGGCAGCGTGGCGATGGGAAACCCAGGATACCGACTGACCAGGTCCGCCACCGTACCGTCGCCGCCGGCCGCCACTAGACATCGCAGTTGCGTCTGAACAGCATTGTCTGCGATATATTGATCCAGTCGCTCTCGACTGCCGAACAGGCGAACGCGATACCCGATCCTTCGAAGTTCGCGGATCAGCTTCAGAAGTTGCTTCGCCCCTTTACCGGAACCGGAAGTGGGATTGCGCTGTATCACAACAAGGTTGCAATCTTCGAAGTTCGCTGTCACCAATGGCCGTTCGACATCCACTGTGCTACGAATCCTCGTCATGCGTAGGACCGACAGACACACATCCAAAGAGTTCCGGCAATCGCTGCAGTGTCGACAATTGCAGTACGTTTTCCGGAATTTCAACGTCCTCACTGCTGCTGGAGCCGCGTCGAATCCACGCCGCCCGCAATCCCGCTGCCGTTGCCCCCCGAACGTCGTTAAGAAGATCGTCTCCGACCATCAGCGTCTGTTCCGCCGAAATGCCCAGCTCCTTAGTTGCTGCCGCAAAAAACTCAGCAGCAGGTTTCCGCCATCCAACAACCGACGAAATAACTCGGCAATCGGCGTCAGAAATTGCTGCCAGACCGTCACAAACAGAATTCAGTCGCAGATCAAAGTTGGATGCGATCGCTACTTTCAGCCCGGTCCGTCTTAAGTCGCTGAACAATGTGTCCACGTCAGAGAAACAGCCCCAACTGTCAGGTCGCGCAAAATGAGCAAACAGGTCGTCAAAGCATGCCTGAAAGCCTTTTGAATCCGGACAGAAATCCCGAATCAGCTGCGCCCAGAATTCATGTTCCGCCGGTTCACTGGTCGACAAATCATGCCCTGTCGAACGGGCGTTCAGCGATTCCCGGATCACGGCGCTAACCCGGTCAGGCGACACGCTGACACCGCAGTGACGTAACATTGCGCAGCGATAGGCCTCTGCCACAGAGGGCTGAGGGTACATCAGGGTCCCTACCGCATCGAATACCACAGCGCGGATACCCCGCAAATCGCTGATTTCTGTGCTGTTTGTTTCGTTCTGAAGTGAGTCCACCATTATTGTTGCCAGCCGCTCCACATACTTACCTATCCACCCCAAGTAACCATGATCATCCCATGTTGACTCGAACGTCAACTCTCAACTGTAATCCCACCGCCCAGCGAAACTGTCAACCTGGCACCGATGCAGGTCGATCGTTCGTCCTTGAGTAAGCGTGCAGAGTTGTGGTGACCAAAGTGTAACCGACCAGCCACTGGTGCACAAAAGTCGGCCGCAGGTGTGGAATCACGGACTGGCGTACCCGGGATGCCAAGACGCGGGGAACATTTCAATATCCACTCGTGGCCACAATGAATACGTTTGACAAATACTTACTGAAGCGATTTCTGCACACATTCATGGTGTTCTTCGTGGCGACGTATGGTTTGTATATCGTCGTCGATCTGTTTTCCAATATGCGAGATTTCCAGCGGGGGGCTGAAGACGGTGCGACTCTGGCGAAGTCCATCTTTAGTTACTACGGATACCACGCTTCCGAGTTCCTGGACCTTGCTGGCCCGCTGCTTGTCGGTGTCTCAGCAATCACTGTCTTTGGTTTGCTTGAGAAGCATTCGGAATCACATCCGATTCTGGCTGCAGGTATTCCGGCATTTCGGCTGCTGCGGCCAATCCTGGTCGGAGGAGCTCTGATAAATCTGATCCTGATTCTAAATCAGGAGTTGATCATGCCCCGACTGTCGGTGGAACTGCAAACGCGTCGAGGTGCTGACAGCGCCAGCAAACGCACCGTTGAGCCTGTGTATGACTATTCGAACTACGAAATGCACATTGACGGCTCAGAAGTCATTATCGAAGAGCGGAAACTGGTGAATCCGAGTTTCTTTCTGCCGGCAGAACTGGCTAAGGAGTCGTTTTCACTGGAGGCTGAATCAGCCGTCTACATGGTCGCAACAAGTAAACGGCGGGCGGGCTGGCTGCTACAAAATCTGACCGGCCTGTGCGGTGCCGATATGCTGACCGAAGAAGGTCGCACGCGAATTATTTCTCGCCCCAACGGCAGGGACGTATTTATTGTGTCCAGTGTCAGCTTCGACCAGTTATACAACCGCGGGCGAAATCTGCGTCTTCTGTCATCGGCGCAACTTGTCAAGAGAATTCGTAATCCGTCAACGGGCCCTGTGCCGGTGAAAGCACAGACCCTTGCACTGCATGCCAGAATCACTCGACCAATCATCTCGCTGCTGGCCATTGCGATGGCGTTGCCGCTGGTCATGCGCCGCGAATCGCAGAGTCTGATCATGAACATGACCGTTTGTGCGCTGGTTCTGGGCGCTTTTTTTGTGTTCGGTCAGGTTAGCCTGGTGCTGGGCGGCAGCATTATTGGTGGGACTTTGATTCCTCTGGACCTGGCCGCATGGTGCCCGGTGATTGTCACGGGGGGAGCGACTGTCTGGACAGCAGGCTACGTGCAGACCTGAAGCCACCGTTGAGGTTCAGTGGTACGGAATCCGGTCCTGGGCTGTGGGCCGGGACTCTGCGTCTAAGGCGCAGAATTCGGTTCATTCTGCTTTGTGAAGACCAGAATATGCTGGCGCGGTAACACGTCGATCGTTTCGGTCCATTCCATGTTGAACCCAGTCTGTTCAACCTCAGCTTTGGCCTGTTTCTGCGACATCTTATGGACCAGCTTGATGGGTACGGTCGGATCTTCCATGCGGTATTCCACCAGCACGATTCTGCCTCCCGGCTTCATGGCTTTGCTGATTTCCATCATCATCTCGTACGGAAATTCGAACTCATGGTAGACATCTACCATGATCGCCAGGTCGATTGAACGCGGTGCCAGCGACGGAGCTTTCTGAGATCCTTTGATCGGGACGATATTCGTAACACCTTTCTGCCGGGCATTGTCCTGCAGACGCAGCAACATTTCGTCCTGCACGTCGACACCGATTACGTAGCCATTGGGCAGGACCTGCTCTGCCATCAGGACACTGATCACCCCGCTGCCGGCTCCAATATCGGCCACGATATCTCCGGGCTTCAACTTCAGAGACTTGACCAGCAGTGTCAGTCGCTCTTCCTCTTCACGCGTATCTCGTTCCAGCCACGGTGCGCCCAGGTACCCCATTACGTGGGCGATCTCACGTCCCATGTAGAATTTGCCGATACCATTGGGATCATGGTCAGCACGTTCTTCATAGCGTTCCGATGCGACAGACGTGTCCTGTGCGCTGACGTCGTTATCAGTCTGCAGCAGCGGAAACAGCAACATTACGGTGATTGCAATTTTCATAAGACTATTCCTCAAAACGACTCGTTGTTCGCATCGACCGTGTTCACTGCAGTCAATACGACGCCGGACATTCAGCTGCCCGTCGCGTTACTGATGCAGAATCGAACGCCTCGTGCATCGGCTGTTCGTGCAGCCGGTTATCAGTCGCACCATAACATGATCCGGTCCCGGAGCGAATCAGGAACGCGGTTCCTGATGGCATGTCGGGCCTGAGACTCATGAGTTCGCGTGCTGAGGTGGCTGAGAATGATCAATTCGTTCTCGAATCGATCAGCTCGCTCCAGAATATCATCCAGGTGCATGTGCCCGAACTTGTGAATTTTTTCCTTGCGGTGTTCCGGCCGGAAGAATGTCATCTCCGTGATCAGCACCTGCGCCTTCAACACGTCCGGATGAGCATCCAGTCCGGGAGGCGCCGTGTCGCCGGTAAAGGCAACCAGAGGCGTCAGTGTCTCCTGCGTCACCTCGGTACCCGACAGCCGCATTTCGCGAATTTCGTTGCCGGGCAAGCCATGATATTCCGACCTGAGCTTGCGGCGACAGTCATACACCAGGTACCCGACAGACGACACAGTATGCTTCGTCTTAAAAACTCGCACCTTGTGTTCACGCGACAGTTCGATCAGATCCCCGGCCTCAACTGGCACAATTTCACAGTGCATTCGACCACGGTCAAGTCGCTGCCACGCCTGTAACATGCGTTCGACGTTTTCAACAATATCCGCGGGCAGATAGATTGTCGGTGGCTCCATCTTCATCATGCGACGGCGGGCCACGTAAACGGGCATGGCGGCCAGATGGTCAAGATGACCGTGAGAGACAAAAAATGTCTGGGTTCCCATGAATGACCAGGGGCTGCCACCCAGTTCGAAGCCTATTTTCAGTTCTGGAATTCGCCAATAACTCTGCACCGCCGCGCGCGAATACCCTTCGACGGTGAGCGCCTTGTGTTTGACAGATCGAAGTGGCAGGTTTTCAAGCATCGCGCGTCAGGAGGTCCTGTTCTTGGGGAGGTAGGTCCGGGGTTCTCATCAGCGGCCGGTCTCAGACCCGCTGCGGTGCGGAACGGTTCGCCGAGAGCCGCAGACTGTAGAGAGAATTTCCAGTATGCTCTACCTTCGCTGCCGTTTCATAAGAGACTTGGCATGATTTTTGACGGATTCCCGTCTCGCGATCGTGCGCAATATTTCAATTCCCCAGGGACGACACCACCGGGACTGGATTTTCACATTGAATCAGAGAAAGTACAGAATGGCAGATACGCGTCGCCATAAAAACATGTCGTCGCTGTGCGTCGGTCGTTCCAAGTGAGACCTGCTGCCACCCAACAGACACACCGAGCCATTCCGAGAAATCAATGACGTCTCATCGACAACGACTGCTGTATGCGATTCTGGCCACGTTCGTTCTGACAGAAACAGGATCCGGAGAAGACTCCACGCCTGTCTGGAATCTTGAGAAATTGAGCCGGACGCCTGGTGTGAAATGGGTCGATTCGACAAGTCCCATTCGGTCGCTGACGTATGAAGGCGAGCTGTTCGGCGGTCAACCAACCAGTGTATTTGCCTTTTATGCGACCCCCGGCACGATCAAAGGCAACACCAGCAATGACAGCAATCTGCCGGCGGTGGTGCTGATCCACGGCGGAGGCGGGACAGCCTTCGCAGACTGGGTGTGGTTATGGGCGCAGCGCGGTTACGCTGCGATTGCCATGGATCTGTCCGGTCGTCGGCCGGACGCCCCCCTTTTCAAAGACGGCGAACTGGTGTCCAACATGCGTGTCAAGCGCACTCGCCTGCCTGACGGGGGGCCCGAACACGGGCGCGATCAGAAATTCGACAGCGCTGGTGGCGACATCGACGACGACTGGCCATACCACGCCGTCGCCAGCGTTGTACGAGCCCATTCTCTGGTTCGCAGCTTTGCAGAAGTCGATCCGCAGCGCACGGCCGTCACCGGCATAAGCTGGGGCGGCTATACAACGTGCCTGGTCGCCTCAGTTGACCATCGTTTCAAAGCTGCGGTTCCGGTTTACGGCTGTGGTTTTCTGTACGACGGCGAATCCGTGCAACGCCCGGCTATCGATGCACTGGACGATGCCAGACGCAGACTGTGGATCCGCCGTTATGACCCATCCAGCCATCTGGCTGACTGTCGTGTACCAATCCTGTTTGTCAACGGAACTAATGACCCGCATTATCCGCTGCGCAGTTATTCACGGAGTTTTCAACGGGTGCCGGGACCGAAGCAGATTCGTATTCAGGTGCGCATGCCGCACGGCCATTACGCTGGCTGGCAGCCCATGGAAATCGGTGTGTTTATCGACAGTCACGTTCTGGGCAAAACACCACTACCTGATCTGGGCACCCCTCAACAGACGGGCGGCGTGGCGTCGGTCCGCTGTCGGGCCGCTGTTCCGTTGAAGTCTGCGTCGCTGCATTACACGTCCGGTACCGGACCATTGGTCGACCGTACCTGGAAAACCGTTGCAGCGACCTTCGACCGGAAAACGCTCAGTGCACCTGCCGCGCCGGAAGACGCGACGGTCTGGTTCATGTCAGCCACCGACCAACGCGGTGCCATGACGTCGACAAACGTAGTGTTTAAGAAGACCAACTGAGGCCCCGCCGTTTGATCAGTGTTCGCCTGAATAGACAAAACACGCTATTCGCAGCCATACGAGAGTAAACGGATGGATCGCTGAAGCACATCCAACACCGTAAAGTGCGTTTGTGAGTTGAACACACCGCCATTCAGACCGTCCCTCGGCGTATTTATCGTGGCATTAAGAGTGCCTTGTCTTATAGGCCTCAATCAGTCACCTTACGTCTTCCCAGAGATCCTGTGATCCAAACACCACACAGTCTCGTTCGGCCTGTTCTCCTCTCGTCTGGAAATTCACTAACATCGGTTTCACGAGTCTTCATTGAGCCATACCTTACCTGATACAAGCAGACCAGTGCTGTCCACCGGAACAGAGTGGGTCGTGGATGCATATGGGTGCGATGCATGGAAACTCACACAAAAACAGGTTGTGACGTCAGTTTGTGAGGAAGTCATTTCAGATCTGCAGCTCTCCGTCGTGGGAGTGCCACAATGGCATCAGTTTCCTGGTCCTGCGGGTGTGACAGGTCTTTATCTGTTAAGCGAATCTCATCTTGCCTGCCACACTTATCCGGAACATCGCTTGCTGACACTGAATCTGTACTGCTGTCGCGAACGGTCCGACTGGGACTGGGAACACCAGCTAATGACCCGTGTTGAGTGTGAGCGCGTGATCGTCAGAAAATTCGCCAGGGGCACCGCGTTGCTGGACATGTCTCACACGGAGGATCTGTCGTGAAGGCAAGAGTTGCCAATTGCCCCTCATGTGGCGGTCCAGTGGAGTTTCACACCAAATCGTCGCTGGTGACAATCTGCGACTTTTGCCAGTGCGTTGTCGCCCGAGCCGATAAATCAGTTGAAGACCACGGGCGGGTTGCGGACCTGACTCTCACCGTCTCACCGCTGTTCCGTGGAGCGACCGGAAAAATCCGTGGCAAGAACTTTGAGGTCGCCGGCAGAGTTCAATATCAGCATCCTGCAGGCGGCATCTGGGACGAGTGGTATCTCCTGTTTTCCAATGGTCGCTGGGGCTGGCTGGCAGAAGCGGAAGGCCGCTACTATCTGACATTCGAAAAAAAGCTCACCAGCACGGCAGAGTTGCCCCCGTTTGACACATTAGAGCCCGCGCAGAAAATCAAACTTGGTCCCAGTACGCAGATGACAGTTGTTGAGGTTGGAACTGCAGAAGCGAAGGCTGCGGAAGGGGAAATTCCGTGGGCCTTTCGTATTGGAGCTCCGCATCAGTTTGCGGACCTGCAGGGCTCTGACGGAAAATTCGGTAGTATCGAGTATTCTGACGAACAACCACGACTCTTCCTTGGCACAGAAGTCACCCTGGACGATCTGCATGTGGCGAATGAAGAGTGGCGTGCCGCCATGGGAGACGGAACGGCTGACGCCCGAGTGGAAGCCTTGTCGGTCAACTGCCCCAATTGCGCCGGAGCACTGACACTGCATGCACCGGACGACACACTTCGCGTCAGCTGTCCCAGTTGCTCGTCGCTGCTGGACTGTAACGACGGAAAGCTGGAATACCTGAAGACGCTGAAAACACGTCGCATAAAACCCGCCATTCCCCTGGGACAAACCGGTACCCTGGATGGCGTCGACTACACGGTGATAGGGTTTGTGGAGCGATTTGCTCGCTATCAGGGGCGCGATTATCCATGGACGGAATACCTGCTCAAAAGATCAAAAGGCGGATACCGCTGGCTTGTTCGCAGCAAAAAACACTGGTCCTTTGCCGAACCCATTTCACCGAGTGATGTTCATGAATCTGCTCGATCGGCGGACTTCAAAGGACAATCGTTTCGGGTTTTTGACCGTGGCGAGGCAACTGTCCGCCATGTGCTGGGAGAATTCTACTGGAAGGTCGAGGTAGGTGAGAAGGCTCAAACCTCTGACTATATCGCTCCTCCGCAGATGATTTCCCTGGAATTTTCAGGCACAGAAAAATCCAAAGAGATCAACGCCACACTTGCTACGTACAAGTCGCCGGAAGAAATCGAATCAGCGTTTCATATAAAAGAATTGGCACGGGGCTGGAGCGTAAGTCCCGTGCAGCCATCACCACGGGTGGGTGATGTGCTAAAACTCTGGCTGGGTTTCCTGGGGATTCTGCTGCTCCTGAAAATACTGTTCTCACAGGTGCTGACTGCCGGTTCGGACACAGGACTCTTTATCCTGAGTCTTGTGCTCGCTTCCATCGTTCCGATTGGAGTCCTGGTACACAAATACTCCTTCGAAGTGAGTCGGTGGAAGGACAGCGACTACAGTCCCTACCAAACCGATTAGACAATAATCAGTTATACGTAAATGAGATGGTCACACATATTCAGAAGACAAGGCTGACAGATGGTTCCTGACTTTAAATCAACAGTTGTGCGAATATATCTGGCGGTCGGCCTTGGTGTTTGTTTGCTATTTGTCACCGGCGCGATCGCCGGATGGAAAACGCCGGAAATGAACTTCTCTTCGGGTGGACATTCCAGCGGTGGATATCACAGCGGTCGTAGTTCGGGAGGCTTTTGGGGATCAGGAAAATGATGAGTAACTTAACAAATGTAGTCGTACCTGGATTTCTGGCTCAGGTTAATGCCACAATGAGTGACAGCGTCAGTGTGCTGGTGGAACATCTGATTGCGGCAGTCGTGTTTTCGGCGCTCGGAATCATTGTGCTTGCCATCTGCTTCTGGCTGATGGAGAAGCTGACACCGTTTTCGATGGTGAAGGAAATCGAAGAAGACGAAAACGTGGCACTTGGAATCGTTGTTGGCGCAGCGGTCATCGGTATTTCTTTGATTATTGCTGCCGCAATACACGGCTGATTCATGAACCGGGCGCCTCTGTTTCTGCTGTATATCAATGTCCTGATCATCGCCACATGTGGCCTCATTTACGAGCTGCTTGCGGGGACGCTGGCCAGCTATCTGCTGGGTGATTCCGTAACGCAGTTTTCACTGATTATCGGGATCTATCTGTCGGCACTGGGAGCGGGTGCATGGATCTCATCATTCGTTCACGAAAAACTGGCTCGCTGCTTTATTGAAGTTGAACTGGGCGTCGCTCTGGTCGGTGGCTTCTCGGTTCCCATCCTGTTTCTGGCCTTCGGCTACGTGAGCTGGTTTCAGCCGCTCCTGTACGGGCTGGTTTTTCTGATCGGCACATTGGTTGGACTGGAACTTCCGCTGCTGATGCGGCTGCTGAAAGAGGAAGTGGATTTTGCTGATCTTGTCTCTCGCGTTCTGACCTTTGACTACATTGGCGCCCTTGTGGCCGCAATCCTGTTTCCCATGCTGCTGGTTCCGAATCTCGGTCTTGTTCGGACGTCCTTGCTGTTTGGAATCCTGAATGCCCTTGTCGGTCTATGGGGCACCTGGCTGCTTCGTCCATTGATGAGGCAGAAAGGACTAAGCGCACTTCGCGGTCGCGCCATGCTTGTCATCGGTCTGCTTGTGGCGGGCATGATCAAAGCAGAATCCGTGACACACCTGGCAGAAGAAAACCAGCTGTCCGGGAAAATCGTGCACGCAGAAAGTTCACCCTATCAGCGAATCGTGGTGACTGAAAACAAGACTGGATTTCAGCTGTATCTGAATGGTCACCTGCAGTTCAATTCCGTGGATGAATACAGATACCATGAAGCTCTTGTCCATCCGCCAATGTCTGCCGTGGAAGCTCCGCAGCGTATACTGGTGCTGGGTGGCGGAGACGGTCTTGCGGTCCGGGAAGTTCTGCGATATCCGTCCGTCAAGGCCATCACTCTGGTCGATCTGGATCCCGCCATGACGTCGCTCGCAGAATGTTTTCCGCCACTTGGCACGTTGTCAGAACATTCTTTGCAGCACCCTTCCGTCACTGTGATCAACCAGGACGCATTTTTGTGGGTCGATACGGCTCATGAAAAGTATGATGTGGCCATCATTGATTTTCCTGACCCTGGATCGTTCTCCGTAGGAAAACTTTACACCAGCTTTTTCTTCAACCGACTGCGACAAGTCCTCACGGACAGCGCCGTGCTGAACATTCAGTGTTCTTCACCTCTGGTGTCTCCGGAATCGTACTGGTGCGTCGTCACCACATTGGAAGACTGCGGTTTTGAGGTGCAGCCGTTTCACGCCACAGTACCAACCTTCGGAGTCTGGGGATTCGCCCTCGCCAGTGCGACTCCACTTTCAAAGCCACTGAACCTTCCCGTCAGCGTTGCTGCTGAACTGAGATTCCTGGACCAGAACGTAATGGATCATCTGTTCGTGACACCGAGGGATCTTCAGCGAGTGGACACCGAGGTCAATCGGCTGAACAATCAGGTGCTGGTTCATTACTACGAACGTGAATGGAGCCGCTGGCAATAGCGTCCGCGCAGACTGCAGGAGATTCCACGGTGGCGGCCCTCGATCGACGAGCATTATTGAAAGCCGCCCTTGCCACTTCGTCCGGACTCGTCGCAGGCGGCTGCCAGCGGGCACAACGGAGCTTCAACGGAGAGTTACTGAGTCCATCGCTTGGTGCCGGTCATCAGATTCGGGACGGATTTGTGCCGCAGCCGGATCTCGAGAACTGGGAAGAAACCGAAGTCGCGATTGTGGGCGGAGGAATCGCCGGACTTTCCGCGGCATGGAGACTGCAAAACGCAGGCATCAAGCGTTTTCAACTGCTGGAGCTTGAGCGCGTGTCCGGTGGAACATCGCGTGCGGGAGAAACTTCATTTTGCCGTCACCCGTGGGGCGCTCACTATGTTCCCGTGCCCGGCGCAGACAACGCTCCGTTGTGGCAGCTATTCGACGAAATGGGAGTTGTGAATCACGCTGCTGGTGTTCCCGAAATCATGGAGGACGTACTTTGCAGAGAACCACAGGAACGAGTTTTCGCGGGCGGACACTGGACAGAAGGACTTTATCCTCGAGCGATAGCGACTGAAGAGGACCTGGCACAACGAATCTCTTTTCAGGATCAGATAGCCAAATGGATTGACTGGCGCGACAGGGACGGACGTCGTGCCTTTTCCATTCCGACCGCACTGGCCTCCGACGATCCTGAAGTACTTACACTGGACAGGATCACGATGAGTGAGTGGATGCAGACTCAAGGCTGGGACTCCAAACCGTTGTTCTGGCTGGTTGACTACTGCTGCCGCGACGATTTTGGACTCAGCGTCGATCAGACCAGTGCCTGGGCCGGACTTTTCTACTTCTGTGCTCGTCGGGAATCGTCAGCGCAGGAAGCTCCGCCAGTACTCACATGGCCCGAAGGCAATGGCCGAATCGTTCAGTTTCTTGCGGATGCGGCCGGACCTCAGCTGCGGTCAAACCGCGCCGTTACTGCCGTCAAAGATCAGCAGGATCACGTGCAGGTGATCTCGTTCGACACCAAAACGAAGATTGCCCATGGACTGCGGGCCCGGCGAGTCGTTCTTGCCACGCCTCAGTTTCTGGCACCCTACCTGATCAGTGACTGCCCGACCGAACGCAAAACCGATGCGTCTGAATTTCAATATGGCTCATGGATTGTTGCCAATATCCAGTTGACCGATCGGCCTGCAGAACTCTCATACCCACTCTCGTGGGACAACGTATTCCATAACAGCCGTTCCTTAGGCTACGTCGTTGCTACTCATCAAAGCGGCATCGACCACGGTCCCACTGTTCTGACATGGTATCTGCCTCTGTGTAACGACGTTCCGGCAGATGCTCGCCACCGGCTGCTGCAGCTTTCATGGGATCACTGGGCGGAGTTGATTGTCGGTGACCTTCAGCAGGGACACCCGCATATTCAGTCCCTGATTTCTCGTATTGATGTCATGCGCTGGGGCCACGCAATGATTCAACCACGACCGGGATTTGTCAGCAGTGCTGCTCGCAAGCGAGCAGCAGTTCCCCTCGATCGCATCCATTTCGCGGGTACAGATTTGAGCGGCGTTGCACTAATGGAGGAAGCCTTTTATCACGGTATTCGAGCGACTGAGGAAGCTTTGCTGGCGGAGGACAATTCGGTGCCTCGTTTTTATGAGGCCCTACCGCGTCGAGGCCAGGGGTAACGATGGCCAGCTTAACCCAATTGTCCGCACCAACGGACGACAGCCCGACGATTCCATGGCTGTTTTCTCCCACGGTTGACCTGCTGGCCTTTACCGGCAGCGCGGTGGTCGCCCTGACCCTCGTGTGGCTTGGGCATGCGCGTGGCTGGCTGACGCAGGACACACCAGAATGGCTGTGGGTGTCCGCCATCCTGCTGCTGGATGTGGCTCATGTTTACGCAACAGGGTTTCGGGTCTATTTTGACCCGACTGAGCTGCGCCGCCGCCCCTGGCTGTACGGACTGGCGCCTGTACTTGCATTCGTTCTGGGGTGGGCCGTTTATTCAGAAAGCAGCACTGCGTTCTGGCGAGTGCTGGCCTATCTGGCAGTCTTTCATTTCATACGTCAGCAGTACGGCTGGGTGGCGCTATATCGAACGCGAGAGGCAAACCTGGACCGAAATGGGCGATGGCTGGATTCCCTCGCCATCTACGCAGCGACAGTCTACCCGCTGATTTACTGGCACTGTCACCTTCCCCGACAGTTCTGGTGGTTCCTTGACGACGACTTCATGCACCTGCCAGCGGCGGTAGAACTGTGGTGCCGACCCTTGTACTGGCTGACCATGGTCACTTACTTTGGAACTTCCGCATGGCGTGCGTGGAATCAGGGGATCTATAATCCCGGCAAGGATCTGGTCGTGCTGACAACGGCGATCTGCTGGTACGTTGGGATTGTTTCATGCAACTCCGACTACGCCTTTACCGTGACCAACGTCATTATCCACGGTGTGCCCTACATGATTCTTGTGTACTGGCACCGCTGGGGCAAAGCAGACAGTGTCGCCCCGATGAACAGGTTTCGCACGGTCGCCATGTTCCTTGGTGTTATCTGGATTCTGGCCTATGTCGAGGAATTGTTGTGGGATACCGGAGTCTGGCACGAGCGACCATGGTTGTTCGGGACATTCGAACACCTGGAACAGTACAGTGCTTTTCTGGTACCACTGCTGGCCGTGCCTCAAATCACGCACTACGTCCTGGACGGTTTCATCTGGAGACGCAGGAGCAACGATCGCTTGGCAGAGCTTACAGAAGAAGCGAGGATGAATGGATGACACTCAGCAGTCTGCATCAGCCGCTCTGCAATTAAAACACGTAAACCGCGGCCACAAGTCAGAGAAATTCGCTATCGTCAGCATTACCGACGCCTTGTCCGGCAGAGCCGAATTCGCCGCTTCGTCGCTGTTCTCCTGAATCAGAAAAACACGGTTTTATGCTGCCAGCACTTTTGAGCGAATTGTTCGTAAAGTGCACACCGCGTAAGGGCAAAGTGTACGCCGAAAGGCGGCAGGAAATTCCGGAGTCAACGAAAACAGGATTCCCGACTAAGCCGAGAACCCTGTATTTTATTGAGTGGGCGGAGGGGGAATCGAACCCCCGACACCAGGATTTTCAGGACGGCTACCGCCATTCCGCCCGTGTCTGCCAATGTTCGCTGGTGAATGAAATTACAGGTTTCCCGGACATAAGTCTGGCGGCAACTGTTCGCACAAGTACACTCAATACCGCCAATGTTCACACCGAATGGCGGTATGAATGGCGGTATTGGGTCGCGAACATGGAAGGTTGTTGTCATTGCGAAACGGAAGACTCCGGCACTGTATCCCAAGCCGGCCCCTGTGAAGATATCTGAGCCGCTGAAGGCCGTCGACGTTAAGACCAGAAGGAAGAAGATAGTCAAAGCCACGGTAGAGGGACCGCCACCACCGGAAGTGAT
>JAQWOH010000006.1 GCA_029245955.1 Fuerstiella sp. | reverse complement strand
CGGGAACGGGAACGGGAACGGGAACGGGAACGGGAACGGGAACGGAAACGGAAACGGAAACGGAAACGGAAACGGAAACGGAAACAATGGAAACGGGGTCGGTCAACCCGGCGTGCCCGGTCCTCCTCCGGGGGCCCCAGGACAAGCGGGGCGAACATTCAGTCAGGAGGCGCAGCAGCAGTTCCCGGACGAAGAAATGTTCTTTATGAACGGCAATTCCGACGTAGCGGGAGGCAGTCACTTTACGGTTTCAATGGCCGCCGTTTCCAACGGTGGAGCGGGCAATGCTGATCCCACCGGGTTTGGCTCGGCCGACCTGTACCTGTCCACAAACGGCAGTGGAACATTATTCAACCTGGTTTCCCCCGATGTCGCCGCCGCTCCGATATCAGACAGTGCCACTCCTGGGCCACGTTGTGACCTGGACACGATTCACACTCTGCATTCCGGCAGACATCTGTATCGCGCTGACCCATCAACACCTGACACGGATGCAGGAACGGATACCTCGGCCGGAGCCTTTCTGCGGGACATCCCCTACACCGGTCCGACACAGACAGTATCAACCTACGAAGGCAATCTCGATTACGGAATTCCTGGCGCAGACGACGAGGACGTATCACTGGTCAATACAGGACAGGGTTTTGAAATTGTGCTGCGTCGTCGGCTGAATCCGAATCTTCCATCGTTGAACCGTCCGGATATCAACAATCCGTGGATCGAAGTGGATAGAGTACGCGTGGAGTTTCGCGATCTGTTCAACATTGACGACAGCAATAATCCAGCCACTGCAGCCGCTGTGTGGGATAATCTCCGAAGTGAGGAGCGACGGGAGCCGCTCGACTCGACCGACCTGGATTTTACCGGGCATCCGGCCGGGCAGGCAAATAATCGTTATAACACGATTGCCGCGGTGAATGACCGGGCACCCGCGAACTTCACACTTTACCAGCCGCATTTCGACCGCGACTTCGCGACCACGGCAGAACTGTTTCAGGTGCCTGTTGTTGGTCCTAAGATGTTGACACGTCGTTTGAATCGCATGCGATTCTCTCCTTATCAGCAGGTCAACCCCGCTCTCGATGGCGCCCCTGCCGCCCTCGACCAAACAGGTGATCGCGATTTGAGCAGTAGTGCGGTATCAATGTTCCTGATGCCGGTCTTTCCTACTACGGACAGCACGGCCCAGAACAACAGCGCCAATGCATGGTACCGACTGCTGCAATACGTGGAAGTGCCGTCGCGCGTGAACCGTATGGTGGGGAACTATTTGTTGCAGAAACGGATTCCCGGAAAACTAAACCTCAACGGAATTCGCCACATTGAGGTGTACGCCGGTCTGCTGGATGATGCTGTCCTGGCGGGCGTTCCCCTGGAAACAGAGTTCGCACCCTTCATGGCCGATAATACTTCTGGTTTGTCCGGAGTGTCGCAGGTGCGGGTGCAGAATGCCGCCAATCCGGTCAGGGACCTGACGTTCCGCGATCGCTGGTTCGATTTCGTTCAGGAAAGAGACGGCGCCACGTTTGTGTACGATCCGGTCAGTTCGGCGAACCAGATTTTCTGGATGCCCGGAACTCTGAATGCTCGCCCATTTCGCTCACTGGGCCATCGCGCTTTGTCCGCGACTTCGGGATGGGGCGATTCCGGACTTTCTGAAACTATCTTTCGAACCATGGCCACCGAACTGGCTCTGGGAGATTCGGATGCCAGCACCAACAGAACACTGCTGGAATTGGGAAATGATGCTTATCATAAGAACCCCAGCACCGTGGGATCGTCTGCATCCTCAAACCGTGAACGTCACCAGCTGACATCAAAGATTCTGAATAACACCACCACCGTCAGTAACGCATTCATCATCTACGGAACGGCCGCCTATTTTGAAGCTACGGAAGACACCAGTGGATTGATTCGCATCGGTGGACGCATGGGGCTGGACACAGACAGTGATGGCACAGAAGACAACGACCCGGGCTGGGAACAGCGTGCCGTCTTTGTTGTTGACCGCACGGAATTATTGAATGCCTACGACGAAGGCATCGGCACGTTCGACTGGCAGCGGTTGATCAAGTATCGTGCAGACCTGTCCTCGGACGGGCAGTAGGATACGCAGCCTGCGTGCGTTTCGGCACTCACGAAAACGCTGGCACAGCCGGCGGTCGATCACGACTGAAGGTTTGAGTCGGTCGGTTGCGGTATTTTGTGCACCGCAGCTTTGTGGACCTCGTCCGGGAACTGGAAGCATTCCCCTCTCGGCGGTCGCATGATGATTGCGGGGAACCCGTTTATCCGAATTAGGCGAAACGTATGTCATTCACTTGTCAGACTCGACGGCAGTTTTTGAATTCCACAGCAGCTCTGGGCGCCGGTCTGTGGCTGGGCGGCTCACCGAAAATTCGCGCCGCGTCGCCGAATGAAAAACTCAATGTGGCCTGCATCGGCGTGGGCGGTCGAGGGGCTGCCAATGTGGGCGGTGTGTCCGGTGAGAACATCGTGGCCATGTGTGATGTCGATGAAAACAAAGCGGGAGAACGTTTTCAGCAGTTCGACAAGGCGTCAAGGTTTCAGGACTTCCGTGTGATGCTCGATAAGCTGGACAGGCAGATCGATGCTGTGGTGGTCAGTACACCGGATCATGCACACTTCCATCCGGCTCGACAGGCCATGCTGATGGGCAAGCATGTGTATTGCGAAAAGCCACTGGCTCATTCCGTCTGGGAATGTCGTGAGCTGACAAAGCTGGCGAAAAAGATGGATGTCGCCACGCAGCTTGGCAATCAGCGCCATGCCAACCCGGGCATGGCCCGCACCGTGGAAGCGGTGCAATCAGGCATGATCGGTGACGTCACGGAAGTCTATTGTGCGATCGGGGGTTCGCGCGGTATGCCGGCGGTGCCCCAGGAGTTTCCTGCCGTGCCAGGTCATCTGAATTGGGACTTATGGCAGGGACCGGTGAAAGAACGTCCTTATTCACCGGAATACTGCCCATATAAGTGGCGTTTCTGGTGGGACTATGGCACCGGCGAAGCCGGGAACTTTGGGTGTCATATTCTGGATATTCCGTTCTGGGCGTTGCAGCTGAAGTACCCGAACCGAGTGGATCTGGATGTGGTTCCGGCGGCCGAAGATATCGATCCTTTGCGAACTCCCAAATCGATGAAGACGCGTTTTGAGTTCGCGGCTGAAGAGGGGCATGGTCTACTCACCCTGCACTGGTGGCACGGTTCTCTGGACGAAGTCTTCAAACAGCACAACACCAGCAAGTATGGCAACACGCTGTTCATCGGGGAAAAGGGAACCATGGCAGCCGGATTCGACGGCTACAAAGTGAAGCTGTATGACGGAAGCGAAGCCGAAACACCGGAACAGACAATCGCGAAATCACCAGGCTTCCATCAGGAATGGATCAACGCCTGCAAAGGTGGTCCACGTTCGACTTGCGATTTTGTTGACTACACGGGGCCGCTGGCGGAAACTGTTCTGCTGGCCAATACTGCGTTTCGTGCGGGCGGCGGATTTGACTGGGACGCGAACGCATTTGCAGCAAGCGGAAACGACAACGTCGAACAATACCTGGTGCCCGACTTCCGTGCAGGCTGGAAGGTTGATGCCCTGCAGGGGACATGAGTACGAATGACAAACGTGCGTTCGTGTCGCATTGGCTGAGCCAGTGCCGCACACATCTCGTAATTTGAACATCCCAGTCGGTCATTTATTCAACGCCATGATGTTCACCAGGTAAGCTTTACATGAAAATTCCTGCATTTCTGGTTCTGCTGTCGCTGGCGGTTTTCCAGCAGTCGGTTGCTGCCGAATGGCCCAACGTGATCGTCATTCTGGCGGATGACATGGGTGTCGATTCGGTGTCGGCGATGAACCAACAGATGGGGCTCAAAACGCCGGCGATCGATCAGTTGATGGCGGAAGGCATGTCCTTCACCGATGCCCATTCGACATCTGCGGTGTGCACGCCCACGCGATACAGCGTGCTGACGGGGCGTTACAACTGGCGGTCTCGGCTTAAACGCGGCATCGTGGGAAAGTGGGAACGTCCTCTCATCAAAGATGCACGTCTGACGTTGCCGGAAATGTTCCGCGCTCACGGTTACGATACCGCCTGTATTGGCAAGTGGCATCTGGGTTGGCATTGGCCGGCAAAGAACGGCGGCACTACTGAGAAGCTTGCAGAAATTGATTTCACGGGGGCTGTCACGGGCGGGCCGAATGATCACGGCTTTGATTATTACTTCGGTGACGACGTGCCCAACTGGCCGCCATATGCCTGGCGCGAAAACCAACGGCTCCTGGGACAGATCACGACTCAGATGAAAGCCGGAATCATGGTTGGTGTTTCTGCGGGACCAGCCGTAGCTGACTGGGACTTCCGTGCCGTCCTGGCCGAGTACTCGAAACGCTGTTCGCGTTACATTCGCAAACGAGAAAATCAGGAACGGCCGTTTTTTCTTTATGTTCCTTTGCCGTCACCGCACACTCCGATTGCGCCTCACGATAACTTTCGCGGAATATCGAAGGTCAGCGAGTACGCTGATTTTCTGATGCAGACAGACAGCACGATCGGCGCACTGATGTCGGCGTTAAACGACGCGCAGCAGGCGGATAATACGGTTGTGATCTTTACGTGCGACAACGGAACGTCTCCCCAGGCGAAATTTGCGGAATTGGATGCCGCCGGTGTGCGTTTGAATGAACACTGGCGAGGCTGGAAAGCCGACGCCTATGAAGGCGGGCATCGAGTGCCCTTTACGGTGCGTTGGCCCGGTCAGATTGAACCGCGTACCCGATGTGCCCAGACCATCACGCTGGCGGATATTATGGCGACGTGTGCAGACGTGGTTGGACATGATTTGCCGCCCGATGCAGGGGAGGACAGTGTGAGTCTGTTGCCCACGCTGCGGGGCCAGGAAAGTTCCGATCCGTTGCACGATGTGGTCGTACACCATTCCATATCCGGACACTTCGCGGTCCGCAGTGGAAAATGGAAGCTGTTGTTCTGTCGTGGTTCCGGCGGCTGGAGTCCGCCGCGCGAGGTCGAGGCGCGAAAACAGAATCGTCCCGCGGTTCAGCTTTACAATCTGCATGCTGATCCGCAGGAGACAGTGAACCTGCAGGCCGATCATCCTGAGATTGTCGAACAACTGACAGCGAAACTACGTCGGGTCATTGAACAGGGCCGTACAACACCGGGGCCTCCCCAGCCCAATCATGCCGGTGCACGTTGGTGGCAGGGGTTGCCGTGGCCAAAGCCGTGATCAAACTAAGTTCATCATCTCGGCTGGAAAGCTGGCTTAACACAGCGCCCCGTGGCATCGTCTGTGTGGAATGATCTGCTTGGCACCCGCAGATGGAGCTGGCCGCTCGGGGCGGCGAAATGTTGAATTCCGGCGTTAATCTGAATACACTTCAGGTCTGTCCCGCCCTGACGTCGCTCGCCACAGGAATTGAAATTCGACCGAATGCCGAATTGTTTGCTGAAGAACAGTTCCAGTCGCAGACATCTCGCAGGGCAAATGCGCAGACATGCAGCATGGATCACGATCGCATGGCGGCTTGCCGGGCCACTGGCCGTTGTTGTCTGGCTTTGTGGTATTTCGGCGATGAATGCCCGCTCAGCGGAAGATGATCGATTTACGACGGCGATTGTGCCTGCTTTCAAAACGCACTGTGCGAAATGTCATGGTGCTGGTGACGACGTCGAAGGTGAGCTTAATCTTCTGGCGCTCAACAGCAAGAGCCTGAGCGACAATATTGAACTGGTTCGCAGTCTCATCGACGCGATTGATCTTGAAGAAATGCCGCCGGAGGATGAACCTGAGATTGCGCCTGAAGTGCGACGGCGGCTGGTCAGCGAACTCAGACAGATTCTGCATGCGTCTGTATCACAGCAGGGGACATTTGCCCATGCCCCTATCCGGCGGATGAATCGTTTCCAGTACAACAACGCGGTTGTGGATCTGTTCCGCCTGAAAAGTATTGTCTTCACTCTGCCCGAGCGCATGATGCGTGACCACAAAGGCTATTTCAAACCACAGACGGGAAAGATGGCGGACGTGGTGACCGTCGGCAGTCGGCCACTGGGAAAGTCTCAGCTGATTGAGCAGCGTCTGGCCGGTGTGGCTGCTTTCCCCCAGGATCTTCGAGCAGAACATGGTTTCGATAATCGCGGCGATCATCTTTCGTTGTCTCCGCTGCTGATGGACTCATTCCTGAAACTGGGCCAGTCCGTCACTCAGAGTCCTGATTTTGTGAAGGGAAATGTTGGGATCTGGGAGGCGTTTTTTGCTGCGCCTGGCACCGATGCAGAATCTGCAGTGGAAGTTCAGCGGCGTCTGCAGCCGTTTCTGGTGCGGGCTTTTCGTCGACCGGTTGACCAGGCACTGCTGGATCGTTATTCCGACTTTGTGTTGCGACGGCTGAATTCCGGCGTCGCATTTACCGAAGCGATGAAGTCTGTTGCCGCTGCTGCGATTTCTTCACCGCGGTTTTTGTACCTGTACGAATCATCCGGTGGCGGCGAAACGGCTCAGTCCGTGGATGATTTTGAACTGGCTTCCCGCCTGTCGTTTTTTCTGTGGGGCAGTCTTCCGGATGCAATACTGCTTGATCTGGCTGCAGCGGACATGCTCGGAACGCCGGAGGTTCTGGACGCCCAACTGGACAGGATGTTGCAGGATCGAAAACTGAAACGATTTTGCGATAGTTTCCCGGCACAATGGCTGCAGCTGGAACGGATCATCTCGTCGTTGCCCAGTCGCGAAAAGTTTCCGGAGTTTTACTTCTCCAAGTATCGAGTCAGCATGCACATGATGCTGGAACCGTTGTTGCTGTTTGAGACGGTACTGATCGAGAACCAGTCCATTACACAGCTTATTGATTCTGACTTCACGTATCGTTCAGGGCTGCTGGAGACTGCGTACAAGGGGCTCGGCACACCGCCCGGGGAAGGGAACAGAAGTCGAGGTGGAGGTGTGACGGTATTGAATTTCAATCGCGTTCCGGTGACAGACCGTCGGAACGGAGGGGTCATCACGAATGCCGCTGTGATGACCATGACCTCCGGTCCGGAGCGTACTCAGCCGATCACTCGAGGCGCATGGATTGCTACGGTAATCTTCAACAACCCACCGGAACCTCCTCCTGCTGACGTACCGCCTCTGAGTGAAGATCCGTCGGAAGGTCAGGAGCACCTGACTCTGCGTGAAAGGCTGGCGCTGCACCGCGAACGTTCCGACTGCAAAGGCTGTCACGAACAAATCGACCCGCTGGGCTTTGCGCTTGAAAGTTATGATCCCACAGGTGTGTGGCGAGACAAATATGATAACGGGCGAGACGTGAATGCGTCCGGCCAGCTGTTTCGGAAACACAGCTTTGTCAACGTGGTGGAATTCAAAGATGCGATCCTTGCAGAAAAGGACCGGTTTGCGCGAGCACTTGCCGGGCATCTTCTTTCGTTTGGACTCGCTCGCGAATTGAGTGCGTCTGACCAGGTCGCTCTGGATGAAATTGCGGCAGCAACGGCGGCCGATGATTACTGCATCCAGACACTGCTCAAACAGGTAATTTTCAGCAAACCGTTTCAAACCAAGACGAATCCTCATGATGCACGAACGGCGTCGGCAGCACAGTGACCTGCTGCCATGACTTGACGTTAATTCGTGCCTGAGAACGTCCCGGCGCAGACCGGTAGGATTCAAGCCTCGAATAATGAGATCATCATCACGAAGAACATTTTTACGCGGAATCGGGGGGGCAGCATTGGCCCTGCCGTGGATGGAAAGCATCGCCGCAGCGACATCTGCAAAACATGTTGCGCGTCGAATGGCTCATTTCTATGTGCCAATTGGCGTGGTGCGCCGTGGGTTCTTTCCTGGTGAAGCTGATCAGGTGATTCCGAAAGGGAACCTTGGCAATGTGATGAAGTCACTGGGCAGGCAGGATCCTGCGTACAGCGTCAGACCGCTGGATGAACTGACTCCCACCATGCAGCCTCTGGAGGCATTCAGGAAGAAGGTTAATCTCATCACCGGGATGGACCGCACCTTTCAGCAGGGTACTGACGTTCATGCACAATGTGCGTCGTGTTATCTCAGCAGCGCTCGGCCATACACGATTAAAGGAACGGCATGGCCGCTGGATCGAACTCTGGATCATCTGGTCGCCGATCATGTGGGCACAAAGACACCATTCGCCACGCTGGAATTCAGTTGCAACAGTCATCGTGACAACAAAGAATCAATTTATTTCGACAACATCTCATGGTATGGGACGGGACACCTTGCACCGTCAATTCGCGATCCGCGAAACATGTATCGCCGGTTGTTCTCGACACAGGAAATTGATCGTTATCGCGACATTACGGATCTGGTACTGGAAGACGCGACGTCTCTGAAGAAAGATCTGGGCTACACGGATCGACAGAAGTTTTCCGAATACTTCGATTCCATTCGCACAATAGAAACGCAGATGGATCGGCTGGAGAATATGAAGGCGGAGCTGGCGAAAGTCGATTTCGACGAGCCGCCCGAAGCCTATATGCCGCGGGGTGATTATATTCGGCTGATGGGCGATCTGATGGTTGTGGCGCTGCAGACCGGTCTGACGAATGTGGCCACGTTTATGGTCGGGCCCGAACGCTGGGACACTCCTTATAAGTTCGAAGGACTGTTCGACAAACCACGCAGCCATCATCAGATGTCGCACAACCAGACGAAGATGATCGATGACCTGCTGAAAGTCGATCGGTTTCACATGGAACAGTACGCGTATTTGATTTCGAAAATGGACGCCATCGAAGAATCAGATGGAACGTCGCTGCTGGACAACACTCTGTTTACCTATGGTTCGGGCTTAGGTGATGGTTCGACTCACCAATACAACGATCTGCCGATCATCATGGCGGGAGGAGGCAGACGGGTGCGATCGGGGCAGCATATTAATATGCCGGAAGGCACTCCCCTGGCCAACCTGTGGCTGACGCAGGCTCAGCTGATGGGGCTTCCGGTGAAAAATTTCGCGGACAGCACGGGAACCATCGGTCAGTTGCACGTCGCGGGATAGAGATGGTGCGGGCAAAAGGTACTACTCAGAGGGCTTGTTTTTCCGGCGTACGATACTGTCGGGCCCCGTAAGCGGAGGGGACGGAACACGACGCAACAACGGTCGGTTAAACCGTATCCGTTGCCACAGCTGCATCAGAACTCAATGGCGAATCGAGTTCCCGCCATCAGATAGCTGCCGCCCGTGGTGCCGACAGCAGGAGACCGATCATCAATTTCACCATAGATCAGGTTAAACTGCAGTTTCGAATAGGCGGTCCAGTACCAGTTAAAGGCGAATGACCCCGAATTTCCGACTCCGCCCAGAACGTCCTGGTCGCTGACATCAAGGTACGAGTAGCGGGCAGCAATACCGAATGCGCCCCAGCCGTGACACGTACCTCCGCCGCAGCGATCCATCAGGAAGAAGTTTTCGAACGGCTTCAGTCGCCCGATCGTTCCGGTCTTACGACTGTAGGGGATATGTTCGCCGGTCAGGATATAGCTCAGATAGACGTATCCGCCGTTGAACTGAGTATCGTTGAACCCGTCTCGCTGCATGAAGGTATGCATGTATTCGCCAACAATCTGCATCTGGCCGACGTTGAAAATACTTTCCACCGCCAGTACTTCGTACCAGTCAGCCCCTGCAATTCGTCCCGTGTCCAGCCATGAACGGCTGCTGCGAGCTTCAGGACGCGTCGCGAAGCGTCCTTCGTTGCTGTGAGAATTGTTTTCCATGTCGTTGCCGTGGGGTTTGGCAAACATGCCGGCAAACGCCCAGTGAAAGTAGCCGCGCCCGTCCGAACTGTCGTCGTACCACGGACTGCTTGAGAGTCGGAAGTTTCCGCTCATCTGACGCTGGTCACCAAGATACTGTCCGTCTGACTTAATGTTTTCGAGGTAATAGGCACCGTATCGCCAGTGGTATCTTTCGTCGTCCGTATAGCCATACATCGCGATACCAGGACGACGCGCGTCCGGGTTGAATGTTTCCACTACAAATGGTCGCTCCAGAAAAACGTTGTAGCGGCTACTATTCAGGTGATCGAGTCCCAGCGGACGCTTCTGGTTACCAACCAGCAGCTGCTGGTTCTTCGGTAGATTCTTAAACCCGATATAGACGTCCTTCATTTCCGCGATGCCCGGCTTCGCAAAATCAAGTTGCGTTCGCCACAGCATTGTCTCTGTGATGTCACCTTTCATTTCAAGGCGAATGCGGCGAAATGCATATCGGTCTTCGGGGCCGGTTCCAACCCGGGCCGCCGGCAGCGAACCGATAGGATTTTCAAGAAATCCGATTCCACCGTCGTCCTGGATGAAATCCCAGAAGTCTGCGTGAATTCGGCCATTCATTTTGAACGTGGGCTTCTGTGCCGCGTCGTTCTTATTCTTGGTTTCTGCCGTGTCAAAGGCCAACCACGCACTGTCCAGCTGCTGCCAGCCCTCTTCCAGTGCCTGCAGCCGCTGGTCAAAAGTCGGCTGCACGTCCGCTTCCACTGCGGGGACGATCTCCGTCACTGGAGTCAGAGGCACCGGGAGAGCAACGGAAGATTTGCTCGACACCTGGCGGAATATTGGCGATTGTTGCTGTTCCAGGTTGTTCAGTCGCTGTTCCGTTTGCTGCAGTCGGTCCAGCAGCTGTGCATACGTCAGTTCATCAGCAAATACATCGTTGCTCAGCAGCGCGAGAAATGTAAACACCCAAAATGACAGGATTTTGTATCGAAACACTGCTGCGTCCCTGAAATGTGAGAGTGCTCAGTTCTGGCGGGAAGAGAGAAACTGTTCCATATGTTCAGACCAATCGTCAAATTCTGTCCAAGTGGTTCAGGAGGGAGCACATGTTCCACACAATCTTAACAATCGGATTCCGGGCCATGTCAATTAGGCAAGCTGTGACGATTATCTCGGTTGCAGGCTGCTTGGTGTCACACGGCGTTTCATTGACGGGGCCAAGCCCAATTTGACATCGTTCACAGAAGTGAGGGAACCCATGACAACCGGCCCGGATGCGGGCGATTCTATTTCAGGCTGTTGCTGGATTCGTAATGGCTGTCGCAGCCCGGCGTTTCCAGCCGTGCAGCACTTTTTCTTGGCCAAATGTCGCACAGGCGGGAGTTTCACAGCTGTAAGCTGTGTACCGTGAATCTGTCGCGGGCTGCCAGGCGATGGCAGTCTCGATGCTGTATTGCAGAAGATCGCACCGTGCCAGCAGCTGTTTAACACATGACACAGGCTCCCAAACAGAGCTCGCGATGGAAGGCGATTACTTCCGTGCCCGAGCCACTGAAGAACAGTCGATTCCGCCTGGAACCGCTGTGTGAAAAACACGCTGAGCTGGATTTTCAGGCGTTGATGTCCTGCCGAACCAGGCTGCGTGAGGAACTTCGGTGGGGCGATTGGCCGCCGGACGATTTTACCCTGGAGCTTAACCGCACCGATCTTCGTGGTCACCACGACGAGTTTGTTCGTCATGAAGCGTTCGCTTACACGGTTCTTTGCCCCGATGGTGCCTGCTGCCTTGGCTGTATCTACGTCGAACGTTGCATTGAGATCGACGGCGCCCAACTGGCATTCTGGGTGATCGACGACGCTACAGATATGGAGGGGGCTTTGGTCAGGGGTGTAATCGAGTGGATTCACCGGGACTGGTCGATGAAACGCATCCTGATTCCACTTCGTGAAACAAACCTCCGTGGTATCGCGATTGCGCAGAATCACGGGCTTGCGGCGTGCGACGACGTAAAGGACGGCCCGCTGTCCAGCCACCGCTGTTTCCTGTCGGAATCGTGCAGTGGCTCATCGTAAATGAATTTTCGTAGAGCCATTTATGCTGTCTTGCGGTTGCGATGAGCGCTATCGGAGGCAGTGTTGCTGCTTCCGCCTGCCCGGATCGTTTACGGCCGCAGGTGACGTTTGCTAACGAGACGGCGTCTGCAGAAATGTTTCCGCAATGACCTCTCCCAGACGAAGAATACCGGCAGTATCAAGGACAAGCTGCTTTGGCTGCTCAGGCAGGTCGAACGTCTTTATGTGAACAAGGTTGCTGTCCGCCGTGGCCAGAGTCTCTAACTGACTGGTGACATCGATGCTGTTGACACGCTCATGGTCAGTTGGGGACTGCTGGCTGACGTACCACTTCAGTTGCGGCAATTCAAGGTCCTTGCGACTGCTGGTTATTGTCGATTCCAGCCATGTTGCTGCGTTCTTGCGGTACGAAGGCATGCTCATTTCATTCTCACCCGCGTGATAAAAAATGCCGGCCAGTTCCACTTCGTGGCCTTCATCCTTCAGCTTCTTCACTGAGTCCCTGATAAAGGTGATGAACTGAGGATACAGATGGCGGGCTCTGGCCATACTGCCTTCCGGCGTCCAGTCATTCATCTGCGAACCACTGTGAGTAAACTTGGCGATCGCGATGTTGTCGTCAAGATTTGTGTCCAGCGTGTCAGCGAAGCTGACTTCGGGCCCGAACGTATCGTAATAGCCGGCCGGACCAAGTGGTTCCCAGCCACCAGACGTCCTGTTGCCGCCACCGATGCTGTATCGGTACGCAATGCTTTGATTGTCCTTTAATAGTTCCGGCCGAAGCGTTTTCAGTTCCTGAACGAAGGCGCGTTCTCCTTCCATGTTGCGGTGACCGGCAAGTACAAACAATTTGACCGGGCTTCCCTGTTTGTACGGCCATTTCTGCAACGTCCGATTCGCTCTGGCGGGGCTCCTGCCGATCGTTCGCAAATAACCGTCGGCATAGTTCACTCCGTGTTCCAGTTGCCCCAGCGTTCCGTAGTGATAATGGAGTCCGACTCCGCCACCGATTTCGACACCGACATGTGACGTCGGAATGTATTCCGCAAGCTCGTCGGCATCGGTTACCGTCTTTTGTCCCTGGCTGATGGCATACATGCGTGGGCGCAGGTCCATGCCCCAGATTGTCTTCGTACAGAGCTCTCCGATATAGAATTTCAGGTCAGGTGTTTTCAGATCGTGACGCCATCGGACCAGAAACTTCGCAAGGTTCGTGCCGTAGCTGGCCATGTAATCTTCGTTGAACATGTCATTTTCGCCCTGATGCCACATAAATCCTTCAATCCGGTACGCGATGTTCTGCTCATCAAGCGTCCTGAGTGATGTTCGGATCAGGTCCAGCGCCAGTGGATACATGCGGAAGCCTTCGGGCTGTTCGGGATTCCAGTCACCGCCCAGGTGGGTCCCACCAGCCGCGCATTTGATGATGGCAATGGGAGCATCCACATTCTGAGTGACTTTGCGGGCGAAGCTCAGCTCCGGACCGACCACGTTGTTGACTGGTTGCAGGTTGACCCAGCCGTCTGAACGGGACTTGTTCTGGCGACCGATGCAATATGAGAACCTGACTCCCGACTGTGGGTTCTCAAGACCCGCAAACGGAGGAAAACGTTTGATGTCATCGACTTTCGAATCAGAACCCACCATGTTTGACTGGCCGGCAAAGATGAACACACGAACGACTTCGTCATCGTCAGTCGCATCCGCTACGGCACAGAGGCTGCTGAGAATAACGGACAGTGTCATCCGACTGAGGGGATTCTGAATCGAATTCATGCTGATGGTGTCCACAGTCTGTGTGAGCTCATTGACGTCTTCAGCGTCGCAAATGTGAATGCCATATATCGCAGCTTCGCCGTGAAGGCAGTGCGGATCGCCGGGCAATGCCCCAACCATAGTAAAGTCCTGAGCATTCACAAGCCCCGGTCGATTCTCGGTTGTCACGACTTTCGTGCTGACTGACCTTCATCTGTCGATGAGGGCGGGACGTGTAGTGCCTCAGTCGGAAGACCGACACACAGGAAGGCAGACACACGGCAGTACGTCCGGTCCATCAGCGGCTGATCCTTGTCTGTCGACCGTTTCAGATCTGTCTGCAACGACGTTTGAGTCATCCGCCTGCGGGAGTTTCCGGGTAAGACTGTAAGACATTAGCGATTTATGTGCTCGACTCCCTATGCACATGCTTCTGTCCCATTAATGACGTTGATCCATGTCTTCGCTGAAAACGGGTCTGTGTCGCGGGTCTGAGAGCTGCCTTATCAGGCACCGTTAAGCCTCAGACTCCAGTGCTCGCTGTAAGGATGACGTACTGCGTTCAGGTGGAATAAGAAATGTGGCGGAGTACCATTTCCAATTGGTTCACGAAATTTTAAACATCCTGCCTTCAGCAGACGCAGGTGATAGAAATGCCTTACGAATTCGCTCCTGAAAGCAGCACCAGAAGTGAATCCGGGAATGCAGACCCGACAGGATAATCGCTGATGTGAGAATCCGGATCAGACGGAAATATTCCCGAACAGTGCCTCCCTGGTGTCTGCCGTCACCCATTTTGCGGGGGTTCTGTTCCGGTGGATGTGACCCTGCAGTGCGCCTGAGTCACTCAGGGTCAGTTTATGCTGCCGACGATGTGAGATACCAATTCTGAAATCGTCTCACATTTACGGCGGTTGTGAGGTAGTGTTAACGATTAGGGATGTATTCGACGAAAACTGAGTCTTCTTTTGTATCATGAATACGAGTGAGGAACATGGAAGAACGTCTGGAGTGTCTGCCACCGGCAATCCGCATTGCGGTTGCTGTGCGAAGCATTCGGCGAGTCCAGCCGCTGCTTGCACCACGTCTGGAACAGGAGCAGCAAAAGCGAATCGAGGAGTTCCTGAGGCTTGCTGAGGTCTGCTCAAGGGGGCCCGACGCTGCTTTTGTCAAAGGCCGAAAGTGGCTGTCCCAGGTCTGCGCCAAGCGGACCATCGCCCCCGCCGCTGATCCGGTCGCGTCGGAGTTTGTCCGCGCCGCCAATTCTGCGCGAGAGGCCTTCATGGACGCAGACGACGCCAACAAATCGGCCACCGCTGTGGCTGCGGCCGTGCAGTGTTCTATTGCGGCGTCTACTCTCAGTGATGATTATTGTGCCGCGACTGCATTCGATGCCGACCTGCAGACAGCAGTCGCGATTGCGGACGCCAACATCGTTTGGGTTGACTCGGGCGTAAACGGTCCGTTCGGGGCATATTGGTCTGAAGAGTGAGGCGTCCTGGCGGCGCTTGCCTGCTCAACGCACGTGACGCGCCTGACGTGACGGTCGGGGACTGTCTGATTCCACAACTTCGTGGGGCGGCGGAAGGTCGAATGCTCTGAGAAAGTGAGGTTTATCCTTGCGGCCCGAACGGACGTAGTCACGCCAAATTGTGGCAGCCACGTCTTCATCTGGCAGGTGTGCTGTGAGATACTGAAAGAGGCGATCGGCCAGCTGTATCAGCGAGATATTGAAAGATCGCTGTTCAACCTGGAAAAGCCAGTCACTGAACTGAAGAAAGCTATCGAAGGCGGATTGTCGACCCTGCCAGATAAGTGGGCAACTGTGAACAAAGTTTCCACTGTTGGCGACAAGATCCCAGAATCTGGCCATTCGCCGTAACCGGTGCATCGTCTCGAAATCAATCAGGCGGTTGCTGAGGATCTCAAATGGTGGATGGGCGCTGTAGATCATTTTCCATTCCGCATCGTGACGAATGATCGGAGTCCCTTTTAGACGTTTCAGAATGCCGATCTGAATCTCCTGAGGATTGAGTTCGACCAGACGATCGAATCCAGCGGCGAACGACTCAACACTCTCGCCCGGAAGGCCGACGATGAGGTCAGCGTGAATATGG
This sequence comes from Fuerstiella sp., assembly GCA_029245955.1. Classification (GTDB taxonomy): domain Bacteria; phylum Planctomycetota; class Planctomycetia; order Planctomycetales; family Planctomycetaceae; genus Fuerstiella. The sequence goes on along the minus strand of JAQWOH010000006.1, from coordinate 19,153 downwards.
ACTCCCGATTCCTGCCGCAGAAAACGAAAATTATTGGACAGCTTGTCGTTGTTCTGCTGGCGACTGATGGATTCACCAACCTGGTGGTCGAATGTCTGGACTCCGATTTCGAACTGAAGGACGCCCGCGGGAAACTGAACAATCAGATCCCGCAGTGATTCCGGCAGTCGATCAGGAATCATTTCGAAGTGCAGAAAGAGACCCGCCTTACAGCGATCCAGGAAAAACTGCAGAATTCTGCGGCTGACACGCATGTTGAGATTGAACGTCCGATCGACGAATTTGAAGCTGTGGACTCCCCGTTCCAGTAGCGACTGCATTGCTTTCAGAAATTTGTCCACGTCGAACAGCCGTACCGGGACATCCAGCGCTGAGAGGCAGAATTCACATGTGAATGGGCATCCCCGAGACACTTCCACATAGATGACTCGATGAGCAATATCGTCATCAGTGTACAGTTCGTACGGCATGCGAACTGCGTCCAGCGACGGAACCGCAGCGTGAATAACCTTGGGCCCGCAATCGGCAGTTGCCTGAATCAACGTGTCTCGGACTTTCGTTGTTGATGCTTCCGTCTGTACAAGCAGCCGCCTGCACAAAGCAGGAAACTCGATGTCGGCTTCGCCCGTAATGACGTAGTCCGCCAAATGCACAATCGGCTGGGTTTTCGTCTCATAACTGACTTCCGGGCCGCCCAATACCAAGATGATATCCGGACGCACGCGTTTCAGGTCTGCGACCAGATGTGTCGCCGCTTCTACATTCCAGATGTAAATGCCCAAACCGACGATTCGTGGCTGGGCTGCCAGGATGGTTGAAATCATGTCCACCGGCCGATCATTGATTCCGAACTCACGAATCACTGTTGCCGGTGCTAACTCTTCCATGTTTGCCAGCAGATAGCGCAGCCCGAACGACGTATGCCAGTAACGAGCATTGAGCGTTGCCAGGACGATGTCGGGCATGCTGGGAAAGTATGTTGGAAAGAGTGCGGACGAAAGTTCCCGCGCAGTATATCCAAACGCCGTGTAAAGTCGCGTCGTGGCGAAAGCGGCTGTCTGCCGACGGCGCAACGTCGACAGCATTTGTCGATTCGACACCGATCGCCGCTGCGGCCTTTTCCACCAACGAACGCCGGTTGAGGAATGGCGACCTCGGTTAACATAAAACGCACATCAAATCAGCTAACCTTCAGCGCCGCATCCAGGCCCCGCAGCATTGCCCTCTCCGGATCTGAATGACAGTCAGAATTAAAGGATGTTTCAGCGTCATTTCGCGGACGGGACGGGAGGAATGATAGTCAGAGTTTTCGGAGCGTGGGGGCTTCCAGGTCGTCAGTGACCGATACCCCTACGTCTTCCATCAGGTGGTGCAGTGTTTCCTCGGCCATCTCAAGTTTCGCGATGATTCCCAGCGTACCGATCTGACGTCTGGGGACGCGATGCCACCCGCAAACGTCTTTCTGGATATGATGAAACAATGCGTTTGCTCCGCCAAGTCGCCGGCGAACGGCCTGCCTGTCATCGTTGTGCTCTGACGCGTGGATGTATCGAGTCGTCTGGTACAAGCTATAGGCCTCGGTGTAAGTCGCGTGAAAGTGAGAGTTGAGCGAATAGTTGTAGTAAAGGTCCAGACAAATCTGATTAAGCAGAACCTGCAGTTGCGCGGTCAGTTCGTCAACGTGCGAAAATTCACCAAACGTAATACTTGCGGGGCTGAGAGGAACCTCATCTGTTTGGGGTGGTGAGATACTGAATAGTTGATCTGCGGATACCCATACGAAAGGTGGTGCACGCGATGATATGACGGATGAGCATAGACGGTGCGAGGTCGTGCGGAGTACTGAGCGGTGGCTGTAGACGTGACAAGCAGGCTGGCGATGCCGCAGAGAACAGCTTTTTGAATCATCATGGTTCAAGGCTCCTGTTTCGGGGGGAAAGCGTGTGAACAGATCAATAGCCGGACTGCATCCATGCATGACGAGCGTGTCAGGCCTCGGCCTGTTAGTAGGCCAACCCTGTGCCAAAACGTTCGACGTGGCATCAGTTATTCGTACAGGGCGACTTGTGACGGCATGTGTGGTGTGTATTGTTCGCGGCAACCTGTCGCATTATTGACTTATCCGCAATCAGATTGACGCCAGTTCACAGACGGCTGTGGTGGTGTAGCCGGGATGTGGGACTCAGTCCGACGCAGGAGGTCTCACGAAGATCACTCCGCAGTGTTCCATAGGAATCGTGGTGTGCTGAGTCCCGGAAAGTTGGTGTGGCTGGTGTCTCTGGAGAACACGTTTTGTCGATTGTCAGCTTACTGACCAAACCAAGAATTGACGGGCATCCAATTCAGGAATGTGATACGCTGACGGTCCACAGTTCGTTCGCCAGGATTCAGCGCACCGAAAGCTCCACAATGATGTCCCCCATACTCACGCCTCGTCGTCAATTACTGCAGTCTGCCGGAGCGGGCTTTGGCTGGTTGGCGGCCCGGGGATTGCTGGGAGCTGAGTCAGCAACGCGAAATGCTCAGCCAATTGGGCAACACTTTCCCGCCCGCGCTAAACGTGTCATCTTTCTGTTCATGAATGGTGCACCGTCCCACGTCGATACGTTTGACCCGAAACCGGCATTGCGGCAGTACGAGGGGCAGCAGCCATCCGGGGAACTGGCACGACCGTCAAAGGGCAGCGGTTACATGTCTTCTCCGTTCAGATTTCGGCCACACGGCGACAGTGGTGTCGTCATGAGTGAGCTGCTGCCTAATCTGGGAAAAGTCGCTGACGATTTGTGTGTGCTGCGGTCAATGCACACGGATGAGCCAAATCACGAGCCGGGCCTGCTGATTATGCATTCCGGTCACCCCCAGCCCGTACGGCCAAGTCTTGGTTCGTGGGCTTCCTACGGTCTGGGCAGTGAAAGTGAAAATCTGCCCGCGTTTGTGGCGTTGTCTCCGGGACGTCCGGTGGTGGGACCTCAGCTGTGGTCGAATGCTTTTCTGCCCGGACAACATCAGGGTACTCCCGTGGATACCAACGAACAGGACGTGACCAAGCTGGTGGCCAACATACACAATCCATCACTGACTCGCGGCCAGCAACGCCAGCAGCTGGACCTGTTGCAGTTCCTGAACCGTCGTCATGCTGACAAGCGCCAGAACGAAGAATCCCTGGAGGCCAGTATTCGAACAATGGAAATGGCGTTTCGCATGCAAAGCGCTGCGGGTGAAGCTTTCGATGTAAAACAGGAAACCCAGCAGACGCAGGAAAACTACGGAGACACCGTTTTCGGACGAAGCTGCCTGATGGCTCGTCGACTGACGGAACGCGGCGTTCGCTTTGTTCAGGTCTACTACGTGCAGAAAAGTCAGAAGCAGCCGTGGGACACTCATAACAATAACAACACCAAGCACGAACAACTGTGTGCGGACAGCGACAGAGCATCTGCCGCGTTGATCACGGACCTGAAGCAGCGAGGCATGCTGGACGATACGCTTGTTGTCTGGGGTGGTGAGTTCGGTCGCACGCCCTATGCTCAGAAAGACAAGAGCGGCAATCCTAAGAAAGCCGGTCGAGACCATCACAACACCGGATTCTCTATGTTTCTGGCAGGGGGCGGCATGAAGGGCGGGATGACCTATGGTGCCACCGATCAGTTCGGCATGCACGCCGTCGATAATCGGATGCATGTTCATGATCTGCACGCGACAATTCTGCATCAGCTGGGAATCGACCATACCCGGCTGACGTACCGTTATTCCGGCCGTGACTATCGACTTACCGACGTTCACGGGCGCGTGGTCGACGATATCGTCGCCTGAAGCGCTGACGATTCCGGCACCACGGACAAAATCCGGACAGGCACGATGGTCGACGACTGCAATTCAGGGATTTGCTATCCACACTGCATGTTGATGAAATGGCTTAGGAGAGGGGACTTGTGGAACTACAACTGAAGGATTCTTGCGTCGTCGTGGTTGGCGGTGCCAGCGGAATTGGAATGGCCTGCGTCGAAGCGTTTGTTTGTGAAGGTGCTCGCGTTGCCGTTTGGGACATATCTGCGGACGTAGAGTTCGTTACGGAACAGGGGGCTGTCGCAGGGCGGACAGTCGACATTGCGGACGAATCCGCTGTTCTTTCAGCGGTGGAAGCTACCGAAACGCAAATTGGTCCGATTCAGCACCTCGTGCATGCAGCGGCTATCGGGTCAGGCAAGCTGGGTTTTCCGTTTACGTCGTTGCAGCCGTCAGACTGGGCCAGAGTTCTGCAGGTCAACGTATCCGGCATGGTCAATGTGGCTCATGCGATTTCCCCCGGTATGGTCGAACGTGGGGCAGGCACGATGGTCTTTGTGGCGTCGGTGGCGGGGCAGATCGGTTCGCCAACGGATCCGCCTTACAGTGCGTCAAAAGCTGCAAACATCAATTTTGCGCAGGTTATCGCAAAGGATCTGGCTGCCAGTGGTGTTCGCGTCAACACCGTTTGCCCGGGGATGGTCAAGACACCGCTGAATCAAAGCGTGTGGGAATCATGGAATGAACGACAGGCTCCGGAGCAGCAGCTTGGCTACGACGAATGGGCCGAGCAGAAGATTCAACAGCTGGTGCCGCTGGGGCGTTGGCAGCAGCCTGCAGATGTGGCTGACATGATTGTCTTCCTGTCATCAACCCGCGCGTCGCAGGTGACGGGGCAGACGATCAATGTCGATGGCGGCTACGTTATGCATTCGTAACGCTGGCAGGTCCACCCAAACACAGACGTTGGAACTATACGTCGGCTTTATCCGCAGACTCAGCGGTCACCGCAGGTTCAGCTTCTTCAAGCACGACTGACGGTTCTGAAAGAGAACCGATCTGCATAACCACGCGGAAGACTCGCAGAATATCTGACGTCGTCAGGATTCCACACAGGTGCCGCGTGTCGGCATCGACCACCGACAAGCCGCTCACGGTTGTACCGTTCAGGATTGCCAGAGCGTCTGTCAGCAGCACATCGGGATTGACGGACGGTGCCTGCTCACACATCACCGAATGCACGGGCAAATGCAGAGTTGCCTTGTCGTTGGTGTCAAACAGCACTTCTCTGAAGTGCTGTTCCGGTTCGCCTGAGCGAAGTTCCGGCGGCGGCAGACACTTCAGTATTTCGCGGTCTGAAAGTATTCCTACGACGTCCTGCTCCTTGTTCACGACGGGCAGGTGACGGATCTTCTGTTCCTTCATGCGGTTGATGGCGGTTGACAGAACGTCGTCGCTCTGGATCGTGGCAACGTCTTTTGTCATGACGTCCCGTACGGTCTGCGCTCCTCGAGCAAACACTTCGTCCAGAGGGATGCCGTTTCTCAGATCGAGATCGACCAGACGAAGACGTCTCAGATCGAAATCACGCGTGCACACGTGATGGTAAAGCAGCAGCGTCTTGATCAGGTTTCTGGGAGTTACGATACCATCGAGTGTTTTACCATCCGCCGATACCAGCACACTGTCGACGTGACTGTCCAGCATCAGTGTCATGGCCTTGACGGGAGAACATTCACTACTGCACCAGACCGGTTTACGTGTCATGAACTTCGCCACGCCGTCTTTCAGTCTCCGATGATCGTCGTCACCTTCTGCGGCTTTGCCCAGCCTGCGCGGGTGATGCCGTAGAAGATCGCGATCCGAGACAATGCCCACAACCGCCTGGTCGTCAGGGTTCAGAACCGGAGCATGATGAAACCGGCCCTTCTTCAACAATTTCAGCGCCGTTTCAAACGTGTCGTCCAGAGTCAGGCAATGGGGCGACTTTGTCATCACGTCAGTGACGGTGCGAACCTGCTGAAAGAATCCAAAATCGTTCTCGGCAATCTGGTTGAACAGGTCGACGACGCTCATGGAATGCACCTGACGTGGGGCCTCAATGGAAGTCCGGCTTCAAAAGAATACTCTGTGAAACTGCTATCGAGCAAAAAATCCGGGTCTTGCCCACGAAAACGGAACATTTGCTGCCGACCAGGATACATCTCGTTGCTGCGACTGAATGCACTGAGCTCACGAGGCGATCCACACGCATAAGGTGTCGCGAGACGTAAAACCCCGACGCCGATACAGCCCGCCGGCGGGCGCGTTTTCCGATCCGGCAAAGGCTGTTACGTGGTGCGGCGGAATCATGTCACGGATTCCTGTCGTCAGCAGTGCTGATGCTATGCCATTCTGTCGCATATCGGGGCGGACACCCACATATTCAATCACCAGCTCCGTCCCATGTCCGTCGCCGTCCTCATCCACCAGGCCGGTGGCCATAAGTCCCGCAGGGGAACCATTTCGGACGGCCAGAGTAATTCGTATGGTCGATCGTGAAAGTTCCCACAGCCGCAACAATTGATCCGCCGTCGGCAGCGGCAGCTGCGGCAGATCGATGGAATGCTGCAGCGTGTTGTTAAGCAGACCGCGCAGCGTATCTTTCGAAACCGTGTAGTGAGGTTCAGACAGTTGACTGCTCGAAAGGGGGATGAAGTTCCACGACGGACGCTGCTGGAGTTCTGCAGCGTCAATTCCGTAGAAGCCGAAGCCCGCCGGAGCGGGGCGGGACACGTTCGGCGTTTTCGGCAACAGCCGCCATTCCGTCACCTGACCGCCGGAATGAAATCCTGCAGCCGCAAGTGCTTGGACCACGCATACGTCCCTGGTGTCGACCAGATAACGCACATACCGCGGCGACGCCACCTGCGACATCAAAACGGATTGCCGCAGTAACTGTGTACGAACGGCATGCTGCTGGTCCGGAGATAACGGGAGTACCGTGCTGAGATTTGATAGCGCGATCGTGTCGTCTGGCAACTGCTGCACCAGCAAACTGCCCATCCACCGTCCTTCGGCGAAGGCACTGAGCGTCTGTGAAATGTGCATCAGTGCAGCAGACTCAGAGCGCCAGTCTTCTGTCCACGCCGAACTCGCCAGTGGCAATGCTTCCGATTCAAATTCCATCGCATTGCTCACGGAACGCGTGTGATCGTTGCCCAGGTGTCAGGGAAGCCGGCAGCAGTTTGGGCTGCACGGACCCATTTCTGCAGGTGGACACCCGTTGGTGATGGGCAGAGCGGCGCCTGAGGCTATGCGACCGGAAGAACTGCTCATCAGCTTTTCCAGTCTTTCTGATTCGCAACTCGGGCAGTGAGCCTTCTCGCGGGGCCCCACCAGCAGCTCAAATTCGCTTTGACAATCCTCACACACAAACTCAAACAGTGGCATCTTGAAACGCTCTTTGGTTTATTGAAATAAAATCGCGAACGGATGCATCATGTCCGCACGCGAATAGTCTATCCACCAGATTCGGGGAAGACAATTCCCGTTTTGTTTTCCGGGATCGCTCACTTCCTGCCGTCATTGTGTCGCACATGTTCACGTCAGGCGTATCAATCGTACCTCTCAGTGACACCGAACCATGGACTCTGGACCGTTTGCGTCCTGCAGCATCAGGTGCTGCTTAGTTTCGCATGAGGTATTTCGAGTATCCGTGTGGAAAATAGGCGGATTGTATCACATTATCCTTCATCCCAGGCAAGTATGGACAATAAATGAGCCGTGGCTGCACGTCCGGTAGGCAGCCCCCTGGATTTCGCCATTGAGTTGCATGAAGTTCCGTATTCCAATTCTACTGCTGCTGATTCATGTGCCGTTCCTGATCGGCTACATGTACGGCCTGGGCACGGACTCGGTCTATCAATTCGGACCTGTTGCGTGGTGTATCGTCGGCCTGCTGTGTTGTCGACGGACGGCAGGAGAACTGCAATCAACTTCGCCACATTCGGTGGTACACTTCCTTGCCGACATCTTCTGCGTGTCTCTGTTCATTGTGACGGGCGAGTTTGTCTATGGACTGTTGGGAGGTTTGATCTGGCTTCATGTGTTGCTGAGCCAGTACCGAGAGAAATCGGTCAACTCGTCACTCAGTTATCTCTGTGTGATCCTGTTCTTTACAGTCCGACTGCCGATAACGGCCGCAGATCGCGTGTTGCAGGAACTGGATGAACGCGCAGCGCGACTGGCCAGCTGGTGCCTGGATCAGTTTCACTATCTCCACGTTGCCACGTGGGACAGTATTGAAGTCGCCGGACATAGTTTTCTGATCGATGAGATCTGCAGCGACATGTTTTCGTTGCCGGCACTTGTCTGCATATCCTGCATTTTTATGTGCATCATGCACAGGCGAAGGGCACATGCCATTCCTTCTCTGGCAGTATGTTCAGGAATCGCGATAGTGATGCAGGCCGCCAAATTGTATGCGACCGTGGCTGTCTGGCAGCATTATGGACCGGATGCCCCCTTCGGTGCGACACTCAACGCATCTGTATTTGCACTGGGTGTGATTGTCGTTATCAGCTGCGACGTGCTGGTGAGTGTTTTCACTGAGCCGGTCCCGCTCATGGCGACGTCCATGATCAACCCGTTTGCGATGTTGTGGAACAGATTATTTCTGCCACCTTCGGAACACGGAGCAGAAGGGAATGATAAGGACGCAGGTTTGTCAGATGTTTTTGAGCTTATGAAAGAGTCACCGTCGGTGCCGGGGATGCTTGTCCCGTGGACGACCGATTTTCTGTTCACGTGGTTTACGAGTCGCAGTCAACTCCGCGTGATGGTCGGCCTGCCGTGTCTGGCGTTGCTGATTGCAGGAGGCGTTCTTCGGACGAACGCGGAATCTCTCGAAGAAATTAACAATCGGTATGAAGTCGCACTCACCGAAGCGATGGACACGGATCGCAAGGCAGATCTTGTTCTGGCGATGGAACGTCTGCAGCAGAGCGATGTCGACTCATTTGCGATTCGGTTTCGACAGGCTCAGAAACAGATTTCCCTGGGCAGCAAGGAAGACGCGATCGCACATATCAAGGCATTGACGCCGGTTAATGGTCGGGGGTACGTTCCGGCACGAATCTGGCTGGTAAAGCAGTCTGGTGATGAAGACGCTCTGATTCCGCTGAACGAAGAGGAAAGGCAACAACAATTGCGGAAGGCGATTCAGGAACATGGTTTGAATGTGGATGCTCACCTGTTGCTCGCCCGCGGCTATGTGCGACAACGCCAGACTCGCCTTGCAGAACTACACTTCACGACCGCAGTGGAACTGGAGCCGAAACATGCTCCGGAACTGCTGCTGCTGCAACAGGCACTGGGACGGAGCCGACAGGAGTTAGCGTCCTATGCCGCTGCCGCAGTGGAAGAGTTGAAGGATCGGCTGTCTGACCAGCGGAATGATCACGAAGCGCGAATCAGTCTTGCTCGAGTCACCGCAATTCTGGGGGATGTGCGTGCCGCCGAGTCAATCCTCCAGACCGGCCTGGACATCGAAGAATCGAAGGAAGTCAAGATTGCCCTGTCCGGCCTTTGTACCGAAATGGCCCGCGATCTGGCGGAACAGCCGCTGAATCATGATCAGGCAAAAGAATTGGTCCTGAAGGCCATTCTGCTGAATCCCGCAAACAGGTCAGCCATTAACATTCTGTTCCGGACCGTGCAGCCCACAGGAACTATGAGTCCCCTGGCACTGCGACCGGCACTGGATCATTGGCGACAACTGGTGGACGGAGACGCCACCAGTGTACAGGGCCGTGTGAGTCTGATGCAGCTATTGACGCTCTGTGGCCGGTTTGACAAGGCCATCGAAGTCCTGAAACCGGTGGTCGCTGAGAATGCAGATTTCCAGGCAAACCTGGCGCGACTCTACGTACTGGCCGACAGACCGGAGGAAGCACGCGAAGTGACCGACGCGTTGCTCACGCAGCTGCGCTCTTCTGGACCTGAAGGCGAACAGATGCTGGTGGCCATGGCTCGAGTCCTGCTGATCGAGCAGCGATGGCAGGAAGTCGTCGAACTGATGGAAACGCAATTCATCGACGACAACCGTATTCCCGGAACGGAACTGGCAGGCATATATGTGAGCACCCTCAACGCAATCTTCGATCAGAAGGCCGCAGCCGACGACTCCTTTGCAGGGACGAATGAGTCGCTGAATCTGCTGCGTCGAGTGCATCAGGTCAATCCTGATGCCTCATCCATCGCGTCCCGTCTGGCAAGAATAGCGGTAGGAACGGGTGACGCCGCGGCGGAAGCCAACACCCTGGTGCTGAAGATCCTGGCTCAGGGAAAAGTGAACGCCGCCATGTACTCTGCCGTCGGTGCCCAGGCTATCCTGCATGATGACGTGGATAAAGCCGTCGTCAATCTGGAGCAGGCGGATGCACTCGCCCCGAACGATCCGGTGACGCTGAATAACCTTGCGGTCGCCCTGGTGCGGCAGTCCAGGGACAACGCAGATCGGGCCCTCAGTCTGGTGGAACGGACTCTGGCAATTGCTCCCGGCCATATTGAGGTGCTGGCTACACGGGGAGAAGTCTACATCGCGCTGAATCGCCTGTCAGACGCCCGGAAAGATCTACTGGAGGTGCTAAACCGAGATTCGAAGCACGAACTGGCCCTCCGCTTGCTCGCGGGGATCGCCGACTGACCTGCTGAATCCGATGGGATGGATCACGAAGACTGACACTACCTGCAAGGACATTGTCTCTAGCCGTCACCAACAGTTAATCGTTGTTGTAAGTCATTAGCTGAAATATGCTGCTTAGTGCTTTCACAGCGGCTGTCCCGTTAGTACTACAGTCCTCTTTCAGGATTGAGTTCTTGGCGATCCTCTGGTCCTGCAGTGACATCTCGTGGCGTATGCCTGATGCCTTCTTCTCCATTGGGAGAACTGAATTGCGTGCGGGATGTCTATGGCGATCGGCCAGACGATTCGCATGAGCAACCTGCGAACTTCCGGCACTGTAATCGCTATCAGCGCGTCACGTTTCTGCTGTTTCTCGAGTTGGATTGCCACCCAACGCACCCAGCATCACATGAGCCAATATTGTCAACGTGATGTGGCGATACCACGCATGCCAGCTGCGAACTTCAGATTCGTCCACTCGGCTATGGGAGTCGTTGCGAAACAATCTTTGCTGGCATGAAATCGTGACAACATAGTTTAACTCCTGTTTTACCAGAAGATTACGGAACTTCGAATCACTTCCATAGACTTCGTCGTCGGCCACCCAACGTGCTGGAATTCGGGCGGCAACCGCACGTTTGAGCATCACGCGAGCCAGCGCCGGTTTCGTCGCGAACGGCTTTGTGTCTGAAATTCGCGCTTCGCGGCAACGCGTAGGATTTTCGCACCATGCTTTCGGAAAATACAATTCACGGTCAATCAGAGCGTGTCCTTTTGAGCAGCGATACGCAAGGAAGACGCCGATCTGACAGTTCTCAATGCGTCCCGCCGTTCCTGAATACTGACGACCAACGCCCGCCGACTTTGTGCCTTTTCTTTTAAATCGCGTTTCGTCAACGATGAGCACTCCGTCCTGCCCGGCAAGGTGTTGCACCACGTACTGCTGCAGATGATCGCGAACTTTTATCGGCATTCCATTCTGCACGCCCGAGGAAGTGTTAAATGTTTTGGGGCGTCGCATCACCAGCGTGTTCGGCCAACTGCCAGCCATTCTTACGAGGCACATTCGAGAGCAGAACCTCCAAATCGACACGTGCCCGCCGACGAATCTCTTTCCGGCCAATGCGGTCGCTCAAGCGACCCCGTTCGTGCCGCCATTTCCTGATATCATCGACGCTCGGCTTCCCTGCCACCCTCGTTCTCCTAAAGAACGATTCATAGAATAAGCTGCGTTTTCAAGAAAGTGCGACTGTAGTACTGGAGTGTGACCGTGCCATATTTTATCTGGCCTCCGGAATGGCGATATTGGACGGTTGATGGCGTCAGGGGGCCACATCTGTTGTGGTCTGCTGTTGTCGTTTAACCGCATGCCCAGCGGGCATCGCCCCTGCAAAACTCAGGAATGTCGCCGCGACTATCGTGACGGCGAAGCAGCGCCAGCTATGACAGCGGCTGCGGCTCCTACGACGCCCGCTGCTAGTGCGCCCAGTCCACCACCGCCTCCACCTGCACCGCCTCCACCTGCACCGCCCGTACCAGCGGTGGCTGTTCCGCCCGGTGCGGCGCCTGGCGAGGCACCAGGAACGCCTGGTGCGAGATTACCACCAGTCACGCGATTGGCATTCTGCCGGTTGAGGTTTTCGGCATTCACAGGAGCAAAACTGAGACTCAGAGTTCGCGCGACCGAAGCCACCTTGTACGTGTCAGCCTGATCAGTGCCGGCAACTGATGCGTCAACGATGGAAAAGCCAACCGCCATAGTGCCATCGATGCCGGTTGCCACCAGGCTATGAGCGCCGGAGCTAAGACCGGAAAAAGAGAAGGAACCATTGGCTTCTACTTTTGTTTCAGCCACCATGACTCCGTCGCGGATGACGTACAGCGTAAGATCAATGACCTCGCGGTGCCGACCTGTTCGGCTGTCCAGAATATGGATCTCTCCGGAAATGTTTCCATCGGCGTCCAGCTGTATCTGATGATGCATCAGAGACGTTGATGCTTCGCCCGATCCGAAGTTATAGGTCTTCTCTTTCTGAGTTGGTGCTTCACCAAATCTCCGGTCAGTCATCGGCAAACCATCCACAATGATCTTTCGAGCCAGCGGCAGGTCTGCCTCACCGACAACGATCGAATGAAATTCGACAGGCAGTATATCGGCGTCCGCACCGTCGCCCTGGATCAGTCGAACAGAAAACAACAGCAATGCGCTGTCACTGGTGGCAACCAGTGCGACTACGCCTTCGGTCAGACCAGTGAACGAAAACGCACCGTCTGCATCAGCCTTGGTGGAATCCAAAACCATCCCATGCCGTATCAGTCGGATCTCGATATCGCCCGCAGCGACCGCATCACCGTTACTTGAAAGTCGTGACAGCTGTCCGTGAAACGCGCCAGACATGTTTAACTGAACATGATGGTGTCGGCTGTTAGGTACTTTGTCCGGTTCCATTAGCTCGTCCTTGATCATTGGAACGGCAGTTGTCACCGGCGAGTCCACACCAGGAACTGCGGACTCAGCGGCATCTGTCTGCTCAGCAGCGGCCGCGGGTGCGACCTCGGCGAGGTTCTGTTCGTCCTGTAAAGGTGCCGCCTGAAGTGAAACAAAGATCGCTCCGGCCGCAACGCAAAGCGCCATGCCTAACATAAAGAAGGGAGTCAGCGTTTTGAGCAGCTTCATTTCGAATAATCCTCTGGTGCAGCAGTACTGTGTATGATGGGTGTCACCGGCTCTGCCCGTAATATATTCACCATGATTCATTAGCTGACAATGCGCCAGCGGCTGCCTGCCGTAGTCAGCACGGACCGCAACAATCCTCATAATCTGTTTATTATGGCTCAAGCCCCCGAAGCAATGCAAACATCACTGTCCAGAATTAGCAAAACCAGCCCAAGTCCCTAAGGTGCCCAACATTTGGGCGGTGGGCAGTTGCGTGCTGAACAGCGAATGTCATTTCCAAGTGCCTTTTCGGTAACGAACCGAGTGTTGCCGTATCCGGGCGCAAAATAGATTAGATGCGATCTTTATGTCCGGGCCACACACTTGAGGGGCTTCGGGCGTATAGGGCCAGTCGTGAAAGCTGGCACGCGAGCCATTCGGATGGCAGTTGTCCCGGACTAATCCAGGGTTCTTAGGCGTTCAATGGCGGCGTCAGCCTGTGCATCACCAGATGCCAGCGTTCGAATGGCATGCCATTCCTGCATTGCGTCCATATACAAACCGGTGTCTTCCAAAAGTTGAGCAAGGTAACGACGGTGTGCCAGACGTTCCCCGGGGAGCAGCACGCACTCCCGCAACCATGAAATTGCGTCATCTGTCCGCCCGATTGCATTCAGATGCACGGCTCTCAGCAAATCCACCGTGTCGGTTCTGCGCGATTGTTGCTCGTCCCAAAACTGCTCGGCGCGTTCATACAGCTTTGTGGTCAATGTCAGGTCCTGGCTTTTTTGGGCTGCCTGGACACAGCGTGTGTAGTCCCTGGGGCTAAACAGTTGCAGGGCTTCGTTCTGATTCCAGTGTCCCCGTGCGTTTAGAAAAATGCCTGTCAGATAATCGACTGATAGCTGAGAACTGCGCTGCCAGAGCCGTTGAGCAAATTCTGGTTGGCCGCATCGGAGAGCCAGTGAGCCCAGTTGAAACAGCATTTCCGCGTTCGCCGGTTCAACGAACATTGCCATGTATGCCTGCCTGGCATACATGGCGTCGTCGTCTAACAGAACGCTGATCTGCGCTCGAGCCAAGGCAATCCTCGGCATCAGTGGAAACCGGTGTTGCAGATTCTCCAGGATTTCAGGCATGCCCGATGTGTCCAGCATCGGCGCGATTTGCGATCTGATGTGCGCCGTTTCAGGATGATCCTGTCGCGCGACTGCTGCCAGTGCGTAGATCGTAAATTTCTGAAAGGCCGCGTCAAGATCAGCCTGTGCTTTGATTGATTCTCCACTGTCGGCCAGCATTATCTGCCAGCGAAAATCCACAATGGCCAGGCGGGACAGCATTCTCAGCCCTTCCGGGTCGTCGGGCCGTTTGCTCAATCGGGCTTCCAGCAGCGACTGTTCGGCCTTCAGGCGATCCAGCTTGTTCGGTGTCATCGGAGGGGTCAGCAAGCGATGACCTGCCACCACGCGGCTGTCGATTTCAGCGGCTGCAATCAGGTCCGGTATCTGTGCCGCGGCGGCACACAGGACGCAGATTTGAATCGTCAGAACGACAGTACTGCTGGACCGAACGGCGCCGGTTTCTCGTACTGATGTAGCCCGCATATCTTCGCTAAGAACACCTGCGGCTGTAGCGACCAACACTGTGAACATCGCTATGGCTGCCGGCATGCCGACACCGAAGTCGAAACATGCGGAAATCGCCTGCGACAATGTCGCCAATAAAACCGTCATGCCAAGCGCGGCGTATAGACGCCTTCGCCGGTTTGTGACTACTTCGGAGCTTAACGAATTCGATGGTCTACTTTTTTTCCAGGCTCGGATTCCCGTGACAAGACCGCACAATCCGATGGAGACGAACAGCATCAGGCCGAACAGACCGCCTTCCACAAGGATTTCTACGTATTGATTGTCAGCGTTACGGTACCAGTGCCGAGCAAATTCTGACTGGTATGGCAGCGTTGCAAACCGGTAGCTGCCCAGCCCCATGCCAGTGACCGGAAAGTCCATCACGGCACGCATTGAGTCCATCCAGTGCCTGGGCCTTGCGCCAGCGGCTGCATCCAAGTCTCGCAGAGTATCCATTTCGGTGATCACTGTCTGATCCAGGTCCAGCCACCACAGCAGGCCATAGACGCTTCCTGCGCATACTGCCAGAATCAGCAGAGCTGCGCGCAACCGCCGTACAGAGAATTTGATGACAAGTGTCACGGCGATGCTTATGGCCAATGCCAGAATGCCGCCACGGGATCGAGTTGCCGCCACACCGGTTGCCAGAAGGGCGACGGCCAGACACGGCAGGATTCGCCCCACGTCAAGATCTGCGACGAACTGACATATTTGCTCGCTGCACATGCGCAGTAATGGCGTTTGGGCGGTTTTGCCCTGGAACGCCGCGTTGGTGGACGCACTCTTCATTTGAAAACTCAGCCAGCCCATGGCAATGGCAAAGCACAGGCACAGCCATCCTGCCGCATTATTGGGGTTTGCAAACGTGGCAAATGAGCCGCGTGTACCGCCGAGTGACCACACGTCGTTCCAGGAAAAAACCGTGTTCGTGAGCAGGTGGCTGAATCCAACAGCCACAATGTTGACACCATTCAACGCCAACAAAAGGCAGGCAAAGGTAATCCTGCGGAGGCTGCGGATCTGGTCGAAACAGACGAATACAAGGATGGTCGCCGCCAGCAGAGTAGCAACACCGGACCGAGTGTCGGGGGGACTCAGCGATGCGGGTGATGTGGCTGTTGATGCCACGACTTCGCTGCGGTCCGTCACTCCGTGAACAATGAACTGCAGTTGATCAGGTGCCGGCCGCAACTGCCAGATCCCCAGCAGAGTCAGTGCTGTCAGAGGCACAGCCACCAGTGGAATCGCATTCGGGCGGCGCTGGAGCAGGAGATGAGAACAAAGCGACACCAATCCGGCGGCAACAGCCCCGATCAGCAGCACCGCCCGAGCCACCGGCACGACTCCCCCCAGCATCCACGGCAGCAGGGCGACGGTGATGACTGCGACCGCCGCCGAAGAACTGCTGAGTACGTTGCCGATCTTATGCATGAAACGAATCTGCTGGCGCAATGGACGGGCAGGAAAAGGGTGTGTGATTTTGCCTGACGAGTTGGGTGCCAGTGGCTGTTGCTGAGTGTGAGGGACGCTGTTAGATCATGGCTCGTGGTTGTCGACGGTAGGATGCGACCATTGTTCCCTCATTCGGACAAGCTTGAGACAATGGTCCCACGCTACATACCTCACGGCTGCACATCACTATACCCGGCGTTACCGGGGGAGCCAGTCGCACACTCATTCGTTGAGCTGGGATCCGTAATTTAACGAGCCCGTCCCTGTTTCAGTCCAGCCTCCAGGAACTTCAACCGAACACACCAGTCATTGCAAGGACGTCTTGTTTCGGGCAACGGCCGCAACAAAGTGAACGGACCGGCATCCGTGGTTGAAAGTGTTGGCCGGTGTTTCGGCCCGCACAATATTTAACCGAGCGTGCCAACTGCTGCCCTCGGTCTGATCTTCCGTCGCCTACCTGATGCAGCGTTATACGGCCATGTTCAGTTTATACGGCGATGTTCGTTAAGTGTGTATCTCTGTACTACTTCCTACAACTGCGTGCACTTTCGCGTGACACTGTAGGAATGTCGCGCCCCATGCAGATGGCCGCCACGCTCATATGCACCGATTTGTTCAAGTGTCTTTACGACAATTCCTATTTCCACCGCCGGTATTCGTTGTGTGTGTGCAATTTGCACAACGTTGGTTGGCGGTGATGCTTCTGTTACGGCTGTTTCCCCTTGTTTCGGCAAATTTGCGGGTTTCCAGTGGAATCGCCTGGTTGAAGTTGAAGAATCGAGCTCCGGAAGTGGCTGCTGCCCGCGGGGGTAGCTTGGGTGCGCTTTGACAAATATTACTGGGAGCAGTCACTACGTGGAAAATCAGTCTCGGCAGGCGTCCCCAGTTTCAGGTTTCAGCCCTCTCGAACACGAGGAGCCGGGGCTTGACGTATGGGGATTTCTGCGCCGACGCAAAGGATTCGTGATTCTGCTGGCAGTTGTTGGCACGGCACTCGGCTATGTGAATTTTCTGCAGAAGATTCCACGATACAGCTCAGATGCTTTGGTGCAGGTGATTCATCACAACGCCGACCCTCGGCTGGATGGCCTGCTGGCGGGGCGAAATCTGGTGGATGCACAGTATGTGATCACCAGCGAAACGCTGCTCGACGAATGTTATGAGAATCACGATCTTGGCGAATTAGCTACACTGCGCGGGATTGCTAAGGCTGATGCGACCAGACGACTTGCCGGGATGATTGTGGCCAAGTCGCCTCAGAATTCGTCTCAGTCAAATATTCTGAAGCTGTCGTGTGAAGGTACGAATCCGGTGGATACGGCCAGAATCGCCAACGCCGTTGCTGCCGAATTCGTCGTGCATCACACCAACAGCTTTTCCGAAGCCGTCAACAAGCTTGCCGAACTGCTGGCGCAGGCTAAAGACCAGCTGAATACCGACTTGGATCAGCTCGAGGAACAATACAAAACTTTCGACGCGAATTCTCTTCTGGGGTCCGACGGGCAGAATCCCCATACCGCGGAACTCAATAAGCTGCAGGCCAACATTTCCGAGCTGGTCATTCGGCATTCAACATTGAAATCCGAATTGCGGGGCCTTGAGGAAGCGATTCAGCGGGGGGCAAACCGGAATACCCTTCTCATGATGATTGACCAACAACTGGATGATCGTGTCGGAACGCGTCCACTAAGTACCGACACTGTGACCAATAGTACAAACGTTTTTGAGGCCATGTTTCCCTTACTGCTGGAAGAGTCCATTCTGTCCGCTGAGGTGGGCTCGGATCACCCCAAGCTGGTGGCACTTCGCTTGAGAATCAGACTGACAGAAGAGCATTTCGAAGCCCTGGCCGGCATGGCACCGAAGCCGAACGCCGACGGCAGCAAACCAGCCCCTCTGGAGGACTTTCTGACTGTCTATCTGCATTCGCTGGCAGAAGAACTCGCTATTCTGGAGCGAAAAAGGGCGGATCTGGAAGCCATGGCCTCCCAAAAGGAACTAGCAGCGAAGAGTCTTCGTTCAGACGAACTGGAACGAGCCGATTATGAACGTAAGATCGCCCGACTGACTGGATTGTTTGAAGATGTTCAGCAACAGATCCGGGACACCGAACTGCCCACCAGTCAGCTGGGTGGGGTCTCGGCGACGATTCTGAACAAAGCTCTACATGGAGTGTTGGTCTATCCAAGAATGAGTCAGTTTCTGGGAATTGGGGGCATCCTTGGCGCTTTCGTTGGCTTGGTACTCGGTTATTTCGTGGAGGCCGCCGACCGCAGTTTCCGCAAACCGGAAGAAATTGTCCGACAATTCGGCCTGCCCATTGTGGCTCATATTCCCTTTATGCGTGAGCAGAAACTGAAGAAGATCTCGACAGACGCCGTCATGGATCGCACCGTGATCGCCTGTCATCTGCCACGATCCCAACCTTCCGAAGCTTACCGATCCGCCAGGACCGCGGTTTGCTTTGGGGCTCAGGCGGGCAGTCATCGAGTCCTCCAGGTGACCAGTCCGGCGGCAGGTGACGGCAAATCCACGCTGGCCGTCAACCTGGCTGTCTGCCTGGCGCAATCGGGCAAGCAAACGTTGATTATGGAAAGTGACTTTCGTCGGCCCAAAGTGCACAAGCTGACCGGTGTCAGTAACAAGACAGGAATCGTCGACGTGCTACGTGGCGATGCGGAACTGGTCGACGTCATACAGCCTGCGGAAGTGGACGGGCTGTTCGTGCTGCCCTGCGGAAAGAGACCACGGGATCCGTCTGAACTTCTCACACGCCCTGAATATGAGCAGCTGATTGCCGTACTGCGAGAAAAATATGACTATGTGATCATCGACTCTCCGCCCGTGCTGGTGGTCAATGACCCCTGCAGCGTGGCGCCACGAGCGGATGCAGTGCTGTTGTGCGTGAGATTAAGCCGGCATACCCGGGACTTCGGAGTTCGAGCAGTGGAACAGCTGTCTGAC
>JAQWOH010000064.1 GCA_029245955.1 Fuerstiella sp. | reverse complement strand
CCGAAAAGGAAATGACAGCTATAAACAAAAGAAAAGTGTGATACCTGTTTGCCGCCCCGGTCAAAGAGCGGCGAACCAGCTTGCGTTAGCCAAAACTCACAGACTCACAATCTCAATCAAGTTGTCAAAGATCAGTGCTTCATTCCGGTACAATGACCTGTAAACGAAGCGTCGCCCTCAAAATTAAGCGAGCCGGGAAGTGTATCGAGGTCGATTTCGATGTCAAGTGCTCAATCACCGTTATCTGCGACTTCCAGACATTGGCAGGAGTGACACAGGGTCCGGTAACCCTAACGCCGATCTGCCGCGTCTAAATTGTTGTCCTCAGCCGGACGAGATCCTGACATCGCCTCAGATGCACCCACTCGATCGAAGTAACAATCGAGTGACAGCCACAATGATCGGGCGAACCGAAAGAAAACGAGAGGAAAAAACAGGATAAATGCCACCATTCCAGGCAACAACTGCCCATTCGTGCACCCAAGACCAAAATGCAGTGTCACGTAACTCGCTGTGGTGATGGCCGCCGTAAAACCGTAGTTAATGTAGGTGGACCCCAGAAAATATCCGGGCGATCGCTCAAAGCTGAACCCGCAGTCCGAACACTTCTCATGCATGCCAAGCAGGCGACGAAACAGCTTGCCGCGAGCACATGCCGGACATCGCAGCGTCACACCTCGACGCACGGCCTGTGGAAAAGTGAGGTTACCAATGTCGTCCGGAATGACGTGAGAAGGTTGACTCATTGCTTAAATATCGACAAAGGATCGGACTCTTCAGAACTGGCAAGAACTTCTGTGTCGCAAAACTCTGCGGCCAGCGTCTTCGCCAATTGCTCGACCGCTGGTCGTTCACTGGCATAGTGCCCCAACAGAATCAGATTCACGCCTTCTGTTCGAGCTTCCAGCGCTGAATGGAACCGTGCCTCACCAGTTACAAATGTGTCGCACCCACACTGAATCGCATCTGTAAGGAACTCCGCAGCAGCACCACAGGCCACAGCAACTCTCGTCACCGGTGCGTCCAGGGACCCGCTAAATTCCACATATTCACTGCCCACAGCAGAACGGACCGTCCCGAGAAAATCAGTCAGAGGCACCGCCGCAGCCAGTCGTCCTGTGCGACCGCTGCCGAGATCTTCGACACTTTCGTGCGGCCGCAGCGGTTGAATCTCATGAAGCCCGAATGATTCTGCCAGCTGGTGATTGATTCCTTGTTCCGCACTGTCGAAACATGTGTGCGGACTATAGACGGAGACTTCGTTTTCGATCAGCTCCAGCAGCATGCGGCCTTCGCTTGTGACATCCGTGATTTTCTTTGTGCCCCGAAACAGCACCGGATGATGCGACACCACGAGGCTTACGTTCCGCTGCACAGCCTCGGCCACAACGTCTGGTGTCAGCGTCAGACACGTCATGATTCGAGCAACTTCCGCTGCCTCACGTCCAACCAGCAGACCTACGTTGTCCCAGCCTTCCGCCAGCACCGGCGGGGCAAACTTCTCAAGGAAGGCAATCACATCTGAAACTGTCGACATCAGCTGATCCGCGTTATCATGTGGCTGTCCAGTTCACAAACTTTCACCGGAATCCAACGGATCATGTCACTTCGTCTGGCAGTTGCAACCGAAGACTTCGCCTCATCGCTGAAGAAAGCCATTGGGCTGGCGGCCACCTGTGAAGTTACAGGTGTAAGACTGAATACTCGGTCAGAAGTTCCCGCCGCTGAAGCCACGGAAAGTTCGCTGCGTCAGATACTGCTGTACGTCAGAGAACGCCAACTGCAGGTCGCCGGACTGTCCTGTCCGACGCGGCACGCCCTTCACGATCCGGAGTATCTTGAGCCCCGCATCGAAATCATTCGCAGGTCGATGTCGCTGACTCAAAAGCTGGGGACCAGCGAATTGTTGATTCGCTGTGGCCGTATTCCTGATCCCGATGTGGAATCCGAAGCTGTGAGTGCGGCGACGGTGAGCATTGACGAACAGGCAAATCCGTTTACGTTTGCATCGCCATCGGCCGCAACATCGCCAGCCGCTGAATTCTCGCTGTTGTGTGAACTCCTGAACGATCTCACTCAGCACGGCAACCATGTCGGTTGTGTACTGAACCTGCAGCTGGCCGGCTACGACCTGCGGCTCATCAAACGCCTGCTTTCTGAGGTACGCACCGGGCCGCTGAACATCGTGCTTGATCCCGCAACGGCCGTCATGACTGGCGCGAGCGTCACGACGACCTATCGTGACCTTTACCAGCACGTGGGATACACCCGAGCTCGTGATGCAGTGCGGGATGTTGACGGGGCCGGAGTCGAGGTTGGTGTGGGAGATGGCGTCGTAGACTGGGTGGAACTGATGCCAACTCTGGAAGAAGCCGACTACAATGGGTGGATCTGCGTAGAACGGGCAGGCGGAGACACCCGTGCCGACGACGTCCGCCGCGGCGTTTCTTATCTGAAAACGTTGATTCCCAATACGGGCGATTGATAATTCGACCAGTTCCGCGGACGATGAGTGCCGTGAGAAAGTCAGTCAACCCCCGGTTGTCTGATTGATCCGCACAGGATCGTCACCGCAGTAGTTGAGACCTCAGCCTTCAAGATGATGCCGAAATGAAGAATTTCTTCCCCGCCCTTCTCGTTCTCACCGTCGCCATCGTCGGACTTGTTGCGTCCATGCTGAGTTCCGGTTCTTCCGAGGACCGCCCTGCTCCGCCCGTGGCGGCGGCAGAGCCGGTTGACGCATCGGATTTAGAAGTCGTGGAATCGCCGGACACGTCGACAGCTGCAGCCGAACCAGCCACAGCGTGCAACGCACTGGGCCTGCCCCGCCCCACGGTGAATGATAAATCCGACCTGCACAAACCCGTGGTCGTCGCTGCCATCAAGGCCAAAGTACCGGATTCAGTCGTTGCAAAACTGCACACGGAAGCACCGGCGGCGTCGAATGAAGACACGGGACGCCGCAAAGGCATGGTGTGGATTCCCGGCGGCGTTGCTGTCATGGGCAATGACGCCGGACCCCCGGACGAGATGCCACCTCATCCCATCGCCATCGATGGCTTCTGGATGGATGCGACCGAGGTAACTAACCGTCAGTTCAAGGACTTCGTAGACGACACTGGCTACGTGACGCTGCCGGAACGCAAGCCGGAACTGCGCAGCATCCAGAAAGGAGCGGGGCTGGATGACATCGCAATTCTGGAGGAGTTTGATCAACCAGGTTCGATCTGCAGCCTGCAACTCAACAGCCGAGACGACATTGATCCGGAAAAAGGGGCGTACAGCTGGTGGCAGTATACACTGGGCGCCAACTGGAAACATCCTGAAGGTCCGGACAGCAATATCGACGACCGCATGGATCATCCGGTCGTCCACGTCAGCTGGCTGGACGCCAAAGCATACTGCGACTGGGCAGGCAAGACGCTACCAACGGAAGCTCAGTGGGAATATGCAATCCGAGGGGGCCGCGACGGTGAGTTTTATCCGTGGGGCAACAATCGAAATCCCGACGGCAAGTGGCTGCACAATATCTGGCAGGGAACATTTCCCATCGAAGACACGGCTGAAGACGGCTTCGCACGTACATCGCCCGTGGGTTCGTTTCCGCCCAACGACTACGGTTTGTTTGATATGAGCGGCAATGTGTGGGAATGGTGTGCTGACTACTACCAGCCGGAATACTTCGAGGTCAGCCCATTCCACAACCCCCCCGGACCGGACAGCAGCTTCGATCCTCAGGAACCGGGCATCATCAAGCGAGTCCAGCGAGGTGGAAGTTTCATGTGCAGCGATCAGTACTGTATAGGGTACAGGGTCAGCGCTCGCATGAAAGGTGAAGAAGACACGGGAGCATTTCACACCGGATTTCGATGTGTTGTAGTTCTGCAAGAAGTTGCCCCACCCTGAACTGCAGTGTGCTCTCGGCACGTGGAGAACAGCATGCTGTGTTTGTCCCATTTGGTGACGCTTCGCCGATAAACACCCGACGTCCATCAACGTGCTGCCGAATCCTGTATACCATTGTCCGCCGCAGATCCAGTACAGCCGTCCTGTATGCCCTCTCCCGATCGCCCCGTCGTCACTGGCTGGAAGAAGCTGTTATTTCTGTTTCTGGCCGGAAATTTCTTTCTGCTGGGAGTTCTGGGGGCCATTCTGCCCGGCCTGCCGACAACACCCTTTCTGTTGCTGACGAGTTTTTTTCTGGCCAGATCTTCACCACGGGGCAATGCCGCGCTGCTGCGTTCACGATTCTTCGGGCCAATCCTGACTGACTGGCAGGAACACCGTGGTGTGCGTAAGGACGTCAAGATTCAGGCTGTTGTCTGCGTCATCCTTGTCGTTGCTGCAGCAATTTATTTCTCACCGTCGTCACTCGCGCTTCGGCTCACAACCGTTTTACTCGCGTCCATTGGCGTTGTCGTGATCATCCGGCTTCCCACAACTCCCCGGTCGTGACACTGGAGAGCCGGCGTTCTTCGCGTGGCCCGGCTGACTGGACTACGACACGATGTCGTGCACGACATTTCCATACACATCGGTCAAACGAAAGTCGCGACCAGCATAGCGACAGGTGAGTTTCGTATGGTCCATGCCAAGCTGATGCAGCATCGTCGCGTGCAGATCGTGCACATGCACGCGATCTTCGACGGCGTAGTAACCGTACTCGTCGGTGTTGCCGTAGGCAATCCCCCCCTTGATACCACCACCAGCAAGAACAGTCGTAAAGCCCTGAGGATTATGGTCTCGGCCGTTACTGCCCTGCACAATAGGTGTACGTCCGAATTCGCCGCCCCAGACGACAAGCGTGTCGTCCAGCATGCCACGTGATTTCAGGTCAGCCAGCAAAGCTGCAACCGGCTGATCCGTCGCCAGCGAGTTCTTTTCGTGGCCGTTGTACAGATTGCTGTGCTGATCCCAAACGTTGCCGGTGGACACTTCAACGTACCGCACGCCGGCTTCCACCAGCCGCCTGGCCAGGAGGCACTGTCGACCAAAGTTGTCAGTTTCCTTCTTACCGATTCCGTACGCGTGCTGAAGATGATCTGGCTCACGCGACAGATCCAGTATGTCGGGAGCTGCAGACTGCATTCGGAAAGCCAGTTCTAATGATTCAATCGCTCCCTGAATCTGACTGTCTCGCTCAGCTTTTGCAAGGTGATCCTGGTTGATGGCTTTCAACAGCTTCAGTTGCTCTGACTGTTCGTCAGCCGCAAGGCGGTCGTTGCCAAGGTGCGGGATTGTTGCCTCGCCGAGCTTTCCTGAACTGCCGATCGCCGTTGCCTGATGAGCGGTCGGCAGAAAGGCACAGCCATAATTGCGGGGGCCGCCGTGACCGCTGGCAGGACTGATCGAAACAAACGACGGCAGGTCCGGATTTTCTGTGCCAAGCCCATACGAGACCCACGCTCCTACAGAGGGGCGGACGAGGTTGTCGCTGCCGGTGTGCATCATGCTGACCGCCTGGCCGTGCGACTGGCCTCGGCTGTACATCGAACGAATCACACATAAATCGTCGATATATTTCGCCATGTGCGGCAGCAGTTCCGACACCCAGCCGCCGCTTTCTCCGTGCTGGCGGAATCGCCACGGCGACTTTAGCAGCTTCGGCACAGCATCGATGTTACTGGCTTCCGGGAACGGCAGTTTCCTGCCATCGTCCGCGGTCAGCTGCGGCTTGTAATCAAATGTATCGACCTGACTCGGACCGCCATGCATGAACAGAAAGATGACTCGCCTTGCCCGCGGCATGTGATGGGGTAACTGCTGCGTGCCGACGGCAGGCTCTGCTGAAGTCGCCATTCCCATACCACCAAGGGTGATTCCAGCCAGTGATCCGGCAGATCGTCGCAGCGCGAGGCGACGTGACACTTGATGGCGGCTGGACATAGGTACAATTCCGAGACAAGTTACGTTCAGTTCAACATCCGAAATTCGGTCGAGGCGAACAACACATGCACAAGACGCGACACCCGTGTGCTTATCAGCTCAGACGACGAAACGGTGCCTGCTTTATCCTCGGCTTCAATCGTGCGTCCCGGTTTACTGATCTTCAGAAACTTTGCAGCTCGCTCAAATTCTTCCGCAGTAGCTGAACGGGACAAAACGACACGATACGTCTGGTCGATGAGATACCTGACTGTCTTTGACTTATCAGCACACAACCACTCGGCCGTTTGGTCAGCACGATCCATAACAAACGGACTGTTCAGCAGCAGTAGCGCCTGTGCAGGAACGTTCGTGGCCGCACGTTGCCCGACAACAAGGTCCGGATCCGCGAAGTTGAAAACAGTCAGAATCGACGGCAGTTCATTACGGATAATCGGCAGATAAAGACTGCGGCAAAGAGTTTCTTCAGCGTTGTACCCTTCGTCGTCGGCACTGTTGGATCTCACCAGCGTCCCGGCTCCCTGTACAGGTGATCCGCCTGCAGACAGGTCCAGAGTACCACTGATCTTCAACATGGCATCACGAAGAGATTCTGCGGGCAGGCGTCGTCGGTGTGCATTCCACAGCAGGCGATTCTCAGGATCAGAATGCCACGATGCGTCGTCATACTGACAGCTTCTCAGATAAGCCTGACTGAGTACGATTTCCCGAATCAGCGACTTAAGCGACCAGCCAAATCCAGCGGCGCCCTGCACTGTATGTTCCCCGGCTGACGTTACAAATCGCGCCGCAAGATGATCCAGCAACTGCGGGTGAGTTGGGCGTTCACCAAGTTCACCGAAATTGTCGACGCTGCGAACGATGCCTTCCCCCAGCAAATGAGACCACACTCGATTAACGATCACTCGCGATGTCAGCGGATGTTCGGCGGCAGCAATCCAGTCCGCCAGTTCTCTGCGACCACTTTGGTTACTGTCAATCTGCACATCCGCAGTCGTGGCCACCTGCAGAAAACCGCGAGGCACTTTCTCACCACGATTATGGTGTTCACCGCGAATACAGATCTCACAATCGCTCACTCTCGGTAATTCTCCTGCAGCGATGGCTTCAGGCAATTCCGGCGGTGCATTCGTCTTCAGCTGTTTGAGCTGCTGTTTGAGTGACTGGACAGCTTCGTTCTGTTTCGTGAGCTCAGCAGCAGATTGCTGTCGAAGCACTTCTTCGTCAGAAGCGACAAGGCGGCCCAGGTCGTCAACTTCTGCAAACTGAACGGCATCCACAATAACGAACCCTTCCGTTCCGGCATTCGAGACGGTCACGGATGCTGCCTGCGCAACGTCAAACCAAAACCGGCCGACAGCCGCAAACGTTTTGCCCAGCGGAGGAGCCTTTGTCTGATCCAGTGTCACGGTCGTGGTACCGCCGTCGTGCTTCACTCTAACAGGTACGTTCCGGGCACGTGTACTGCCGGACGTATAGGAAAGCCGAACTTCGTAGACAGAGGACTTCGGCGGCGTCCACGAAAACTCAACAGATTTTTCTCCCTTGCCCTTTCGCTCGTCGTGAATGTAGCTCTTGCCGATAAATCGCGGCGTCAACGTGGATGACTTCCAGGCACCGGTAAGCTTCGCCGCTGCATCGTCTACGATCAGACGCTTGTCGACGGTCGAATTCTTTTTCAGTTTCGCCAGCCGCTTATCCTCACTCTGCAGACATGCCTCAAGCTCTTTCAGTTTAGAGCTGTATTGTTTCACTGCAGCCGCATGATCGGACGCCACCGGCAGCGCTGTGCGCAGCCACGTTGACACATACTTCTGGCTTTCTCCTTCCAGCGTTCGCGTACTGCGAAAAATCCCGGCAAGAGCGTAGTAGTCCTTCGTAGGAATCGGGTCGAACTTGTGATCGTGACAGCGGGCGCAGCCCAGAGTCATGCCCATGAAAGCGGCGCCCACCGTGTTAATCTGCTCGTCTACGACATCCATCTGCAGCTTGATCTTGTCACGTTCGCTCAGCATCTTGGTACCAACCATCAGAAAACCGGTCGCGATTACCTGTTCGCTCCGCTGGGCGTCAGATTTAAAAGGCAGCAGGTCACCGGCGATCTGCTCGCGGATAAATCGGTCAAACGGTTTGTCATTGTTCATCGCAGCAACAACATAGTCGCGGTACTTCCATGCATTGTGAAAGGTAGCGTTGAAGTCGCCGCCGTTGGAGTCTGCGTAGCGGGCCACATCCAGCCAGTGACGGCCCCAGTGCACACCAAACTGAGGTGACTGCAGCAACCGATCCACCATAGCAGCGTATAATGCGGGGGACGCATCTTCCGTATACGCCCGCAGATCGCGCGGCGAAGGCGGCAGCCCAGTCAGGTCGAAGTAGATGCGACGAACGATCGTTGCCGAATCAGCAGGCGGTGCAGGTCGCAGCCGGGCCTGCACAAGCCGATCATCGACAAATGCGTCGATTGACGACTTCGCTGCAACAGAGGCAGCTGCGTCTGAGGGAGGCTTAGAGTCCGCTACGGGCTGGAATGCCCAGAAGTTTCGTCCCTGCTCAATATCGATCGTTCTCACAACACCGTGAGTGATATCGTCTGTGCGAGGATCCGGCGCGCCCATCGCTACCCATTGTGCAAAGTCACTGATAACCCCTTCGGGCAAACGCTTCGAAGGAGGCATTTCCAGACCCTCATAGCGCAGGGCTTCTATCAGCAGACTTTCGCCGGGTTCACCGGCAACTAATGCTGTTCCGGAATCTCCACCGTGCAGCAGACCACGGGCGCTGTCCACCAACAGGCTGCCCTTCACTTCTTTTGCCTGCGCCGAATGGCAGCTGTAGCAATGCTCAACCAGCACCGGCCGGATTCGTGTTTCGAAAAACACAGCACCTTCCGTATCGTCAGCACCGCAAACCGACGAACACGTCACGACGATACAGAAAACACCGAAGCCGATTGATTTACATTGTCGAAGCTTCTCACGCATGGCATTCAGGGCGTTGTGGACGAACAGAAAAACACAGCCTGTGACAGAACAGCATGCGGCCGAAGACGCTTCGACAAACGAAATCTACTCTTCGATAAGGCCAGCGTTCCATACGTTGGCCGACATCAAAATTCCACGTTCATCATCGGGCGTCGGAAAATCGCTACTCAAGATGCTTGATGCGAAGATCCCTGAATTCAGTGAACATCGGTCGGCCTGCGTGCAGCTGCAAAGCCAGAACTCCTTCTCTCAGAACGCGATCATCGCTGTCCGTGAAGTCCATGGTCAGTCGGCCATTCATAAAGTGCTGAATGTGGTTGCCTTTGGCGACGATAACGACATCGTTCCAGTCATCCAGCCTGAACAGCTTCTTGAATTCGTCGGCCGTGATCAGTGGCTCATCTGACTTCCTCAGCGCCTTGCCTTCCCACACACCCTTCTGGCCAACCAGAATGATGCGTCCTCGATTGCCGGTTGTGCCACCTTCGTCATAAATAAACCCGGAGACACTCGGCAGCGTAACTTCATTGCGAATCTCATGCTGGTAACCACGTACGATCCACTTATTCCTGACTTTGTCGCCGGTGATGTGCTTCGAACGATACTGAATTCCGGAATTGTTGGTGGCAGAGCACCGGAAGGACAAACGCAGCTCAAAGTCTTTGGTCTCGCCTCCCTTCCAGATCAGAAACGTATTGCCGTTAGCTGGAACATCCTTCGTCGTTTCGCCATGAATAACGCCGTCCCTGACGCTCCAGAGACGAGAGTCGCCGTCCCAGTCCGACAAGTCCTTGCCGTTAAAAATGCTCGTCATGCCGGACTCGGGCGGTGCTGTCTGTGGCCCGTCAGCGACGGCAGACCCGACGGTCAGCAGGGAAAGAGTTGCGAACGTGGCAAAGCGAAACATAAAGTACTCCGTGAATGAATTTTATCGGGGGTGGCAATCGGCAGGCCAAAAGACATGTGTCCTGAGTCACCAGGGATTACTGCAGCAATCCCTGGCTGTGACGATGCGGCCCTGCAGGACCTGCATCAGACCCATGATATCACCGGACGCAGCAAAATAAACGGCGATTCACCTGGCAGATGTCGGCAATTCCCACGAATTATGGAATGCGCGGACACGCCCCCCGGCGCGGCTCGAAACGTGAGGACGACGGTCAACCACCACCGATCAGCACGAAAGGCGGGGTGGTGGTGACACTACGGCCAGTCTGTCACTTCGTTTGCCGCTTTGTGCAGCAGTTCATCGATGGCTCTGCCAAGATGTGATGCCGAAGGGCTGATACGTGAATTCAGAAGCGCCACGAAGTTCTTTCCGTCATGCCGGCGAATCATGATTGCGGACGTTCCGTCCAGGGACCCCGTATGCCAGTGACTGATTTCTCCGTCTGCAACAACTCGGTTCATCCATCCGAGCGAATAGAATACGTCCTTTTCTGAGCCGTCTTCTTCGTGCCCGGCCAGTCCCGGTGGTCGTCGATGCATCAGTTTTATGCTTTCACGGTTCAGCAGCGGACAGTTGTCCGGATCATCGAAGGCGGCCGCAAACTTCGCCAGATCAACGGCCGACGCGATCCAGGCCCCGTGCGAATCCATTGCCTCCAGATTCCAACCACCGTAGGGCCAGGGTACTTCCTGACCCAGGTCGTCCTGAAACACGGACTTTCCTGTACCTGGTCCGTAGTAACGCACTTCATGTTCTGAACGTCCTTCAAGTCGACTGGCACCGATCTTCATCGTCGTGATACCGATCGGGGCGAGCACACGTTCTTTGACGTAGTCGGCGTATGTTTGCATACTCACTTTTTCAATTACGCGTCCCAGCAGGCAATAGCCAAAGTTGGAATAGGCGTAATGTTCACCAGGATCGAAATCGAGCATCTGCGAGAACATCGCCTTGATTACGGCCGCCTGATCGGCCGGCGGGGCAATTCCGACCTGTTTTGCGAACTGAACGGATCGAAACATCGCATCAAACGATTTGCCACGATCCCAGCCTCCGCGATGCTCCAACAGATGCCGAATCGTGACATCGCGCAGACGCTCATCGAACTCATCGCCCACAGCCTTTATGTCCTCATCGTACTCCAGTACATCAAACACATTGGAATCCAGGCTCAGCATGTCTCTTTCAACCAATTGCAGAACCGCCACAGCGGTAATCGGTTTGGAAAGACTGGCAATTCGGAACAGGCTGTCTGGCTGCACCTTTTCGCCCGCGGCCACGTCTGCATATCCATAACCGCGAGCAAACACCGTCTGCCCATGATGTGTGACAGCAACCGACGCTCCAGGAATCCGGTGTTCGTTCATGAACTCATGCATGCGTCTGTCGTAGCTGGCAAAGCGTTCGTCCTTTTCACCGGAGGAAACGTTGTACGAGGCATGCGCCTTCTGATACCCGGGTCCACGCAGAACCCGGCCAGGCTTCGCTCCCGTGAACCTGCTGTCTTTCAGAACATGCTGTCCGTTGACAATAACGTGTTTCATGCCTTCGGACAGTGCATGAGGATTGGCGAAACCTGCGTGGTCCGTCAGGTTTTCGTAGTCGAAGACAATGACGTCTGCAGCCATGCCAACAGCGATACGTCCGCGATCGTATGCCAGCACATCGTTGGCAGCAGCGGCACTGGCCTGAGCAATCGCTCGCTCCAGTGAAATCGCTCCCAGCTCACGCACATAACGCGAAAGTATCCGGGGAAACGAACCGAAAGCCCTTGGATGGGACGCAGAACGACTGCCGCCGGCCGGGCCCACGTCCGTGCAGAAAGAAACGAACTGCTGCTGCATGGCCAGAATCTTGTTGGCTTCGGTCATTGTTTCGGGCAGTGCGAACGCTGAAGAACGGACAAGATTGAAGAACGTATCCCATGGGTCTTCGCCTTTCGCCGTGGCGATCGCGGCCACCGACTGCCCGTCCAGACCCGCGTACTTCTCATTGTTACTGCGACCAATGATGACGCGGTTCCAGTCCTTACTGGAGTGACGAAACCAGTTTTCCCAGCCTTCCGTTGTGTCCATTTCCTGTCTGATTTCCGCACGCAGATTCACGTCGTCGAGACGAGCACGCAGCTTGTCGTATCCTTCCGTAAAGTGCCGCGGGTGAATTAACGCGGCGATGCCCAGTCCGTTGTTGACATAAGGGTAAATGTCAGCCGTCACCTGTTCTCCGGCAACTCGAGCGGCCTTGATCCTGGCAATCGCCAGTTGCATTTTGCCCCAGTTCTGTCGCCCGGCCGCCTTTAAATGAAAGATGTGGACAGGTGTATTACCTTCACGACCGATCTCAAGCGCCTCATCAATGGCCTCCAGCAACTTGTCACCTTCGTTGCGCATGTGTGTGTAGTAGCGACCACCGTACTGACCTGCAATTGCCGCAAGGGCTGCGATCTCCTCTGTTTCCGCATAGACCGCGGGAGGGTAGATCAGAGCTGTGGACACCCCAATAGCACCGGCCTGCATCGCTTCATGCACCAGGCTCTGCATCCGTTTAAGTTCTTCAGCTGTCGGTCTGCGTTCCGCCTCCCCCAGAACAATTCGTCGTACCTGAGTATGCCCGATCGTCTGTACGACGTTGACCGGAAGCCCTTTTGATTCGATTAGAACAAAATACTCGGCCATAGTTGTCCAGCCTTTGCGACGACCATCCTGGACGCTCAGCGGAGCGGCAGACCCACCTTCTCCGGCATTGATGGTGGTAATGCCCTGAGTCAGCAGATTGATCGCCGTCTTCGGGTCATCCACCATCGGTGACGCAGTCTGCCCCATCATGTCGATGAAGCCGGGCGCCACGATCAGGCCGCTGGCATCGATCACTGTCTCAGCTGTCCTGCCGTCGATGTGGCCGATCCGCACGATTCGACCGTCGTCGATGCCGACATCCGCCACATACCATGGCGCCCCACTTCCGTCGACGACACGTCCGCCTCTGATCACCATATCAAATTGGGCGTCAGCGACCACGGACAACGTTGACAGGCAGCACGCTGTTACCGCGAACACAAGCTGTAAGAACATTTTTCGCTGAATCACAGTGTCTATCCCGAGTGCTTCTGGACTACCCGACATCATGAAAACACTTTTCAAATATGTCAGGCTTATCAACCGGCCGAAATCACCACTCGACTGCGCAGGATGAAGCTCGTCCACGTACCACATTCACATCCTGCCTCAACCGATGTTCGGCAAGGCAGCAGACTACGGAAAGTCAGGTGCCAGAACTACCGACCGGGACATGAAACTCAGGAAGTGACGGCGGCGGACTCAGTCAAGAGCGAGCCGCAATTTGAAGAACCCCACTTTTGAGTGACCGCTTACTGCAGTTCCAGGATTCACAAGTGCCGACGACGCGCTGTCGACGCTGAACGTCGGATTCCGATGAACATTGAAATTCCAGCGTCTCAGACGCGTCGCTGCCTGACCTGGATTGCAACGCGCATAAAACAGCCTGCCACAGAATTAATCCGTGGCAGGCTGTATCGTCTCTCTGTCTACGACCGTGAACTGCGACAGATATTATTATTACGCGGTAAGATCCAGACCGTCGTACTGATTTCAGTTCACGTACGCTGAAGTCCTGTCTGTCATGACAGGAATACAGCGGAAACAAAGTTAGCTTGCGTCCTGCAGCGCGATGGGAATGATGATTGCACCTGCAACCAGCAACCCGAGACCAACCTGCTGACGTCGACTTAATCCCCGAATGCGGTCCGTGAACTGATTGCCGCGAACAACTTCCTGGCCATCAGACTGTACCAATGCGATGGTAGAAATTGACTTGGGTGGCGCAGTGCCGGCATTCCAGACGCGTACGGCATATGTTTCTTTGTCTGCCTGCAGCACAAGCGTACCGGTCTTCAGGCCCGTTGCCTGAAACCGACCGTCTTCGTCAGTCGTGAGTTGTTGGTCAACTTTCTTGAGTTCAGACTGAGATCTCACGGTAATTGTCACGTTGGACACAGGTTGACCGGCATTTGTGACCAGCTGACCTTTAAGACTACCGGCAGAAGTCAGCTCGACGTTTTGCAGTTGTAATTCGGATGCTGTGGCTGCGGAATCTGCTCCGAAGCCCAGGGTCGGCGACGCCACCAGCGTCAGGGCCAGCATCCATGTGGCGTGAGTTCGCATTTGGATCCTTTCGTACTGTGTCTGTAGATTGTGGTTTGATAGAGGTCCATCCTCAACGTCGACACCAAAGTGGGAACGGATCGTCAGTGTACGCCCGAACGGCAGAAGTACCTGCAGATTTTGTCCGGTACTGCGACGTAGAGAAGCATTACCGAATGTGCCGACATATCCGTTGATTCGGCGACTAGCAAAACGGATATACATACATCGCGATCAATTCGGTTTCCAAGCGGACCTGCAAGGCAGGGTTCTCAGTCGGTGTACAGCCGCTTCGATCGCTGAGATTCATTCAGCGACATGGGACTCAGAACCTGTCTGGCTTCTCAACACAGGGCATACGAGTGAGCACCGGAACGTCCCCGTCCATGGCCCGCCGATTCCGATTAAACACACTGGCGGCACCCAACGACGCAGAGCTGTCAGGCCAGAATATCTTCGACGACTGCAGCCTTGCGGCCCGCGGTAATTAGTTGAGGCTGTCCACTGTGATGATACACCAGCTTGTTCCAGTCGAGACCAAAGAGCTTGAACAGCGTTGCCTGGTAGTCATTGGGTGTCACAACATTTTCGACGGCGCGATGGCCGAATTCGTCAGTTGCTCCGTAGACTGTGCCCGGCTTGAAACCTCCACCGGCAAACCAGATGCTGAACCCCTGGCCGTTGTGGTCCCGGCCATGCTTGCTGGCATCGCCCTGATCCTGCGTGACGGGCAACCGACCAATCTCGCCCCCCCAGTGAACGATCGTTTCGTTCAACATGCCTCGTTGTTTCAAATCTTTAACAAGCGCAGCCGATGGCTGATCCGTGCGTCGGCAGACGGAGGGCAATGAGGTGGCGATGCTGCTGTGATTATCCCATGGCTGACCTGCCAGAAACAGCTGCACGAAACGCACACCTCGCTCGACAAGTCGCCGAGCGATCAGGCAGCGCGTACCGTATTCGCGAGTGGTGTCGTTATCCAGGCCGTAGAGCGTGTGTGTGGCTTTCGTTTCCTTTGAAACATCAAGTGCTTCCGTCGCTGCAGTCTGCATACGAGCCGCCAGCTCATAGCTGGCAATTCTGGCGTTCAGATCCGGCTCTCCACGAAATCGATCTGCATGCTTCCGATTTAGAGCCTGCAGAAATTCAAGGTTCTGCCGCTGCGGTTCTCCTTTCAGATATGCTGGAGCCTCAAGGTTCAGGATTCGCGGTTCTTTCGGTCGCAGCACTGTCCCCTGATACAGCGGAGGCATGAATCCGCTGGACCAGTTATGAGTGCTGTCGACCGGATGACCTCCGGGATCTGTCAGCACCATATACGACGGAAGATCCTGGGTCTCGGAACCAAGACCGTACAACAGCCACGACGCGTAATGCGGTCGTCCCAGGACTCCAGGAATACCACCGTGAAAATAACGAATTGAAACTTCATGCCCGTTCGCCCCGGTATGCATACTGCGAATCAGACACATGTCGTCGGCAATTTCGGCTGTGTGAGGCAACAGCTCCGACAGCTCCATGCCGCACTGCCCCCGTTTGCGAAACTTCCATCGAGTGCCCAGCAGCTTCTTGCTGGCCGCATTAACGAAACTGTAGGCGATATCGCCGTTGTAGTCGGTTCCATCAAATTTCGTGAGTTCCGGCTTCGGATCAGTCAAGTCCATGTGCGCCGGACCACCATGCTGAAACAGAGATATCATCGCCTTTGCTCGAGGCTCGAAGTGCGACTGTTTAGGCAGCAGATCGAACGTCTGTTCCGCAGCCGTAACGCCGGGAGGCTTTGCCTGTGCACGTTCCTGATTCAGCAACCATGCAGCTGCGACGGCGCCAATTCCCAGCGACCCCTGTCGCAGAAATGCACGGCGGTTGTGCTGATCATCGAAGGTGGGTTGCATCATGGTTCTCATTATTCGACGTACAAAAACTCATTAGAACTGAAAAACGACTGACACAAACTCACGATGGCCTGCCGAGCCGGTGTGCGGCCCGCTGGCAGGGCGACAGAATTCCGATTGAACGTCGCCATCTGTGCCGCCGCAAACTCGACGGCCAGTCGCAACTCATCGTTCGTGGGAGTCCGACAAAGCGCCAGCTCCCATGCTCGAATGATCTGTCCGGCAATGACGGCTGATGATTCGCGAGGTCCACTGAATGAAGCAACAGACTCAATTGCCTGATCGGGCTGGCCGTCTGATTTGACTGTCATCGACACCGGCCACGTAAACGAATCGGACGTATGAGTGCCGTTAGCATCCGTCACAAAGTCAATTGTGTCCCCCTTCTGAACAGTAAGCCCGGTCACGTTCGTGTCGGTTGCACCGTTGAACGCCAGCCACTCACCTGCCTTGCCGGATCTGCTGGAAACCACACGGCTGCGCACTCCGTTTCCATTAGCAGAACCGTGACTCAACTTTCCGGAGATCGCTACCGTCCCATCGGTCGATGCTGTCCAGCGACGAATGACAGCGCGGCCAGTGACGTCGGGGTGTCCGCCATTGGCATGCAGCAGAACATAGCCCAGTTGTGGATCCGGCAGTGCCGGTCCGGCCTGCCACTGGGATCCCGTGAAGTGAGTCAACTTCGTAAAACTCATGACACTTCCGGTGGTTTCGTCAATGGCGCCGAATCCGTACTGCCAATCACCGGCCGGAAGCGTCAACTTCGGCAAAGCAGCCAGCGTGGCTTCGTCCAGCGGGATGGCTTCTTTCGCCGCACGCGCTGCCAGTTTGCCCGCTTGTTCCAGCGTAAATTCTCCATTCATCAGCATCAATGACTGCGTCGCCACGGTCGAGCTCTGCCGCATTTCGCAGTTTGTTTGCATCACGGGCGCATCAAACGCCTGCAACATGGCAACAGGTCGACTGCGTCTGGCCTTAATGTACAGACTGCGACGAGTCTGACTGCCGTCCACAATGACCTGCCCCGTGTCGTCTTCCTTAATGCCAACGGGTGCGCCATATGGCGTGCGGTCGAGTTGCCCCGACGCGGCCAGCATGCGATCGCGAATGGTTTCGGCATCCAGTCGAGTCAGTGTTCTTCTTGCGAACGGCACGACAACGGACGACAACTCAGCGTCTGAGACAACATCTGCGCTTTGCCGCCAGACGGTCGATGTCATAATCTGACGATGCAGCTTCTTCAGACTCCACCCCTGACGCATAAACTCGTCAGCCAGCCAATCCAGCAACTCCGGATGCGAGGGCCGGACGCCAAGCCTGCCAAAGTCGGCCGGTGTTTCCACCAGACCTTTGCCAAAATGATGCAACCACGCGCGATTGGCAATCACACGCGCGACCAGCGGATGCCGGCCATTGGTCAGCCATTTCGCGAAGGCCAGACGCCGACCGGTGGACGGCAGGGCGTCACTGTTCGCGGCAAATTCGGGACGCTGCCCTTCAGGAGCCGTCACTGTCAGTGATGCCGGCAGCAGTGTCTGCTTCGGCTGCTCGTGGTCCCCTCGAAAAAACAGCTTTGTTTCGGGTACGTGATTTGACGGCTCACTAAGAACTCGCAGAAATTCCTCAACCGGCTTCTTCGCACGGATTTCCTTAATCCGCGCGTCGAATTTCGCAAGTTCCGGCTTCGATTCCGCAATGTACTGATACAGATTGCCCGGACTGATATTCACACTCGGGTTCTGTGCCAGCAGCTTCTTCTGTTCCTCAGTCCGTTTGTCACCGGCGGTTTCATAGGCTCCGCGCAACTGCCCGCGTAACGGCTCCGGAAACTTCATCAACTCAGCGTCCACCGCCTGCTTCATGTATGCTGCAAGCCTGGTCGCCCGTTCATCGGCAACGACTTTGGTTTCCGCCTCGACTGCTGTTGCCTTTTCACGGTCAGCCTTCGTGTATAGTGATACTCGTCGAGCATTGGGGACCTTCCACGCCTGCCAGTCCAGCGCCGGTTCAAACACAGCCCGCAGCGCGTAGTAATCGGTGTGTGGAATCGGGTCATAACGATGATCGTGGCACTGAGCACACTGAATACTGAGCCCCAGCAATGACGTGCCTACAATCTGAAGTGTGTCTGCCATCACCTTGTTGCGTGCCACGGCATCGTTGGCTCCACTACCCGTTCCATCCGCTGCCATGCGAAGAAATCCCGTGGCTGTTAGTAATGCCGTCTGGCCAGCAGTCAGATCCCCCTCCTGAGGTCCGGCAAGCTCATCGCCGGCCAGCTGCTCTGTGATGAAGCGGTCGAAGGATTTGTCCTCGTTCAATGCGCGGATGACCCAGTCGCGGTACTTCCACGACCACGGGCGTTCGGCATCACTGTTCGTATATCCTTCGGAATCTGCGTACCCCGCGACGTCCAGCCAGTGCCGCCCCCAGCGCTCGCCATAATGATGAGAGTCAAGCAAATCGGTCAGCAGTCGGTCATACCAGTCGTCCGCTGTGTCTTCGGCCCACGTCTGTAATTCTTCGGGTGATGGCGGCAACCCGATCAGATCAAAATACGCTCGTTTGATCAATGTTCTGCGACCAACGTCCGGAGAAAACCCGATGTCCTGCGGCATCGATTTCAGAACGAGTGCGTCAATCGGTGTCCGCACTCGAGAGTCCCGCGGAAAGTCCGCGATGTCCGGCACTTCCGGACGCCGAATCGGGAGGAAAGACCAGAAGCCGCGTTCTTCCGGAGTCAGACCCAGCCCTGGAGGAATCGTTTCCGGTTCGGGTCGAGCCGTCCTGGCGCCGGCGGCGATCCAGCGTTCAATGATTAGGATTTCGGCGTCCGGAACTCGATGTTCTCCCGGAGGCATCTCGCCATTGCGCAGACGGTCCAGTAAATAGCTGTCGCCCGGAACGCCTGGAGCGATCGCCGCACCACTTTCGCCGCCCTTCTGCATGAAGCGAACAAGTCGCAGATCCAGGCCGCCCTTCACGTCCTCTGTGGCACCATGACAATCGTAACAGTGAGCCCGAAAGATGGGACGCACGTCTTTCTCAAATGTCAGCAGGGACGGATCGCTGGCGGTCGCCGGCAATGACGCTGGTGACAACCACAATACGGTAGCGAACAGACGCAGAATCATGGCAGGTGTTGATAAGACGTGACACCTTCTGCCGGCATCAGGCAGGCGAAGATGGGCACAGGTGATGGCGAGGGAAGCGACCGGAAGGATGTCGACATGCGGCCGACACGCCTTAGATTACCCGACCGCTTCCACTGTCGTCAATTGAATAACGTCTGACAACGACGCAGTTATCAGACACCCCCGCCAAAACCGGGGCTGTCGTTGTCAACCG
Source organism: Fuerstiella sp. (assembly GCA_029245955.1). Classification (GTDB taxonomy): domain Bacteria; phylum Planctomycetota; class Planctomycetia; order Planctomycetales; family Planctomycetaceae; genus Fuerstiella. Next base: position 26,723 of record JAQWOH010000064.1, on the reverse strand, counting down.
CGTTCTTCGTTCAGGAACACTTCCAGTGTTCGGTCCCTCAGCGGCGCAGCAGACATTCCGCTCCACGTCACACCAATATTCGAATCTTCGTTCGTACTGCGCAGGTCCACTGGCACAGTGCCGTAATCAGACTGAAGATGGTCGTGCTTGCCTGTTCCTGTCCTGTCCTGTCAACTCGACTAAATTTGGAGGGGATCACGGCAAGGGCGACCAATTCATCTGCCTTAGGCCGCACCATCGACTGCTGAACAACATCTGTCATGATACAGGAATACACATTTCCGTCATCGTCATGGGATACAGACAGCTCTATGAAAACAATTCCCCCCGCCCTGGCGTTCGCAGTTGCACTCACAGTGTCTGTAACCGCCTCAGCTCAGCCTGCTGCCGCCGATTCCCAGAAACATTACTTCAATCAGAATGTCGGCGACTCGAATCCGCTGCGAACTGAACAGGCTCGTGAGTTGGATCAATATGCTCGAACACTGGCAGCGGACACGACTATTCTCAATCGGTTGTTCGTTCCGGATTACTCGTCGGGAACGGCATTCGAGAAATCAACTCAGCCGCTCCGAAAAGAATTCTGCAGATCGATCGGCTACCCGCCTCCTGGAAAGCGGCCGGACAGACAGGCATCGTTCAAACAAATCGGACAGGACAACATCGGAACATACTACCGGGCAATGCTTCCGATTCTCCCCGGCGTTCATTCAGAAGGGCTTTACATCATTCCAAAGTCGACGGAAAAGGCGGTCGCCGGAAGGACACCACTGGTCGTTTCCATGCATGGTGGCGGAGGTTCTCCTGAAGTCGCGTTGTTCAATGGAGGCGCCAACTACAACGACATGGTGCGGGGGGCCGTCAAACGCGGGTACATTGTGTACGCACCTCAGCATCTGTTTCGAGTCGATGGTTTCCCTCAGGACATCCGTCGACAGATCGATGACCGGCTGCGACTTGTCGGGACCAGCATTACGGCTGTCGAAATCGCGAAAATCACCTTCGCGATTGACGAGTTGATCAAGCGGCCTGAGGTGGATGCCGATCGCATTGCGATGGTGGGACTTTCCTACGGAGGCTATTACGCTCAGATGACGCCTGCGATCGATCAGCGAATCAAAGTCTCCGTCTCCAGTTGTTATTTCGGCGTGCAGGAAGGACGGTATGAGAAGGATGAACTCTCAATTCCGTCCGACTTCCGTTTCATGAACCGAATAACACTGTTCAACGACGCCGACATGGTCGCCCTGATCTGCCCACGTGCTCATCAGATTCAGGCGGGATCACGGGACAATGCCTCTCATCGGGACAAAGGCAGCGACATTGCACCTCGCGCCGCCGCGTTCTATGAGAAGTTGGATCTGGATGATCGCTTTCAACACGTTGTGTTCGAAGGCGGCCACGAATTTCATGATGCATCGGCCTGGACGTTCGTTGAAAAACACCTTTAGATCTAAAGGACGGAGCAGCGAAATCGTCGTTGTCTGCCTGTGAACGGTGGGGGCACCATTGACGGTTGCTCATGACATTTCCAGAGGGTCTTCGCTGACCGTTGCCCGATGCCGCCTCCGAAATATCCAGCACATGACTGCCAGCAGAAGAATCACCAGAATGATGCCACCGTTGATGACATACACAACATCATCATCACCTATGTCGCGCCGAATCATGATTCTGGCCACAATTCCCTGAGCAGCTGCTGCTCCGACGCCAAGTACAGGACCAAAGCGATCGGTCTTCCAGATCGAAACGCACCACAGCAGCATTAGCGGGAAGTTGATCAGGAAGACCATTCCGCCCTGACGATCAATGTCCGTTGATGTTAGCAGCAGAACCGTAAAGCTACAGTATGCGGCGACACCAATGCTCACCAGCACCGGCGGAATACGTGACCTGTCTGACGTTGAGGCTACCGGCGTCTCGACAATCGCCGCTGGAGTCGCATACGGGTTGGCATCGACATCAGTCAATTGAGTCTGCCGTTGGTATCAGGACATGTTAAAATTGAAAGTCAGTCCATGCAACGACCTGGTGCCGGTCGTCACGACAATGCACATGCAGCAGATTCAATAACAGCAACTAATTGAATGCCACGGTTCTATCATGTGTTTGATTCACTCACTTGCGCATCGTTCCTGTAGACAGCTGTATTGAACCCACCTGTACACATGCACAGAAGAGAACGATCCGATCAGCCCGGAATTAAGCACCGTACCGTTCGCATCAGATGACGAAAGACCTGAGCATCAATCACTGACAATTGACTGGTGGAAGGCCGAGCTCATGCAGAAAAAAAGGCGGGGAACCTAAGTCCCCCGCCTTTTTTGTGTTTTCCGTCTGTTCCGTAGCGGAGCAGTTTTCTTTACCGACCGTAGTTTCGATTGTTCAGCTCGCGTCATCCTGAGCTAGAGCGATTCCCAGAGCGGTGCCGCCGATTACGATAGCCCCCAGGGCAATCTGCTGGCTGCGCGTCAGAGAACGGATGCGGTCCTGAATTCCCTGTCCGCGAACCAGCGTGTCTTCGCTGTCCGAATTGACAAGGGCAATTGACTTCAACGACCGCGGAGGTGCCGTTCCGTTGGCCCATAGACGACAGGCGAACGCTTTGTCACCAATGTGAATAAGGCACTGTCCGCCGTGGAGACCACGTACGGAAAAACGGCCCGCATTGTCGGTGGTGACCTTATGGATGTCTTTCGCCAGCCGAATCGTAACAACAGCCCCAATCAGCGGCTGCCCGGCAGTGTTGACGAACTGTCCATTAAGGACTTCGCCAGTCGCGAGTTCGACATTCCTGAGTTCCACCCGTTTAGCAGAGTCTGCGTGAACGGGTGTTCCGTCTGCGAAAGATGCTATTGGGGACATCAACAGCGAGGCAAGAAGAACACTGGTGACGACTGTTCGCATTTCCTGTGCCTTTACAACAACGAATGGAGACATTTCCGTTCGTTGTGTATCATCGGCTATTCAGAGGGAAGCAAATCAGCCGTCCTTTTCAGAATTCCAGCAATGGATGTTCAAAAAGGCAAGAGATTGATTTCTGCCCGGGAATTTAACTTTTCTTCCGGGCAGACATCAATCTGGCGAAGCATTTGATTAGCTTCCATCATTATTTTCGACCGCCAGCACGATCGCAACAACCGCTCCAGCCAGCAAACCCAGGCCCAGTAACTGACCTTTGCTGACGCCACCGAGCCGGCCGTAGCCATTGTCGTCGCAGCCATCGACACATTCATCGTACTGACCGCGTACGACTGGTCCTTTGGTGTGAACAACACCAAACTTTGTGAGCGACCTTGGCGGGGCAGTACCGTTCGTCCACAAGCGACAGGCATAAGCTTTGTCGCCAATGACGATTGCACAATTGCCACCAACCTTGCTTTCAACGCTGAATCGGCCCTTCCCGTCTGTTGTGACATCCTGTGAGCCAGCCTTAGTGCGAATCTGCAGTTTGGCGTTACTCAACGGTGCACCTTTGGCGTCTACAATATGTCCGGCGACCGTGCCGGCTGTGCTGAGCTCAACATTCTGAAGGGACACCTTTGACTCTGTGGGGGCAGGCCCCGCAAAAGCAGAAGGTACTGTCGGGAGTGCCGTCATCGAGAAGATGGTTGCCATCACAATGGGAACACGCATGATTTCCGTATCCTTAACTTCTTGCCCTGCGAACAACCTCAAACGATTTGACTGGCAGGAACGTTTCGGCGACTAAAGATGCACGAGCAGTACGGTCCATCCGCCTGCGCCTGGTTATGCTACTCGTAATGATCGGATCAGAAATCCCGAGTTAGTGCTTTTTCCCGCGCGATCCAGATTGTATTTCTGCACAGGGCGAGATTTCAGCGAGTAACCAGCCAATTCTGCAGCTTCGATTATCGGACCTGCAAAGATTTCAAACCAGTGACGTCTGAAGAGGCGAAGCCCAGCTTGACAACCAGATTCGGCTTCGCCTGCGTCGGCAACCGACCGGAAGCTATGCACGAGCACGGACTGACGTGCAGTCCTGAGACTGCCCTGAAACTGACCGATGGAGGACAAGCTCCGTACAGGTGGTACAAGGACAGCTTCGGAAGGTGGTGCTGACCTCCTCCTGAGAGTCGTGCGTCACCGCCGTATATAACCGCCAATTTCGCTGGGAAGACGAGCGTTGTCATGTCACCCGAAACACAACGATAACTCGAACAACGGTAACTCGATTTGCTCAGGCCGCCCGTCGATGCTCTCGATATCGGGCCGGGAATTCCGTGTGGTGTCGATTCACGATTACATTCCCCATCACAATCGCGTCCATATCAGTACGCAGGAAGCAATTGATGGCCTCCTCTGGCGTGCGGACGATCGGCTCGTTCTCGTTCAACGAGGTATTCAGTACGATCGGAATACCGGTCTTTTCATGGAATCGGCTGATGAGAGAGTGATACAAGGGATTGGACTGTCTGGAGACAGTTTGTAATCGTCCCGTACCATCCACATGAGTCACGGCGGGGATGACCGCATGCTTATCAGGCCGAATCGGAAACACCTTCTCCATGTACGGAGTCGGCTCGGCGACCTCAAACCATTCGTTGACATACTCTTCCAGAATACTTGGCGCAAACGGACGAAATTTCTCGCGGTATTTAATTCGCAGGTTGATGATATCCCGCATGTCAGTCCGACGCGGATCTGCCAGCAGCGATCGATTTCCAAGCGCACGAGCTCCAAATTCCATTTTCCCCTGAAACCAGCCAACAACCTTCCCATCAATCAACAGGTCTGAAACGCTGTCAACAAGTTCAGATGGATCCAGTCGCTCAAAAGGCACGCCCGCACTGTCTGCTGCGTTCACGGCATCTTCATCATGGCTTTCGAATCCCCAGTACGCATGGTCCTGAACAAACGTGCGGGAGTTTCCAAGAACACGATTCCACACGTAAAAGGCAGCACCAAACGAAGTACCGTTATCAGCCGCCCCTGCCGGAATGTAGACCTCTTTGAAGGGAGTGTGCGAAGTAATCTTGCCGTTCGCAACAGAGTTCATTGCGACCCCGCCGGTCATGCACAGATTGTCCGACTTCGTTTTCTCATGAAGCCGATTAAGAAGGTGAATGATGATCTCTTCCGTGACGACCTGCAGACTTTTGGCTATGTTGTCATGACGCTGAGTCATTTCCTCATCTTTGCCCCTCATGGGACCGAGCTCATCGACGAGTCGCTGACTGTGAAACGGCTCCACGACAGGCGCCCCGTCGTTCCACTTCATCTTCACACCGTTCTTGTGATGCGTGAAGTAATCGAGATTCAACTCGAACGTGTCGCCCTTCGGCTGAATCATGCGACGGATCACGTCAGCAAATTCCGGTTCTCCATATGGTGCGAGTCCCATCACCTTGTACTCGTCGCCGTAGTATGGAAACCCAAGATACATCGTCAGGGCGCTGTACAGAAATCCGATAGAGTGCGGATAGTAGACGCGATCAAATTCGTCCCAGTTCGTCCCGTGTCCATGAGCCGTCAACGTGCTGGTAAAGTCTCCCATCCCGTCGACGGACAACACGGCGGCTTCATCAAAAGGGGACAGTAGAAATCCGGCAGCGACGTGCGTCTGATGGTGTTCAATGCGGTGGATCTGAGCTCGAATTTCACTGCGGTCGACACCCAGACCCTCAGCCAGTTGCTGGTCCAGACCAAGAGTTTTCCCCTGTCGTTTCAGGCGGTCGATAATGGCTCGCACACTGGGACGGTGAGTCGCAACGAACGCAAGGCGTTTCATAAGGTTCGCGCGCGGATTGAAGGATACGGCGATGTGATCCACATCGCTGATTTCAATACCTGCGGCATCCAGACAATACCGGATCGACTGAGACGGGAACCCGGCCCAGTGCTTGATGCGATTCAGCCGTTCTTCTTCGACCGCTGCAATCAGCTGACCGTCCACGACCACAGCAGCAGATGCATCCCCGTGATAGGCATTGAGTCCAATGATGTTCATCGACGAGCGATTCCTTTCGCCAGAAGTGATAGTCGTTTGCGTCATGCCCCGCCCTGTCAGTCAAACGCCTGTAGAACGGCGAGATACCCACTGACAAATGCCCGGCCGCAATCCGCCAGACAGAGCTTCACAGACGAGCAACACGCCAAACGTGTCCTTTGAGCATTTGCTGCAGAACCTGCCATTGCGGCTCCTTTCAGGTGAAAGTTCGCCGACAAGACGGATTTTGCGTCTCTTTTTAGTGCGTTAATGAGTACAGCAGCAAGATCAGATTGGGGGGCAGACGGCGTCGCAACCCCCTGACGGTTTAGTGCCGGGAGGAATCGGCAGAAACTGCCAGTTTGCTCGATTCACATTTCCCGCCAGGCGGAGATGTCGGCGCAGGGCAGAGAAGCCGCGTATCAGGAATTCGCGGCTGCGGTCACGCAGCGGTACGGTCGGGCGTTTTATCCGTAACGACACCTGAATGCGGCAGTGGCGTACCAAACAGCATTTGGTGATAATCACCAGGCAGGTCGTGCGTCCTGAAGAACGCAGCGGCAAGATTCAAAGCGCCTCGACGCCACGACTGCAGCTCAAAGACGTTCATCCGGCACAACTCGTTGATTTTTTCCGCGAAGCGACCGGGGACGCTCAACGGGACATCCCACCCGGCCTGCTGCTGTTCCAGATTACGCCACATGGTCTTGTCGCTGATAAGGGCCGGCACGCCCATCGCGAACGACTCAAAAATCGCGTGCCCGAAATTTTCGCCCTGTGTGGGAGCCACCGTTGCATCACACTCGGCACAAATCGCCTGAGTTTCATGGTGTGGCAGGGGACCTCGAAACTGAACTGTGATGTTGCCCGGAAGCGTACCCACGATTGCCCTGCACCTCTGATAATACGATTCGTCTTCCACGGGCCCCACAATATCCAATCGGCATTGCCCAGCAACCTGCTGCAGTTGCTGCAGCAGCAGCAATAGGTTCTTGACAGGGTGAATGCGCCCGACAAAACACAGGCGGCATGCGCCGGGTTCTTTATCGTGTTCTGTCAGCTTGAGCTGCGGCAAGCAGGGAATGTTGGGAATGCAGTAGATTTCGGCGGCGCTGCCGAACACGCTGCGGATTTCATCGACTTCTTCTTCAGATGTCGCATGAAATACGACATTGTGCAGACTGCGGGCCAGTCGCAGCAGAGTCAGCAGCGGCCGTTTCTTCCAGGCCTTCATCTTCAGCGCAGATGGCTTCAGCATTCCCCGCGGAGCCACAACAACGCGGCGTTGATGGCGCCAGCGGCACTGACTCAGCAGCGGGCGCACGGCAAACGCAGTGCTGAAGATACCATTCAGGTAAACCGTGTCCGGAGCAAACTGCGTCACGGAATCCCGAAATGCGCTGCCCCTGCGGTAGCCAGGCGTTGCATACAGTACCTGAGCTTTGTTCTTCCAGTCCTGCCATTGATCGGCGCTGATTGATGAGAACCCGAATCGATCTCCATGATCACGGTCTCCGGCGACGACCGCAATATTTGCCTCGGAGTGCAACAGATTGACAAGGTTGACACAGCTCTGAACAGGCCCGCCTGCGCGAACGGCCGGATCGAACCAGTCCACGGCAATTAACAGTTTCTGCCGTCCGTGGGCATTCATGATATTGTCAATCCGTTGACGAAATACCTGTGTTAATCAAATCGACAATCTCGCGTCCGCAGAAGACGGGCCCATGGGCGCTGCTGATCTGTTCTAAGTCCATCCCCGGCGTTTGGCAGTCTCGGAGGCATACTTCATGAATCGTTCGTCGTTAAGCATACGTTGTATACCGCCCTGCAGCGGCAACAGATCGCGTCCAAGTGCCTGCTGCATTTTCGACGATTCCGGTTGACGGCGTTTCATGTCACCCTCTTCCAGAGCAGACACATATTGAATCTTTGAAGTCGAATTCACTTCAGCAATCACGATCTCGGCCAACTGTGCGATTGTGAACATCTTCTCGCTGCCGACATTGAGCGTGTCGTTCACGAACAGATCCTGTGTCATGCAGTTCAGGCAGGCGTCAACATTGTCATCAACATAGCAGAACGTCCGAGACTGACTGCCGTCTCCGTAGATCGTCAGGTCCTGTCCATGGATGGCATTTATCATGAACCGTGGAACGACAAAGTCGTATGACTGGTTTGGTCCATACGTGTTGAAGAAGCGAAAGACGGTATATTCCAGGCCATATGTCTGGTGAAACGACCGCAGATAGCACTCGCCAACGTTCTTGACCACCGCGTAGGGAAGCCGGGAATTCAGCGGAGTCTGATGCTCACGCTGCGGGATTTCGACCGGTTCGCCGTAGACCTCAGAGGAGGAGGAAAAGAAGACTCTGCTCACCCTCGTGTTCTTGCAGAGCGCGAGGATGTTTTCGAATCCTCTGATGTCTTCCAGAACGGAAATCGGGTCGTCCAGAGTGCGTTGAACCCCGACGACGGCCGCATAGTGGAAGACATAATCAAAGCGATGTCCCAGCATGACCTGGCTGATTTCCAGCGGATTATTGCAGTTGGCCTGGATGAATTGATAGTTGTTCGAGTTGGCAGGAACGAGTTCCTTTCTGCCCGAAAGCAGATTGTCGACACCGACGACATCCCACTCACCTCTCGCCAGTAATCCGTTGACCAGAGCCGAACCCAGTTGCCCGGCTGCACCTGTAACCATTATCCGCGGCATTCAGTTCTCCTGGGTTTTTTCATAATCTCGATGTGTTTGCGATATTTGCTGCCCAGCAGGACGCCTCACCAGGCCGCAGCCATGGTTGTTTCATCCATAACTTCATCTTCAATGCGGATAGTTTCGACATCCCTCTGCGAGCACAGAAATTCACCGCGGCTTGCGCCAACCAAGCTGGTTCAGCGGCAGTCGGACGGACAATGCAGAGCTGAAGACGCCGTTCAGGTAAATAATGCTGGGTACAATCCAAATGACTGTATCCCAAAACGCAGCAACTCTTCGATAACGTTGAGTGGCATACTTGCACACGGGCCCTGTCGCGCCAACTCCGCCAATGATCTGCAGTGACTGATGAGAAGCCGTTTTGGTCACCGTGATCACGATCTCCGGTGACCACCGCTACGTTGGCCTCTGCGTGCAGAAGATTGACCAGGTTAACACAGATCTGAACGGGGCCGCCAGCACGAACCGCCGGATCAAACCAGTCTACGGCGACCAACAGTCGTGGCTTCATTTGCTCAAACTCGATCGGTAAATCGTTGAAGACAACCGCATCGTGAAAATCGTTAATGACCGACGGTCGCTGTAGAGAGTCGTGGGTCCGCGGACGCGGAACGCCGCCCTGCCGATGACAACGACCTTTTCGCCACAGGCAACGTCGCAGAAAAATAGACAGCTGAAAGCAGGAACAGAGGTATCCCATAGTCGACCCAACTGCCAAGTTTCAGCATACGTCCGACGAACGTCACCAATAGAAACATGCACCAAAGATTCGACCGGCGGTGCACAATGAAATACCAGACCGTGAACATCGTGAAAAGAATTCCGGGTATGCCAAACTCGGAAATGATACGGATGCCGAGACAATGAGCCGAACGGATGTTTAGTTCATAGAGTCTGTGGTGGACGAATTCGGTGTGGCTGTACCTGCGATGGTATGCCGCTTCATGACCGCAGAAACCGTTTCCGAAAATTCGGCCCTCTGCCAACGGTGCGATTGCAACGTCCAGGTTTGTGCCAAACGACAGGATCGTCGAGTTGGTCGTGTCCCACGGTTCACTTGCATTTCCGAAGTATTCGTGCATCGAAGTAAAACGCGATGAAATGACTTCGGGGACCGCGTCCGCGGGAATCATCGTCAGTAACAATGGTGATGCCGCAGCCAATAGAACGACAATCGCGAATCGAGCCTGCCTGAAAAACGCAAGCGCGAACGCCATAGACACGACTGCAACGCCTGTGGCGGAAACAGTCATCAGCACGCTGCCGATGATCACAACTGCTCGGCAGCGGGCCGCGAACGTTCGACTGTATCTGAAGCAATAATAGACACATGGCCCGACAGCCACGGCATAATGCGATGGCTCAGAAGTCAAAGAATCCAGGCGGCCCCGCAAACAAATATAGACATCCACACCCCGCAGCGACAAAATGACCTGGACAATCCCAAATACCGCCATCCAGAAGCACACGCGAATGTATGCCGAAGCAAGCTTTTGCTCAGAACAACCAAGCAAATACGAACCGAGCCCGGCGTAGAGAAATAAAACAGCGGCTGATTGCTTCAGGAAGGTTTGTGAAATCGGAGTTTCGTAGTACGAGAAGATAGCCACCGAGGAGGCAAGAATCCCAGTCAGAGTCGCCATCAGGCCAAACGTTTTTTTCTGGCTGAAATACAGACTCAGTCCCGCGACGGCGATTGTGACCTGGTAGAAATCGATAGTTGATCCTGCGACTGAGACTCCCAGAAGTTCCTTCGAGAAGATGGTCAGTACGAGAAACAGTTCTTTGTTTATATGTCGCATGTTGACTGCAGAGGTTTGCAGGTTGGGGGTATTGGGACACCAAAGCGCGTGGGCGTTAAACGGCTCTGCCAGTCATTTCCGGAAAATGCATAATCAAAAAAGGATGAGTTCACCGCTGCCGAGACTGCCAGAAAACAGGCCTCTGTGTATCAGTACATTCTCGTACAGCCATCGGCCCCTGCGTCGTCACCGACAAATGTGTAAGGCAGTGCCGCGGGACCCTCAAGTCATACAGTGTCCGGTCACAACCCGCAGAAGCTCCGCCGGAATAGCATTTCGAAGCGTGGAATCCGCAATACTCAGAAGGACCAGGACGGTCATGTGAGAGTGTCGATGATTTGATCGTAGCGGCGAGCATTCGCAGCATGCGTGAACTGAGACGTCCATTCTCTGCATGCTACCGTGTTGACTGTCGTCTTGAGGAGGGTACGCATTCCCTCGAGAATGCTGTCAGGCGACTCGGGTTCGCATAGAACAGCATGGCCTCCAGAAACTTCCGTAAGCGCCGGAATGTTGGACGCCAGCGCAGGAATACCGCAGGCCAGTGACTCAACGACCGGCAGTCCAAAACCTTCATAGAAAGAAGGGAACAGCACTCCCTGACTTCGCATCACAATGTTTCGAAGTACTGCAAGTTCCTGATGCTCCACTACCTTGATCCGGTCAGAAACGCCAAGCCGATCGGCCAGCTCGAACAGGCGCTGCCCAGTCTGAGAAACACGTCCCACAATCAGAAATGGAGGGAGCTCGACCTGTTGTTGCTTAGCGAGACCATAGGCACGCACGATTCCGTCGATGTTCTTTCGGGGTGACACAGCCCCCCACCAGCAAAAATAGTCAGCGGGAATTCCAAGTCGACGTATCAACTCATCGGCATCCGGAGCAGCAGGCCGAAACCACTCGTCTTCGATCCCAATGTGCGAGGTTGTCACTCTTCCTTCGAATGCTGCATCATGTCGAATCAGATCAGCGTTGGTAAAATTGGAAATGGCGACAACATGTGTGTCCAGTTGTGCGTGAGTTCTTGCCTGGATGCGGCGTACCCGACGCCCCATCCAGTTCAGGCTGGACCTCGCCGGAGAGTTGATAGCCGAAAGGTCGTAGACCTGTATGACTCGGGGAACCGACTTATCAGGCATCAGCTCCTGATCCGCAGTAATGTAAATATCAGCGCCGTCCGATACAGGCAACTGCAGAGGGTGCCCTAACAGCGTCGACAGATTGACCATCCGACTACTCAGCGGAAGTTCGACCACTTCAAAATTCGCGGCCGTCATGGACTCCAACCAAGTGGCGAATAGTGGCGTATGCCTTGTGTTCTTTAGAATCGAAAGAACGAAACTGTCCTGTGGACGATGCAAACACAATTCTCGCAGCATGCCCCGATACGGAGTCCCTGTAGTGAATGTGTGAAAGACGGTATCGACGTGAAAGTGAATGCGCATGATCGTGGCAGAATTTGCTCTGCAGTCCTGTCTAAGCCAGTCCTTTTAATACGCCGTCAAACTGCGTTGCGATAGCCGACCAGTCATACGACTTCAAGATATTGGTTTCCGTTTGCGGCACCTGTAACAGCCCCTTGCTGATCCCGTCAGAAAAACCATTTGCATCCGGCGAAGCGAAGATGAAATTGGGGAAATCCATCCGCTGAAGTTCCGTCAGTTGGGGCACGACAACAGGTTTTCCAGCGGCCGTGTATTCCACAACCTTGATCGGTGACGCATACTCAAAAAATGGAATCAAGTCGCCCGGATAAAGACCGACATCGCTTGCTGCAAAGTACTCAGGAATTTCCGAGTACGGCACAGGACCAACGAATACGAAGACCTCACCGTCCGGATCCACAGCCTGAATTCGGGATTCCACGTCGGCCGACCGACCAACGAGAAGACACTTCAGACTGGGCTCCGTCATTTTCGCTTTCATCACTGCATCAACAAAGTACAGTGACTTACTGGTCGTCAGGCCAATCAGGCTCACGACCTTATTTTGTTCCAGCGAAAATCTGGCACGCACTGCAGCTCCGCCCGCAGCTTGAAAACGCGAAACTTCTGCGCCGTTCGTGATCAGACAGCTATTGGAATTGACCAATTCAGCACGTTTCAAAAGAGCGCTCGAAACGCAGGTAACGGCATTCACTTCTGAAAGGCAGGCCGCTTCGATCTCGTCGGGCACCGAAAACCAGTCGACATAGTCGTAAACGATGGGAATACCGAGCGACCGGGAAGGAATCCCCACCGCTTCACCGCAGCCGCTAAATACAATCACATCCAAAGGCGTTTGTCGATGGAGCCTTCGAATTTCGCGTTTCAGCATTGAGTTGCGGAACGAAATGCGCCCGGGAAAGGTTCGAAACCGGGGAATGCGTGGAACTTTGATGACAGTAGAGATTTCACTTTCACGCGTCCGCCGGGTCAAACTACGAACATATGTCGATGGGTTTGCCAGATGGCTTAATGTATGTGGCCTGAAATCATCCCACGCAAATGAAAAGAACTTATGCTGTTCCCCAAGATGCTGGATGAGGTATTGGTCGCGTTGATAACGTCCGCTGCCCCATGAATTATGTGGGATCCACAGGATATTCATTTGTACCCACGCAGTTTCATAGTTTTGTGGTAAAGACCGGTCAGCGTGTTTGCCACGCGCTGCGACTGACCAGATCTATGATTCGTGCCGCTGCTCGACCGTCGCCGTAAGGGTTTTCTTCAATCTGACGCTTTTGGTATTCGACAGGGTCAGACAGAAGCCGAGTGACAGCAGCAACAATTTTTTCTTGCGAAGTCCCAACCAGTTCCACGGCACCAGCATCCACCGCTTCAGGCCGTTCAGTGGTATCGCGCATCACCAGAATCGGTTTTTTTAGTGAAGGGGCTTCCTCCTGCACACCGCCGGAATCAGTCAGAATCAAATGAGCCCGATCCATCAGCCATACGAATTCCGAATAGGGTGAGGGCGGAATTAATCTGACGTTCTGCAGTTGGCCGAGAATACTGTGAACCGGTTCCTGCACCCTGGGATTCAGGTGGACGGGATATACGAACAGGGTCGTCGGAAACTGTTCTGCGAGAATGCGAATTGCCTGGCACATGTCCTGGAAGCCGGCTCCGAAATTCTCCCGGCGATGTCCGGTTATCAGCACAACGCGGGAATCTCCAAACTCGTGTTTCTCACACCACTCGCTGGCTCGTTCTCGCTCTCGTTCGACGGTCCATAACAGCGAGTCGATGACGGTATTGCCGGTAACGTACACTATGGCCGGATCCACCCCCTCTTTCAGCAAATTTTTCCGCGAACGTTCCGTTGGAGGACAATGCAACCCGGTGACCAATCCGGCAACCCGCCGATTCATCTCCTCTGGCCAAGGGGAATACATGTTTCCCGTTCGTAGCCCGGCCTCAATGTGCACGAAGGGTGTCCTTCGATAAAATGCCGCCAACGCAGTTGTCATCACGGTGGTTGTATCACCCTGGCCAAGAACGCAATCGGGTTTATACCGCTCAATCACGTCGTCAACGGCTTCAACACAACGGCCAGTCACCTTTGCAAGAGACTGGCCCGCTGTCATGATGTCCAGGTCGACGTCCGCCTGCAAATCAAAATAGTCTGTTACCTGGTGCAGCATTTCCCGATGCTGGCCCGTCAAACAGACAACCGGATCGATCTCAGCGGAGCGATTCAATGCTTCTCGGACCACCGGAGCCATCTTGATGGCCTCGGGTCTTGTTCCAAAAACGATTAATGCTCTTACGGCCGGCATGCCAGCTCTTTCCCTCGGAATCATGAGTGAATTGCAGCGACGATTGATCGTCGACTACGGCGTACACCGCATGACCTCGAACCACCGCGGATCAACGGTCGATGGCAGAAACAGAAGATCATCGATCCCGGAACGATATTCCGCAATTCGTTCAAATGTCGCTGCCTGGCGGTTTTCAGCGAAACACGAATACCCCAGAGACTGAAAGAAGTCCCACGCTTCACGTAAATCGACGCCACTTCCTTCTATGAAGTATGAGTTGAACTCACCATACAGAATTGGAGTGTGCTGCGCAATGAAGTCTCGTGCCCCACGCAGAAAGAGAATCTCTGCGCCTTCAATATCTATCTTGATGAAGTCACATCGCTTGATATCAAGTTCTCGCTGAACGTCGTCGAGGCGGCGAACCTCAATCTGTTCAGTCGCAGTGAATCCACGTTCTGCGACGAGCCAGTCGTTCGAAATCACAGCATTGCCCGTGTTTCCACCATCTGTCATCGCAATTCCGATGACCTCGTTCGAGTCTCCGAGTCCAAATCGCTGGGGCAAAACGATCTGAGCAACATCATTCTTTTCGACCGCACTCGAAAGCGCCTCAAAATTGGCGCGAACCGGCTCGAACGAATATACGCTGCCACCCCCCAGTTCCTTAATGCGGCGGGCAAAGGGTATCGAGTAATAGCCAACATTTGCGCCGATGTCCAGAACGACCCAATCCGGCTCGAACAGCGAAGCAAACCGTCCGATCAGATCCGTGTCATAGGTACCGCAAAGAAACGGAGCAAGATGCGTCCTTGATCGGACATCGATTCTAAGTGAGACACCGTTTCTTAGTCGCACAAAAAACTCGGGATCCTTCCACTGGGACATGTCCCCAGCAAGGCTCTTCAGGGCGTGCACTCCTACACTGTACTTGCCTCGAAAAGCAGGAAGCCGCCGGCTCATTGACGCATATGCCTTGGTCGAATATTCACGAATACGTTGCATGCCCATGACTGAGTCAATTCCTTCAATTAGAGAAATCCGCGAACTAAACGACTGCCGAGAACCAATACTGCAGCAGCTTGAAAACGCGACGCAGGACTACTAGATATTTGACAGTCTGAATGTAATGGAATCACGCTGACACTTTGCCGAATCAGTTCCCATGCCAGTTGCATTCTGATGACTTCCTTCGCACCAATTCCGATCGCAAGTTTATGATGGGCTGTCCAGGCAGCGTCTGCCCGCCTGCCTTCACATAAGTCAACGCAGCAGCCAGAGAGAAACTTCAAGCCGGACGGTACACGGCACTACGGGAAGGACGCACGGCTTCTGACATCACGGTGGATACCGTGACGTCAGAAGCCGCTGAGTCCTGCTCAAGACGCAGCACAGACGCCGTCAAGAACGGCACTCAACTGACGGGACTGCTCTGCGCGGTTATAAGATGACACGATGTCCTGTTTTGGCAAATAGGTCACTTTCCCATCGCATTGCCACGTCGTATGGAGTTCTGAGACGATTGCCGCCACATCGGCTGGCGTCCTCGCGATCACGCCAGTATTACTTGAGGTAATCAATCGATCGGCGGTGGAGTTGTCACCAGGGACCGCCAGAATAGGACGTGCGGCTGCAAAGTATTCGTATATTTTCCCAGTCGCAATGCCGGTAACACCAGTCGAATCAGTGAGGTGCAGCAACACCGAAGCTTGCATCTGGGCACGAATCGCTTGCTCGCGTGTAACGTGCCCATCGTTGCAAAGGATGTCTTCCACGCCATATTTCGATGCCAGCTGTAACATCAGCTCGGCAGACCTGCCCATGTATCGAAATCGAATACTCTCACGAAGACTCGGAGCTTGCTGAAAGAGAAGCCGTAGTCCGTCCAGGAAAACATCGGGAACCCGCCGCGGATTGTAGAGCGAGCCGGTATAGCAAACCTCAAATCGACTCGAATCTGACGCTGGTGCCTGCACATATTCCGAAGGGTCAAAGCCATTGGGAATCAAGTGTGGCCGCGACTTCAGTGTAAGGTCCTTCATCTCTGACTCACACAACTCGTCACTTACGGACAGTACTGCTGCGGCACTGCGAATCGCGGGCGACAAGCGACGAATGTGATGAGACTTCCGAGGCAACATCTCCATCGCCCGATCCCGGAGGTCGGCAATCCACGGCAGATTGAACTGAGTCGCCAGGCGTTCGCCAAGAACAAGCGTATCCGCCGGCGGTGCCGTAGCCATAATGCACGAGACGGCTTGTTTTTCACAAAGTGATTCCGCAACGCGATGTGCCTGCTGCAACCACGTCGTTCCCGTGCGGTTGAATGACAGCTCGCGAGCACAAGCCGTCAGTTTTCGTAACGGAACAAGAAGCGGATTCGCCTTCGTCCGGCTATCGAGAGCACCAAACGCCCGTTGAATGCCCGTGGCCTGAAACGGCACTTTAATGACAGCCCGGCTGCTATTGTCAAGGTCACGAATACCCGCCTCAACAGCTGATGCGAGGTTCCATTCCGTTACAGGAGGCATGTCACCAGGCAGTTTATGCTCCCCATGTACCGAGGAGTCATCCCAATATCGCGTCACGACAATCACCCGCCACCCATTTTGCGGCAGATGCTTCGCAAACTGGTAGGGGCGCTGCCCGGCGATCTCGAAAAATCGTGACGGAGGGTAAATGTACGAAAGTAATAGAAGTGTGCGACGGTTCACGGGGCGTTGACGTATTCCGGACAATTCACAGTGAGAATGATGGACAAGAGACTGGAAATTTCGTGGCGTTCAGGAACGCTGCAACCACAGTGATGAGGGGCCCCGGTCGCTCTTCGGGGCGTTATGCAACGAAGGGCAGCAGCCGCGAAGTTCGGGGCCATGGTTGATGTGCAACCAATTCAGGGCCAGGACAATTTCAAATCTATTATTGAAACTCAGGAATGCTTCCACCAGGTACTGCTCCTGCCACAACACACCTTGGTCGAACCATGATACTGGATAATCCTGCGGAGAAAATATGTCATGAATGTGGATCAGAACACCTTGCCGTAACCGCGGTAGTATTTCCAAATACTCGTGCAAGACGTCGCCACCAGGACGAATGGTATGTGAGGAATCGATAAAGAGAATGTCTCCACTCTGCAAGTCGTCAAAGAAGTCGACGCCGAGAGATTCCACTTTCGTACGAAGCAACTCGACCGGTAACGATTCAAGCCACGGTTGCTCAAAGGGCTCTATGCAGACGTGTGCGGACGACTTCGACGGATCATCTTTCTGATTTTGCGCGATTGCCTTCTGAGCCATTATCGTGGAGCGACCGCATCCAATTTCCACGATTTTTCGAGGCTTGTATTTGCGAATGAGTGAATAATAGACGTCTGCAGATCCAGGTCCGAACATCGGATTATTGAAGTAGAATTCCGGGTCACTGGTCCCGGTCGGGTCCATCGGAAACTCTCGCAATTCCGACGAATAATTCAGTGTCACCAGTTCAGCCAACTGACGATCCTGGTTCCAGTTGATTCCAGGCAGAGCTCGACACGTATCCAAACCCTTCTCAACCTCGCTTGTCCGAACATAAGGGTCGTAGTAATGGTCAATGAGCGGGAAGACTCCTGCTGCATCCAGCATCTGTCGGCATCGCCCGAATCCACCGATTCCCTTTCGGCGCAGCATCTTCAACAGCATTGCGGCCAGCCATACAGGAACACACAACACCAGATCAACAGCTTTCTGTATTGACATCAACAGCGCCTCAGACAGCGAAAGACAGAAATTGTTTCAGAGAGTGCACGGGCAAGATTTGTTCGGTGCACGGCCGTTCAAATGCCTTGCGATCTAGGGGCGACAAGGACGTCGACAGGCTGGTCCTGCAAGAACGCCGCGATCCTGTCGGCTGAATACCCACTGCCATAGGCCACGGGCGGTATATCCGATGGCTCGCTCTCCGCCACCGCTTCGCATATTCGATCGATCGTCACCAACTGATTCCATCCGGATTCGATGGTCTCCGTCCATTCCGTTTCGTCTCGAATCGTGACGCACGGGATCCGGGCCCAGTAAGCTTCTTTTTGCAGTCCGCCGGAGTCAGTGAGAACAAGTCTAGCGGACAGTAGGACTGCCATCATGCCCAAATAGCCCAGCGGTTCGACACAATGGACGTGTTGTTCAAGCCGCAATCCGGCCTGATCGATGGCAGCTGCCGTTCGTGGATGAATCGGAAACACGATCGGTAATTCGAGTGAATTCAGAGCATGGACGATTTGTGATAGTCGCGTGGGTGAATCCGTGTTTTCGGCTCGGTGCAACGTGAGTACAGCATAACTTCCTTCCTCAATACCATCGGGAATAGCCGTTCGGTAGTGAGTCCCATTTTCATTCACAATCTCACGTGCCAGTCGACTGGCATCAGCCATAACATCACCGACGACATGCACGCCGCTGGTGATTCCCTCTGCCTGCAGATTCTTCGCTCCGACATCGCTTGAGCAGAACAGGACGTTTGACACGTGATCTGTCAGAACACGATTGATTTCTTCCGGCATGGCACGATTCCACGACCGTAATCCTGCCTCCACATGAGCAACCGGGATATGAAGTTTTGCTGCCGCGAGTGCTGCGGCGAGCGTTGAGTTGGTATCGCCGTAGACGACCAGCCAATCGGGCTTTTCGTCAAGGAGCACTGATTCGATTTGCTCCAGCATTCTCCCTGTCATTGCGCCATGGCTAACACTGTGAATCCCCAGATTGTATTTTGGCGCCGGGATATCAAGTTCACGGAAAAACACATCGGACATCTTGTCATCGAAGTGTTGTCCCGTGTGTACCAGGCATTCGTCAATGCCGAGTCGGCCGAATGCCCGACAGACAACCCCCGCTTTCACGAATTGCGGCCTGGCTCCGACAACAGTTACCACACGCACGAATAGCCCCGGTAAATAGTGTGAAATAGTGGAAGCCATCGCCCCACGCACTGTGAAGTTCTAGTGGCTCTGAAACAACTGACCGTTAGTCAGTTGTTTCATTCCCGTCAATCCTCGCCAAACTGCCCTGAAGGCCCAGCGGTCCTTACTATCTGTATACAGATAGTCCCACAACGGCTTTTCTGTGCCATACACACTATGCGATTTTTCGGGGCGCGCGATGTAGTCGTCAAGCTGCTCTGGTGTCCAGCCCATCTTCTTCAGGAAGTACTGCTTGTCCGAATTCAGAGCATCTTCGGACGGATAGGGCGACTCTTCGAGTTTTGCTACGGCGTCCTCCCGGGACAGCTGTCCGGATACAACAAGCGTTCCAAGGTGGACACGCCTTTTGTCGATTCCAAACTTGGCCGGCAAAATGAACCCCTGGTAGAATCGTGTAAAAATCGATTCATAGTGTTTGTAGGGATAGGGCTTGTACCCAAAGTCGGAGATCAGTGCCTGTACCGCTTCTTCTTTGTTGTATTCAATAAAATCCAACGGAGCAACCCATCGAATACCGCGCACAAAGTTGTTCAGCGTGTACCCCACCGTTCCCACAGCCGGAAACGACTGCAATCGCGTCTTGCCAAATTGGCGGCCGAGTGCCTTGATGTTCCTCTTGTCGTATTTGAACCAGTTCCATTCCTGTGGAATTGCCATCCCCTCAGTGGCCTTATTGTATCCGGCAAGGATATACCTGAGCCCATGCCTGACTGCCGCACGATGGTTGACCGCCAGCATCGCATTGTCGTAAAGCAGCTCGACGTCGATGACATCAGCGTCAAAGAACGCCTGCATCAGGTTCTTATATTCATGCCAATCGATGACGTGTGTGTGCAGATCGATTCCCAGATTTCGCACCAGGTTGGCAATGTTGTTTTGTGCCAACTCAGAGTTCCATCCGTTGTCCATATGGACCGCCAGCGGCCGCAGCCCCAATGAGACCGCCTGCACCAGCAGCCATGAACTGTCGACTCCACCGGAAACACCGATAACACAGTCGTACGGTTTTCGTTTTCCCTTTGCCTTGATCCTGGCGACAATCCCGTCCAGCTCTTTTTTACGGGCGTCAGGCGTCGAGCGAAAAAGCCGCTCCCCTTTGGCGAGAAACTCGGCGCAGTAATGACAGTGCCCGTCTTCATTGAATTCAATGTCTGCAGCTGTCGTGTCCATCACGCAACGTGTGCAAACCTGGTACGCTTCATTTTTCATCGTCGTCAAGCACTCCTTGAAGCTCATCGTATGACGGATATGTAATCAGCACAGCGCGGTGTGGGCCGTGAAACACGAAGAATGCGCCGGCACTGACAGCGCTAGCACCCGCGTCAATTGCCAATCGAAAATCAGTTAGATTCCTTGCCCCACCGACAGCGATTAATGGTACCGATGCCAGCTTGCTCGCTGCTCGGATGGCCTCCACGTCCATTCCCGACATCGTGCCATCGCGGTGAACAGCGTTGAACAGAATCTCGCCAGCACCCAACTCAACCGCGTGCCGGACAAAATCTGTCCATACGACTTTCGACGCTCCTCCAGCGCGAAAATCATGCAGCTGAACTCGATTTCGCCAGTTACGCTTTATGTCTACGGAGACGATGATGCTCTGGGAACCGAATTGTTCGGATAACCGACGAATGATCTCGGGATCGTCAACGACTGCACTCTGTAAACAAACCTTCTCAACGCCAAGAGCGAATAACCTGCGCACCTGGTCAGCGGTTCGAATACCGCCGCCATAGGCCAGCGGCATAAAACATTCACCGGCAAACTGTTCAATCAGGTCGTAGTCGGGTTCTCGATTCTCTTTTGTCGCCGCAATGTCGAGTACCAGCAATTCATCGACCTCTTTATCGTTAAAGATTCGAATTGCATTGATCGGGTCGCCAACATACTTCGGTTTGGAAAATTTGGATGTTTTTACGAGCCCGCCATTCTGGAGTAACAGACACGGAATAACACGATTCTTCAGCATGGCAAATCGACAAACTTTTTGAGGAAAGCAGATCCGAATCTGTGGCTCTTCTCCGGATGGAACTGCACTCCGGCAATATTGTCACGCTGGACGCCTGCAGTAAACCGATAGCCATGTGTTGCGTGGCACAATTCATCCTCCTGGCGGTCACATACGATGTGGTAGGAATGCACATAGTAGTACCGGGGTTTTTCGCCGGTTTCCTGAACAAAAGGGTTTTCGCTTTGGTATTCGGTCTCAGCCCATCCCATGTGAGGTACACGTAACGAATCATCCAGGCGCGATGTGTCAAAACGGCGTGTGTCGGCCGCAATCCATCCCAGCCCCGGCAAATCGCCTTCTTCGCTTCGGCGGGTCAGCAATTGGGCTCCCAAACAGATCCCGAGAAACGGCGTTTGCTGATTTAGCGCTTTGTCGTGCAGTACATCGAGCAGACCACAACTCGCCAGATTCTTCATACCGAAATCGAAGTGTCCTACCCCCGGAAGTATGAGCTTTGAGGCCTTTTCAATTTCGGCGGATGTACTTGCAATCGTCGCTTCAGCGCCCACGTGCCGCAGCATGTTCTGCACCGATCGCAGATTGCCGGCTCCATAGTCAATGATCGTAATCATGACTGCGCCCGGTAAACAGCAGCGATCCATCGGTAGCATTTATAACTCGGTATTACCAAACGTTTGAAACGTTCGCTTAACGGCGGACGCAGTTCTTTGCGTTCTGACTGCGCATTCTCCGCACGCACCGTCAACTCATCCTTAAGCTCATCGTTTTGGTTGAATCCGCATACGGGGCATATCGTAAATTTTTGGAACGTCTTTGTATGAAAACGCTTCATGAACTGAAAATGACGACTAACATCGAAAGGCGCCAGCTTCTCCACAAGAACGGGGCGAAATCCTCTCGATGCAAACAGCCGGTTCATTGCATCCTCATCAAAAGACTGCATGTGAAAATCCGGATGAAACCGAGTAAAGCAGGATGGACATTCAGTTTGATTGGACCTTATGTCTTCTGCATACGGGACGGAGATTACGATTGCCTTCTCCGCGACGCGAGCTAACTCGTCAAGCGCACTCTCGAAACTCACGGACGGTAAATGTTCAATTACTTCCTGACATGACACGACTTCGAATTCATTTTCGTAGAATGGCAAGTTCACTATGTCTGCTCGGTGGTTTTCAACAGTCACGTGCGAAAGAGCGGCCTTCGATCGGTCGCAACCGCAGATGCGTTTCCATTCTCTGGCATTGGCCAGAGAGGAAAGAAAGAGGCCATTGCCACATCCGACATCCAACAATGTTTCGGAGTCCTCCGGGACCAATTTACCGAGTGTGGCAAATCGTTCGTGATCCCCCTGAGAGAACCATTCTGGATCCCATATTTCGTCAATTTCGTATACCTGCTCTTCAAACAAATTACTCGACATTTTTTGAAAGCTCATAGGACCGCCAAAGATATGTGAAATACAAGAGGGAATAACTCGCAGAAAACGCCACCACGACACCTTTCGTTGATCGGAACGTCACGACCGTAAGCCATATCGCGATCGCCGTGAGCAATAACCCGGCAACCGACAACAGAAAATCTTCGCGTTGTGCACCGCAAATGTAAAAGACGGTGGATAGTGGACTACTAACAAGCCGTAGCAACAACATCGGTGCTAACACGCGGGCGACCTCGCCAGCTGGGCGCCAGTGAGCTCCCAGAAAGGTCTCAAATAACCATGGTGACGAAATAGCGAGCAAGAGTGTGGGCCCGAGTCCCAAGCCGAGAAGAGTCCAGAATGTCTTCCGAAAAACAGCTTCGCAGTTGCCGATTTCCGCATAGTCCGCTGCTGCTCGCCGCTGAAAAACTTGAGCAATCGATCCGCCCACCAGCGTAATGGGCAGACTCAACAATTGCCGAGCTCGTGAAAACAGACCAATCATCCCCGTGGCAGTTTGAAGCCCCAGTGCGTAGATTGGCAGTTGGCTCGCAAAATTGCCTACGAACGCTGACGGAGTTGAAAAAAAAGCGAAATCACGATGCTTGAACGCCATCACGACCATGCGCCGACGTGCCACCTTGATTTTTTTACAATCAGGAAGCGTGAAATACATGGAAGCATGAATCAAACATGTCGCCGTCGCACCGACAAGATACGCAACCAACAGACCGACATATCCAAATCCGGCAATTCCAAAAGCGATCGACGAACAAACAGTAATGACTACCGACGCAAGGTGCGTTGCGGCCATGAAGCGATATAGCCTTCTGCGGTTAGCCATTGCAGACCACGCTGCGGTGACGCCCCCCATCAGCGTCGTGAGTGGTAGCAGTAGAAACCAACTTCGCTCCGCCTGAAAAGAGGTTGTTGGGTATAAGTATATGGCAGTGCCGACTACAGCTGACAACAAAGACGTTATCAAAGTGGTAACTACGCAAAGGTGAACCAGCGTGTGCGCCTTGTTTTCACGGTCTTCGACAATGACGGCCTGGGAATACTGCCAGTTCCCAATTCCGGAGAGCACGCTGGCCACAGCCATGTAGCTTCCCAGCACACCGTATTCTGCGGGCTGATACAGCCGCCCGAGAATCGGAGCCGCTCCGATGGATATCAAGGCGGCCAAAGTCTGACCGCTCGAAAGCATCGCCACGGCGCGAACAAAACTCGACCCCGCAATGCGTTGGACTGATGTAAGTGGCCGTCTGGCAAACCGGGCTGTCTGACGTATTGAATGATTCAAGCTATTCCATCCTGGATCGACCTCCACATTCCGGTCCGGATGTCACACTCACGCAGCCCTGAAAATCTCGTAGGAAGCTTCGCTGCAGGGTTGCGCTGCCGGAAGTGGCGCGTCTTCACCGACATCATCACAGCGCACACCACTAGCCTCATATGAATACCGCAATCCGGACTCAATGCACGTCGCCTTCCCATTCGCCCCGAATTCCAATTTGCATCCATGGCGACTCATCCAGCCGGTTTGTTTCGCGGGGACACCCATAACAATGCCGTAGTCCGGCACGTCTTTGGTGACGACGGCGCCGGCGGCAATAAATGCGTAGCGACCGATGGTGACTCCACAAACGAGCGTGGCGTTTGCGCCAACCGTAGCGCCACGTCGTATCACTGTATCTTCGTAGGCGTCGCGCCGAACCACCTGACTTCGTGGATTTGAAACGTTGGTCAGAACACACGACGGCCCCAGAAACACATCGTCTTCAATCGTTGTCCCGGCATATACCGACACATTGTTCTGAATCTTAACGTTGTCACCAATTTCAACGGTGGGAGCCACGAAGACGTTCTGCCCGATATTACAGCGCGTGCCAATAGTCGCCTGATCACTGATGTGCGAGTAGTGCCACACCTTGGTCGCGTTGCCGACAGTGGCGCCGCTGTCAATGGTGGCCGTTGAGTGAGCAAAAAACTTGCTGTCCGTAGCACTCTCGGACGGTGACACTGCCGCCCCGCCGGTGTCCAGGCTCTTTTGAGCGGCATCCAGAACCTGCAGAACACGCAGGCCTTCAGCGCCGTCCGTCCGGGGAATGTTCCGGGCGTCGCAGCAGTCAATAAAGTGCTGGCATTCGCTCTTCAGTGGCTCCGACTGTTCGACAAGGATCGCCTCACCGTCGCGTTTGTTCACCGTTGGGAAGTT
Organism: Fuerstiella sp.; assembly: GCA_029245955.1. Classification (GTDB taxonomy): domain Bacteria; phylum Planctomycetota; class Planctomycetia; order Planctomycetales; family Planctomycetaceae; genus Fuerstiella. The sequence continues at coordinate 1,940 of JAQWOH010000064.1, read as the reverse complement.
ACCTTCCGTCCACGTCAGGTATTTCCGATACACAATGAGTTTCTGATCCCACGGCTTCGTGTCATCAAAGACCGCCATCCCGTCGGAACCCACAACCGTCAACTTTTGTTCCTTGAATGGATTCAGCCAGCTGACGTAAACATGAGCACGAAGTCCGCTGCTGAACTTCAGCTGCGTGAGTGTGGTATCAGCAACACCATCGGTCAGATACTGTTCGCCGTGACAGACGACTTCGTCGGGAAGGCCCCCGGCCAATCCAAGAATCACCGAGATGTCGTGGGGCGCAAAACTCCACAATGAGTTCTCTTCCTGCCGAATCTTTCCAAGATTAAGCCGGTTGGAAGTGACGTAGTACAACTTGCCAAGTTCACCGCCACGAACCATTTCATTAAGCTTTTCAACATATGCGTGGTACTGCAGCAAATGGCCAACCATCAACACACGCCCGTTTTTTTTCGCAATCTCGATTAACGCTTTGGCGTCGTCGGGATTCAGGCACAACGGTTTTTCCACATAGACGTCTTTGCCCGCCTCCAAAGCCGCACTCGCAAGGTTGAAGTGATGCACTGCGGGAGCCGCAATCGCAACCCTGGAGACCTCCGGGTTCGCGAGCACATGGTCAAATGACTGCTCCTGCCTGACGTCCGCATATTCCTTTCCATATGCGGCAAGCGTTTCAGGATTGCTGTCACAGAGTGTATGGAGAGCCCCCAGGTTCAGGAAGTTCCGGGCAAGGTTCTTGCCCCAATAGCCCGCTCCGATCAGTGCTAGGTCGCGTGTTCGCATCATGTTGCCTTTCGTATTAACTGACAAAAAATGGCGTCTGCATCAGGCTGCCTGAGCAGCACGGCTGTCGATGTTTGCAATGGCCGACTTGACCGCACCAACAACACGATCCTGATCGGATTCGCTGAGAAACGGGTGCATCGGGAGACTCAGTACTTCTTGCGATGCCTTTTCGGACTCTGGAAAAGCCCCGTACTCATACCCCAGGTCCGCGAAGATCGGCTGCTCGTGTAGACATTTGGGATAGTACACGGCAGACGGAATCCCCTGCTCCTTCAACGAGGCAGCGACAAAGTCCCGATCAGGAACACGGATCGTGTACTGAGCGTAGACATGTGTGTTGCCAACGTCGACTTCCGGAACATCGCAGTCGTCCCGCAACAGATCAGAATACCGAGCTCCGATTTCCCCGCGGTTCCGCACTTCCTGCTCAAAGTGAGGCAGCTTGGCCAACACGACAGCAGCCTGCAGAGTATCCATACGGCCGTTTGTTCCAACCAGTGTATGATGATGCCGCCTGGTGCCGCCGTGAGTACGAATGGCCCGCAGAGAGGTCGCCAGTTCATCATCGTCGGTGAACAAAGCTCCGCCGTCTCCAAAACAACCAAGGGGTTTTGCGGGAAAGAAGCTGGTGCTGCCAACGGTGGTGAACGAGCAGCTGCGACGTCCGTTCTGAGTCGCCCCAAAGCTTTGGGCACCGTCTTCCAGAATCGGTACGCCGTATTTCGCAGCTATGCTGCTCATCCTGGTGAAGTCCGGCAACTGGCCGAACAGGCAGACGGGAAGGATCGCCTTTGTACGGGGAGTGATGGCCGCCTCAAGCAGATCAACATTCATGTTGAATGAGTCAGCTTCGATGTCGACAAACACGGGAGTCGCACCGACCAACTTGATCACCTCAGCACTGCTGATCCACGTAAATGGAACGGTGACCACTTCGTCACCTGGCCCAACCCCCAAGGCTCGCAGAGCAATCTCAAGACTGGCCGTCCCGCTGGAGACCGTTACAGCGTGCTTTGTGCCCGCGTAATTCGCCAGCTCTGTTTCGAGCTCGGGAATCTCCGGTCCCATGATGAAACGACTGTGCTCAAGCACCGCACGCATTCGTTCATCAATTTCAGCCTGATAGAGCGAATACTGATGCTTCAGGTCAA
>JAQWOH010000052.1 GCA_029245955.1 Fuerstiella sp. | reverse complement strand
TCCGGCCGGCAGTATCCGTATCGGATTACTCAACGAAAAGGGAGAACCGATTCCTGGACGTGCTGTTGCTGACTGTGTTCCGATTGTTGGTGATTTTCTCGACGTTCAGGTTCGGTGGACGAATGGGAGTGATATTGGTGTGCGAGATAATCAGCAGATTCGCCTTCAGGTGGAAATGAAAGATGCCAGGTTGTACGGCTTTCAGTTTGTTCCATGACGATGACGTCACGGTTGCGAGACTGCTGTGTTAGAGCAATTTACGGAAAGTTGTAGACGTTTTTGGAGTCAGCTCTACCATTGCCTTCCATCAAGGAGGTGACGGATGGCTGCGAGTTTGTCGATGGATTTACGTGAACGCATTGTGGCAGCGTATGAGCGCGGAAACGTATCCTGTTGTGCCGTTGGTGCGAGGTTTGGTGTGGCTGCGAGTACGGTCAGCAAACTTGTCCGGCAGTGGAGAACGGAAAAGTCGCTGAAACCACATTACGACCGTTGCGGTCGCAAGCGGGCAATCACTGGCGGGACAGAAAAGGCTCTGGAGAAGAGCCTTCGAGAGTGTCCTGATGCAACACTGCAGGAACGCAAAGATGCACTGGGCCTGACATGTTCTGTCAAGACGGTCTGGGTATCATTAAAACGACTGAAGGCAAGCTTTAAAAAAAATCGCAGCGGGCGGCAGAGCAGGATCGCGAAGATGTCGCTCTCAAACGCGCCGACTGGTTCGAGTGTCAGTCGGGCGTAGACGCTGAACAACTCGTGTTTCTTGATGAAACCGGTCTGAAGACAAACTTTACTCGTCTTCGAGGATGGGCGTTCGGTGGTGAACGACTTGTCGAGTCTGTTCCCGCAGGACGCTGGGAGACCAGCACGCTTGTACATGCGATCGCTCTGGATGGCACACGTGCTGCAATGGTACTCGACGGTCCGATGGATGGTGTTTGCTTCACCGGATTCTGTGAGACGTTTCTGGCTCCCGCCCTGAACCCCGGCGATCTCGTTGTGATGGACAACCTCGGCAGCCACAAATCTGAGAGTGCTCGCCTGATCATTGAATCTGCCGGAGCACAGGTTGTCTTACTTCCCCCGTACAGCCCTGACCTGAATCCGATTGAGATGATCTTCTCGAAACTCAAACAACTTGTTCGGTCGCAGCGGCCCGGATGTCTCTCGAAAATCGTCGATGCGACCGGCACGGCTCTCAGCTTCATCAGCACTGATGATATCCACGCCTGCTTCGAACACTGCGGATACCTGATCGCATGATTCGGTATATTGCTCTAGCTGGCGCATTCCGGAATATTGGAAAAACGAGCAATTCTTGAGCAAGTACGTCGGTGTAATCCTCCAAATTTGATTGTAGTCAGCAACGAACAACAGCTAGGGTGGGGAGGGTACATCTTCGTCAGCGTTCTTCGTTCAACACATTGTTTTGCAAGCTATGCAGGCCCAGTCCCTTCCAGAACCTCTTGTTCGTCCTTTAGAGTCGAATGCTGAACTGATCGAGCTGATTTCGGCCACTTCGGGTGAGCCTGAAAAAGTGGTGATGGAGCGGCTGCTGGCAGAAGAGCGGTGCATTGGAGCCAACGTACGCAGGGATCTGCAGGCGATGGGAGTCGAGCCGCATGTGTTCACCGCGGACATGGAGCGGTTTTACGAAACGACAAAGTCGTTTCTCTACGAGACAAGTACGTGGAATCGAGCCCCTGAAAAACTGCGGATGCGAAAATGGACGGGAGAATTCCTCGCTCGTCGTTCGCCGAAGAAGCCTCAACGGATTCTGAGTTTTGGTGACGGACTGGGATTTGACAGCGCCTATCTTGCCACAGCAGGACACCATGTGACGTACTTCGAAGTTTCCCACGAGTGCATTTTATTTGCGAAACAGGTTTTTGCGGCCAATGAGCAGGACATCACGATTGTGAGTTCCATTGACCAGATCGAAGTCGGCGGATTTGATGCAGTCCTGTGCATGGACGTTCTTGAACACGTCCCGTCCCCACCGGACACAGTGGCACAGATCGCCACGTGGCTGAAGCCGGGAGGGTGGCTGATCACTCATTCACCTTTTTTTTTCACGTCCTATCATCGCGTCACCCATCTAAAGACCAACCGCAAGTTCAGCGGATCGCTCGAGCTTTTTTCTCGCCACGGCTTACACCCGGTCGATGGCAGATACTTCTGGAACCCGATCGTATTGGAAAAGGAGTCCACAACACCTCATGAGGCGCATACGTTCTGGGTCACATTGGGACGGCCAATATTGCTGCTTGGGCGCTACGCAAATCATATGCACAATTTGATCGCTCAGAGAATGTCCAGCTCTGATAAACGCTGGAGCAGAGACTTGATGGATCGCATTAAGAATCAGTAGATTTTATCGCGAAAAGCAAAACATCATGTGGCTATTTCAATTCACAATTCTTGCGTGGTTTGTGGTACTCGCCTGCGTTCAGATCATTGTCACCATTCGATTCGCCTCCAGTTTGCTGGCGCGGTCGGAAACACTGACCCCGGACGACCAGCTTCCGGAAGTCCTTGCTGTACTTTCGCTTCGCGGAGGCGATGAATTTCTGGAGGAAACGCTGAAGCGACTGACTGCGCTGGACTACCCGCGTTACCGCTTACGAATTGTCATTGATTCAGAATCAGACTCAGCGCAAACCATCGTTGACGATTTCATTGAACAGTACCGGCCGAACAATGTTGAGACGATGTGTCTGGGTCAGAGGCCACTTTCCTGCAGTGGCAAGATCGCCGGTCTTCTTCGAGGCACGGAATCGCTGCCGCCCGAATGTGGTGTTGTCGCCGTGTTTGATGGAGACGCCGTATTGCACGTGTCCTGCCTGCGCGAACTTGTTGAACCTCTGCTTAAAGGTTCGGGACTCACGTCAGGAAATCGCTGGTACGCCCCTTCGGCAGCTACGCTCGGTGGCATGATGCGATTTATCTGGAATGGCTTTGCCGTCAACATCATGAACACCGTTCGGATTCCGTGGGGAGGATGCATGGCAATGCATGCTGCCAGCGTGCAGGATCCTGAACTCAGAAAACGCCTTTCGATCGCTTTCGGTGAAGACTCCACAGTCGCCACTTATATGCTCGAAAACAGCCGAAAAGTCACTTTTGTTCCTGACGCGCTGGTCATCAATTTTGAGGACTGCTCTGTCGGCAGCCTCTACAACTTTCTGGTCCGGCAATATCTGACGGTTCGCCTGCACAACCCCCGCTGGGGTTTTGTGTTCTGGAGTAACATGCTGTTGGGATTGTCTATTCTGGGAGCTTATGGCTGCCTGTTTACACCCGGTATCCACTGGGAACCGGTGGCTACCGGGCTCGGACTGGTAACATTCGTCGTGTGCATGCAACTGGTCCTTAGCGGGTTCCTTGTACGCCGCAGAAAACTGCGGGCCGGCACAACACTTCAACGATTTGCGGTGTGGCACTGGCTATTGTTATTCCCAGCCCTGTTTTGCACGAACCTGGTGAATCTGGTCGCCGTGACTCACGCCATGGTTGCTCGTGAGCACACATGGAGAGGTATCACGTACCGTTTTGGTGAACAGTCTACGGTACAACTTGTCGACGTCGCACGTCCAAATGCTGAGACGCCTCCGGAATTGCTTGTGGATGTAGCGACCTGAGACAACATGTATTTCGGACATGTTGAACCACAGACGGACGTCTCGCACTTGCACGATATGGGCGGCTGCGGCGGGAAGTACCGTGTAATCCTGTGCCACGACGCCAATTAAGCGACAAGTGGACGTGTTTTCGGACAACAGACGGCCATTCGGGGTGTCTGAATTCTGGCAGACCTCTGAGTCGATTTTATGTTTTCTGATAAGATTAAATGAGGAGTGGTCCGAAAGTACCCTTTTCCGGGTGTTTCGGACATAGTACGCTGCACCGACCACAAGGCCGTAGACTGGCACGGCCCGACAATTTTTGTTCATTTAAGGAAGAAACCATCAAGCGATCTCGTCCTACTGCGGCCCCACAGCGTGATTTGCCGCGCATGAATGACCGCATCCGCATTACTCCTATTCGTGTCGTAAGTGCTGACGGCGAAATGCTGGGAGAAATGGAAACCGAAGCAGCTCTTGAAATGGCCCAGGGACAAGGCCTGGACCTCGTCGAAGTTAGCCCCGAGGCACGACCTCCGGTTTGCCGTATCATGAATTACGGCAAAGTTATCTACGAACGACAAAAGAAGACCAGTGGTCCCAAGCAACACAAAACTCAGCTGAAACAGCTGCGGTTGCGTGCCAAGACCGGACAACACGACATTGACGTTAAGGTCAACAAAGCACGTGAGTTCTTGGGACGCCGGGACAAAGTGAAAATCAACGTCATGTTTCGTGGCCGTGAAAACGCTCACCACGACCGTGGTCGGGAAATGCTGGAAGAAATTGTGAAGTCCCTTGTGGACGTGGCGACGGTGGAACAGTCACCACGAATGGAGAGCGGACGCATGATGTCTGTGCTGCTGACTCCCAACAAGTAATCGTCTTCTCACGCCTGTTGTGAAGACGCGAAAAAGGGTTTCAGCTCATTCAGATGCCGGATGGTATGAACGTTTGAAAGGTTGTCTGAAACAGGTTGGTGGGGACCGTAGGCAAAGACCTGCATCCCCGCCGCCAGTCCGGCACGGATACCAAAACGACTGTCTTCCACTACCGCACAGTTTTCCGGTGCTACGCCAATGTCGTGAGCAGCCTTCAGAAACAGGTCCGGCTCCGGTTTCCACACCTCGATTTGATAAGCGCTGAAGATTCGGTCCGGAGTAAAATGCCGGTCCAGGCCAGTGGTTTGCAGGCATACAGCGATCTTGTTGAGCGGTGCGTTTGAGGCCACGCAGAATGGCAGGTGGAGAGACGCCAGAAGATCGTGTGCACCATCGATCGCCTGCAGTTCCTTATGCAGCACTGCGATCTGTCGTTTGCGAAAGTTATCCATGAAATTATCGGGAAGTGATCGTTCCAGACGCTCTTCGATCGTCCGAAAGACAACCGACAGTTCATTACCTGCGAATTCCTGAAGAGCCTCTTCGTGAGGGATTTCGAGACCAAACTCAGCCACGAATTCGACCAGAACTGCCAATGACAGAGTCTCACTGTCCACCAACGTGCCATCACAGTCAAAAATGACCGCTTCGATTCTTGGTGTGCTCATGATGTCGTTCACTTTGCCGGCCAGTCATCAAGTTCGGACCACGTGCCGTCTGTGGTGTCAATGAGTCGCGCCAGCACGATACCACAATAACGTGATTCAGCGACTATCTTCGCACCTGGCGGCACTTTTCGCAGATCCGGGCGCAGGTCGGCCAGGCGATGATTCAGCAGTACCAAGCCTCGCTGTTCCTGCGGATCATATTCGAACGGCAGCAAACGAATATTCCGTTTCCTGACGACAGGCACCAGTTGACGAAGGTCGCTTAACTGAAACTGATGGGACACCGGAGCCACATAAACCGTCGAGTTAGCGGGAACCTGTTTCCAGAAGTCACCGTTGAGTCCGTCTGACCAGTAGCTGGATTCCAGTCCCAGCACGTCGACAGCGCCCTGTGTTCCAAGTGCCAGCAGTGAGTATTGTGCAAGGCAGAATGGTCCCTGAACGGTAAACTGCCGCCCAGTGGCGACGAGTGCGACGATGCAGAACGCCCCCGCCACTTTCTTTGCCAACGTTGGCTTTACCGAGGATTCAACGAAACGCGATTCTCGCAATCGACCGGACAGCAGCTGTAACGCGGAAATCAGGCCTCGACCAGCGATGAACGCAATCAGCGGCATAATGACGACATACAGTCTGACGCCGTCGTAGACCGGAGTTCCCGGTACGGCAAACACGATTAGCGGCCAAAGAATGGAAGCAGTGGCAAGGCCTTCGACCTTCGTAAACTGCCGCCCACAGAATCGCCAGAATGCAAATAGCGTGACAGAAACCGGCAGCGTCGCCATCGTCATGACAAATGGAAAGTGCCATGGCACTGCTTTGTCCGCATAACGCTGGCCGAGATACCATACATATAATGTCGGTCGATCCGCCGTCGTTCTGACATACTGCAAGGTATGATTGAGCGGATCCAGCCACAACCATGGCCACCCTGCGTAAAAAACGAAAAGCCCGCTTACACCCCACAATACAAGCGGTCGCACTGCAGACCAGCGAAAAACCCAGAACGCCCATGCGATCACGAGTGGAGGAAGCAGCAGGCCCTGTACCTTCGTCAGCAACAGCAGTCCCCACAGCAATCCGCTGATCAGACATTGTCTGTTGGTGGGAGGGGTCGCTCCGGTCCACCAGGTGAGCAGTGGCACCAGCGTCGCCAGCCACGCCAGGGTGGTTGTCATTTCCTGCGTGGCCAGTCGCGCGTGGCCGACAACTCTGGGCATCAGCAACAAACACAGCGCCGCAGCGATGGCAGTGGCCATGTCGTAGCGGCGTCGAACAAATTCCATCAGCAGCAGAACAGTGGCGGCGAGTGCTGTGCATGAACCGAGTCTGGCTGCCGGTACGTTGAATGGTGACTGTTCAGCACCAGGAATCACCCAGGCGGTTAAATGGTGAGCAGCTCCCAGTATTACTCGGCCCAGCGGCGGAAAATCAGGCAAATAGGCTGGATCGCCAAAGACCTCATCGGCGGCTGACGCAGTGAACAGCAAGGGGCCGTGATGCAGGAATGCTTCAAGAACGTAGATTCCCTGGCCAATATTGAAGGACTCATCCAGTGTCAGGCCAGGCCCCGCCGGCAGAGACGAATCAACAAGGCCGTGATTGATTCGCGACGCCGCCAGAATGAATGCAGCAACGGCAATGAGAACTGAGATCAGTATTGACTTCATATAAAGATCTCAGCGAGCAGGATGGTTGAAAACAAAGGTCCTGCTGACGACTTTGGACAGCATTGCAGCGGCAGAAAGCATACTGATGTTAGATTCTACTACGATGACAGCATTTCAAATACGCACGTTGATTCCGTTAATCAGTGAAAACAGAGGCCAGCCGCCGTGAATCGTATGAATTCTGCAGCCGGAACAGTCCGGATCAGCCCACATCGGATTTGGCCGCCAGAGTTTTCAGAGGCGATACACGGGAGGACTTATCGGGAAACAGGCACAATAGTGCCGGCAGAAACAACAGGTCGGCCACGAGTGCGGCGACGAGCGTCGTACACCCCATCGCCGCAAAGTTTACGTGCGCCGGCAGCTGGCTTGTCAACACCGTACCCAGCCCGAGTGTACAGACAACGGTGGTCATCACCAACGCTGTGCCAACGGTCAGAAATGTGTTTCGGTTTGCCTGTGCCGGAGTCCGACCGAGCCGTCGTTCCTCACGATAGTGCATAAGAAAATGAATTGTATCGTCCACAGCGATGCCCAGACAGATCGCAAATGAACATGCACTCGCGATACCCAGTGAGTCATTGATCATAAATCGCAAGGTGCCGGCAGCAGCAAGCGGCATGACGTTTGGCAGGATTGAAATCAGACCGAATCGAAGCGAGCGAAACGCGATCGCAAGGACCCCGAAGATGATCAAGGACGCCATTAACAGGCTGTGGACGAGTTCTTCCACAACCTGCCGCACGACGCGGCCCTCGATAATCACGTCACTGATGATTTCGAGTCTGAATCCGGGATTAGCGTCTTCAATCGGTTTCAGCTGAGCCTCAATTCGCGCAAACATGGGTTCATGAGCGGAAATGCCCTGGTCCCGCAGCCCGGTGACAACCTGAGCCTGATGTTTTTCCGGACGATAAAACAGATTTCGCAGGTCGTTCGGCAGCTGGCTTGCCAGAATTGATCGGTGCTGTTTGTCCGATCCCTTAAAGACGGACAGACAAGTGCGAATTGACCTGGGATTACCAGCCAGTTCTCCGTTCGCCAGCAGGTCCTCACATTCTTTAATCACGGGCCAGACATCAGTTCGCCCTTTCGAATCGTCCCACGATACTACGATACGCAGCGATCTTATGCCGTTCATGAGTTCGTCGCAGTCACGCATGGTTTGCCACGCTTCTGAACTGGTGGGCACACGGTCGGTGAGCTTGTCGTCAGGAATCAGTCTCGCTGCCACACGCATACACAGAATCGTGATCATGATGCCACAGATGGTGACCGACAGCGCCTGCCGCGATGAAAACTCAATCAGTCCTGTGCACCGGTTCATGAAAAGCGTGACCGGGTCTTTTCCCGAAACCACGTGCATTCGATCTGACAGCCACGAGTTTGCGAGCAGCGGTGTTAAGAGAACAACCGAAAAAAACGTCACCACAACGCCGATGACCGCAGCACGGCCGAATCCGGAGATCATTTCCGCACTGGACCACATCAGCGATCCAAAACCAATGGCTGTGGTGATCGAAGTCAACAGGCACGCGGGACTGATCATTTGAACCGCATTGTAAATCGCATCGCGTCGATTTTCTCCGCCGGCTCTCAGTTGGCGAATTCTTACCACAAGGTGCATGCCGTCGGCAAAGCCAACCATGGTGATCAACACCGGAAGAATAATTTTTGCAAGTTCGTTATCAGCCTGACCAATCAACCGCAGCCACCCCATCGTCCATACGACCGCCACGGTCGGTCCGCTTCCCGCCACAAAGATCGCAGCAGGTCGCCGAAACATCAGCACAGCCAGCAGGCCGACGACTGTATATGCCAGCATCTGAATGCGGAAATGGTCTTCTGCTAATGCTTGGTCATGTGCTCCATGCAGAGCCAGCGGGCCGGTAGCGCGAACACGAATTGCCGCTGGATTGAGAATTGCCGCAGCGCGACTTTGAACCGCGTTAACGTTTTCTCGCTGCTCTACGTCGATCAGCATCATTGTCGTCCTGCCATCTCCGGAAATCAGGCTTCCGGCCGCCATCGGGTGCTCGATCAGACGCGAACGAGCGACGGCAAACTCCTGGCTGGTCCCGTCAGCATCGGGAAGAATCGGCGTGACGTGTCCAAGCAATGAAACTTCCGGAATGTCACCGATCCAGACAACGTTGCGAACGCACTGCATTTCGCGGAGTGCAGCAGCAGCAGCGTGTACCGCGACGGACTGTTCAGGTCGAAAGAAATCCTCGTTTTCAAGCACAAGAACAAGAGGCGCATTCAGTGTGAACGTTTCTTCCGCCTCTGTCAGCGCCGCGGCTGTCTCGGGCGTCACCCATGTCGCAGGAACAGACTCCGCTACACGACAACCCAGGAAACCGAGCGCAGGCGGGATGGAAAGAACAATAACGAAGCACCAGCCGATCCACGGATGGTCTGCAATGATTCGCGCAATGAGGTTCATTCGGACAGTGCTGCCGCACAATGGAGTTGTCGTTTCACTGTGCTGTGTCTGTTACGGATGTCACTGGACTCAGGATTGATTCTGCAATTGAAACGGACGCTGAGTTTTCTTTGCGAATGGTCTTCAGAACAATCTTAATTGTCAGGGATAACTTGTTGTTTGCGACCTGACGAGTCGAAAATACCATGCTCTGCATGGAGATCCCAACAAAGAAAATACCGATTTTTGGTTTTCAATCGGGTACCGGTCGATGAGTCTCATTATTCTGACAGTCACCTGAATTGACAGCCGGATATTGTGCCGATGGTCGCGACCGGGTTCATGAAATGATAAGGTGAATTCTGATGTCAGGCAGAAGAGCAAGTACAACAGTCAAACGAACGGGAGAATCCTGTGCACCGTATTATTTCCCCGGTCCTCACCTGTGGCCTTGTTATTGGCGTCGCGACATCCGCCGCCGCGACTGCCCCGGAAACACGTATCGTGTTGATTGCCGGTGCCGTCAGTCATCCTTCCGGACAGCATGAATTCAACGCCGGATGTATTCTGCTGGCACGAGCGTTGAATGAACACAGCAAGCTTGCTGTCCAGGTGGATGTGGTTCGTAACGGGTGGCCGGAAGACGAATCAATCTTCGACAATGCGCGGGCTGTCGTTATCTATTCTGATGGAAACGACAGGCACCCCACAAAAGGACACGAAGAAACACTTGATGCGATGGTCGACAGGGGAATGGGCGTGATGTGCATGCACTACGGAGTTGAAGTGCCTGCCGGACCGCGCGGTAAATACTTCAAGAAATGGATTGGTGGACATTATGAAGGCGGCTTCTCGTGCAATCCGCACTGGACGGCTCCGCTGGAACCTCATGCCGAGCACCCGATTGCCAACGGTGTTCCCATGTTTTCTGCGAATGACGAGTGGTACTACAACATGCGTTTTGCAAAGCCGAAAACTGCGCTGGACATTCTTACATCTACACCCACACGAGACCGAATTAACCGATACATTCACTGGACGCCGGCGGGTGAGAAAAAACTTGGCACACGCCAAACTCTGATGTGGGCAGTGGAACGCCCGGACGGTGGTCGAGGCGTCGGGTTTACCGGCGGCCACTGGCATCGAAACTGGGCTATCGATGACTTCCGGCGAATCGCTCTGAATGCAATGGTCTGGACGGCTGGAATGGAAGTGCCGGGTGGTGGTGTCACTTCCCTTTGTGTTACTGAAGCTCAGCTCAATGAAAACCTCGATCCAAAGCAGAAGATGATTCATATTTCTCTGCCGAGTGACGCTGACCTTAATCAACCCGTTGCCGCTGCCGTGAAGTTTCGCTGGCCGGGCGGGCCCAGAAGATAGCTCTCATTTATTCGAAAAGAAGCAGGCCGATATGATTTACAGGATGTTATTCGCTGCGATGGCTGCCCTGGCGCTGCCTCACCTGCATGGGCAGAATGCAGCCCGTCCGACCGTCGTTCTGACAGACGAAGCTCGCACGGTGCATTCTTCAGGAATGCTGTTCGACGGTCACAACGACCTGCCGTGGGAACTCCGCAAGAGCGGTAACTCGTCATTCGATCAGGTGGACATTGCCAGAAATCAACCGCGTCAGCACACGGATATCCCTCGATTAAGACGCGGCGGCGTGAAAGCACAGTTCTGGTCGGTGTACGTGTCAGCGGACACGATGCTGACCGGTGACGCTCTGCTGCAGACCATGCAGCAGATTGACATCGTCGACAGGATGATTAAGCGGTATCCGCAGACATTTGAATTCGCGTCGTCGGCAGCCGAAATAGAACGCATCGTGAAGTCGGGGAAAATTGCATCGATGATGGGCGTCGAAGGTGGTCACTCGATTGAAGGTTCACTGGGCAACCTGCAGAGGCTGTACGATCGCGGCTGTCGCTACATGACCCTGACCCACTCAAGAAACCTGCCGTGGGCTGATTCCGCGACGGACGATGCGAAACACGGTGGGCTGACCGCTTTCGGGAAAGAGGTTGTTCGCGAAATGAATCGCCTGGGCATGCTGGTGGATCTTTCCCACGTTTCTCCGGATGTGATGCATCAGGCGATCGATATTTCCACAGCACCCGTCATCTTTTCTCACTCGTCAGCACTGACGATTAATGACCATCCTCGCAATGTACCGGACGACGTACTGAGGCGGATGTCAAAGAATGGCGGTGTCGTGATGGTGAATTTCTTCTCAAAGTATGTCATCCCGACAGCACAGCGAAATGAAAACGAAAATGCGCGCGGCACGATTCATGACGTCGTGGATCACATTCACCACATTGCCACCGTGGCCGGCGTCGATCACGTCGGTATCGGCTCAGACTTCGATGGAGTCCCTCGCCTGCCGGAACAGCTGGAGGACGTTTCGACTTACCCGCTGATTACTCAGGAACTGCTCAATCGGGGCTACACGAAATCGGACATCCACAAGATTCTGGGCGGTAACGTACTGCGTGCCTTGCGAGGTGCCGAAGAGGTCGCAAAACACTGAATGCCGCCAGGCGGCGCCTACTTGACCTTGATCTCGGCCACAGGAGAACTGGCGAGCACCGACAGCTTCTTATCCGGAGCCAGTGAGAAGATCGTGCGAATGTGCGGATCTGCAATCAGCAGGTTCTGACCGCTGAGGCACAGCCCGACGGGACGATCCATCGGTTCTCCGACAACCCACTTCTCCTTTTCGCCGTCCGCGGTCACCTTCCACACACAGTGCTCGTAATTGTCCGTGACAAAAAATGTGCCGTCACCCGTTCTTACGATGTTATGTGGCAGATTGAACGGGTGTCCTTTCACAAACGGTTCAATGTTTCCATCCGGTGTGACCTTCTGAATCTGACCGTCCTTGCTGGATGTCGACAATACCCACAAATTTCCATCAGGGTCAAGAGTCAAACCACGAGGTGAATTGATGACGGCAAATTCCTCCGGTTCTTTCAGACCTTCCTGCGGCATTTTCCAGATGCGATGCAACTCCAGATCGGCAGTGTAGATTGTGCCATCCGGGGCAACCGCCAAAGCCATAGGAATTCCGATCCAGCCATCAGTCAGCGGTTGTGGCGTCCCGTCGTTGTCAAACCGATAAACTTCGCGAGTCGAGGAATCGCCGGCAAGAAGGTTACCTTCGTGGTCCATCGCCAGACACCTGACGGCATTCAGAGGAGTGCGAAATTTTTTCGAACCCTGAAAGTAGACGCTCTTCTTTCCGTCTTCAATCTTCCAGACGCCGGGCATATTTCGGTCGGCGACGTAGACGACGCCGTCAGCCGTTGCTGTAACCGCCAGCGGATAATCGAATTCTGTAGGTGCGTCCTGTGCGAATGCGGCGGAAACAGAAACCATGACAAGAAGCAAAGCAGGATTTTTCACAGCAGATAACTCGATGTGTTGAAACCAAATGTAATTGTTACTTTGAGACAGCCTGGCGACAGCGAAATGATTTCGGTCACGGTTTTCGCAACGCATCCCGAAATTCGTTGAGGGAATACTCGCGAGTCTGCCAGCCATCGACATACTGCCGGTACTCGGCAGTATTCGGAACCTGATCATCCGGTGAAAAAGGATACCGACTCATTGCCCGGAATGGGAACGGTTCTGAGGATTGCCCGTAAATTGTGTTCAGATCGGCGTCTTTGTCGTAGCCGACGTTTGTCAGTACAAAATCCCGTTTCCAGCCGTCCGGTACAGGTTTTTTCGGGACCGCAAATTCCATGGTCAACTCGTCCCCCGGCCCCATCACAACCATCTGATCGTCGTGATCGGTCAGTAGAGCTGTCGACTCTCCGTAGCGAGTAAATCTGCCATGAATCGTCGGCCACCGCGGTGCTGTCGTTACTGCAGCGTAGTCGTAGCTCTCTGGGGCCCGGCCGCGGCGGAACAATGCGTTGTCGGCATATATGCGTCGGCTGAAGCCTCGGAAATGCAGGTCCGCGGCCAGCAATGGACAAGACTGAGTCATGGTGTCTGCGGTCTCTTCATTGACCGTAAAGAACGCGTGGTCCCAATACAGTTCCATGCTGGAACGAATGCGAAAGCGATAGTCGCTGTCAACAAAGATGTCGGAAATGTCAACGACCATCGCCTTAGTCTTGCCACTTGGAAAACCGATAAACGGGCGCACAACTTTCCAGCCACCAGCGCCGGCCGGCACTTCGATTGACGGACCGGCCGGTCCGGCCATTGCGGGGTTCTGTGCGATGCCAAGATTCAGTGACGTGTCGGTCGGAAAGACCCAGCCCACAAGAAACAGACGAATGTCCCGAAGCGCATCCTCTTGATCTGTCAGGTCGCCCAGATCAAACTCCAGCGTCCATTCGTCGGTCAGTCCCTGCATGATGCGGCCCTTGAAGGCCTGCACATAGTGGCCATCAGCAGCCGCCAAACCTGGCAGCAGATTGTTACCACGACCATCAGTAATTGACACCGCACTGCGAGGATGCCGGACGGTGTGAATTCTGTGAGTCGCCATGTCCGGTGAGCCGACTTTTTCGTTGCTGAATATATCCACGTTCGCCGGATGATCGATGGCGGTCAACTGCACTTGATCAAAGTACGCCGTCTCCCACAGCTCTTCGGTGAGCTGCAGCATGTAGCGTCCGTCCTTCTGAACAAGTGACTCGCCTCGAATCAACAGATTCTCCCACTCTCGAGTTGGGGCAATTTCTCCACTGGCCTGCACCAGACCGAGCGGTGCAGCCCACAGACAGTCGCTGAAGAACTCGAACCGTTCACCCGTCCAGGTATAGATGTAGGGACAGGACCCCTTCAGGATCTGTGGTGCCAGTACGCCGATCCGCTTGCGCAGCAGGTTAGGAACGGTGATGTTCTGAGGAATGCCGTCGGTCCAGATAATGCGTATGGCGTCTGCTGATTCTGCTTTCCCGAGCCCCAGGTGCAGCTTTGGTTTGTTCACGACTTCTGCGTGATACAGGCTGCCCGCTCGCACTTCGATTACGGAACCGATCCCGTGCATGTTCACTCGATTGGAGGGAAACTGTGGATCGTCGGGAACAGCGCGAGCGACAACATCGATCCAGTTGTTGCTGTTTCCACCATCGTTTGTGAGCAGTCCGAGGGTACCGTCACTTGCAGAAACGTAAATGATATCGAGGTCACCGTCATCGTCGATGTCCGCGGCCGTGCCGGACGACGCAGTCGCCGGCTGTACGGTTTCCGGCAGGATTGAAACAGTCAGCGGTTGTTCAATGCCGTGGCAGTTTACAGTATCCATAGCACCATCATTGTCGAGATCTGCAACGACCACCTTATTTCCAAACCAGTTGGACTGGTCATCCGCGCCCGCACCGGAACACCAGAGCAAAGTTCTGCCGTCAGCACCTGGCCCCACAACATGACAGCAGGTCACGGAAGCTACATCATTCGCAACGACACGGTCCGAATTGATCGGGATCCAGCGGAACCGACCATGCAGCATGTTCTCAAGACAGCCGGTGGTTCCGTCGGCGGAGACTCCCACGACATCCATCGCAACATCGCTGTTCCAGTCAACGACGGCCAGTGACTGCAAACCGTGCTCAGGCAACGACGCTGAGCTATTTATGTTCTCAAACACCGTGCCATCGATATTCTTCCATAATGTCATTCCTGCATCGGTTGCGAAGATCAGATCAAGGTCTCCGTCCGCTTCCAGATCTGCAGCGACGATGTCGTTAACTGCCGGAACGGCTTGCTCCTGGGGAAGAACATTCAGCGAACGACCTGCGTCGCCGTTCATCTGGTTGCGAAACACAACAACGCCTTCACTACCCCAGGCGATGATGTCAGCATCTGTATCATACCAGCGATTCAGGCCTGCGGGGTCCGTAACAATTTTCTGGTCACCGTCAGCGTCACGCAACAGTGAAGGATTCTTGATGTCGCTGATGGCTTTGTCAAAGTCCCGATCGATGTCGGCCAGCAGGAATTCGGTCACATGGATCTGCTGCTCCGGCGATTTCATCAGCAGTGTCCATTCTGCGGCCATGTTCGTGCCACGAGAATAAACTTCGATGCCGCCCTCACGTGCTACGATCAGGTCATCAAAACCGTCCAGATTCATATCCAGCAATTCGACCTGTGTGACTGCTTTGACCGGCGGCAGGCTATCCGTCGTCAGGAAGGCTTTTACGACTGTCGGTTCCGCAGCAGGAATTGCCCCCGTTGCTCTGGCCGCAGCCAGAAATTCTGCGTCAAATTCCAGCAGCAGGTATTCCAGCAGATTTCGGTTCAGTCGGCGCTGGTCAATCTGTGTGGCCAACTCCGGCAGCAACAGGTTGCCGGTCATCATGGCAGGCCCCATCAACGTGGGCGCATTGGTACCGTCAAATTCGTCCAGAGCCTTTGTGATTGTTCCCACCAGGTCCATCCGACGTTGCTTCCTGATCGATTCATTAAGCGGAGCAATTAATGTTCTGGCAGCCTTTAGTGTCTCAGTAATCCGGAGTGCCAGAGTCCTGGTGTTTTCGTTCTTTGAATTCAGACTGAGTGCCTGTCGCTGCATCAGTTTTTGCAGAGCGAACAGATTTTGTGGAGCGAGTTCGAATGACTTCTGCAATGCGATCAGTAATTCCGGTGAATCTGCGTAGTCGCGGTGGCCATCCATGGCCATGGCCAGTGCAAAACGAAAGTCAGCTGCCTGCGGCAGGGCGTCTGCCGCATTACGTAACAGTGTAAGCCCCTGAGTAATACTGGGGGATTCCGGGGAGTCATCGTGCACCAGAAGTTTACCCATGAGCATATCCGCCAGAGCAGTGTCGTATTCGTCCGTTGACGCCTGGCGAAACTTCGTGACAGCCTGTCTGGAATTTTCAACAGCCTGCTGGTACGCCTGCACTTCTGCCGGAGTTCCGGCCTGTTTGAATGGAGACTCTCTGTCGATCAAAGACAATACACGCGACACCGCAAGGTTCCGGACGGCCAGACGATTGCCAGGCAGCAGTTCCGTCAGTTCCACAAACGACTTTTCCGCCTCCGGCCACTCCTTATTCTCCAACTGACCGACGCCCCGGCTTCTGACCGCTATCGCTCTGGCATACTGCTCCTTCGTCACAGCAGCGGGCACTCGATCTATTGTCTGCGAACCCGACGACGTTTCAGTTTCGCCATTTGGCTTGCCGCTGTTACAGCCGGAAGCCGCCCAAATGACGGCCCCGAAAATCAGCCCGGATGCATAGCGTTGTAACATTATCCAGCTTCCAGATTCATACGACGGCACCGGCACAGCGGCGGATCGCCATCATCGCAGCACGGTCCACTGTTTCCGGGAAAGTCTTTCAACACATACGCATCGTATCTCTTTCCGGCACGGATAAAAATCGGGCGGGCTCTCAGATTCTCCCGACTTTCTGTCGAAAAATGCCGCGAAATGTCACGTTCCGCGGCAAAGCTCCTGTCTGCTGTCGTATGCGCACGAAAAAGCCGCGCTGGTTGCCAGCGCGGCTTCCGGTTTTCCAGGTGTTGCAGACGAATCTGCCGTGACTATTCGGTGTCCGGACGTCGACGTTTGCCGCCATCTTCATCACGTGGCGGTCGGTCACCTTCTCGAGTCGGACGATCCCCTCCGGGACGACCATTTTCCGCGCGATCGCCACCCGGTCGACCATCCCGTCCCTGGCCGCGACGAAAACGCTGCAGCATTCGACCGAACTCTTCCTTGTCGACAAATCCGTCCTTGTTGCCATCCAGTCGGTCAAAGCCTTCCTTCATGCGGTCCGGGGCCTCTTCCTTTGACAACTTACCATCCTTGTTGGTGTCCGACTCATTAAATCGCGCCATCATCTGTTCGGGGCTGAATCCTCCGCGATCACTACGTTCGCCAGATGGACGGTCACCGTCACGGGGTGGACGATCACCGTCACGGGGTGGACGGTCACCGTCACGGGGTGGACGATCACCGTCACGGGGTGGACGATCACCGTCGCGAGGTGGACGATCACCGTCACCGGGTGTGCGGTCACCGCCGGGACGCCCCAACATGCCCAGTTCGTCAGGCGTAAGACGACCGTCTTTGTTGCGATCCATCCGACGCAGCACCACGATGGCCTGGTCAATTTCGTCGGAGTCCAGCGTTCCATTACCGTTCCGATCCAGGGCTGCCACGATGGTCCCGCCAACAGCTGGACGTCGACCGTCGCCACCACGAGGTGGTCCTGCATTCGGCCGCCCACGTTCACCGCCACGGCCCCGGTCTCCCTCACGTCCTCTGCCCCGCGGGTCGCGGTCTCCTCGTCCTTCGCCATCTCGCTGGCGAGCTGCTTCACGAGGTTGCTCTCTTTCTCTTTCCTGAGCACCTTCGCGCGGCTTGTCGCCGTCCTGTTGTGCGTTTACCCAGTCAACCGTCATCGTCACTGCTGCGGCTGCCAGCAGTCCTGTTGCAAGCTTGTTCATATGTCTGTCCCGTGAAATTAGAGAATCGGCATTCGTGATTTCGCTGTCAAAAGTCTACGCTGTGAATAAACCTTCGACAGGTGCATTGGGTGTCGCTGTTTTTGGACAATCCGGGCGAATCAGAATATCAACATTGTGAATGAGCTCCGACGGTCGCTGTCGAAAACAGTCGTGAATACCGCCGGCAACCTGTGTCACGCTTCGCTTACTGGTAAGACGACTCCGTGCCGGAAGAGCGATCGCGCGGGTGCTGGCCTGCCTCTTGTGGAAATGATTATCGTCTCATTGGCCGGTGTTTTGCTGGCGAATTGCAGCTGCGGATTCCCGGACAGGTCAGTAATTCCGGCGCAGTGGGAGGTCTCGTCTTGTATGGGCTTGTGGTTCACCGTCCGAGCGTTTGTAATGTCGCCAAGGCGACTGCAGCAGAGTCGTCTTTCGGCATTAAACGCTCCTGCGGCCCTTCAAAGCCAGAACGAAACGACTGATGACATTGATCCCGATCATACTTGAAGATCTGAAACAAAGCCGCGCCTATGCCAACGACATGCTCAGCCACGTCGATGAATCCTTGTGGTTCAAACAGCCTGCTGAGGGGATCAACCACGTGGCATGGCAGGTCGGGCACATGGCCATCGCACAATACGGGCTGTGTCTGAAACGGGTGCGAGGATTTCATCCTGCGGATGACCTGTTGATTCCCGCCGATGAATTTGGAAAGCTTTTTGGCAAGGGGTCTGAACCGTCGCCCAGTGAGCACGAATACCCGACTCCTGCTGAGATTCGGGGGGCCTTTGACCGTGTTCATACTGCCGTCGAACGGGAGATTGCCGCACTGGACGAAAGCATTCTCACAGCAGCAGCAGGTCCCCCGCACCCGATGTTCACAACGAAGGACGGGGCACTGCGATTCAGTGCAAAGCATGAAATGCTGCACGTCGGGCAAATCGGACTGCTGCGGCGACTGTTGGGGTGCGAGATAATTCGCTGACGTTTCTGCAGTCGCCGGCAGACCACCGGGACAAAAACTTCCCGAATTCGGTTTTACTCTCTTCTGTGTGACGCCGAGATTGTCAGAGCGTCTGTCCGCCTCTTGTGTCGCCGGGATTTCCGGATACGCTGTCGGTTCCTCGCCTCAATTTCCAATCGATTCAGAAAGCATCTCCGATGCGCGGTACGTCTGCATCACTATTTATTTTCGTGGCGTGGTGTGTGTTTCCACCGTCTGTCACCGCTGACGAAGTCAATGACAAAGACCGGCCAATTCAGGCCCTGCTGGTCACCGGCGGCTGTTGTCACGACTACGACCGGCAGAAACTGATTTTGCCACGCGGCATCAGTGCACGGGCCAATGTTCGCTGGACCATTGTCCATCAGGGTGGCACAACCACGGACACACCCATTCCTCTTTACAACGATCCTGACTGGGCGGACGGGTTTGATATCGTTATTCACAACGAGTGTTTTTCGCACGTCACTGATCTCGAATTTGTGGATCGCATTCTGCAGCCGCATAAGGACGGCCTGCCGGCGATTCTGATCCACTGCGCGATGCACTGTTACCGAGTTGAAGACGATCGCTGGTTTAAATTTGTGGGACTGCAGTCACCCGGACACGGGCCTCACTATTCGTACACGGCTGAAAACGTAAAGCCCGATCATCCGATCATGCAGGGATTTGGCCCGATGTTTGTCGCTCCTAAAGGAGAGTTGTATCACTCGATGAAGGTGTTCGATACGGCCACGCCTCTGGCTCAGGCAAATCGCCTGGCCGACGGAATGCCACAGATCTGCGTCTGGACGAACGATTACCAGGGTACAAAAGTGTTCGGCTGCACGATGGGCCATTACAACGAAACCATGGCCGAGCCAAAGTACCTGGACATGATGGCTAAAGCTGTGCTGTGGGCGGTTGGGCGTGATCCGGAAAATGACTTCACACCGTCAACGGAAAAAATCGACGAAGAAATCAAAGCTCTGATTGCTGTCCCTGTTCAGAAGAACGCAGCCAATCATCTGCTGCCTCAGAACTGTTGTGGCGACGGGAATCTGGCGTACGGCAAACCGGTTACATCCCGAAGCGAACAATCCGGCAACTTCCGCAAACACCTGACTGATGGATTGCTGAATACTCGATATTGTCCATCCGGGCCACAGACCGATGAATGGGTCACGGTTGATCTGGAAGAATCGCAGCACGTCCGCGCTATCCGGCTGCACTGGGAAAAACCGAAGGACATTGTTTACAGGTACATCGTCGAAACGTCCGCGGATAATGAAAGCTGGACTCAGGTCGTTGACGATTCCAGGAACGAAGACCCAGGGGCCATTCGGGCTCACGTCATAGACGCTCCGGACACACGATACATCCGCACAACATTTCTGGGTGCCAGCCGGGGATTGTGGGGATCCATCTGGGAGCTCGAGGCTTCAGCCGGCGAACTTCCGGAATTGCCCGAATCTGCGGTACCCCGGACTGCAGCCGCATCTGTCGGGGATGTGCAGGCTCCGCCAGGCTTCAACGTGACCATGTTCGGTCATCCGCCTGAAGTCAACTACCCCGTCTGCCTGACAGCAGCGGCCACCGGCGAAGTTTTTGTGGGCGTCGATGAACAGGGTTCTCTGGGTAAGGAAACCGGCCGCGGCAAAGTGTTGCGCTGCATTGATACAGATGGAGACGGCACAGCCGATCAGATCAATGAATTTACAATGGTGGATCACCCTCGTGGTCTGATTTACGACGATGGTTCGCTGTGGGTTCTGCATCCTCCGTATCTGAGTGTCTTCCGCGACACTGATGGTGACGGTGCTTCGGACGAAAGCGAAGTACTGATCGAAGGCATCAGCACGGAAGAAGTCAACAAGCGTGGGGCCGACCACACGACCAATGGTATTCGAATGGGCATCGACGGCTGGATCTACATCGCCGTTGGTGATTTCGGGTTCACAAAGGCGATTGCAAAAGACGGCACCACGCTCAGCAAAAGAGGTGGCGGCATTGTTCGCATTCGTCCTGATGGCACGGAGATGGAAATTTACTCGTGGGGTCAACGCAACATTATGGACGTCGCCATCGATCCTTATATGAACATCTTCACGCGAGATAACACAAATGATGGTGGTGGCTGGGACATTCGAGTTTCACACATTCTGCAGTCCGCCAATTACGGCTATCCGTCGCTGTACAAGAACTTCTCAGAAGAAATTATGCCGCCTCTGGCCGATTACGGCGGCGGCTCAGGCTGCGGGTCGATGTATTTTCACGATGCACGCTGGCCTGCTGAATACAGCAATCTGTTGTTGACGTGTGACTGGGGAACCAGCAATGTCCACAGCCACAATTTGCCCGGCAACGGAGCAACCTTTGATCCTCAGCAGGATACGTTCCTCAGAATACCTCGTCCCACGGATATCGACGTCGATGCCAGCGGGCGAATGTATGTCAGTAGCTGGAAGAACGGCAAGTTCGCCTACGATGGGCCTGACGTGGGTTTTGTCGCGCAGATCACGCCGGCTGAATTCCTTGCAAAGCCGGTGCCCGAAGTAAAAGAACTGCAGCGCGCTGCACTGGTCGATCTGCTGCAGCATTCGTCCGCTGCGATGCGACTGCATGCACAGCGGGAAATTCTTAGACGCAGTGATGCAGACAGCCATGTCAGTACTGAGGAGCATGACAGTCCTTCCCCGCTGCACGAGACAGTCTTCGGACTTGCTTCTGACGCCAATGCCCCGTTGTACGGCCGCACGGCAGCCGTCTTCACAATAAAACAGGCTCTTGGTCGACAGGCCAACTGTAGGTTGCTGCAGCTGGCGAAGGACGATTCGCTTACCGAATACTGTCTGCGAGCCATTGCTGATCGCAGATCGGAACTGGATGGTGTGGCTCCGGCGCCATTTCTGAATGGCTTACAGAATCCGAATGCCAGGATTCAGTCCGCGGCGCTGATTGGGCTGGGGCGCATCATGTCTCATGCTCTGGACAATAATTTGATTGTTAGTGATGCGGATGGCAGTCAGTCCGTGTCTGAGTTCCTCAAGCCTGTGGCAAACGCCGTCCTGCCTCTGACGGTCCCCGCAAACGTCACTTCGGACAGTGACAGTGACGACTGGCGAGTGCCGCATCCGGAACGGGTGATTCCACATCTGGCCGTGACAGCGCTGGTCAGGATGCATGCCACGGACGAATGTATTGCTGCATTGAACGGCCCTTACCGAAAGGGAGCACTGTGGGCTCTGAAGTCGCTGCACAGCAAACGAACCATTAACGGTCTGTTTCAAACTCTCAGCACGACTCGCGACAGGTCGCTCCGCCGTCAAATCTGGACCACGCTGATTCGCCTGTATCATCGTGCAGGAGAATTCACTCAGGACAGTCGCGGCTGGTGGGGGACACGACCGGACACGACCGGACCATATTATGACCGTCAGAAATGGAGCGAATCTGAACGCATCGCTGCTGCTGTCAAAGTCGCTTTGGCCGACAACGACGAATCACTGGTGACTCATATTACAAAACAGCTCAAACGTCACGTCGTTAAGCTGGACGGCAACAGTGACGCCGACATTGCATCCATGAAGGAACCGGAATCCGCAATTCAGATGCCCAAAGTGGATCCGAATAATCCCGATCAGATCGCCAATCTGACGTACGAAGCGATTCTATCGCGAGCGGTGGCCGTCCAGGGGAATGCTGAATCCGGAAAGACGCTTTTTCACAGTCAGTCCTGCATCAGTTGTCACACGATTGCCAACGGGCAGCAGCCCAGAGGACCGCACCTGGTCGACATCGGTAAGCGATACAAACGGAACGAATTAATGGAATCGATCGTGGATCCCAGCAAGAAGATCGCTCAGGGATTCGATTCATGGACCTTCGTCATGTCCAGTGGAAAGGTCCAAAGCGGCTTCGTTGTTCTGGAAAGTGCCGAAACCGTTACGATCCGGCAGAACGACGGACTCAGCGTGGAACTGCTGCAGGACGATATTGACGAACGAGTCAAACAGGAGATTTCGATGATGCCGAAAGGTGTCGTTGGCAACCTTACACCAGAACAACTGGCCGACCTGGTCGCCTGGCTGCAGACTCTGCATTGATTTGTGTGGAACCCGTGGCTGTCTGCCAGGAATCTCGTTGACGCGCAATGTCATTTGCTGCGTATTGAGCCGCAGCGTGCCGTGGGTTAGACTCACGGAACGGACCATCACACAGATTGGGCCGGTTTGGCGGATTTCATGTTCGCCATGAATGTTCTTCCAGGACCAGACCGTGGCTTCGCGTCAATTTGCAATTCCGAACCTGAATCGCCGACAGTTGCTGCGGGTGGGCAGCATCGGTCTGGCGAATCTGTCACTGGCAGACCTGCAGCGATGCCAGGCCGGGGCGAATATCGGGGTAAATGATGATCGTCCGATCCGGTCCG
The DNA here is from genome assembly GCA_029245955.1 of Fuerstiella sp. Lineage (GTDB taxonomy): Bacteria > Planctomycetota > Planctomycetia > Planctomycetales > Planctomycetaceae > Fuerstiella. Next base: position 52,374 of record JAQWOH010000052.1, on the reverse strand, counting down.
TTATCTATGTGTTTCTAAGCGGCGGACTGTCGCAGCATGAAAGCTTTGACATGAAGCCGCATGCTCCAGATGCTGTCCGCGGAGAATTCGCTCCCATCGCAACAAAGACGCCCGGACTGCATATCTGTGAACATCTGCCGCAGCTGGCACAACGCAGTGAACGCTGGAGTCTCGTTCGATCACTGACTCACCAGAGCAACGATCACGGCGAAGGAATTCACATCATGAACACGGGCCGCAGCGAGCTGCCTCCCGGGCTCAACCGCAATAAACCTCAGCCGACAGATTTCCCGTCAATGCTTTCGGTCGCGGGAAGTCAGCTGCGTGGCCCGGGCGGATTGCCGGCAACAGCTGTTTTGCCTCGTTTGGTCGCCAACGTCAATCGCCTGGAACGCCCCGGGCAAAGAGCCGGTTTGATGGGCTCTGCACACGATCCGTGGTTAATCAAGGCGGCGAGTGAGTGCGACGGGTACGGTGCGTGCCCTGACTGTTTTCACTTCTCCAACAAGCCGGCGTTCAAGCACTCGATTGATCCGGTATTTCAATCGCCCAATCTGCAACTGCCGGAGGGGCTTTCACTCAACCGACTGGACCGACGAGCCGATCTGCTGGCGGAAGTCGAACGGCAACGACGGGATATTGACCAGCAGGCCACTGTGGCAAGCCTGGACCGGAATCGAACAGCCGCCCTGTCACTGCTGACTTCAGGAGATGTGCGAAAGGCTTTCGATCTGCAGAACGAAGACCCGCGACGGCTGGATGCTTACGGTCGGAACGTGTTCGGGGCATCGATGCTGCTGGCCCGTCGGATGGTTGGGGTCGGTGTCAGACTCGTGCAGGTGAATCTGGGACGAGGTTCCACCTGGGATCAGCACGGCGATGTGTTCCCGGCCCTGCGCAAATTACTGCCGCCGTTCGATCAGTCCCTTTCTGCGTTACTGGATGATCTCGCCGATCACGGGCTGCTGAAATCCACGTTGGTTGTTGTCGCCGGCGAGTTCGGTCGCACACCGAAGATTTCCAAACTGAAGGTTTACAAGCTGCCCGGTCGCGATCACTGGGGAGCCGCCCAGTCGATACTTCTGGCCGGTGGAGGTGTTCAGGGCGGTCGCACGATCGGAGCAACGGATGACATTGGGGCGTATCCGGTCAGAGATCCGCAGACTCCGGAGAAACTGGCCGCGACTGTTTATTCAACGCTTGGCATTCCGAAGGATGCTCACTGGCAAGATCCGACCAGTCGTCCTTATCCCGTGTATCATGACTCGCCGATCGCCGGTCTGACCTAGATGCCGTTTAACGCGCCAAACAATGAACGCAAATGCCTGCGTCAGCCGCGTTGCGCCTTGTTCATACCCAGAGCTGTCAACAGCACCGAGACGAACAGAAAAAAAGCTCCGGCGGGAAGCAACAAGATTCCGATGCCGGGATCACCGCTATGGATCTGAATACCCCCCAGAAAGAAACCCAGCGGGATCATCAGACTCGCGGCACCTAAGGCACGGGACGCCAGTCGGCGTCTGCCGGATTCCCAGCTGGGTACCAGCCAGGTGGCCGTGGCAAATGCAATGTGGACGAGTGCCAGTAAGGTGCCATGTGCGTGAGCCAGCGTCCACATCAATCGTCTTGTTTCGTTTGAGACGTCAAGGTACCACCCAATCTTTAATCCGTGCATTACCTCGAGTACGGCACCAAGGGCGAGGAACACCAGTAAGGACCACCAGGCAAACTGCAAATGCAGGACTGTTGTCCGCGAGAGCTGCGGGGCAGATGTACGACCGGAATTCGGTGAATCTTGTTCTTTTGTCATTCTGCAATCACAATCGGTCTGTCATCACGCTGCTGTAGTAGCCGATCAACTTCGTCACGCTTCAATTGTCCGCGTGGATCGAGCAGCAGAGTACTTGGTGCAGGGCCCAATTCACGGCTAAGCTGTTCCCACAGAGACAACGCTTTCTGGTGTGCGCCAGCTCTATCCGATAGAGGTCCAATGTGGTCGAATTTGAAGCCGCCGAATCCCGGCAGCCCGGTTAGTGACTCATGCGCGATAAAGCGAACCATTGAGTAAGGGTCTTCAAGAATCTGGGCCAGAAATGGTGCCTGCCACGACTTTCCGGAGGCTTTATGCGCCGGCTCCCACCCCATGTGCCATGCCGTAATCACACGTTGTGCCGCATCGCCGCGAAGCAGCCAGAGCAGTGACGCCGCGATCGTTGTTTCGTCCTCACCCATTTCCACGGCCGGCGTTCCATACCATTCGGACAGACGACCTGCAGACCAGGCGAGTGTCTTGTCCAGATGGCACAGGTTGCAGGCATTCGGGCGGCCCAGTTTCAGACTGGAGGCGATGTCAGGGCTGTCAACGCGATGACTTCGCATCGTTGTAAACAACGCATAGGTTGTGTGTGGCATGTGACAGTTGTAGCAGCGGCTGCCACTGGAATTCGCGAGATGATGGGTATGGCCTTCGATGTCGTCCTGATACGACGAATGACACTGCAGACAGGCATGATCGCCGTCCATGTGTTCTGCAAGTTGATCGCTGGGATCACTCTGATGCATCGAATGGCACGAAAGGCAGGACATTGTCCCACGCAGGTAGCAGGCCGACTTGATCAACCCAAGGTATTCGTCGCCGCCAACGCAACACGTTCCGTCACGCCAGTAGGTCGTGACTAAGTTCTGACCCTCCTCTTCTTCCCCTTTGAATTCCTGCACATTGTGGGATTTTGCGAGGTCGTCGCCAGCGCGATATCGCAACCCGTTGGCCAGAAAGTCCGCCGTGTTCTGCGGATCAAAGCTGATGTGACACTGACCGCAGACCTGCGAAGATCCAGTGTGAGATAATCGAGCAGGGTTCACGATGGTCGGGTCACCGGTGTCATCAAAATGGCGGCGATATCGGTTGATGGGGTTGCGGTGATGGCGAATGTGTTCTTTGGCGGGCCCATGACAGGCTTCACACGAAATTCCGAATTCGCTCACTGAAGTCTTCAGGCCGCGCCCTGCGCTCAATCCTGGTTTGCCGCCCACGCTGTGACACTTAATGCAGTCAACACGCCATTCCGAGGAACTCACTCCCGCATCGGGCGGCTGTGGCGGCGCCAGCAAAGAGTCGTCGCGCGGGATCCATCGTTGACCGTCAATGTGATAATAGAACGGCAGTTCGACCATTCTCGAATTGTTTAGAATCCAATAGATCTGCATATGATGAGACCCGGTCGTCAGTTCAACACGTCTGGTCAGAAAGGGAGATCTGGACGTCCCGATCACCGACAGCGGCTCGATACCTGCAGCCAGATAACGGTCTTTCCAGTTGGATTCGAAAATCGTTGCCCAGAATTCATCCCCGCGCCGCTCGAGTCGACAGGTCAGGGCATCGTCCTGAAGTTTGACAGAGTCAAAAGGGGCAGCGACCGCCTCAGGTGTTGCCAGCTGCGTCATTGTGCGGTGATAACTGTCGTGCCAGCTGGAGTATTCATCCGGGTGACAACTGCGACATGTATCAGACGTTACGAATTCATCATTGCTGATCTGGTGTGGCATATCGAATCGAGAGATTTCCGAAACCTCGTCCCGGCGGGGCGCCGGCGTCCAGATCATCGCTGCACCTGCGGTGAGTGCAATCGCGACGACAGCTACGGCCATGGTTGCGAATCGTAAATGCCGTTCATTTACACTGTGCGAGATGTCCATGTTATTGCCTGGAGAAGCTGCGGATCGAAGATCCGACATGTATCAGACGGCTCGGCCTACCACCAGATCTCATTCGGAAAAAAACGTGACACCAGATCGTGATAGTACGGCATCAACTTCTCAAGCTCAGGAACAGCGTCAATTTTTGTGTACAGATCGTAAGGGTTGAACTCACGTACATGATCGAACATTCTGCGATCTTCATCGTTCATCAGATGTGCGTATGCGCCTTCACGATGAGCCGGGTAGAACGAATGATACCGGATCATGTACTGAGCCTCGCGGGGAACAAAATCCTTCACAACGTTGTACAGATATTCGTCGTGGCCCCATGACATCAGCACATTGTCCAGCCCGCATCCGAACTCATAAATGCCATTCACGGTTTGATATTCCTCATTGTGCCAGTCGGGATTCTGCTGAAAGAATTCCTGATAAACGATGGACTCCGAATAGCGGCACCCGACCGGGAAAGTGTCTCCCGTAACGGCCCATTGAGGTTCATCAAACAGACACAGTACCTTGCCCATGTCGTGGATCAGTCCCGTCAGCACGAACCAGTCGGGGTGTCCGTCCGCGCGGATGGCTTCCGCCGTCTGCACGGCGTGAACGATCTGGGGGAATTCGGTATCGGGGTCGCTGTCGTCAACCAAATCGTTCAGGTAATCCATGGCCTGCCAGATGCCCATTCGTCGCGTGCGCACCGGAAGGTATTTCTCGCGTGAGGATCGGACAAAGTCGACTGTCTGGCGCACGTGATTCTGATAATAAAACCGGCGAACCGAATCCCGAACCTGCCCTTCGTAATCCCGAAGTCCGTCCGCAGCGTCGCTGTCGGGTGCCGGATAGCGGTTTCGCACGTCGTGATCATAGTCACCCAGCGAAGACATCGGATTCTGCGATGTTGTGTCGCCGGGCACCTGCATGTTGATTGCTGCTGATAAGAGGCTGGTGAGAAGAAAGAATACAAATCGGAAGTTTCCGGTCTACGAAAGAGCCCAGCCCGGGCGATAGTCTTTCCGCAGCAGCAGATCCGCTTCTCTGTCTCCAGTGCTCATCTCCACTGGATCGTATTCGATTTCGCGCCCGACTCGGTATGCGACGTTACCCAATAACACGACTTCTGTGAAAGGCCCCGCATAGCCGAAATTGCTGCCCGTGGCCGACCCGGTCTTGCAGGCGGTAATCCACTGTTGGTGATGATGAGTTTGTGAAAACGGCGACGATTCCTGACCGGCAGCAGCCCCATCACCATCAGTTTCGGGCCTGTCAAGCAATTGTGGCTGCTGACCATGTTCAATAGCGATTTCACCATCTGAACCAACAAACAGTGAACCGTTCATAGGAAGCTTCGCAGCGATATCATGCGGAGGCTTTGTGGTGCCTTCGTACCAGTACACACTCAGTTCAACACTGTCCTTCTGAGCCGGGAACGTGAACTTTGTCGTCATGTGCTTCGGGCCGCTGTGAGCGTGCAGCGGTGGCCCCTGCGAGGCGACTCTGACGGGACGCCCCCCCAGATTCAACGCCTGGAACGTCGGATCCAGCAGGTGAATGGCCATGTCACCGATCGCACCGCAGCCAAAATCCCACCAGCCCCGCCAGCGAAACGGAACGTAGGCTTCGTGATAGCTGCGTTCCCGGGCTGGGCCCAGCCACAGATTCCAATGCAGGTGTGAGGGTACTTTCTGCGTTTGTGCCGGTCGATCCATCCCCTGACTCCACCACCTGCCGGGGCGATCGGTCATCACATGTACCTGCCGGACATCGCCGATCGCTCCGCCGCGCAGCAGTTCCACCAGGCGAACATAACCAGGATGCTCATGATTCTGGGTGCCCATCTGAGTCGCCAGTTTTCGGACAGTCGCGACCTGAGCAATCTTCCGCGCTTCCTCGACAGTATGAGTCAGTGGCTTTTCACAATAGACGTGCAGGCCTCGATTCATGGCCCGCATGGTAGCCGGAGCATGATGATGATCGGGAGTGGCCACGACAACAGCGTCCAGGTTGTCCTGTTCCAGCAACTGGCGATAGTCGTGATACGTCTTCGCGCCCGGATGTCGGTTTGCTGCAGCACCTAACCGCTGTTCATCCACATCACACAGCGCCACAATCGATTCTGTGCTGACAGCGTTCAGATCACTCTGTCCGCGCCCTCCAACCCCGATGACTCCGATGTTCAGCTTCTCGTTAGCGCCGAATGCGCCTGCAGGAACAATTGCCGGTGCCGCCAAAGCTGCGGCACCGGCTTTCAGCGCTGTGCGGCGAGTGATAGATGATCGGCTCATGAGTGGCTCCAATTGAAAAGCGTGAGGCAATGCGTTTAACCACGATTGGCTGTGCAAACCAGTCTACATCGACCCGTGAGTCACTGTGAATCATAGGGTGCGTAAACAGCACGTAACAGGGATACGGATAATCGGTAACAGTTGAGGGCGGTGGCCAGACAGGGGGCTGAACATGTCCAGCCAGTTCCGGGCAGGGTGATCCGCATCCAGCAGTGCGTACCGAAAGCCGCGTTCGCCATGTTTTGTCACCGAACGCGTCCAGCGAACCGTAAGGATGATGAGGAGTGGATTTCCTGCTGTGCCAGGATCTGTTCCGTATGCGGCATTCGCAGACAAATGGCGGCTGACGTCTTTGCCGATTCAATTCTTTAACCACCAGTCTTACGGAGGAGTCAAGTGTTGCGGCGGAATTTGACCGATTTGGCGAGGTCGGCAATCCGATGATGCCCGTCGGCCGTACGAATGGGCAAGGTCGGAAGTCTCACCGGCAGATCATTTAACAGGATCCTCATTGCGCTGCGAACGTAAGTTTTCGAGAATATTTACGGGCGGAGACCGGCAGCTTCGAGACGATAGACAATCGGTTTCGTCGTTCGTCGGCGGGCAGAGAATCTTCGACGTCTGGATCGACCGATTGCTTATCAACAATCCGTTGGAGGCTGAGCAACGATTTATGGACGGCGTCTCTAACTATTACTTTCGCCAGCATGACCATCAACTGGCATGCAGGGCGCGAGTCTAGCCCGCCTGACGCAGTCTGCCGATAATTCGTTCGAAGTCATCGTTGGACCCGAAGTGAATGACAATCTGACCGGCATCCTGTTTCTTCAGCTTGATTTCAATCTTTGCCGCCAGCTGCTCCCGCAGCTGATCCTGCAGTGATCGGACATGCGGCGTCAGTTCTGCCTTGACAGGGGCTGTAGCGTGGGTTGCAGGTTCACGTGTCGGTGCAGCCGGCTTCAGTATGGCTCGCACGGCTTCTTCCGTCTTGCGGACAGACAGTTGCTGTTCTTCGATCTGCCTTGCCAGTTCCACCTGAGCATCAGCAGACAGTGGTAACAGAGCCCGCGCGTGGCCGCCGGAAATCCGATCCTTTCGAACTGCGACCTGCACCAATTCCGGCAGTTCCAGCAGTCGCAACATATTACTGATGGTGGAGCGATTCATGCTCAGCTGACGAGCAAGGTCTTCGATTGTTCCACCGAATGTTGAGAGATAATCTTTAAACGCCTGAGCTTTTTCGACGACGTTCAGGTCCTGTCGCTTCAGGTTTTCTTCAATGGCGGCTTCGCAGACCTGCTGGTCTTCCAACTCCACAACTTTACAGGGGACGGTCTCCATGCCCACCTGCTGACACGCACGCCAGCGTCGTTCGCCGGCGATCAGCTGATAACAGTCCCCTACGGCCCGCACCAGCAAAGGCTGCAGCACTCCATGTTTACGTATACTCTCTGACAGTTCATCAATCGATGATTGTTCAAACTCACGACGTGGCTGAAAGGGATTGCGTTCAATCAGCTCAACACTGACCTCGTCCTGCTCCGGAGCGTGCAGTTTGATGGCGGGCTTCGCATCCGGAAGTTCGGTGGGGCCACTGCCCAGCAGTGCATTCAGTCCCCGACCCAGACGACGTTTCAGACGTGGCTGATCGGGATCCGTCTGTTCAACTGTATGCCGGTTTTCCATGAGTTGTTCTCTGCATGCTCATAACGTTTTACAGCACCATCGCTGGCAATAGCGGTGTGTAGCCACGCCTTAATTATCGGCATTATCGAAACAGTCGATTCAGCCATAACATGGAGGTGATGGTCCGGAGATCTGGGCAGTCTGGGTGTTTCGGACGCCGCTGTGCTCGCAGGATCCAACGCTCAAATATCGTCTCTCGAAGCGACGATCATTTGTCAGCTGCCCCCTTCGCATCGACCATTGAAAGTCGAGAACGGTTTCGGCGTTACCAGTCGGAGCGGCGCGGATTGTTTGAACCAAGGCGCGTTTCTGCCGTCGTCAGTCCAGTCCCTGAAGAAAATTCTTCAGGTCCGACTCTTCATCGCCATGTTTGCCGCCATCTGCAATATCATCCGCTGACAATGCAACGATATCTTCGTCAGCCGTATCCAGCCCTTCGTTGACAGCAGCAACCGCTTCCGGCTCTGCGGCCTGCTTCGAATCAGGCAGTCCCGGCAACAATTCCTCGTCCGCCTGTACGCCGGGAGAATCGCTGTCGTCTCCGGAGACGTAGTCGGTTGTCGGTTCGTCTTCTTCAGCGGCCTGCCCGCCCTGTTCGATGGCGAAATTCAGCGGACTGTGATCGTCGTCGCCCAGCTCAAACGGTGTGTCAGGCATCGTCGCCACGAAGCTGACATTGTCTGCAGAATCGTCAACCGCCAGGCCGGCGTCCGCTTCGATTCGGTTGTCTGCAACGTGTACTTTCAATACCTCGTTCGCGGCAACATCTGCTTGTACACTGGCAACAAATTTTACCGGGCCTACGGCAAGGATGGCACCATCATCAAGTGTATATCGTTTTCCGGAACTGAGTCGCTTGCCAGCCAGGTAGGTGCCATTGCTGCTGTCGAGGTCTGAAATATAGGCACCATCCGTGCCAATTCGCAGGAAACAGTGTCGTCTGCTGACTTGTGGAGCCGAGAGCCGCAAATTACATTCGGCGCCGCGTCCAATCACGATGTCATGGCGTATCGTGACCTTTCGTATGTTCGACGGCTGGTCCTGCAACTCCAACACTATCTTCATTGATGAGGACTCCAGAGATAAAACAGTCTTCCGAACACCCGGATGCCATAACCGGTGGTCGACAGGCAAATTTGCAGCCTGAGCACCGTCAGCGATTTGTCTCCGCACGTAGAATGCAGGGCAGAGTCACCATTGCCGGGCCATAGAGCTGGTTACAACTTGCCAAAACCCATTGTAACCTGCAACCCGTATGTTGCAAAAAGCCTTTTATTGAGGGTAATTCGATGTCGCAAAAGAACCGTTTTCGGGCAGATTTCCGGTTGCATCGGACACATAAGGTATGCCGCCTCCTGGTCGTCGGCTAAGTTTCCCCGGAAGTTTGCTCAATTCCTGAAACACGTAGTTCCACCTGGCGGGCCTTGTTAGAATGCCGCTGGAATGCATGGACCACAGTCGTTGCTGAAGCACTTTACAGGTCGCTGGTTAAACTTTTTACGGGTGAATGCTGCGTCAACTGTGGCAATTCGGTTTGTATTCGCTTGGGACATCATGAAACGTCAAATCAATGACTGTCGACTGGGAATCCTTCACCAACAACACCATCGAAGCGGCCGAGGTGCGGCTTTTGGGGCTCGTTGACGTCCCGTCCGCACTGGCGCTGCAGAAACTGGTTGTCCACGAGGTGAAGCGACAGAGTCGGTTGAGTGCGGCTGTGCTGATCTGTGAACACCCTCCAACGATCACCGTAGGTCTTGAAGGTTCACTGCTGGACTTACCTGTGGAGAGACGGGAACTTGAGTCTCGGCTGATCGAGGTGCATCGCGTTCAGCGGAATGGTGGCACGATTCTGCATCAGCCCGGACAGCTGGCAGTGTATGTCGTCGTCAAGCTTGACGAATGCGGGCTCGGCGAAAACGAATTTCGGTGGCGTCTTCAGGACGCCATCATTGAAACATGCCATGATTCCCGAGTTGTCGCGCGACGTGGTGATGATGACGCGGATGTTGTCTCAGGCCGTCACGGTCTCGTCTGTGAAACCGGCATTGGGTTTGACGAAAGAGTGACCTGTTTTGGTGCGTTTCTAAACGTCAGCGTGCGGCTGGACGAGGCTCGGCAGTTAGGACGCGGACTTCGTGGCGAACGGATTTCCTCACTGAATGCCGAGCGAGTACGACCGACCATTATGGCTCACGTTCGTGCGTCGTTGATCAAACACATTTGCGAGAACGTGGGGTACCCGGAGTATCACATTCACACGGGCCATCCCTTTCTCAGGAGAGTTCAGCGGGCGTCGGCTGTCGAAGGAAGAGGCGGGGCATCGTGAGTTCCGTGTTGTCGATTGCGAAGGACGCCGCGAGTGCCGTCAGTTCTTTAAGAACCACTATTCACAATCTCTCAGTTGCACACTCTCATTACGCTTGTCTGATTTGGCTGCCACGAGTCAGCTAAGGAATAAAAACGGAATTCAATGACCAGTTTGCCTATCATCAATCTGTCGCCTGACCCCCCCAGGCGTCGCTTGCCCCGTTGGTTGAAACGGCCATTGCCGCAGCCTGGCATGGCGTACACCGACGATGTCATTTCTGATCTCAATCTGGAAACTGTCTGCGAAAGCGCGAAGTGTCCGAATCGCACAGAGTGCTGGAGTCAGCAGACGGCGACCTTCATGATTGGCGGGAACGTCTGCACGCGTCCCTGCGGATTCTGTTCCGTGCCGAAAGGAAAAACATCGTCTCTGGAAATCGATGAACCCCGGCGGGTCGCTGAGGCAGCGGAACGTCTGGGGCTGAAGTACGTCGTGCTCACGTCAGTGACGCGCGACGACCTTGCCGACGGCGGTGCCGATCACTGGTACGAGACGGTGCTGGCGGTACGCAATCGAACGGGCGCCGAAGTTGAAGTACTGACTCCCGACTTTATGGGCAATCGTGCGGCCATTCGCCGAGTCATTGAATCTCGGCCGGAGGTGTTCAATCATAACACGGAAACAGTGCCTCGACTGTATCATCGTGTGCGTCGCAATGCCGAGTACCAACGGACTCTGGATTTGCTGAAGCAGGTCAAAGACGAAGCGCCCGACATGCCTACGAAGAGTGGTCTGATGCTGGGGCTTGGCGAAACACGCGAGGAACTGATGGACGTCTGTGCCGACCTGCGAGCGGTTGGCTGCGACATCATTACCCTGGGCCAGTATCTGCAGCCAACTCGCGAGCACCTGCCCGTTGAGCGTTATCTGCCGCCCGAAGAGTTTGATGAAATCGGTGACCTGTGTCGTAAGCTCGGTTTTCGCATGGTCGCCAGTGGGCCGTTTGTACGCAGTAGTTACCATGCCGGCGAAATGACGGGGCATCTCGATTCCGGTGGTCAGCCTGCCATGATGAATTCGTAATTTATACGGGGGAATACGCACCGGATATTCCCGAGTCGATTCTGCCAGCTGGTTGCCGGCGAAATATTCCTTGGAAACTCATTTGTTAATTCTTGCCGTTGACACTTCCGGTTTCGAAGGCTCCATCGCAGTCTCAGATGATCGCTGCGTTCTGGCAGAGCGTTCGTTGATTGCCGAAGGTCGTCGGCACGCGCAGACGCTTGTGCTGCAGGTTGACGCCATTCTTAAGGCACTGCATCTGGCTCCGTGCGACATGGACGCGGTCGCGGTCAGCGTCGGACCAGGCAGCTTTACCGGGCTGCGGGTGGGCGTGGTGTTTGCCAAGACATTTGCGTGGGCCAATTCTGCCAGTCTCGTTGCTGTGGATACTCTGCGTGCGGTTGCCCAACAGGCTGCTGGTGATGTCAGCAAAATCGCGGTCATCAGCGACGCCCAGCGCAGTGAAGTTTTCGTTAATGAATACACGTGGGACGCACTGTCAGAAGCTTTTCTGGCGGACGGAGCAGTACGCATTGAAACTATCCAGGCTGCTGTCGGCCAGATCGTTGAACGCGGCCTGCACGTGACCGGACCGGGGCTGGCAAAGTTTGCCGGTCAGTTTTCGGATGCATCGATGCTGATGAATTCGTCACTCTGGATTCCAGGTGCGGCGGCTGTTGCACAAATCGGAAGTCTGATGCTGGCGGACAGTCAGCTGGCCGACCCCAACACGCTGGAACCACTGTACATTCGTCGCAGCTACGCGGAAGAAAAGGCTGCAAAGTCGTAACCTGTGCCGGCTCGAGGCAGCAGTGGAATCAGCGGTCTGCCTTGGCCGCCTGCAGCTGTTCGCGTTCCGGCATTGATTTGTAGAACGGATCCAGTGGAAAGCAGCCGGACACAATGCCGTTGCGGGGTGCTGTCGTACAGTCGCTGAAGGTGCGGCAGATCTTCTTGCGGATCATCGGTCTGCCCGACAGCACATCCGCAGGCAGTTCCGGATAGGACAATACCATTCGTCCCAGTCCGACCGAATCAACGCGGTTCTGTCGCACGGCTGCCTGGCCGACATGCGGGATCCATTCCTGCAGATATGAGTAGCCTGTGCCGACGACGATCATTTTCGGATGGAGACGTTTTAACCTGGCTGTGGCATCAATCTGCCGATGGACTCCGACAAGTGGATCCTCGGGGGGCTGGTAGCCGTCGGACGGCGGAAAGATAGCGGGACGCTGCACATGTGGATTGTAGTACGGGCTGCCTGCTGTGGTGCACAGCAGGTCGATCCCCAGTTCTTCCAGCAGCCGCACAAATCTTGATGGTTCTTCAAGATCGATCCCCTGTCCTGTTCCGTCACCTCCGAACGCGTAGCGGTAGGGGGCATCGGCAGACGGAACTCCCAGACGCTCTGCTCCTTGTCCCGGTTCGAACGGGACGAAATCAAAGATGCTGACGCGAACTCCGATTTCCAGCGTGCCCGCTTCTGCCCGAATGCCGGCCACCACATTGCGCAGGAAGCGAGTTCGGTTTTCAAAACTTCCTCCGAATTCACCGGGACGGTCAAAGCCAGACAGCATTTCGTGACCCAGGTAGCCATGGCAGTGCTTCACATCGACCCATGAGAACCCGGCTTTCTGAGCGCGCACGCAGGCCGCGACAAAATCATCAATCAGTTGCTTCAATTCGTCATCGGAAAGTACCGGGGCGTCGTCGGCAACACCAACGCGGTGGTCCAGTACCGGGTGGCGATAGGAAATCCGTGGCTCCGCTTTCTTTTTTTCGTTGGGGCGGGCAAAGCGGCCCGAATGCGTCAGCTGCAGACCGACACACAAATCGTCGGTTTTGGAAAAATGTTCAGCATGAGTACTCACCAGCAGCGTTCGCAGACTTTCGATGTCACTCAGGTTTGCTTCTGTCATCAGCAGCTGCCTGGGATTCGCCCGCCCATCATGCCGGACGGCGACCGCTTCGCCGCCCCAGATCAGCTTGGCACCGCTCAGCCCGAAATTCTGCCACCGCCGCCGAGTCAGTGCGGTGGGCTTTCCGTCTGTTGTGCCGTCCCAGCCCTCCATCGGCAGTATGCAGAATCGGTTGCCGATCAGACCGGCTGTGCTGACCAGCGGCTGTGCCAGCGTTGTGTCAGCGCCAGTGGCGATCTGTTCGTCGAGCGGCAGCGTCAGGTTCAGATCGGCCAGGCGGTCTCGAAACTGATCTGCGGTTTTGAGTGTTGAGACCCTGGGGTACGACATTGATTTAACTGACCGAAGATTTAACGATTGCAGGTCCCGGCTTCCAGGGCGCCATCTCACCGGGCCTCTATGAGGGAATCACGCCTGGTCCGAGTATTCAGACGGCAGACGGCCCCGGCGCGCGGCGAATGATGTTTTTCCACGACGGATCTGTCATCCTGGTCTCCAGATATCTCCTGGAAACGCAGCCCTGTCGCACTTGCGGCGAAGCAGGGTGTGATGATAGCAGAAAATCCGCTGTCGGGATGCATTGTACGCGCTGCGAGACACGAACGGATAACAGATAACGTGCATACTGCAGTGTAGCGAGGGTCTGGATATTCATGTGCGGCCGTTGATTTCGCGTGCCGGCGAATGGTAGTCTTCGCTAAGCAGAATAGGATGAGTGTCCTCGTGCCTGTTGTCTGATTCATTCGTCGGGTATTCGGCGCCCGTGATGTCGCGAGATTTTCGTGTTGAGGGCCCGTAATCGGGGGGCTTTCGACGAACAGCGACGGGCTATCAGTACGATTTAGCGGGGCGCGGCTGAGGTGATCAAGGTTCAAAATATTTGCAAGACGCTGGGAACGACTCTGGCGGTGAATGACGTCAGCTTTGATGTGACGGCCGGCGAGATACTTGGTTTGCTGGGACCGAATGGTGCCGGAAAAACAACGACATTAAACATGCTCGTGGGCATTCTGCAGCCGGACGGTGGCACGGTGCGGATTAACGAAGGTAACCCCTGTGATGCAGGCACTCGACATTATCTGGGCATTGCTCCGCAGGGATTGTCACTGTACGAAGAACTGACGGCCCAGGAAAACCTGACGTTTCTGGGGCAGCTGTACGGTCTGTCAGCCGGTCATCTGCGAGACCGAGTTCACGAAATGCTCGAATTCGCGGCGCTCACCGATCGTCGTAAGCATCCGGTCAGGACCTACTCCGGCGGTATGAAGCGACGTCTGAACATGGCCGCGGCGTTGATTCATGATCCTGAGGTTGTCGTGTTTGACGAGCCCACTGTTGGTGTGGACCCGCAGTCTCGCAATCACATTTTTGATCGCATCGAGGAACTGAAAAAGAACGGCCGTACGATCGTGTACACAACCCACTACATGGAAGAGGCCCAGAGGCTCTGTGATCGTGTGGCTGTTATGGACCACGGCAGGATTCTGGCCATGGATACTCTGGGCGGTCTGCTGACAACATATGGTGGCGCCGCGATCGTGAAAGGTGAACTGGAACCCGATTGCCAGTTGGCTGCCTGTCCGGGTGTGGAGGCAGATCGGAGTTTTCGTTTTTCGACAAACGAACCCGTGCGGGAAGTTGTTCGGCTGTCGGAGTCCGGTGTTGCATTCAAGGCACTGCAGATTAATCAGCCGGATCTTGAGGCCGTGTTTCTGTCGCTGACCGGTCGTAGTCTGCGAGACGACTGAGCAGAGTGAACGACAGTGTGAATCAGTACGTGAACGATTTCTTATCTGAAACGATGTTTGCTTTGTTACTGTGGTCTGCCTGATGAAACGCATATTGATTCTGTCCCTGAAGGACCTGAAGCTGATTTCGCGGGACAAGCTGGGAATGTTTTTCATGCTGGCATTTCCCGTGCTGATGGCCCTGTTTTTCGGGTCGATCATGAACTTCGGCCCGTCCGGCAGCAATGCTCTGAAGATCGCGGTGTGTGATCGGGATCGGTCGCCTGTCTCCCGTCGATTCGTGAAGAATCTGCAGGACAACGAAGTCGTTGATGTCGATGAATTGCCGCGCGAAGATGCTGTCGACAGTGTGCGCAGGGGCAGTCATGCGGGCGTGATCATCATTCCTCCGGAATTCGGTATGACAGCCGGTGTCATCTGGAAAGATGCACCGCCGATTCACCTTGGCCTGGATCCGTCCCGCAGGGCAGAGGCCGGGATGCTGGAAGGAATGGTGATGCAGGCGATAGGTGGTCTTGTGATGGACCGTTTTCAGGACCCCGCCACACTACGACCTCTGATCGAAGATTCCAGGAAAGAAATCCAGGCCGATGATTCTGTTCCTTTACCGACCCGAGTGGTGTTGAGCACGATGATGGAGTCACTGGCCGGCCTGATTGATTCTATCGAACAGGTGCAGTCGACCGCCGATACTGCGCCGGGGGATATGGAACAGGAAGCAGCCCGGGGTCGTGGCGAATTGCGGTTGGCAAGTGTGACGTACATTGATGTTTCGCGCAGTCCGGATCCAGGTTCCCGAGCCGCAATACTCAGCAAGGTGCGTTCCGGCTGGGACGTCAGTTTCCCGCAGGCCATGGTGTGGGCAGTAATGGGCTGCGTGGCAGGCTTCGCAACCTTGATTGTTCGCGAAAACACTTTGGGAACTCACACCCGTTTGCTGGTGTCGCCACTGACTCGCTCGCAACTGCTGGCCGGCAAAGGAGTCGCGTGTTTTCTGTGCCTGATGCTTGTGCTGACGACAATGATTATGCTCGCGGTGGGTCTGGGAATGCGGCCTCGACGCTGGGATCTGCTGGTGCTGTCCATCGCTTCCACTGGCGTGTGCTTTGTTGGCCTGATGCTGCCCCTGTCACTGCTGGGCCGGACGGAACAGGCTGTCAGCGGTACTGTCTGGGGCATCTGCACCGTCATGGCGATGTTCGGCGGCGGCATGGTCCCGGTGGTGTTTATGCCGCCGTTCATTCAGACGCTCAGCAATTTTGACCCAGTTAAGTGGGCCGTGTATTCGATGGAAGGTGCGATCTGGCGTGGTTTCACGTTTACCGAAATGCTGCTTCCCTGCGGGATTCTGACTGCGGTGGGCACCGTGTCGCTGGTGATCGGTTCTTGGATGATTTCACGTCGACAGGCATGAACACTGTCCGAAGTGACGTAGTGCCCGGGATTGTCAGCAACTCCCGATGGATATGTTACCGGGCCGTGCTGCTGTGCCTTTGCTGCGGATTCGTGTGTTGTGGGCAGAGCCGTTGTCTGAGTGTACTGCCGAGAACATCCCGGGCGCGATTTTAAGGACCTCTGCCCTGCAGCAGGCAGCATCGCCTATCCGTTGTCACCAACAGCATCTACGCCGTCGTCACTTTTCGTCGGTGACTTCTTCTTCGCGGTCTTCTTCTTGACAGTCTTCTTCTTGACAGTCTTCTTCTTCGCGGCTTTCTTTTTGGCCGTTTTTTTCGCAGGCGACTTTTTCTTCGTGGCTTTCTTTTTGGCAGTCTTGTCACCTTCTGCCTTCTTCTTCGGAGGTGCAAACTCGAAGCCGATTTTTCCCGTGGCTCGGTCAAGTGTCAGATGAGCGGAAAACTTGCGGCCCTTCTTTTTTGACACGAAGTCCGGCATCAGGTCCGTCTTGCCTTTCATGAACAACTTGAATGCCTGATCAGTCGGGATTTCCTTCTGCAGAATAGTCTTGCTTAACCGCACTCCTCGTTCATCTTTTTTTGTTGCCATTTTCGGTGCCAGAAAGGCACGTTCGGTTTCATACACTTTGACCAACTCATCGGCACCGTCCAATATCGGTACTTCACACAGCAGTTGGTCCTCAGACAGGTTTTTCAGTTCGTCTTCCCGTTCTGAATCACCTTCAAAGACGAAATTTACCTTCCACGAACGCTTCGCCTTTTCAAGCGTCAGCTCAGCGGTGAACTGAGCTCCAAACCGGTTCTTAAAGGTTTCGATCGGCCCGACTTTGTTATTGGTGATCAGTTCGCGGGCTTCGGTTTCTGTGATTTCGTGACTGGCGATATGTTTCTTCAGGCGGAACGTGCATTCCGGGTTCCTGCATTCGTACACACCGTCCGTCTGTTTCATCTTCGTACCGCTGCATTCCGGACATGTGGCTTCGAGGTCCGGAAAATCGCGGTTGACCAACTCGTTCGTGTAGTCACGCGTCTGTTCGACGATGTCGACAGTGAGTGACTTGATCTCGTTCATGAACGCTTCGCGTTCCAGCTCACCTCTTTCCATCATCTTCAGCTTGTGTTCCCATTCGCCCGTCATTTCCGGCGATTGCAGCGTGTCGATGCCGATTTCCTGAAGCTGGTCGAACAGGGCCAGTCCCTTGTTGGACACGACCAGATCGCGGCGGTTGAGTTCATGGCGGAACAGGTATTTCTGCCTGATCAACCCTTCGATGATGTTTGCCCGCGTCGCCGGAGTGCCCAGCCCGCGTTCACTCATCGCTTCGCGAAGTTCTTCATCGTCGACTCGCTTGCCAGCTGTCTCCATTGCAGACAGCAGCGTGGAATCGTTGTATCGAGCCGGCGGTTTTGTTTCCTTCTGCTGTGACTCAACGGGATTTGCGCTGGCGGGCTCGCCGTCTTTTGCAGCGACCAGTTCGTCCTTATCGCCAGCCACACCCGGTTTACGACCGTAAACTTCAAGCCAGCCGGGCACGACAAGCACGCGTCCATCCGTCTTGAAGCTGTCTTCGCCAATGCGTGTGATTCGGCTGGTCAGTTCGTATTCGGCATGCGGATAAAAGATCGCCAAAAAGCGGCGCAAGACAAGTTCATAGAGTTTCTTGGCGGCGTCGTCCAGTTTGGCGGTGGGCACTTTACCCGTGGGAATGATGGCGAAGTGATCACTGACTTTCGACGTGTCGAACACTCGCTTTGACGGCGTGATGCGCTTGTTGTCCAGGATCCATTTGGAATACACGGGAAAGCCAGCATCAAACGATTCGCCGGTCTTGCCTTTTGAGAATCCTTTCACTGTATCCCTGACCGTGTCGACGTAGTCTTCCGGCAGATAGCGGGAATCAGTACGAGGATAGGTCAGCAGCTTGTACTTGTCGTAAAGCGCCTGAGCCACCTGCAGGGTTCGCTGAGCACTGAAGCCGTGCTTGCTGCTGGCCTCACGCTGCAGACTGGTGAGGTCAAACAGCCGCTCCGGGGCCTGCTTCTGAGGCTTCTTGGTTTCTTCGACAACTCCAGCCAGACCATTGCAGCGTGCGACAATGGTGTCAGCTTCTTCCTGCGTCCAGACTCGTTCTGCTTTCTTGTGGTTGTCGTCTTTGTCCTTCTTAAAGTCTTCACGAAACCAGCGGCCCGTGTATTCTCCTTTTTCAACGCCGAAAGTTCCCTGGATTTCCCAATATGTCCGGGGTACGAATGCCCTGATAATTTTTTCACGGTCGGCCAGTATTGCCAGTGTCGGCGTCTGAACCCGCCCCGCTGTCGTGACGTTAAAGCCTCCGTGGCGGGAGTTGAATGCGGTCAGTACACGAGTCCCGTTCAGTCCGATCAGCCAGTCGCTTTCTGAACGACACATGGCCGCATCGGCCAGGTTTTTCATTTCGTCCTCAGCACGCAGCTCGTCCCACGCCTGCAGGATCGAACCGTCGGTCATGGACTGCATCCACATCCGTTTGACGGTCAGTTTTTTGGACAAGTTGGCCAGCTGCAGCACGTAATGGAAAATCAGTTCGCCCTCGCGTCCTGCATCGCAGGCATTAACGACGGTATCGACATCTTTCTTTTTCAGCAGCCGGACCAGCAATTTGTAACGTGCTTCGTTGCGTTCGATGGGCTGCAGGTCAAAACGGTCCGGGATGACCGGCAGGTGTTTCATGCTCCACGGAAGTTTTTTTCCCTCCGGAGTCAGCGGCATTTTTAACTCGACCAGATGTCCCACAGCGGACGAAATGCAGGCATTATCGTTTTCGAAATAGTCCTTTTGTTTCGTAAATTTGCCGATCCCGGGAAGCTTGCCCAAAACTCGAGCAAGGTCGGTCGCTACGCTCGGTTTTTCTGCAATGATTAATGTCTTGGACATTACGGCTCCGTAAGTCTTGTCAGCGACGTAACCCTTGGTTTGGGTTGACCTTGTTTCATTGGCTGCGACGGCTAAAATCCGCGGCTCGTCTGACGTTCGCCAGCTGCATGCACGAAGCCGACCGGACCGTGATCGTCAATAAAAGTCTATAATTTTGTGGGTGGGATACGACTCCGCACCCCATCTGTCAAGCCAGGCTGGCAAATTGCTTCCGCCGGAACAAGGCGTTTTCTCCACATGGCCTCTCCATTTAAGTTCTTCCGAAAATACTCTTCGGGCATGATGATCGTGATGGTCATCCTGTCGATGCTGCTGTTCACTCTCGACAGTCTTTTCAGTGATACATCAGCGAATCTGTGGCTATTGGGCCTGCTGGCCGGAGGCGCCGTCTTCGGCATTGCGGGCGTCGGTCAGGGACGCTGGCTGCAATGGGGCCTTGGCGGGGCGGCACTGGGAGCGGTCCTCGGATTCGTTTTGCCGGGATTCGTCGAAGATGGCGGTCTCAGCACGTCTCTGGGCGTGATTGAAGAAGAGGAAATGTTCAACCTGGAGGTGCGTCGCTCCATCGCCAATCAGTTTGTCCTGCAGGCTTCGGAAGCCGTTTACGGCGAACAATTTGGACGACAGTTTGCCCGACTTTTCGGGTTTGGACATCAGACCAACCGAGAAGACGTGATCTTTGGAAAATTGATGCGAGCTGAAGCCGATCGAATCGGCGTTACGGTCAACAAGGACATGGTCAATGATTATCTGAAACAGATCACTTCAGACATGCTGACGGAAAAAGACTATGTCAGTATCCGCAACAGTTTGTCATACGACCGCAAGTCGATGAATGACGAGACGCTGTTCAGTATTCTGGGTGACGAGATCAAAGCTCAGTTGGCTTATCTGACGCTGCGTCCTCGTACCAGCTCTCTACCACCGGGACCGGAGGTCTATTGGCAATATTTTCGTCGCCTGAACGTGCGGCAGCAACTGAATACCGTTGCTTTGGATGTCGACCAGTTTGTTGATGAAGTCGAGCAGCCCACAGACGCTGAGGTCGAAGCGCTGTTTGCTGAGTGCAGCACCAAGTTTCCAAATCAGGATGGACCTGGAACGCCAGGCTTTCGGATGGACTTTCGAGCGAAACTGGCGTTCCTGGAGCTCGACTATGCATCCATGGAAGCTGCGGTCGGAGAGGTCACAGATGCGGATATCGAGGCTTATTACGCAGAAAACAAAGAGACTCCTATGATTCGGACGCCCGTCTTGCCGGACACTCCGGATGAGAAAACGACGGATCCGGCAGAAGCACCGACAGGTGATGCAAAGCCTGAGATAAAGGCTGAGGCAGAAAAGACCGACGAGCCATCGCCGGAGCAGCCGGAACCAGCAAAGAAAAAAGACGATGCCCCGCAGCCTCAGCCGGTGACGGAGCAACCGAAGGAAGAAAAGCCGGCGGACACGAAGCCGAAAGCCACCTCCGATGAGGCTCCGGAAAAGGCAGACAGCCCATCGGAAGCGGCGACAGAGGGCGGGGAAGCGGCGACAGAGGGCGAGGAATCTGACGGCAGTTGCGGACCATTCGAATCGGATGAAGGGGCGGTTGCGGCTGATGAAAACTCAGAGCCGCCGGCGACCGAGGACTCCTCGAGCAGTACGGATACTGCAGACGATAAGACGCCCACAGAGTCCGTTGAATCTGAGCCCGCAGACGAGCCGAAAACGGCACCAGCGACGGAAAAACCGGATGGTGATGCCAAGCCGGCTGAGCAGACGGATGACGAAGCCAACGCCACACAGCCGAGTTTGACGATTCCCCCAGTCCCCGATTCTCCTGCAAAGACGGACAATAAGCCCGCGGAAATCGAATACGAGTACCGGCCACTGGATGACGACCTCAAGAACGAGATCCGCGAAGAGATTCTGCGGCAGCGTGTTGGCGAAGCTATCGACGAGAAGATGACTGCTGCGGTTGCGCACATGGAAACGCTCGCCCGAGAACGCTCGTCCCATCGTTTTTCGTTTATCGAAAAAGATCCCGGGAAGTTTGAGGGACGCGCAGAAGAGCAGTCGCAGGCCTTAAAGGATCTTCGCGAACAGATGCGATCGTTCGATGCCCAGCTGGGTGATGGACTGAAAAAATACGCAGAAAAAGAAGGCTTCGCATATGTCGAGACGCCGCTGATCAGCTATCGGGAATTCCTGGATGATGAAGATTACCCGATCAGTTCGGCGACCAGGCCGAACGACAACCCGATAGAGGCAAGTCAGTCTCCCAACGTTGCTGCCACCGTGTTCCAGACGTTTTCAAACGACGAACAGAATAATGATGCACAGTTGTTTCTCGTCCGTCGTGCTCAGCGCCAAACCCTGGACCTGAGTGGCGGCGAAAGTCACTACGCACACTGGGCCATCGATTTTTCTGTCTCACACATTCCCGAATTGGATGATCCGGGTGTGCGCGACGCGGTTGTACTGGCATTGAAACGAATCGAAGCTCGGAAACTGGCGGAGAAACGCGGTGAGGAACTGGCGCAGAAGGTTGATGACGGACTGGAGGGCGAGGAAAAGCAGGACATGGTCACATCTCTGATGGATGAAACTGCAACCAAAGACGGTGCTGCACTGGCTGTTCGCAGTACGCTGCCATTTTCATGGTTGCGCACATCCTCTGCGGCGCCAAATAATTTCCAGCGTCCGCAGGTCAGTATGTCACCCATTCAATATGCCGACAGCACCGGCGGCTCGCTTGAGATGGTCGGGGACAAGTTTATGAATTTTGTGTTCACCGAGCTGGCAGACGAAGAAGTGGGTGTCGTTCCGAATGCTGACCGGTCGAAGTATTACGTTGTTCATGTGACCAACCGGTTTCCAACGCCGGAAATTGGCGAAGATGGTCTGCGCGAAAGATTTGCCACCGAGGGTAAGCAATCTGCGTTCTCTCAAAGCGCTTTTATCGGACTCATGCAACAACAGCTCGGAGGTCCTCCCAGCCTTGAATGGGAGAAAGATGTCTGGGTGCGATACGGCATCAATCCAGACGCTGAGCCTGAGCAGTAATCCTCAGTGTGTCGTTTCGCCGCCCTCGGCGAAATTCAGTGGGTGGACGTCGGCACGGAGCCTGCGCGGTCATCCTGCAACGATCTGTCTTCACCGGCGTCTCTGACTGTAGTGCAGTGATTGGACTCGACAACGTCCTGTTCAGGCCTTGGGGCAGACGGTCGCCCGCGAGTATGCTGAGCTGCAGAATTCGTTCGAAATCACTGCATATTCATTCTGTAGACAGAGGTCAGTGAAATGTGTCTGGGCCATCTACACGTTGCTATGTTCCGCTTATGGGGGGCAGTTCCTGTATGTGTCCATCTCACTTATCGTGCCAAACTTGGAATCGCAGTCCGGTTGCGCCGTAACTCGTTTTTTTGAAATACGTTACGGTTGTGCGGCGTGTTGCGACATGCCGTCATCACATGTGCGCAGAGGTTTGTAATTCTTTCTGAACACTGTTTTTCCAAGCGCTTTCAGTGGTGTTGCGAAAAAAAAGATCATCTGTGGTTTCGTCGCAACGGTGGTTGTCGCAGATGACGGTGCAGGGCACGATTTCGCTCGTCGTGCCGGAAATTCTGTATGCATTCCGGACAGGGCTGAACATTTCGTTCCGACTGATACCACGTTCGTCATGCAGCGATGTCTGCACGCGCGCCATTTGAACGTGAATTCAACGCAATACGGCGGAGGTCGGGGCGAGGGGAAAGTGCAAGGTATGGCCCCCTCTCCCAGTCTCTTCCCCGCTTGCAGACCGATTCGCACGACAACGAACAACGCGGGGGAGAGCAGTAAACTCAGGGCAGTGTGGCTTCTCCGGGGATCGGATGCACCGAGGGAGGTTTTGTCTCCATGGCGTGGGTTTCGGTTGCCTTCGATTCCTGTATACTGAAGGCGACGATCACTTCGAAGGACCTTACCAATGCGCATGCTTTCTCTGAGACATTCACGCAAGAACCTGATTCAACCCACCACAGTGTCCCTACCGATCCTGTGGGCACTGGTGACCGTGGGGACGTGTTGTTTGCATGAATCTGTGAGTATGGCAGACAAGGATAAAGTCGAGCAGACGTCGACTGCGGACGCTAAACGGACAGCGTCCCCCAAACCGGATAAGGACGGCTGGACTCCATTGTTCAACGAAAAGAATCTGGACGGCTGGAAGTCGACCAATTTCGGTGGCGAAGGCGAGGTCTATCTGGAAAAGGGCAACGTCGTGATTACTCAGGGTGTTGACTTATCGGGCATCAATTCGTCCCGAAAAGATCTGCCGTTATGTAACTACGAGATCGAGTTTGAGGCGCAGCGAGCTGCAGGGAGCGACTTTTTTGTTGGCCTGACATTCCCTGTCAGGAAGAGCAGTTGCAGTCTGATTCTGGGCGGATGGGGAGGTGGTGTCTGCGGTCTCTCAAGTCTGGACGGGATGGATGCGTCCGAGAATGAAACAACCAGCTACATGGCATTTACAAACGGTCAGTGGTACAAAATTCGGCTGAAGGTTACCGACGATACGATCGAGGCATGGCTGGATAAGCAGCAGCTGGTGGAAGTGGAAACGGAAGATCGGAAGATTGACGTTCGATTTGAAGTTGAGATTTCCAAGCCGCTGGGCTTTGCGACGTATCAGTCGACGGCGTGGATTCGGAAGGCACGGATTCGTCAGCTTCCTAAGGCAAAGAGTCCACAAGAAACAACGAACGAGTAGACGAATGTTGCGTTTCGGCAACGTGGGGCCCCTCCGCTTCTCACGGCTTTCGGCCGAATCTGAACTTGTCGGCCTCGTTTCGGTCAGTGTGTGGCGTGCGTATGGCCGTTTCCGGTGCAAAACCACCGCTTGCGGCAGCCGAATGAACTTTCCGGCATCAGGTTTGCATTTTCCCGGCAGTAGTCATCTGACTCAAGATTCGCGGATCACAATTCGTGATAAGCCACCCAGCCGGACAAAACGTTGTGAAACTCGCTTACCTGGTCGAAGTTACAGCACTTGTTTCTGCACACAGCCAACTGCTGATCGAGCAATCCGATCAGGTTTCCAACACGGTGCTGGGTGATTATTACATCCATTCCCGCAACCGTTTCAACCGTTGGATGCGCGACCTGAACGACATTCAAAAGGGCGTCGAAATTCGGGATCCATTGCACCTTTTCGGGCTCAGCCTCAAACGTCCGCCAGTGCAGTCCATTGCGGAACAGATCATAATTAACGATCTGATGAATCGGGTCTGGACGGTCGTTCTGATCGCGTGCGATCGTCAGCGGGGGGAGTCTCGGATTGAGCCACTTGCAAGAAATGTGTTCCACAGCCATGTGACCATTCGTCGCAAGGTACTGCGTGTCTGCCTGGATGACGCGACGTTACAACCTGAACAGGTCATACATATTAACAAGCTGAGAGCCTCGTCCGAGCGTTGGGCAGATATGCTCAATTGCAGTCTCATGGCCGCGTACGACCTTTGGAGCTTCTCCTTTGACGAAACCCGTGCCCGAGAATTTTTTCACGATCGCTTTCATCAGGAACGCCTGGACCCCGAGCACAACGATGCCTGGTCGTTGATTCTGGCGGGCCTGCGTCATAGTTTCCCGGACATTGACGGCCTGGCAACACCGTTGCACGATGACGATCGCATGATCACGCGGTCGATTATTGACTCCTTTCCGGGAGACAGACACCCTGTTGCTGCGTGGACACGGTCCACGGTCGAAAAGACCCGTAGTGCCTGATTTATCTGGAACTCAAACCGAATTGCTGCCAGTTAAGACGATCCTGAAATCGTCTTAACTGGCAGCAAAGTCGATCATGAGGTCAGTTGCCAGTCGCTCCAGCTCGTCCTGTAAGAATTCGATTGTCAGGCCTTCCGGCAGTCTGAGCTGCGCCTTTGCAGTGAAAATCTGTCCGCCTCCGTGTGGCGCATCGTTGCACTCAGTCAGCAGCTCTTCAACGTTTACGTCATGAGCAGCAAGAGTCTGCGTCAGTTCACGAATGATTCCCGGCCGGTCGTTTCCCAGGACATTTACCGACCACACCGCGCCAGCAGATTCCTCGGTCGTTCTGGCGGCATCGAGTTCCGTGACGACCTTCAGGCCCTGACTGCTGAGCAGATTCAGTCCGCCGATGAGCGATTCTGTGTCAGCCTCCGGAACGTCAACCAGCATGATGCCTGCAAACTGTCCTGCCAGGTGAGCCATCCGGCTTTCTCGCCAGTTTCCGTTGTGCTTCTGAATGACGTCTGAAACTGAGCCGACAAGTCCAGGTCGGTCTGAGCCGACGAGAGTAACAACCAGCGATGGCATGGCATCAAATTCCTGCTGAATCATAGAACGCGTGCTGGCCGGGCCCGCACGCGTGTGATTCTAATCGGCAAACACTAAAAGTCAGTTAATGGCTGCAAATTACCGCCGAATTTGAATTTGTGGCTGAGCCGTCACTTGTATGGTGGCGCATCAGCCCGGCCGTAGCTATACTGCCGGCCCAGCAGGAGGGCTGCATGAAATCGAAGCTTGGATTGATCCATAACGGTGACTGTATCGCCGGCATGAACACGTTGCCTGAAGGGTGCGTCGACCTGGCGTTCGCCGACCCGCCCTTCAATATCGGTTACAAATACGATGTCTACGAAGACCGAATGGCGGCGGAAGACTACCTGAAGTGGTCTCGCGACTGGATGCATTCTGTTCATCGAGTGCTGAAGCCGGACGGCACATTCTGGCTGGCCATCGGTGACGACTTTGCCGCAGAACTTAAGGTCGAAGCTCAGAAAATCGGTTTTCACTGTCGCAGCTGGGTGATTTGGTACTACACCTTTGGCGTCAACTGTAAGAACAAGTTCACTCGGTCGCATACTCATTTGTTCCATTTCGTTAAGGACATCGAGAACTTCACGTTTCGGTCTGATGATCTGCAGAACAGAGTGCCTTCTGCACGAATGCTGGTTTACAACGACAAGAGAGGGAATCCTAAAGGTCGCCTGCCCGACGACACCTGGATCATTCCGCCGGAAATGGTCCACACGTTTACGTTGCGCCCACAGGACCTGGACGAGTGTTATCAGCCCAGCGAAAGCGACTGGTACTTTCCCCGCGTCGCTGGCACATTCAAGGAACGTGCTGGATTTCACGGCTGCCAAATGCCCGAACAATTATTGGGACGAATTATCAAAACGTGTTCGGAAGAGACCGAGATCGTTCTGGATCCGTTTTCGGGCAGCGCGTCGACGCTCGTTGTGGCAAAGAAACTCAACCGGCAGGTTGTCGGTTTTGAACTGTCCGGAGAGTACGCCAAAGCAGGGGCTGTTCGTCTGGCCGAGGTTTCGTCCGGTGACGAACTTACTGGCGCCCCCGAACCGACAATGTCAGCCCCCAGCACGTGGCAGAAGAGATCAACCAGGCCCACAAAATCGAAACGCGTCAAAAGCCACGAAACTGCTTCTGAATCACTGTCAGAACAGATTTCCGTATTGATTGATCGGGGCGTTCTGTCTGCGTACGCAGAATGCGGAAGTACGTCGCTGGCAGAATTCGTTCAGGATGAAAGTGCGAAAAATCGGTTTGTCTGCCAATGTCGAGAGCTCGGCATACCGGGGCAGACGGAATTTCTTGTCCAGCGGCTTCAGGCGGTCATCGAGAGGCTTCCTGCAGAGCAGCAGCGTTTCGAATTTGCTGAAACATGATCATTGGATGGTTTGCGTTTCTCCAGGGACTGGCTGGAGTCCGTCAATGTGTCCGACCGCGTTGTCGATGACGATAAGAACAAACGGGGATCGTGATCAATCAGAACCAGTTTGATCATCATTTACGGAGGATCGTAGCCACCGGGGTTCCAGGGGTGGCAGCGCGTGATGCGGCGCATTCCCTTGCAGCCACCGACCAATAGTCCGTACTTCTGCACCGCCTGCACAAAATACTCACTGCAGGAGGGATGAAACCGGCACGTTCTTCCCAGCAACGGGCTGAGCAGCTTCTGATAGCCGCGAACCAGGAAAACCGCCACGTTGCCAGGCCACGTGACCAGGCGTTGCAGCAGACTCACGGTGACGGTTCCGCCGGCGTCCCTGACATTCTATGGCGACGCACCAGCCTGCGTGTCAGCCGTGTCAGCGAAGACGCAAAATCCATGAGTTCCGAACCTGTCCTTTGTCGCGGCACCAGAACCAGATCGAGCCCCGGTGGCAGATCGTGCTGTTGCCGACGATAGGCTTCACGCAGCAACCGCTTTTTTCGATTCCGTTTGACAGCGTTGCCGTGTTTTTTCGAGACGCTTACCCCGACTCTGCTGCTACCTTTTTCGTTGAGAATGGCGAATACCAGAAGATGGTCATCCCCTGCGCGAACGCCGTTGTAACAGCGACGAAAGTCGCCACCGCTGCGGATACGCTGTTTCTGCGACAACAGCAGTGGTTTGGGTTTATTCAAGGAATTGTCCTCACGGTGCCACATTGTCGGATTTGCTGATTGCGTTGCAAACTGATAAGACAGATCGGCCGTGGGACTTGCCGCTGTTTTCGTGCATGCAGTGACTGCCTGCGCCTCCCGCAGAATGAGGTGGCTTCGAAGATGGTTACAGACTTCTTCAGTACCGCCAGTGTTTGCCCTTGTTCAGCAAGCATGCATGGTCCCCCTGAAACGGGCTATACGATCACGCCGAATCTGGAAACGGCCATCGCTCCGGCGACAGCAAGGATGTTTCGGTATATGTATCGCGTCAAAGCCACGTACAGGCTCCTCAGGGGCTGTTGAGGCTGTTTGACTGGTGCCGCCGCAATTAGGTCGTGCTAATTAGCGCAACGGCCCGGACTTGCGGCCAAACGAATGATAGATGGTATGCGACGCTACGAGCTGAAACGCAGCCGAATATCCATTAGCAACGGATATTCGCAAATCACAAAGGCCGTTTCCAGCCTGAAAAAACTGCTGTGGACTCTTGACTTCGCTATCCTCAATCGATATCTATGATGAGACTGAGTCTCAGTAGCGTCGTTTGCGGTTTGCCCATGAATACTTCTCATGAAGACAAGATCGTTTGTCAATGCCTCGGAATTTTCGAGTCAGAGGTGCGTGCAGCAACTGATTTCGCCGGTTGCCGCACTTTGTGTGACATTAAGAAGACGACAGCGGCCGGCAAGGGCTGCATGTCCTGTCACGCCAGAATTAAGACTCTTCTTCGTGATACGGCTGCCGGACAGGAAGATTCTGCCACCGCGCCTACAAGCATAATGTAACGGTCGGTTGTTAGTGCCCTGTGCAAACAGCAGCCTTGCGGCTTTATGCAGCTCTGGCCGCAGACAGCGAATGCGAAACGTCTGTCCGGTCTGCAACTTTGCCCATAAATATGGGAACGAACTGTTTAAGGTCAAAAACGAACCCCGCACTACACTTAAGACGCGGGGCTCGAAGGATCTTGTCTGCTGTCTGCCGTTGGGGGCTCACGCAGGTTGTTATTCCGCAGCGGCACCTTCTCCCATCTGGCTGGCCAGGTACAGCTGAAGGCCAATCGTTTCGATGAGGTGCAGTTGAGCCTCCAGCCAATCGACGCTTTCTTCTGATTCTACAGTGATTCGTTCCATGATTTCCTTGCTGCCGGCGTCGCCGAGTTCTGCGGCCAGCTTCACGCCTTCGTTGTAGGTCGCAACAGCGTTGTTTTCCAGCTTCAGTGCATTTTCAAGCTGCTCTTTGACGTCGCTGCCGACTCGAATAACGTCGTATCGAGCGATTTCGGGCACCCCCTCCAGGAACAGGATACGATCTATTAACAGCTCCGCGTGCTTCATCTCCTCAATGGACTCTGCGTAGTGGTGACCGGCCAGCTTGTTAAATCCCCAGTCTTTGCACATTTTTGATTGAATGAAATACTGGTTAATCGCGGTCAGTTCGATCGTCAGCCCGGCGTTCATTGCCTCGATGACTTTATCGTTGCCCTTCATCAGTGCTTCCTTTTGTTTTGGAAATGAGTCGTTATTTGTGTGTACGCGGATTGTAGGTGCGATTCGATTTATCGCCTTGCTGTGAACCGGCCGCACCCGGCAAAAATGTCGATTGATACATTGTCTCGCCCAACCGGTGCGATCTGGTCTCAGTCGCGTTGCCCATGGGGCACTCAATACCGTGGCAGCGATGGTTCAATTTCCTGAGCCCATCTGTCGATTCCGCCTGCCATGCTGAGTGCATTCTGAAAACCCTGTGCTTTCAACCAGTTGGCGACGCTCAGGCTTCGACCTCCGTGGTGACAGTGAATGATGATTTCGCTGTCCTTATGCTGCTGCAACTCAGCGATTCGTTCCGGAATCTGACCCATGGGGATCAGGATCGTCCCCTCGATTTTGACAAGGTCATGCTCATTCTGTTCGCGACAGTCGATAAAGACGAAGCCTTCGCCTGCGTCGAGCTTCGTTTTGACCGTCTTGCAATCGACTTCCATAATCGTCTTCTCTTCATGTCTGGCAAACAAGCGCCACGTGTTTCAGCGTCATTCGGCAGAAGAGTATCCAGTTGCCGCCGATGCTGGTAGCGATACACAGTGAATTACGCGGACATGTCGACGTGGCAGATCATCTTACCACTTAAAAGAAACACTTTGCCACGAGTCCCGCGACAGGCTCTTTTCACCGACTGTTGCACAGAGGGGGAGCAACAGATTCCGACGCTGGCGACGCTGGCC
Organism: Fuerstiella sp.; assembly: GCA_029245955.1. Classification (GTDB taxonomy): domain Bacteria; phylum Planctomycetota; class Planctomycetia; order Planctomycetales; family Planctomycetaceae; genus Fuerstiella. The sequence continues at coordinate 22,654 of JAQWOH010000052.1, read as the reverse complement.
TGTCGGGTCAGGTCCCGGGCTGACGAATACTGAATGTGCCCGGCAGGGCTCTATCGACTTTTCGGATGTGACGCCATTGACAGGACTTCGGGCTTCACTCGGGCCCGGCATTTCACCGTTCTTACAGGTCGCTGCTTCCGCACCGATTGTCGTGCCTGCCATAGCTGTTGCTGTTGTGTCGTGTGTCAACGCGGCAGCATCAGTCAGCTGCGTGAGAACGGTTGCGTATCTCTGACGTAATGAATTTCAGGAAATTCGCGAAACAATCTCCGCGAGATCACCGGTTTTCAGACCGCCCGGCAATGTTGCCGGGCGACTGAGACGTTCATTGCCCGCAGTGATGATGACTGCGTGTGCGGTCCACTCTCTGTCTTCTCCGCGTCGATGATCGGGGCATCGTTCTGGATGCCCAGCGACCGCCTGAGTTTATCCGGCTTTTCGAAATACCGGTGCAGTCGTACTAATGAGCTACATCCGGAGAGGGGACGAGCTGAAACCGATCCATGTGTTCCTGCGACAGTTCCGGCGTGTTGACGTCGCGGTGAGAGTCAGTGAAAGTCGCTGCAGCACAATTCCTGTCAGACAGAATCGCCGTCCCCAACACCTGTCGACAGCGCCCGCCATGCTTATGAAGTCTCATTCTTGAATTTGGGTCAGGCACTCCCCCAACGACAGCCGGTCTGAGATTCCGTTGCAGCGGAACAACACGAAGTCCGGCCCGATATTGTCGATCTGCAGATCACCTTTCTGGCATGAAATGTGGTCGGACTCTCGCAGGACAATCCTGTCTTCTGTGGCACGTTCACACAACCATGCCTCGCGGCCTGCTTCGTGAACGACGCACGCCACCAGCAGGTATACCTTAGGAGGCACCGGTTTCTTAGCGGGCGCCGCTGTTTTCGGTGGCTTCTTCCTGTTATTTTCAGGCTTTTTAGTTTTTTTGGGTTGGCTGTATCGTTGAAAGGGTCGGCGGTCCGCAAGCAGCTCTTTCAGCTCACTGGCACGCTGCGTCTTCCGGGCAACGTCCGTCATCGATGGGATTGTGCGTGACTTTCCGTTGCGAAGGGCTGCGACCTCTACGCTCATTGAGATATTCAAGTCATCTTCGTCGCGTCCCGGTGTCATTGTCAGGTGGTTCACCCGGTGCAGCACTGTCGAATTCTTCAGGCATGCTAACAGATCTGCCAGCTGTTCGGGGTTCCCTGAACAGGTCAGAGTGAAGGGAATGCGGTACCCGACTCCTTCTTCTTCAAGGGCTCTGCCCGGTCCAACGTTGACACCCGCCAGCCCGACTTCTTCTGTTGTCTTGACCAGCCAGTCCTGAAACTGAAGAGTCGCGATGATCGGATCTGCCGGCAGGCTGTTCTCAACGGACTCGCGAAGTCTATGCTGGGCACGTTCGGTCAGCTTGATTTCGAATTCGGCATCAGCGATTTTCTGCTGGAGAACATTGACGTCACGCCCACGACGGTCGAATGGTTCCAGCAGAAACCCTGTGACAACATCGTGTCCCAGTGTCAGCACCAGAATCGCAGTCAGCACGATGGCGGCTCGTTTTTCTGTTTTTGTCTTCAGCATTGTATGCCTCCACGCTCTTCTGAGGCGGTTTGATGGTGTGAGATTGCAGAGATGGCCGCGGCGGCGTTCGCATATGTCGGTCCGGGGCTTGAGCCGTGGTGCTGTAATCCGACGTCATTTCGGCGGTCGACACTTTCCGACTGTCGGTCGTTGCTTGAGTCGGCTGTCGTCCTGTCCCGTTGTCGCTGTGGCGCCGGTTCCGTCTGGAGTTGCACTTCTGTCGAGAAACGCGCGGGGAACTTCGCATCCTGTCGGTCGTTTTCGATACCACGGGGCTGCAGCACGTAACGTTTGTCACGTTTCATAATGCGAGAATTCAACTCCAGGATGTCTTCTGCCGACTGAGCCAGTCCGTTCGCGCGGATGAAAGCCACCGCACTATCAGCTCTGTGTTCAAGCTCCAGTTTTGTCAGAAAGGCCAGCTTCTTTGACGGCATCAATTCCAGAAAGTCATGGACCTCTGCCAGCCAGTCCGGCTGCCCGCTATGCCATGTGTTGAGAAACACCTGAGCGTCACGTATCGGTTGGCCTCGTTTAATGAGCTGTTCCAGGTTCCTGTGTTTGACTTCCAATGCCTGGAGCTGAAGATCCAGCTGGTTTTGTTCCTGGTAGACAGCTGCTGAGCAAAGTGCAATGAAGACGGTCGCGAGTCCGGCGATGCGGAGATAGCGAGCACGCCGAATGCCTTTGTGATTGATCGGCTGGCAGGGATGTGTAAAGTCGATTCTGTCGGTGTCACTACGGAACGCATTCACCAGTGCCAACAGCCTCGCATCGTTGTGTTCGTCCTCGTGCAGGGGCAGTCTCGCGACAATGCAGGGCATCAGTTGAGAAACTTCATCAGACACATCGCCGGATCGAGCGCCAAATATTGCCGCTTCGGAAATCCCATCGCCGCCGACATCTTTGGGCAAACCTTCCAGCACGCGATTTGCGGTCGCAACGATCTGCTGAGCACTACTGCCCGACTCATGCGGCCCGGTTCTGAGTGAGTACGCAGAAACGGCACATCGATCACGGCTGAAGACGAGTTCTGTGTGGTTGGTGTTGCACAGAATGTCAAGTCGCAGACCGTCGTTCTGTGACCGGGACAATGCAGGAATGCACAGTTCGCCGGAACTAATGGCAGTCGCCCGAATTCCCGCATGTTTCAGAACTGTTTCGATCCGTTCCGTGACGTTTCGGCCGGCTGTCGCCATCAGCACATGAGCATGGGCTGATTCCGTACCAACCGATTGCGGCATGCAGTCAACCGACAGATTTTCAAGTGGCTGGCCGCTGCGGATTTCTGCCTGTGCGTGAGCAAGTGCAATGATGTCTTCAACGGACTTTGGGGCTTCCAGGAGTCTGACAACAATATCCTGCCTTGGTGCCGAGACAATGGCGTCTTTTGCTTCCATGCCGCTTGCCTGCAGACGTGCCGCCAGCCATTTACCGGCCGCAGCTGCGTCATCGCTGCAGTCCTCCGGCCATTGTTCGTGGAAACGGCGAACGACTTCTGTCTGAGCGTTTCGAAGATTGAGTTCAACAACCGTGACCGATTCGCTCATCCAGTCGATCGCCAGCATTGTACTTTTCAGCCGCGGCAGCCTGACGCGGCGGCGACCCGTTTTTGCACGAACATAAGTTGAGGTTTTCATTGTGTTTACCCTGAGGTCTTGATCCGCCCTGACAAACAGCAGGTTGCCACCCGCTGTTCTATGATGTCCGGGGTTAGTGTCTGGTCCGGTTGTTGTTGTGGAACACAGCTGGAAAATGATGGACTGGAATTGGTGGAAGGTGTTGCATCGAGGTCAGCTGTATCGGAGACCGTGTACCATCGAGCTGAAACCGGACAGCACTTGCGTAGTCCAATCCGTCGATATGGCCAATGGAAACACCGTTATGGACGTCCCCTCCCGTTGTCATGTACGGGGCAAATTGTCGCAGCTGTGCGCCTGTGACCAAACCGTCTTCCAGCAGCCACGCGATTGTCGGATGGTCACGTCGACCTTTGTTCTTGGTGTCAAAGCGACTGCGTGCAGATACGATGGCCTGAGCAAGTGATGGTGTCATGCCAGGCACGGTTCTCAGGACTTCAACCGGCGCCTGAATAATGTTGATTCGTCCGATCACAGATCGGGTCTCCGAAGTCGTCAGCCGTGAGGCGAGTTGCTTCAGGCCGATGCCAAATCCGTTGGCGTCGGAGCTCCATGGGCTCTGCAGTAATATATCTTCATCGTCCACCGTGATTCGCACTGTGACTCCAATCAGTTCTGCTAACGCGCGGACCTGATACGGGGGATCCGAAGACAGACTGAATCCGCCGCGTTCTCCGATGTCGCGTGCAATTTCACGACCTGAACCCTCCAGTTGCTGACGCAGCCTGCGTGCTGCTGAGTCCAGTCGCTCCTGACGACGGGCACCTGGATCGAACAAGTCCTGGTCAAGGACACCATCTGATTCAACTGGTCCCTCCATTCGCCAGGCAGTAACAAACCTCGCGATTTCGTGGTCGAATTCAGCGGCAAGAAAGTCGTACAACTCGACAAGATTCCCGGTATTGACATTAATCTTTGGGCGACCGTTGCTGGCGACGGTGCTCTCTGCGGAGACCACCGTGAGAAATTCCTGAAGGCCTCGCTGCAGCTGATTATCAGCGTTCAGGTCGACTTCATTGGGATCCCGCATACCGTTTCCGTTTCGATCCTCACCCCAGAATAACTGCTTAGTGATACCGCGTACGGCCAGTAGTTCTTCCAGGTGGAGAAACCGACCCTGGCGCGGGAAGCAGGGTTCTGCCTGAGTCAGATACCATGACGATTCGGCGCCAAACCGGGACGGCTCGTCGTCGGTGTCCATCCAGTCGATAATTGCATCAGCGATTTCGTTTGTGATCCCGGGGATCTCGGTCAGGCGCAGCCGGGATTCCACCCGTTGGGAAAGTTCCAGCGGCAAACTGTTAATATTGAAGAACGATGATTCATTACGAAGCCCGAACCGGACATCCACCTGGCTGTCCGGAAACTCAGGTAGAATTGTGAACCGTGACACGAGTGACCCGGTCGTGGCAACCACAACTCCATCGAAGTCAGTCGGTGACTGATCGTGTTCGGCGTTTTCAAGAAGTTCTGCAGCCGCGTCGATTCCGGACGTGGCCAGTTCAAATGCCAGGATTTGTCGGTTGGCTTGAACGGACGCCTGGTAGTCGAAGATCGCCAGCTCGGAAAACGTGTATGCCGAAAACGACAGTACCATGACTACTGCCAGGACGAGCAGCAGGACTGATCCGTGCCTTTGTTCAGTCGTGTCCGGGCGTCTAAAGCCACACGTCGTCCTGAAGGCGACCTCATCTGCGGGCATCATGACGCACGTTGACGGCGACTGATATGGAGATTGCCGGTGCTGATCAGGGGCTCTCATAGATGATTACCCTGTGTTCGGTTGATGTCAGCACCGGGAACTTTGATAACACACGTCAAAGGTGGCCGACTGTCATTTGTGAATTCCGCCGTTAACTCAACCGCAGTAGGAAATCGTTTCAGCTTGTGGCTGTCCCACGTATTCGTCCATACACGGCCGTCGAAATATCGAAACCACATGCCTGTCACGTCGTCGCCGACCTCAGTGACGTGCGGAAACAGCACTTCATGATCCGTGATACGCGGTCGCATCGAACGATACTGAACTGGCCGCTCTGCACGAACAATTCGCCGCTGGCGGTTGCCAGTGTGGATGACCTGATATTCGACCCGTTCGTTTTCCATACGTACCGGAAGTTCGATTGTTGCGCCATCACTGAACCACCACGCGACTTGTCGCGCGAGCCCGAATTCGTGGCCGGCGTTCGAGGGGAATGCTGTCGTGTGTACAGGAAAATGTGGGTTGGGTGATCCCGTCAGTATGACGATATAGTTCGAAGTTCCCTGAAAGTGCACGGGCTCGATGTTGACGATTCCGTCCGCGATCAGATGTTGTTCAGAAAAGTCTGATATCTCGATTTCTGTCGTCTCGAACCGAGGGCGTTGTGTCGACTGACTGTCTGGTTGGCTGACAGTTTCCAGGGACCGGGCCAGCGACTGCAGATCCGTGGAAAAGGTGTCCACGATTGTCGCAGAAGTTCGGGCCACGCTGATCCTGTCGCGACTGTTTTGGCGCAACTGTATATGCAGGTGAATTGCGCCATAAACACCGCTCATGACGATACCGCACAACGCAAGAGCGAGCAGCATCTCAAGCAGCGTGAAGCCGGCGCCAGCACACGGCGCTCCATTGTCGGATTCAATTTTCTGCTTGGATTCAACTGAAGCTATCAAAGTAGTTGTTCCCGGCGCGTGACCGCACGGAATAAGGATCCGGCAGAGTGTCTGCACAGCCTGACGTTGTTTGTGATGCAGGAATCTCATGATTGAATTCCCGGTGGCTGCAGGGCAGGTCGGACAAGGCGGTGGATCGTAAACGTCCCGTCCGGATTTGAGGCATGGCGAACCGTGACGGTCATCAGAGTCATCGTTCTGATCGTATCGGGACGGACAGACACGGACCAGGTCCAGTCTGACGTGTCTCGAAAGTGCTGCTCTGTCTGGTGGGTGGGAGTCAGACTGCCAGACAGTATTTCGTTGATCACCGAACGACAGCGGATGGCCGCTTCACTTTCCATTTTTGTTCGGAGTGCGGCGTCGACACCGTTGAAAGTCAATTGGCCGAGTGCCGCCATAGACATCGCAAGAATCGCGGTTGCCAGCATGACTTCCAGCAGCGTCATTCCGCCGCGTGCCTCAGGCGAAAGCCTGACACTGTGCGTCTGGTGCTGACAGCGGCGAATTGTAGAGGGATGTCTCATGCTGAGGGACCGGGACAGAAATGCGTTGGATCGCAACCGAATCAGTCGCGTTGACGTGTGATGTCGTCGTCAGTACCGAAATCCAGGTCCGGACCGGCCGAGGAAATTTCGGCCGTGGACGGATCGTCATTGCCGGGAAACTGATACTGAAGCTCAGTTCCCCATGCGTCGCGTGGCAGTTCTTCAAGGTAGGGGCCGCGCCAGTGCGGGTCCTTCGTGCCGGGGTCCAGAACCAGGCACGACATGCCCTCAGCCGTCGACGGCAGATTGCCCAGGTGGTCCAGCGAATAGAGTTTGAGTGCCTGATGCACGCCGGCGATGCTGATTCGTGTCGCATCTGTATTGGCGTGTACCTGTCGGCTCATAAGCTTTGGCATCACCAGAGTCATGATGACTCCCATGATGGCAAGGACCAGCAGGACTTCCATAAGGGTGAAGGCCGTTCTGCGATGACTTGAATTCTGTGAAAAGTACATTTGGCTGATTTCCCGTATTTGCCCTGCGGTATTCTGTTAGTTTCAAATTGCCCCACTACCGGACATGACCGGCAGCAGCAGTGCTACGACAAGGAATCCAATGATGATGGCCATGACCAGCATTACGACCGGCTCCAGAAGCTTCACCATGACGTCCAGTTGACGCTCCGTACGTGATTCCAGTTTGTTGGCAATCGACAGTAACACGGTCTCCAGCCGATTGGCATGTTCCCCGACACTGATCATTTCTGTCAGGTCTTTCGGGAACTGGCCGCTGGCAGCCAGAGGGATGGCCAGCGTCTTTCCGGATGAAATACTGTCGGAAGCAGAAGCGACAGCATTGCCAATGACGGTGTTTCCGGCGGCATCCTTCGCAATACCCAACGAACGCACGACAGGTACACCGTTGGAAAGCAATGTCCCCAAAACCCGACAGAACCTTGCGATCGCCATCGACCGTTCGATAGCCCCTATGCCGGGAAGTCTGAGTCGGACCGAATCCCACCAGCTGCCAAACCGTTTCGTACGCATCTGTTTACCAAGGATCACGCACAGGAACAGCAGGCAGATCGCCAGCCAGCTCCAGTTTGCTCGCAGAAAATCACTCGTTGCCAGCAGCGCTTCGGTGGCCATCGGCAACTCACTACGAGATCTCATGCGGTCAAACATGGGGGCGAATTTCGGCACGAAAAAAGTGATCATGCCAGCAACGACGAGACCACCGACGACAACCAGAAATGCGGGATAAGCCAGAGCACCAATGACTCGGCCACGCAGCTCATCCTGTCGTTCCGTCAGGCGAGCGGCTCGAGTGAGAGATTCTTCCAGAAATCCTCCCTCTTCACCTGCATGGACGAGACTGATTTCCAATTCATGAAACACGGCTGGGTGTTCGCTCATGGCCGCGGCCAGTGGCTGGCCGCTGGCGACACGTCCACGTACCGATTCGAGTGCCTTATTCAGACTGAGGTTCGAAGTTTGTTCCACAAGAATGTCGAGAGATTTCAGCAGCGGGACGCCTGATTCCAGCAAATCCGCCAGCAGGCAGAACATCGTCGATCGTGCGGCTGCGCCGACTCGCTGTGAACGAGCATGGCCATCTGCGCTCTCTTCATGAACGTGCAGAGGCAGCAGATTGTCGGTCGCAAGTTGCTGCAGCGCATGCAGGCGAGTGTCAGCAGTCAACACACCTGTCGACTGCTCACCACTGAATTGAGTTGCTGTGTAGCGAAATCTCGCCATCGTCGGAGTCGAAGAATTCGGCCCGTTCCGCCACTGTGCAACGTGCATATCTGCAGAAAGCAAGGCGGATGTCAGACCTGTAGAATGTCATTATCAAGGCGCAGACTGCCCTTTAGATCCTAGTTCAGAAAGTCGCGGTCCAGCGGATCGTCCGGCCGGTGATTTGACTGCCCTGACGACTTTTAATCCTGTTGTAGCGATTGCAGCGACGACTCTTCGTCGGAACTGCAAACTCTCAGAACTTCATCAAGGCTGGAATGTCCCTGTCGGACACGGTCGAGTCCCGATTCCAGCAGTGGCGACATACCAGCTGAAACAGCCGCCGCCCGCAGTTCGTCCGCACTGGCCTTCCGGCTGCAGAGATCGCGAACCTGTCGGTCCACTGTCATCAGCTCAAACACGCCGATGCGGCCGCGATATCCGGTTCCGTTACAGTCACGACATCCGACAGCACGATAGACCGGCTGGTCTGAATGCAGGCCATACTCAGTCGCGGTTGTGTCGGGCAGGTATTGTTCTTTGCAATGCACACAGAGTCGACGTATCAGCCGCTGTGCCAGCACCGCCTCAACAGTGCTGGCGACCAGATACGGCTCAACGCCGAGGTCAATCAATCGGGTCATTGCGCTGGGGGCATCATTTGTATGCAGCGTGCTGAGTACCAGGTGGCCGGTCATGGAAGCCTGTATCGCGCTGTTGGCCGTCTCGCTGTCACGAATTTCACCGATCAGGACAATGTCGGGATCGTGGCGCAGAATACTGCGAAGTCCGGCAGCAAAGTCGAGTCCGATCTTTTCCTGAACCTGAATCTGATTGATTCCACGCAGGTTGTACTCAACAGGATCCTCAACGGTAATGATTTTTGTATTCGGGCTGCTGATCTCGGACAGAGATCCGTATAGCGTGGTTGTCTTGCCACTTCCGGTTGGTCCGGTGACCAGTATCAAACCGTGTGGGCGACTGATAATATTTTTCCATCGGTGTTCCATGGCCGCGGGGAACTCTACACCGCTTAAATCTGTGACAGCGCCTGACTTGTCCAGCAGTCGCATGACAACGCCTTCTCCATCGATCATGGGGATCATGGAAACACGGACATCGATTTCGCGGGCCTTCACGGTGAGCTTGATTCGGCCGTCCTGGGGAAGACGTTTTTCCGCGATGTTCAGGCGGGCCATGATCTTCAGGCGGCTGATGATCGCTGTTCGGAATGGATGAATGTCGGGCGGAACGGTCTGCTCCTGCAGCAGTCCATCCACTCGAAATCGAACAGCCAGCTCGTCTTCGACAGGCTCGAGGTGGATGTCACTGGCGCGTTGTTGAACCGCGTCGCCAAGCAGATCATTCACAAATCGAATCACAGCTGAAGCGCCGGCATCGTTTTCGACATCTGCTTCCGAATCGGAAAGATCCGAGAAAGAATCATCGCCGCTGGCCTGTGCCACAAGGTCAGAGACGGTGCCGCCCCCCACTCCCAGTACCTCCCTGAGATGACGCGTAATCTGACCCGCCGGTGATACGACCGTACGAAGAAAAAATCCAGTGGCCGCAGTCAGCTCATCGATCGGTTCCACCGTTAACGGATCTGCGACAGCAATCGTCACCTGTTTGCCACTTCGACTAAGCGGCAGGTACCCATGTTCGAACAACACGGCTGCCGGAAACATGTTGACCAGTTCCGTGTTTACCTCGAAACCCTCCAGATCAACATAATCGAGGTAGAATCGACGTGCCAGTTCTTCCACGCCGTCCAGTTTCTGCAGTGAAGTCTGCTCAGCATTTGTTTCCTCAGCGGTGTCAGGCTGCGATATCGGGATGTCGTGATACATAGGTTTTCGCTCCCTCTGATAATGGAACAGCGCGTGGCGAAGGGCACTGTTAACAACAGTGCCCTTCGCTCGTCTCATTACGTTTCTGATTCATCTTTCGTGATGAATTAGTCAACAATCTCATCAAACGGTTTGACTTCCTTGCCACCTTTACGACCAACCGCTCGGATTTTTACGCGATTGTCCAGTGCGACTCCCCGTTTCACGCCGTCCTTATGACCATTCATGATCACCAGTTCGGGGTGGTCAAACGGAGCACGTTTGTATCGGACGCGTTCGTCAGTGAGTGACTTCAGGAATGCCACGACCTGAGCGATCTTTTCGTCGTCGCCTCGAATCTCTTCGATGCCCTCGACGTCCGGATCGAGGTCGTCCTTGTTTTCTTCAAAGAAGTCCGCTCGTCGTGCATAGAACTGTACAACCTCAGTCAGCGTCCTCTGGCCGCCGTTGTGGAAGTACGGTCCGGTCAGTTCGACGTTTCGCAGAGACGGCGTTTTAAATGCGCCATCCACTGCAATCCGGTCATTCGGGCCGATCGAGATGTCCTGGCCGAGTTCGTGAGGTTCCTGTCCCTGCTTAACACGTCGGGCCAAAGCAAACGGACCAAATGGTCCGTTCCCACCAACACCAAGATCTTCCACTGTCGGGCGAACACCGATGTTATAGAAGCCGTTGTCGTAGAATGCTTCGCCGACCTGCATCGGCATAAACTCGATCGGATCTTCGTCGGGAGACAGAGCACCGCGAATCTCACTGATTGTTGCGGCGGCAAATTCCGGTCCACCGTGACAGTTGATGCATTTGCCTTCATTAAGAAAGATCTCGAGACCCTTCTTTGCGTCTTCGCTCAGGGCAGACTCATCACCGTGTTTCCACTGGTCGTAGGGTGCGTCATCGCTGACCAGTGTCGATTCGTACATCTGGATAGCAAGTCCCCAGAACAGTGAGAAGTTGGCTTCCATCTGAGTGAAGCCTTCATCTGTCGTTTCCTTAGAATTCCACCATTCGTCGCGGAATGCATCGCGGATCAGCTGGGAATAGCTGACCTTCAAACCACGACCGGAACCATCCCGGTATTTGCCCAGGACGCTGTCCCGTTTGTGGATTCTCTGTTTTCGCAGTGGGCGAAGTAACAACATTTTCTGACCGAGTTCCGGGAATGTGCGGCCGTTCCAGCTCATTTCCACTTCGTTCAATGGTGGACCGACGGCCTGAGAAGCCAGAGCACCGTTGTCGATCAGGACACGGACCTGTGACATCGGGCGATCGGGATGGTGTGAAAGGTTTGTCACTTCCGTTTTCCAGACCATTGCACTCGGGTCTGTGTCACCGAATGGGTTAACACCGTTGAAAAATCGATTCGCACGACCGTCCCAGAACAGGCGATCAAAGAATACAGCGTTGATGGTGGTCGGAGTGTTGCGATTAGTGACCTGGCGTGAGTTTATGCCGTTAATATTGAAGACGCTGTCAGGAACGATGACACCTTTGTCTTTTCGGATGCCTTCTCGGATTCTTACGAAATCCTGTTTGACCACACCCTGAGAGCCAACGATCTCGCTGGTGTCGTGTACGACCGGATTGTTGCTGCTGCGTTTTTCGGTCGGATCTTGCAGACGATGAAAAGGAAAGTCATCGGCTTCCAGTTCGTCGTTCGGCTGAAAGAACTGATCGTGTGCGTCAAACGCTTTGGCGATATCTGATTCGACACCAGGATTCACCGTGTTCCTGTCGCGAACGTCTGCCCCGGCGTGCCAGTGACATGTGGCACAGGCGGTTTCTCCATCACTGCCGGCCTGCATGTCCCAGAACAGAGCCTTGCCCAGCAGGATTGCTTTTTTTCTGTTCTTGATGAATTCACTGAGATTCGGTGGTTCGGGTACAGGAATAGAATCAAGTGCACCAGGTGGCTCATGAGGTACCTCTGGTTGTACCGCCGGATCTTCTGGTGGTTCTGGTGGTTCACCCTGTGCGTAATTGGCGTTACTGCCATACGACATAACAAGGCCTAGCACGGCCAGCATCATTGCGCTTCGTGTTGAAGCGGCAGGCCATTTGGTCAACATCGTTTGTTCTCCGATAATCGTTTAGAGTGGTACATAGAGGAAAAAGAATTTTTCAGTGTGTTGCTGGGGTTTTTGTCGATGTGTCTGGATTTTTCAACAGCACGCAATTGGCGTACCAGGTACGCACACCTGGCCGACAATGTGAAAAGCCAATGTATTTGCAGATAGTCCTGCGCTCGCGTGTCCACGAATCGATTCAGGCGATGGCTTTTCTGAACGTTCAGGCGATGGCTTTTCTGAGCGTTCAGGTGTCAGCGATATTGGCGTTCTGACAAGAACACAATGAAAGACTCTTCAAGAGTTCTGCATTTGTCGGCCGGTGCGAGGCGTGATGGAGGGCAGGTGGTGGCTCCTGCGTTTAGGCGCCCACTTGCGACATGAGCTTGTGAGTGATCTGCCTTGCCACACTGGTCCGCAGGACTGTCAATTTCGATCAATCCCTTGTACATCGGCAGATTGTGCCGTCATTAGACCAGCGTGGCCCTGAGTTTGTGTTGCCACATTTGCCCCCTGAGGCGGCAATAGTGTGGTGTTGTGTAGTTGTTATGCCGATTGTTCCGATCAGGCAGTCTGTGTCGGTTACACAGACGTTGTTTGGTTTACACATCGGCGGTGCTTTTCTTGCGCATCCAATTGCACAACATTACGCGCACGGTTCACGCGCTTTATCATCCGTCCGCGTCTCGCGGAATCACGGAGCCGAGCCGTTGTGCGGCGGGTGTCAATAATGGGACATTTCGTCGGCTTCTGGCGATGTTGGTTGTCTTTGGACAATGCTTCTCAGCTGTGGCCCAGGAAAGGCCTTATCGACAACGTGGAGGTCACAGCTTCCGCTATTCCACTACCGGAACGACGTCGCGCCCCGTGCGACATTCATACTCACCGATTCAGCAGGTGTCTCAACAAACGGTGCACGCTGCCGACTCTCGAGGGCCTGCTGCAGTGGTTCCTTTTGTTGACAGGGCGGTGCCCGCCATCAGTGAAAAAGCGCAAAGCACGGGCTACTTGTCGTCAGAAGTAACGACGGATGGTGCGGTATCGAATGGTCAACTAGCGCTGCCCGTATCGGACTCGTCGCTGACGGACCCGGTGGTGCCGCATTCGGAAATAGGCTGGTCATTCAACTTTCAGGATGCGCCCTGGACGGTGGTGTTAAAGAACTTCGCGACGTCCGCAGGTTTTTCGATGCAGTTTCTGAGCGATCCCACGGGTACGTTTTCCTACTATGACGAGAAACATTACTCCGTTCGTGATGCGATTGATGTGTTCAATGACTATCTGCTGCAACGCGGTTTTATTCTGATCAGAGACGAAACGAAACTGACTGTGGCGTCTACGGCAAAACAGATTCCGGACAATCTTGTGCCTTACGTTTCGGTTCATCAGCTGCATGTGCTGGGGCGCAACGAGGTGGCCAGTATTGCGTTGCCTCTGCAAAACACAGACGGGGCGGCGGAAGAAATTCAGCAGTTGCTCAGCCCCGTGGGGCGGGTACGCACTCTGTCAAATTCCGGACGCGTGATTGTCACGGACACAGGTACCTATCTGAGACGAATCCGGGATCTGATGCTGGGTTCCGGTATTGCCGCGGGTAACGTTGATACGGTTGTGGTCCAGTTGCGGTATTCGCTGGCCGACGACGTCGCTAACGCAATCAATAGTTTTCTTTCCGGGAACACGGGCGATCAGCCGCAGGGGGCAGCCCCCGGGCGACAGGGACAGGTTCCAAATCGTGTGGTGGCCGAAAAGACGACCAACAGTCTGCTTGTTCGAGGCAGCGAAGCGGAAATATCCAGCATCTGTCAGATCATCCAGCAACTGGACAGAGCTCCTCGTGAAGTGCAGGTGCAGGCACTGCTGGTTGAGGTTCAGTTGGGAAACACACACGAATTCGGTGTCGAAATTGGTCTTCAGGACTCAGTCCTGTTTAACCGCAGTGTGATTGACAACATTCTTACAGTCGATCAGACCACGACCACCGTGGGCGGCACTGTGACCAATCAAAACATTATTTCTCAGACTGCGGCTCCAGGGTTCAATTTCAACAATCAGCCACTGGGAAACAACGTTGCAGTCAGCCCCGGTCTGATCGGCAGTCAGGCGCTTTCGGGTTTTGGTGTCGGTCGGGTCAACGGAGACCTTGGCTTTGGAGGGCTGGTACTTTCGGCTGGTTCCGAGAATGTGAATGTGTTGCTGCGAGCACTGGATGCTAATTACAACATTGACGTGCTGAGCCGTCCACAGATTAGAACGCTGGAAAACCATGAAGCTCTGATTCAGGTCGGCCAGCAGGTTCCTGTTGTTGACGGGGTCTCCGTGACTGCCGTCGGCAGTGCGAATCCGGTGATTCGACAGGACCAGGCCGGAATTATTCTGAAGGTGACACCTCGAATCAGCCCCGATGGCCGAGTTCTGCTGGACGTTAACGCAGAGAAAAGCGCGTACAATCTGACTCCGGGTACGGGCATTCCGATCTTCACGGATGCTTCGAACGGAAATGTGATCGAAGCCCCGATCAAGGACATTACAACCGCGGAGACGACCGTTAGTATTCAGTCCGGTCAGACAATCGTATTGGGCGGAATGATCACCGAGGACACGATCAACGTGAGTCGGAAGGTTCCGTGGCTGGGTGATATTCCCGTAGTCGGTCGAGCATTCCGCTACGATCTGGTTGACAACACTCGTAAGGAACTTCTGGTCTTTCTGACACCGGTTGTTGTCGAAAGCGATGGTCATTCAGACATCCTGAAACAGCAGGAAATATCCAGAATCCATATGCCACATACAGCGTGGGAGTTTCTTGACAACAATATTCATGGATTAACGGCGACTGGTTGCGAGCATTGTGGCAGCGATGGGAAATGTGCTGTTCACGGCCACATTGGCGCAGACGGCGCCGATGAATCTGAGGCTTATGATGCCGCCGGTCAGCAACCGAGTGATTACGAACCCGGTCTTGTGCCTCAGGCGAGCGAAGGGAATGCCAATCCCGCGGCTCTGGTGCCCGGTCCTGTCCCCCAGGCGATTCAGCCGGGGGAGCATGGTCAACTGCCGTTGATCCCGTTTTCACTGCCTCCGCAGTCACCACCTCTGAGCCCACCACCTCAATCGCTGTCGCCAACCGGAAGTTCGGCGTATGAACAGTCTCCAGCGACAGGTGATGATGAGCCAGAGCTGCAGAACCCATTGCCGCAGGAATTCAGCCCGATACCACCCACACCTGTTTCAGCAGACGTGTCAGCGACCCTGCGTTCGGTGCCTTCGCAGTCACAGATTTCTGCAACGGCAGGGAATGAGATGAACGGGGGGCAGATGGTGCACCACACGGGCTACAGTGTGCCTCGTTTTCCGCGATTCGGATCCGGCCAGATGTCCTCCCGTGCCAGAGGTAACGGTGTTCCTCCATCCTGGCGGCCGATGCGTTCTTACCGCGGGGTTGTGTCCGGCCAGAGACTGGGCCGGTCCACCGGGATTGCACCGATCAATCACTCAGTAATGTCTGAATCGTCTGTTGCAGAGTAGACACCCACTGCAGAAAGATTGTGGTGACTGCCCCCCAGGAAAAACCGAGCGGTGAATGACAGCCACTGTTGTTCGTTCGGCAGAGCTGCTTTCGTCAGACTAATAACCGTTGATCTGATTTTCAGGACAGACCGATATGAAGGTTGCCATTACCGGAGCAACGGGATTCGTTGGCCGTTACATCGTCAGGAAGATGCACGACGTTGGTAACTCATGTCGCTGCTGGTTTCGCTCAGAAGACAATTGTTATGAGGCACCCACATCTGCTGACACGCTTGAGTGGACGCACGGAGAACTCGGGAACCAGGCCGCATGCGACGATCTTCTGACGGGTTGTGATGCGGTTGTGCATTCCGGTCTGCATCGTACAGGAGAACAATTTCGAGGCGGTGAAGGTGATGTCGCTGCGTTTGTCCAGAAGAATGTCGTTGGCACAATTCAGCTCATTGAAGCCGCTCGACGTGCGGGTGTCCGTAAGTTTGTGTTCATCTCAACGTGTGCTGTCCACGAAAAAATACTGGATGACCGGCCGCTGGATGAATCTCACCCGCTATGGATGACAACTCATTATGGAGCGCACAAAGCGGCTGTTGAACAGTTCGTGCACAGTTATGGGTTTGGCGTGGGTTTCCCCATATGTGCGCTGCGGCCGACTGGTGTTTATGGCCGACACCATGAGCCGCATCGCAGCAAATGGTTTGAATTGGTGAAGCGGGTCGCAAATGGTAACGCATTTGAGTGCCGTGGCGGGGGGAAAGAAGTTCACGCCGCGGACGTTGCTGAAGCCGTTGATATTCTGCTGCATTCGAATGACAACGCAGGTGAAGTCTACAGTTGCTACGACCGATACGTTTCGCAATATGACATTGCTGTAATTGCCAGGGAACTGTCCGGGTCGGACGTGGAAATTCCCGGAAAGTCAGCGGTTCCCAGACACCAGATTGTCAGCGACAAGATCAAGGGACTGGGAATGCAGTTTGGCGGAGAGTCGCTTCTGAAGCAGACGATACAGGAGTTGATCGACGCATCCCGCTGAGATCATTCACCGTCAAACGGTGACGCTGACGATGCCTGCCGTGAGTCGCCGTGCAGATCTTTCTCAAGGGTGTCGGTAAATCGCTTTGCCAGACTCAGACCGACGCCGTCTTTTGTAAGAAACACAACACCGTCAATCAGCGACACCTGACGCAGCGTCCTCGGCAGGTTCAATTGATGCCACTTCAATGCGATTGCTGTGGCATCCACACGTTCCGACTTCTTCAGCAATAGTCTCAGCACTTTACCGCAGTTTGCGACGTTGATCTGTCGGACTTCATCGATGCGATTAAAGACATAAGACGCGGTCCAGAACATTCGTGGTACCACCATCATGATGCCAAGAATTCGCTCAGGTATGGACTGATCAGATTCAAGACTTCCGATCGCATAGGTCCATACGCTCGACATTGTCGGAGCGACCCGAATCGTGACGGTGTTGTCGTCAATCTGAAGCTTGTGTCGCCCGTCACACAGGGTCCGTGGTGCCGTCCGGAAGATGTACAGACCCATTCCGCCGAAAACCGCCAGGACGATGGTCGCTGCCAGTAATCGACTTCCATATCCGGCAGACAACGCCAGATAAAGAAGCCCTCCCTGTAAAAGGAATGCCAGCAGGCCCAGGCAAGCCATGGCCACACAGGCACCGATTGTAATCTTTGCCTGGAATTCCACTTTGCTGGACAGCCAGGTGTTGAATTGTTCTTTCTTCATGGTGAGTGATGCTACTGGAATTTCGGCTGGCTTCAATGCGACGGTCAGAGCTCGGGCCTCTGGCGACGTTACCCGAGAATTTCGCGGCGATGACTGACGTAGTCCCATACGACGAAGCGATCCAGATCACTGCCTGCTGTGAAGAACACGCGACCACCCGTACTTTCCGCCAGTCGGTGAGCAAACTGGACGTCTTCGTGAGATTGCGACCAGCTGGGCAGCAGGAAAATATTGATCGTGATGTCTTCGCGATTGCACAGCATGCCTTCCCGCATCGTCGCCTTTTCTGTTTCCGTGTCGGGGGGGTACAGCATGTACAGGTCACTGCCTTCAAAATGAGCCGTTGGCAGCCCATCGGTAATCAGTATGACCTGACGGTTGGGCGTGTCCTGCACGGCCAGAAACTGACGAGCCATCTGCATTCCATGCTGGATATTTGTGAAGTGCGGCGGGACCTGCATTTCACTGATATCGTCACGACTCATGTCTGCTCGCAGCCGTACCACGGGATTGGTGATGGTCGGGATCTTTGGCAGCAGCGAAATCAGATCGCCCGGTGGCACGACTTTGGCAAACGTCGCAACCTCAATGAACCGCAGGAAATCGCCGGGGTACTCGCCCGTGATCAATCCATTCAGCGCCAGAGCCATTCGTTTAACGTTCACGTATTGTCCTTCGTAGCGCATGGAACCGCTCATGTCCATCAACACAACGGTCGCGCACTTGGGGTTGTTTCGCGTCCTGTGGATTTCGATGTCGTCCTGTCGCAGATGGATCGGACGTTCCCGCCCCTGCCTCAGCATGGCGTTGATCATGGTCTGGGGGATGTCCATCTGAGCGACCGAATCACCAAACTCATAGGGCCGTGTCCGCTGAGTCTCCACGGCCCCGTCGCCATCAACCGGACCCTGATGTCGACCGGACTTTGAAGCTTTCATATTGCTGAAGATGCGTTCCAGCAGTTTGCCCTGAAACAGTCGGTACGCTTTGGGAGACAGATGGGCCTTGCCATCCTGACCCGCCACGCCCTGACTTTCCATTATATCCTTCAGGTACTGCTGTACCTGTTCCTGAAACCGGCTGATCTTTTCAATCGCGTCCGCATCGGCAAACTCGGAAAGTTCATCCAGGTCAATAATGGCCAGCTGAGCATTTTCTTTGGCGTCTTCGAGTTGCTTCAACAACTCGTCGATCTTCTGCAATTCCTCCAGCAGCTCAATCGCCTGCGGAATCGTCATCGATTCCCGACCGGTGAAATTATATTCCGACGCGAGGTGATCGATCTGGTACTTCTGGCCCAGCGTTTCCATGAGCCTTAGAATCTGCGACGCGAATCGCGGATCAGACCGTTCTGCCTGATACCACAGATGTTCCAGCTGATAAATCTGTTCGTCCCGGACAGCTCGGTTGAACAATTTCGAAGGCTTGTCAGACGGGCGTGCCGCCTGAACGTCCTTTCGATACTTTTTTGCGACTCGGTTCTGAACCGTTTTCGTTTCGTATTTTGCCAGAATCCGTTGTTTGCGTTCCTCCAGCATCCGGATCAGTTGATCGAGCGAGGGACCGAGTCCGGCAAACTGTCCAGGATCCAGTCGAATGGCATTGGCAATTTCTTCCTCAGAGAACTCGCGCATGGAACCGAACTGCAGCATGTGTTCGAACACCGGCGACACCAGGTCCGGCGGCGGTTCGCCGGCCGACGGAAATTTACCCGGATCGTACTTCTGATACGTATGAATGATTCCGCCACGGTGCGGATTTTCGTCGGAGGATGACATCGGAGCCGATCGCTGAAAAGTTGATCATGGAGATCATGGAGATCATGGAGATCGTGGTAGCCGATTATACACAGAAGTTGGTGATCGTCTTTCAACTTGGCCCGGTAAAACGAAGCTCCGGTGCATCCGAAGCGAGGAGATGTTCCGGCGCGTTGGCCCTCTCCTCACTCTGGCTTGACGCTATCAGCGGAAGAGCGATATTGAATTATGATGAATCAAAGGCATCAAAGCGGTGTGAATACTTACCGCTGCCACGCTATGCCTCGGTGCGTCCTCGAAGCTAAGATCACGACCGTCTTTCACATCAAACAAACGTTCGTGCTGATGACGCAGCAGCAGGCCCGAGGTACGTCACGCATATGGCAGCCAACCTGACTCCGATGTACTACAAGGCCGAGCGCGACTATCGTCGTGCGCAGACGGTGGCTGAGCAGGTGGAATGTCTGCAGCTGATGCTGCAGCTGATGCCCAAGCACAAGGGGACGGACAAGCTTCAGGCGGATGTCAAGACCCGACTCAGCGAAGCCCGTCAGAATCTGAAGCAGCAGGTCAACACACCAAAGACCGGACAGGCGTATCGGATCCCGCGGCAGGGGGCAGGGCGAATTGTGATTCTTGGCGGGCCGAACTGCGGCAAGAGTCGGATTTTGAAGGAATTGACGCGCGCCGAACCCGAGGTGGCTCCGTTTCCGTTTACCACTCGTGAACCGCTTACGGCGATGATGGAATACGAGGGAGTGCAGATTCAACTGGTCGACACGCCGCCGATTACAGTGGGCCAGCTGCAACCATGGTTTCTGAATCTGGTACGTACGGCGGACGCTGTGCTGCTGATGTTTGATGGATCGTCGGACGATGCCCCGGAAGAAACACTGGCAGTGGTTCAGGAGTTCGAAAGTCGAAAAACACGATTTGCGAAATTTGGTGGCTTTGCCCCGGATAACTTCTCGATCATCAATGTGCCATCAAGACTTGTGATTACCCACGCTTTAGACGTGGACTGTCAGATGCGGTCATTGTTGCTGCATGATTCCTGGGTGGGGTGTGTGCCAGCCCTTAGTGTGGAACTGGGTGATGAGCATTTCATCGGCAACCTGAAACGGCTGTGTTTTGAATTGCTGAACATCATCCGCGTATTTACGAAGTCCCCGGGAAAACCCGCAGACATGGCGGCTCCGCTGACCATTGCAGACAATGGTACGGTTGAAGATCTGGCCCTTGAGATTCATCAGGACCTCGCCCGAAACCTGAAACATGCTCGCCTGTGGGGACATGGTGACCATGATGGGCAGATCGTCGGGCGAGATTATCAGCTTCGCGATGGAGACGTAGTTGAGCTACACTGCTGACTGTGAAGTGAACAGCATCCGGAAGCAGGCAACCGAAACACACATTCATGCGGGAACTTACGACTCTTTCCAACGAAGCTCATGCCCGCCGACTATCCGCATTTCTGGCGACTGAAGCTGTCGAAGCCGGATTTGACGAGGAAAACGACGGGTGGATCATCTGGGTTCACAATGAAGATGATCGCGATACAGCTGAGCAGATCCTGAGGGAATTCGAAAGCGACCCGGACCATGAGCGTTATGCAGCTGCTGAACGAAAGGTGAAACATGTTTTTCGGGAAGCCGAGCGTCTGCAAAAACAGGCGAAAAAACAACAGGATCGTCTGAAGAAGCGGTCGGGGGGATCATGGTGGCATTGCTACCCCGCTACCTACATCATGATCGGGCTGTGCGTTCTAGTGTCGCTGGTCTGCACGGACTGGAATGCACTGAAGATGGGGCTGTGGGGTCCGCAGTTGTGTAACAACCCGGAATCAAGACTGTTGCAGAAAATGGGTGTCCAGACGCCGCTGGCCATTCCCGGCGATGATGGGACCCTGATTCCCGTCAACCTGCCAGTGCCACGATTCCCTAAGAAAAACCTGACTTTGGGAATCGTCGGCAATGTTCTTCTTGCGAAGACTCTGCTGACGATTGAAGCCGTCTCGGTGACGATGAAAAGTGGCGAGGTCTGGCGTCCCATTACGCCAATTTTCATCCACTACGGTCTTCTTCATATCCTGTTTAACATGATGTGGCTGCGTGGTATGGGCATGGGAATTGAGTTTGTGCGCGGCACATCTCGATTTGTTGGGCTGTGCCTGATTCTGGCAGTGACCTCAAATATTGGCCAGCTGTTCTGGAGTGGACCATTCTTTGGGGGAATGTCCGGAGTCGTTTTCGGACTGATCGGATATGTCTGGATGAAAGGAAGAACTCAACCGACGCTCGGTATCGGATTACCACAGCAGACCGTTGTCTTTTGTTTCTTGTGGCTGTTCCTATGCATGACAGGAGCGTTTGGACCGGTCGCAAATGCCGCACATTTGGTCGGATTCATAATGGGGATTCTGATCGGTGCCCGACAGGCCGTGTGGAAGAAACTGCCGTTCACGGGGTGATGCCGTGAATGCAGACAGAACGATCTTCTATTCAATTCCGTTGCTCTGCGGCTATAATTGAGCCTCACGTGTGGGACTAAGGTGACGCGTATTCACAGTGCAGGAACTTCATGCGATTTACTACCGGAAATTAAAATGACCGACATCACACCATCTGATGACGTACCGGACAATCACGAAGTCCCTGTGGCAGCAAGTGAGTTCGAGCAACTGCCCGATCTCCAGCAGATGAGCCTGCCGGCCGAGTTCTGGCTGTTCATCAAAGAAGAAAAGAAGTGGTGGCTGACACCGATCATTCTGGTGCTGCTGGGCGTCGGTGCGCTGGTTGCGCTCACTTCCACGGGCGCGGCACCGTTTATCTACACTCTGTTTTAAGCCAGTGATGATGGTGATGTGACTGCCTTGGAACGCCGGATCTATCGGCGTTCGCTGCTGGGCGCCAGCAGTTCAAGAGCGTCGAGTCCGTCAAGCTCCTGATAGGGACGGACACTGGCATACCAACCGTGCCACGTTCTGTAGGCCTTTGTCCGCCAGGCGTTCGCTCGCACAACTTTTTGTGCTTCCGACGACGTCCTTGGCCCGTCCAGAGGGTCCACCTTCAGTCCGAATCCGCCAGGTTTTCTGGAGATGTATCTCAGTGCCTGCAGTGCTTCGCTGTTTACGCCAACATTTGGATCTCGTAACCCCTGCAGCATCAGAGGAATGAGCGAAAAATCCCCCGTGCGGCCCAGAGCAAAAAATGCGGCCTGCCGGTTTGTAGCGTCGGGATGTTTAAGCAGTTTCTTCAGCAGATCGATCTGTCCGATCAAATCCTCTTTCGAACCAAACTGAATCTTTTCAACAAGGTCGTCGGGATTAACGTCCAGCTTGTCAAGGTCGGCGTTTTCCATTGCCGCCAGCAGTTCATCCAGCGGCCCGATGTCCTTTTTCTTTTTCTTGTCGCCGAATAACTCGGACGCGTCACGGCCGCCCATCATCACTCCGCCGGAGTATTGCTTATCCAGAATCTGTTTCGTGGATCTGACGAAATACAGTATTGCAAGCGACGTACCGACGGTCTGGTTGGAAAACGTATTGAAACTTCCGTCCGATTGCTGCAGAGAAAGCAGGCCATCACCGTAGGTCGTGAACCAGCCCTCC
>JAQWOH010000034.1 GCA_029245955.1 Fuerstiella sp. | reverse complement strand
AAGTCTTCAATCTCCGTCTGGATGACTGAAGCGATCTCGTCCGCTTTGAATTTCATTTAATGTTCTCTCCGTCAAACGACCCGCCAAAGTTTTGATGCGGGTTCGCAGAGATGAGTCGTAAACAGTGTCACCGACCTGAATCACCAGGCCGCCGATCAAAGATTCGTCGACCGATTCCTGAAGAATCGGTTCGAAGCCAAGTTTGCTTTTCAACTGTTCCGTAATCTGACCGCGGGAACTATCAGACAGTGGTTTCGCAGAACGAATCTGCACTCGCCGTTTCCCCGCCAGTTCCTCCTGAACCTCAGTCACAACTTCGCGAATCTGTTCGACAAGGCCAATGCGGCCATGCCGCACCAGCACCTTCAGAAAATTCGCGAAGAACTCTGAACACAGTGGTGTCAGGCTTCGGTCAATCAGCCCAAGCTTGTCGTCACGACTGACGGCATCGGAAACCAGGATACTGCGGAAGTCCGCATTCTGAGCCAGCACGTCGTCCACAAACGAAGTCAGTTCTTCGTCAGCGTCAGAGACACCGTTTTCCTTTGCCGCACTGAGATAAGAACGAGCATAGAGACTCGCAACGGCCTGCGCACCGGGATCTTCCAGCACGTGGTCGGGTCGAGTTTTCAACTGCTCGGACATGAATTACCTCAACATTTACACTCTTGGCCGCCAAACTGATGGAAGCCCGTTGTCAGCCGTATTCCGGAGGCCCCATTCCAACGGAAGCACCCGGTCAATGTTCACACAGAAGTCAGCCGGAAATTTCCGACAAAGCTTCCTGGATCAGTCGTTCCTGATCTCCTTCATTTAACGTTCGTCCCAGCACATGCTCTGTTGCCAGGGCGACCTGGCTGTTGACTGTGCTGAAGACTTCCGCCAGAGCCGCGTCTTTGGCCTGGGCAATATCTTCCTTCGCCCGGTCACGCATGGACTCCACGTCAGACTGAGCCTTAGCCACGATGTCCTGACTGGTTCGTTCGGCATCACGTTTGGCTTCTGCCACCATGTCTGCCACAGTCTGCTCCGCTCCCTTTAGCTTTTCGTCGTATTCTGCCAGCAGCGCGTATGACTTTCGCTGATTCTCTTCAGCATCAGCAATCGCCGCTCGAATACCGGACTCCCGTTGATCCAGCCCTTCGATCAGCGGAGACCACGCCATTTTTTTCATTACGAAAAGGAAAGCGACGAACGTAATCAGCGACCACAGCGCCAAATCCGTCTGAAAATTCAGTGGCACGCCGTCAGCATGTGCGTCCTCAGCATGTGCGTCCTCAGCAGTTTCCTGGGCGGCATTGGCAGCCGCTTCAGAAACTGACATACTGAATGCTGCAAATACGACGAAGCTGCTTAGGGCCAGCGACCGCCAAAACGACTTTGAACACAACATAACGTCCACCAGAACCAGACGAGACGAACGAAAAACACGTAAACGCGTTACTTAATCATACAGACGATCAGGCCGATCACTGCCGCACCTTCAACCATCGCGGCGACAATAATCATCGCACCTTTGATGTCATTCGCGACTTCCGGCTGGCGAGCCATGCTCTCGAATGCCGCCGAAGCAAGCTTTCCAATTCCCAGTCCGGCACCAATTACAACGATACCGGCACCAACACCAGACAGACTCGCTGCCCCCGATCCGTCCTGCGCCATTGCCGAGACGGACATTGCCAGAAATGCTGCACACGCATTTATGGCCGTTTTCAGAAACTGACTCACGAGAGTAACTCCTATTTGAAATGCTTAAACAGAGATTTTCAATTCGCTCGCATCCAGTCAGCGAGGCAACATAAGTTTGATCAATGTTTGTGAATCGAACTGGCGATGAAGATCGTCGCCAGAAATGAAAACACGTATGCCTGCAAAACTGCAACCAATAGTTCAAGTAGCCCGATGCCAACCTGACCGGCAACACTGCCGACTGTAACAACGCTCCACAGGCCGTTGCCCAACTGAACTGACTGAGCAATAAACGCCAGCATCACGCCCAGGGCAGTGTGACCGCCCATAATATTCCCGAAAAGCCGAAGTGCAAGGATGCTGTGCTTAATCAGAAATCCCATACCTTCAATCAGGAACATCATCACTGACAGCACTTGCCCGCCAATCCCTGTCAGTCCGGTATCAGGAATCAGGTTGCCAAAAAAGCCACCAACGCCCATCGCCCGGACACCATAAATACAGGTCGCGGCAAATGAACACAGCGCCAACGCTCCCGTTACATTGATAGAACCTGTTGCCGACCCCAGAAACGGAATCGCACCCAACAGATTGCAAATCAAAATATAAAAGAAGCAGCTCCAGATAAACGGGAGGTATTGATCGGCAAAATGGCCGCCGTGAACCGGTGCGCTGTCATCATCAGACGCCCCGCCATTGTCGTCGTGATCATGATGTCCGTCTCCGATTGTCGGACGGACGACTTCGTCTCGCACAAACAGAGCCAGCATTTCCCAGAAATTCCAGAAACGCCCTTTAACAGCGTCGCCACTGGCAATCCGTTTTGACAAACCGCGAAAAATCAGAAACACAAGTACAGCGGCAACTGCCTGCAGCACCATGAATTTTGTGAACTGAAAACCAAACAGGCTCGGCAACTCAACCTTCATGCCGCCGGGCAGCTCGAAGAACGGAAAGTCACGAACGTGATGGAAATTGTCTGAATGCTCAGCACTCATCAATACACAACCAATATCTTTAACTATTTATTGTCCCGCGGCTCACGGACACGCGATGACGAAGAACAAACCTATATCAGAATCAGCATGCAGCGAATGATCTACAAAAAATCAGAAGATGAAGTATTCCGCTGCGAATTGTCATTTACGTTGTCTCGGGGCGGACTTCCGGCACGGCCAAATTTTTCACGAAGCAATAATGTCTCAACAGCCATGGCCAGCAGATAGAACCCGATCAGCCAACCGTAAAAATCAACGATACCAAACTCAGGATGAAGTACTTTGACAGCCACTGCGACAATCAGGACCGCCAGGAAACGTACGCCGATCTGGGCGAGTATCAGTTTCATGTCGTCGCGAAAGATAGCGAGTCGTTCCAGGAACACAACAATCCAGCCCGGTAACAGACATGAGATCGCCGCAACCGACATCCACTTCACACCTTCCTCGGGTCGCACCATTCGGGCAGGCCAGAAGCAGATGATCCATCCAACAACCAAAACAAAGGTCAGCCGACTGACCGACCGCAGAGTTGTCTTCTTCACTCCCGTCATGTCGCGCCCTGGTCGTTTGAGGCAGAACTCGACGATTGTTCTTGTCGTGAGCGTTTATCGAGTCGTTCCAGCAATCGTCGGAGCGAAAAACCTGCAGCAACAAAACCCAATATCACACCCGTTATCGTAAACAGTGGTAACAGGCTAAATCGTAAATCCAGCCAGTAACCGCCTCCCACCATCACGCCAAGCGACAAACAGATTGACATCACTTCGTGTGAATCGCGATACGCCTGAGCGATCGAGGCAGTGCGTCGGCGACGTCGGGAGGCAGAGTCTTCGACCATGTGGGCAACTCCGGAATTCCTCGCGACCGCTTTCCCAACTTGCTAAAAGCACAGGATTTCGCGGGGCGGCGAGAGTCTACCGCGGTGGCATTCTCAGTCAAAGGGACGAGTAACCGCCCGCACCCTTTCCCACAAACGGGAGCATTTCATCCCGACGACGGCACCGAGAGACGATGTACGGAGCCGCCGCCGCCTGTGATCAGCCTTACGGCGGCCCTGCGGTTTCCACAGCTCCCTCGTCACTCTGCGACGTGACGCTCCAAAGGTACGGCCGGTAACATCACGTTCTCCGGATCAAAAAGAATGTCGTTCCGCCATTCGGAATCGACCTCACATCGAGGCCAGTCTCGACCACTGCTTAGCCGGATGGACCTCCCACCCTGATTTACGGTGGGTAAACTGCGAAGGGTACGGGCAGACTGCGGAAGTCGGCAAATTCGGCGATTTTCGGCGTTCGATCGCGTCCGCTTCTGTGATTAATTCTGCCAGAACCGGATGTTCTGATGTCTCAATGAGCGGCAAGGCCTCACTCAGCCATATGCCTGCCGTTCAGCGGTTTGACGACCGGTAACACCAGTATCGTACCAACAGCAGTCGTGCCTGTTCAGTGCCGCCCAGTAGCCCATCGCTGCTCCGCCGAGCCCAGGACAAATGGTCAGCACGACGATCGGCCGTTGAATCAGCAGCGTCACAAGATTCCCCTGTAATAATGCGAATGCGTCAGCGACATCCTGTTCAGACGGCGACAGGATTGGAAGGCGGGCAGGGCGGACCGCACCAGTCAGTTGCCCTGCCCGCCTGGTCTTCTCCTCACTCACCAGCGACTGGCCGGCAGCACGGGCGATTGGCGACAAAGAAGACTCGTCGACGTCCTGCGCCCGCCGCTAACCATCCGGGTCCCGATCAGACGGGAGAGAAAGCGAATAAATCTCGTCGGATTCATTTTCGTCCTGCAGTGTCTCGGCGGGAATATCCGTTGCAGCTCTGACAAGAAAACTTTCAACGCTGAACGAGACGCTGCTGCCGAAGAGGATTCAGGCGGAGACTGGCTGGCGAGGACGATGCTGTATGGTTTCGACAACTCCGCTCCAGTCCGGACCTGCCACGATTGCTCGGACATTGTGCGGTCCCGTGCACTGAATTGACTGAGTACAGAATTCTGACAGGGACTGATGATCATTTCGCTCGGGGGGTTACTGATTGCACGATCCCAAGGCCGGCGGAATATGATCGGGACGCATTACCACACAGCGAACTTTTGCCCCCGTCTATCCCGAGGGACGTCGCCCCGTCAGACATTATTATTCAGCGATTGTCGCATCGGGTGACTAACCAGAACTTCGTCGTCCAGAAGGTCAATGACCGAGAAACGTTCGCTTTCAGAGAAGGCGAAGGCGACCACGCTTCTTCTGAGCCGGAGCCAGCCGTCCGGCGCCGCTGCCGGAGAGGTGAATGACAGCGGAATCTCTTTACTCGTTGCAGAGATAGGCATTGCCGACGAAGGCATCCGTTACGCCCGCATGCGTGACCTGTTCGGTCCCGATAGTCGCCCTCACCAGCGCATATCCGTCATAAGGACTAACCGGGCAGCGGCCTTAACGGAATAAATTGACCGCCCGGGCATGTTGTCTCGCTATGAAACACCAGGCCGTTGAACCCGTCCTGCAAAGGTTCCGGCATAAACGCGTTGCAACAACGATAACCTCTCAGAGGCCGCCTCTGATTTCAATTCGCCGGACATGATACAAAACATCGCCCGGCTGGCGTTAAACGTGTTCGTGATCACGGATATGGTCTGTGCAGTAGCCGTGGTCGCCCGAGCACTGGCTGCAGTAACGGAAGTCCATTTTCGGATCTGTTTTGTCCGTGATGCCGCACACTTCACATTTGTGGAAATATTCAGGTGGCCTTTGCGCAAATCGTTTGGCCTGACCCGCCATATGCCGTTGTCCGGACTTCATCCGATACAGAACATCGCTGCCGAAAAAGACAAAGAAGTTCAGCACCGACGCAGCAATGGTGAGTTTCACCGACAGGGAGCCACCGACGAATCTCAGAAGGTACATGCTCCAGGCAAACATCGCCAGCCACTTGATCCTGACCGGTAGAATGAACATCAGACGCAACTCGAAATGCGGGTTCAGGTAGGCGAAGGCCAGAAATACGGTTCCTTCCAGGAACGAATTCGTGACAGGCTGGTCTGGAGTAACAAATCCCGTGACGACGGTGGCCAGGTACCCGATCAGCAGAAACACGTTGTATCGAAACGTGCCCCAGAACACTTCAAGAGCCGTGCCCACCAGATAGAACAGGTACCAGAAGAAAAAGGCCCACAACAAATGCGTTGTCGGTGGCATGATCATGAACGTGAACAGTCGATGAATATCGCCATCCATAACTTTGGCAGGGACCAGCCACATGTTTTCGAATAATGCCGGCTGACTGTGAACAGCGATAAACATCAGTACCTGTCCCATGATCAGGATCAGAGTGATGTTGGGCACGGCATACCGGCCAAATTTTCTTTCCAACTTGCTTAACACGACGTACTGCCTAATCGCGGATGTATATGTATGTTCGACTGCCTGTAATTCAGACGGGGTAGCTAATTAGTTGTCTGCCGAACTTTGGTGCAACCGGTATGCCACCATAGCTTCTCAATCATTCTTGTGCGACACATTAGAGATATCACGGTCAGCGATGCAGTACAGAAACTGGCGGCCTCGCAGAAACAGATCCGTCCCCACCAGCGCCGGCGTCGCAGCAAAGCTGTCATCAAGCGGATTCAGTGCCAGATATTCCGGTTGGTCATCATGAGTGAACACCAGCGTACGCCCATTCAGATCCGTGATGTAAATGCGTCCGGCGGCGGCGACCGGTGATGCATAAATGTCCTGAATACCACTCAGTCGAAACGGTCCGGCAGACTCGGCGCCCGTACGAATATGTCTTCGCGACAGAATATTCTGGTAATGACGCAGACAGTAAATCTGTTGTTCAACAAGCAGCATGGACGGTACATACGGCGTCCGTTGAGTTGTGGACCAAAGCAGGTGCTGGCTGCCTGTGATATCGCCGGTTGCGCCGTTCATGTTGATGGCCAGCATGGCTCGAGTGTCGTAACTGCTGGCTGCAATCAGAATGCCGTCAGCCGCGACCGGCGTTGCAACGACGTTGGCCGACAGACCACCACATTTCCATAGAACGTTGCCCGTTTCCAGATCATAAGCTCGAACGCGGTCAGTTCCCGCCACGACAACCTGCGCCCGGTTATCGTGTTCCACAATCAGCGGTGACGCCCAGGATGTGACTTCGTCACGGTTCCGTTTCCATTTCGTGACGCCGGTTGCTGCATCGACGGCTTCTATAAACGACTGGCCTTCGTGATCCGCGTTGATCACGAGAGTTCCATTGTGGAGACTGGGAGACGATCCTTCACCGTGAGCGTGTTTACTCTGCATTCTTCCCGGGTCCCGTTTCCACAGCAGCCTGCCGTTGAAATCTAACGCAAACAAGCCGTGCGAACCGAAGTACGCATAGACTCGCTGACCGTCTGTGACGGGGGATGCCGACGCCAGGCTGCCGGTGTCGTGTCCACCTTCGTGAGGCAACACATCATTAACTACAGTCTGCCAGCGAATGGCACCATCTTTACGGCTGACGCGAATAACCACGAAACGATGTTTCCGGGTTACGTCGACATTGTCGTGCGCCCCGGCCGCAGTGACCGGAACGGGATCGAGTTGCGGACCGTACGGTATGGCTGTCGTCAGGAATACAGAATCCTGCCACACGACTGGTGACGAGTGGCCCAGCCCGGGCATCTTCACTTTCCAGCGAACGTTCTTTTTCTCATTCCATTCTACAGGGGGATCGGCGAACGGAGCGACTCCGGTTCGCAACGGGCCTCGCCATTCGGCCCAGTTCTGCAGGCGGATGGAATTGGCGTCGTCTGCGGTTGTCATAGTCGCTGCCACCAGCAGACAACAAATGAAGGCCAGATACCGATGTAACATGATGAAGGTCGCCTTGAATCCGGACGTGAACAGCCGGGCTGGAACAGTGCAATATAGTCTCAGAACTCGTCCAGGTCTGCGCTACTGCTACGTTCCCGTTCCCGTTGCCGTTGCCGTTGCCGTTGCCGGGGCGACGGCGCTCCGCTCCGCTCCTGGATCCGGCCTGCAAAATCTGGAATCGCAGAGTTTTACGGCAACAACGGGAAGTCGTGTAATTTTAGGAACGCACTTGTCGCACCCCCGCGCAGGTGTATGACGGTATTAGTACACTGAACGATACATTGGCATGCAGATTCGAATTTCTCAGGACGACGGAACTCCGATCGATCAGCAGGTCGTCAGCCAGGTCACTTTTCGGGTTTCTTCCGGCAGACTGACCGCAGGAGAGCAGTTGCCGACGGGGCGCAAACTAGCGGAGCAATTGCTGATCAATCCTAACACGGTTGCTCAAGTCTGTCGCGAACTCGAATCAGCCGGCGTGGTGATTTCTGGGCGAGGTTCCGGTGTGTCTGTTTCCGATTCCGGTTCACCGCTCTCACGACGGGAAAAGAACCGGATTCTGAATGAATCGACGCATTGCTGGCAGAAGCAGTACAGGTGAACTTTGATCTTGAGAATGTGGTTTCGCTCGTGCGTCAGCGAAGTCTGCGATTTCGAAAGGCAGAAATGAAATGACCGACAACGTAAATTGATATCTGCTCACTCAGTCGCACCTTTGGAAAGCAGCAGGCCCTGCGGGACGTAACTTTTTCTGTGCCGAAGGGTTCCGTTTTCGGGCTGATGGGTGAAACCGGAGCGAGCAAGACCACGCTGCTGAAACATGTACCCGGGCTGCTGAGATCGTCCTTCGGGTCTATCAGCGTATTTGTTCCGGACCCGGTGGACGACGGGCCGCAGTACTCGGAAGACCGCAGCCAGCGTCGTCACGACTGCCGGCAACATTTTCCTGGCTGATATCACCGTGCCTGACTACGCCGCTATATGTGACCAGTCAACTGAGCTATCGGATTGTTTCTAGTTCGACATGGCCCATCCTGGCGACAACAGTCTGCCTGGGGACTTTTCCCACATTAATCTTCGCCGGCGGCGGCTGACTACCAACCAGGTCATCGCGTGTACAGTTGCTGCTGCGTTGCTGTATGCTGTAACCTGGAACCTCACGCCATCAACGACTTACTGGAAGGCATTATGGACCGCTCTGGTCTGCCTGTCCGCAGGTCCGATTGCCAGTATGCCATCGGAGCTGGCATGGGATCGCCATCGGTATGCTTTCGCCCGGGACGATCGTACGCCGCGTATCGCTGTAACGGAGCCCGAACGGACTTCGTTGCCAACAAAAAGCATGAGGTCTGTTCCTATTTCGGCTGAATTTTTTAGACTGCCGCCGAACGACACTCACTCCGTTTTGAAGCACAGAAGCATGGCAGTTTTTCTTGGCATCGATATTGGCACCAGTGGCACCAAGACTCTGGCGATGAACGAGGACGGCACGATCCTTTCGTCAGCGACGGTGGAGTATCCGCTGTACAGTCCAAAACCAGGCTGGTCAGAACAGAACCCCGTCGACTGGTGGACCGCCTCAGTCAAGAGTGTAAAGAAGGTGATGAGGGCGGCGAAGCTGAAGGCCGCAGACATTGGTGGAATTGGCCTGAGCGGACAGATGCACGGCAGCGTGTTTCTGGACAAGTCGGGCAGTGTCATTCGTCCGGCGCTGCTGTGGAACGATCAGCGCACTGCAGCAGAATGTGTTGAGATCGAAAAACTGGCGGGCGGACGAAAGAAGCTGATCAGGATGGTCGCGAATCCGGCTCTGACCGGCTTTACGGCGCCCAAGATTCTGTGGCTGCGCAACAACGAGAAGAAGAATTTCAACAGGACAGTACAAGTCCTGCTGCCCAAGGACTACGTGCGGTATCGTCTGACGGGGGAATTCGCAACGGAAGTCAGCGATGCGTCCGGTACGCTGCTGCTGAATGTCGTGAAGCGCCGATGGTCTAAGACACTGCTTGGAAAACTGGATCTGGATACCAGCCTGTTTCCACGGATGCACGAATCCGAAGACGTGACTGGCGGACTGTCACCGATCGCGGCAAAGACGATGGGACTGAAGGTCGGGACACCCGTTGTCGGTGGAGGCGGAGACCAGGCAGCCAGTGCTATAGGAAACGGTATCGTCCGTAAAGGTGTGGTGTCGGCAACGATGGGTACCAGCGGAGTTGTGTTTGCTCACAGCGATGAAGTTCAGGTCGATCCGGAGGGACGACTGCACACCTTCTGCCATGCCGTGCGAGGCAAATGGCACGTCATGGGGTGTGTACTGTCGGCGGGCGGAAGTCTGCAATGGTTCCGCAACGAACTCTGCCAGGCCGAAGTTGCCGCGGCAAAGAAGAAGAAGGTGGATCCTTATGAGCTGATCACTCAACAGGCTGCGAATGCTCCGGCCGGTTCGGAAGGACTGTTCTTTCTGCCATACCTCACCGGCGAACGCACGCCCCATGCCGATCCGAATGCTCGTGGCAGCTGGATTGGTCTGAGTCTGCGGCACGGCAAGGGACACATGGCTCGATCGGTAATGGAAGGAGCCACGTATGCGATGCGAGATTCACTGGAAATTGCGAAAGGCATGAATATCCCTGTGAGGGAAATTCGCCTGTCCGGCGGTGGAGCTCGCAGTGACTACTGGCGTCAGATGCAGGCCGATATTTATGGGCAGTCGGTCGTCACAATCAATGCAGAAGAGGGACCGGCATACGGAGTCGCCCTATTGGCCGCGGCGGGAACCGGGGCCTACAAGAATGTGGTCGAAGCCTGCAACGCGACAATTTCCGTGGTCGCGAAAACTGCTGCCAAAGCCGCAGCGAAGAAAAAATACAACACGGCCTACCCGGTGTATCAGCAGTTGTACTCATCGCTGAAAGATGACTTCGCGAAGATACAAACGCTGGTGTGAGCCATCCGTTCTCTATCAGCGAACGAAGCACTGTGGCAGCCCGCCGGGTCATAGACCGGGCTGGCACCATCTGATCCATTGCTGATTCAGCCACACCGCATCTGGCGCGGCATCTGTAATCAGAAAACGGTAGCGGCCGTGGAAAGGGTGATCTTTGTCGATCACGAATTCACCGTCGACACAAGGCGCAAAGCAGAAATACGGTTTGGTCGGATGCAGACGAGCTGCCTGGGGAGCTCGAAAGTTGTCAGAGTGACACAGAACGGTAATGCTGACGGAGGCAGAATCGATCGTTCCTGTCAGCGAAACCCATTTCGCGTGTTCGTGGTTTCCTGTACGACGTTCTGATCCGTGATCGTTCAGAAAGCCACTCGGTTCGAGTGTTTCGTCCACGCCCTGGACATCATTGTCTTTCATCTGCAGCCACCGTACGGGCCCGCGCAGTGCAATTCCGCCGTAATGAAACT
This sequence comes from Fuerstiella sp., assembly GCA_029245955.1. Taxonomy (GTDB): domain Bacteria; phylum Planctomycetota; class Planctomycetia; order Planctomycetales; family Planctomycetaceae; genus Fuerstiella. Next base: position 59,860 of record JAQWOH010000034.1, on the reverse strand, counting down.
CGCTGACAATCAGTGGTTCTTCCGTCAGAGCAGTCTGCGTCGTTTCCAGGTCGAAGCAGTGCCAGGTGCCATCCGTCGGGCGGGCAGTAACTTTCCAGCGTTCTCGCAGAACGTCTGCGACGGGCTGCTGCACAGCTCGATGCAGAAGATCAACTTCAAATCCCGTGGCATCTTCGTCGCTGAACTTCGAGACAACACGTTTGTGGACAACTCGTCCTGTGCCACCTGCGAGGTTCCAGAAATCGATGTCGCGACCATGCCATTTTGTACGCACCCACGCCGAGAAAACTCCGTGTTGATGAGGGTGGTCAAATGGAAAGGTTGCCGTGACGACCTTACCGCAAGGCGTCCCCACCGGGTGCAGAAATCCACTGCGCCGATACGTCGGATCAATTCCGTCAGGAACGGGTGGTGACTGCTTGTTGTACACAAGAACCACGCGTTCGTCCTGAGTTATCGTAAGAGTAGCATCCGTCTCGGCCAGTTTCAGTTGAGCTGGTGTGACAGTGTTCTGATCGGCGGCTAACCACGTTTCTGTCGGGCTCGGCAGCAGAATGCAGAACAATGCGACCAGAATCGTGTGACGGCGTGAATTCATTTCAAATCCTTCAGGGTTCTCAGATGTCTTTCGTCCGCCGATATTCCGGCAACGGGAACAGATTGTCTGTACGAATATGCCGACGGCTCACAATTTCACCAAAATCAGGGATTGGTTGCCAACGCCCTGGTCAAATCTCTGTCATCAAGGAAACTGCCTCGTTTACGATTGTCACCTTGCCCCGTAAATGTTTGTCACTCAGCTTATGCCACTGTCCATCTTCCAGATTGATGCTTTTGCAGACCGTCCATTTACCGGAAACCCGGCGGCAGTCGTGTTTCTTACCGACAGCCGTGAGACCCACTGGATGCAGTCGGTGGCCACAGAAATGAATCTTTCGGAAACGGCTTTCGTGCGAAAGCTGAAACCCAACCGATTCGAACTGCGATGGTTTACGCCGTTGACGGAGGTCGACCTGTGCGGTCACGCGACGCTGGCTGCTGCCCATGCCCTGTGGGAATCGAGTACTGTAACGAACCGTTCGGAAATCTGTTTTGAATCTCGCAGCGGCGAGCTGAATGTGAAATCGATGGGTACATCGATTGAGCTCAACTTCCCGATGACTCCGGCGGATGCCGCTGTCGCTCCGGAGGAATTACTGGAGGGTCTGAAGGTCGGCGGTCACGCTGTCAATAAGACGTACGTCGGCCAGAGCAAGTTCGACTACCTGATCGAATTCTCAGAATCTCAGCACGTTCGGAAGTTGCAACCGGATTTCCGGAAACTGAAACAGGTTGATACAAGAGGTATCATCGTGACTGCTCAGAAGACATCTGATTCCGAATTCGATTTTGTGTCGCGTTTCTTTGCACCGGCAGCAGGAATTGATGAAGATCCGGTAACGGGGTCGGCACACAGCTGTCTGGCCGATTATTGGAGCCGGCGGCTGGGGAAGAACGAATTGATCGCTTACCAGGCGTCCAGTCGGGGCGGGACCGTGGAAATGGAAGTCGTTGGCGATCGAGTTCTGTTACGAGGTCAGGCAGTCACGATTTTTCGTGGCACTCTGGAGGTATAGCCAGGCGGGCGCTGCACATAGGTTTGCCCCCCGCAACTATTTTTTCGGCTTCGCCAGACTCGCTTCACGACGGGCCAGAAAGGCATGCGACAATTCAATCGCTTTCTGCCGATCCGCTTCGTCGTAGTCCCAGAATTCCTGCACAACGTCTTCGCACTGCGGATGATGCGAGCCGTCGTCGCCGACGTCTTTGCGCAGCTGCGCGAACAGAGCCTTCAGCCCTGTGGCAACATCACGGTAGGCCGGATCGTCGTAGACGTTGTTCAGTTCCTGCGGGTCTTTGACCAGATCGTAAAGTTCCCAGCCTGGCGGCGTTTGATCTGCGCCTTTGTAATTGCAGCCGTAAAAGTAGATCAGCTTATGTTTCTTTGTTCGAATCGCCATTTCGCCGGGGTTGTCATGGTGAGCCATATGCATCCAGTAACGGTAGTACGTCGCCTGCTTCCAGTCGTCCGGCTCTTTTCCTGTTTCACAGATGCTGCGGAACGAACGTCCCTGCATGGACGCCGGGATCTTTCCCCCGGCAAAATCGATCATCAGAGCGGGATAATCGACGTTCTCCACGATGGCGTCACTGCGGACGCCGAGTGAAATGGTCTTCGGGTAGCGGACGATGAATGGCATGCGTTCAGACTGATCGTAGGCCCAGCGTTTGTCCTGGTAGTCTCTTTCACCAAGCCAGAACCCCTGATCGCCGGTGTAGATAATAACGGTGTTATCGTACAGCCCTTCCGCCTTCAGGTAATCGAACAGTCGCTTCAGGTTGTCGTCCACCCCTTTAACACAGCGCAGATATTTCTTCAGATATGCCTGATACGCAAGTCGTTTGATATCGTAATCGGAAAGATTCGGGTCCTTATGATCCCACTTGAATTCCTTCGGGAATTTTCCGGGGAGATCGGCTGCATAGCTTCGCCTCGGATTGCGCCGGCCGATGGACGTGCCAATATGCGGCACAAGTTCATCGTTGTGACCTCGCGTCGCGAGCGATCCCCAGGTATCAGGCATTTCCCACAGCGTCGCCGGTTCAGGAATATCGACATCGGCCAGGTACGTGTCATACCGTGGCGCACTTTCGAAATAATCGTGGGGAGCTTTGAACTGATGGCACAGAAAAAATGGTTTTTCAGGATCGCGATGTTTCCGGAACCACTCCAGCGTGGAATCGGTAATCGCATCGGATGAATGCATGCCATGGTGGGTTACAATATTCTTTGGCCATGGTTTATCACCCTGAATTCGAAACTCTGTGTTAAAGTACTTTCCCTGGCCAGGCAGTACTTTGTAATAGTCAAAGTTGGGTTCTGTCTTCAGATGCCACTTGCCGACAATGGCTGTCTGGTATCCCGCCTTTCTGATTTGAACAGGCAGTGCCTGTCTGTCCGGAGCAATCCGACCGCCCAGATCAAACACGCCGTTGACGTGGTCGTACTGGCCGGTGATAACGCACGCTCGTGACGGAGTGCAGATGGCATTGGTGCAGAAGGCGTTATCAAAGCAAATGCCTTCCGCTGCCAGAGTGTCAATCGTCGGCGTCGGATTCAGCGGCTTCAGTAAAGTTGCGAAGGCGCCAACTGCCTGAGCCGTGTGATCATCCGACATGATGAACAGGATGTTCGGCTTATCGGCAGCGTTCACCGAACTGGCGACGTTTGCCGGAATTGTCGTGATGACTGCCGTCGCAAGTATTGCTGCCGTCTTGTGCATTGGATTCCTGAGTTTCACGGGGCGAGAATTTCACAGTTCTAAACTTCCAGGATGAAATTCGCAGCTGTAAACATCAGCTTTGCGCGCCAGAACCAAACCGTCAATCGTACGCGGGGAGTTGCGAGAACATATGTTCCCAGGCCGGAGCCTGGGAACGAGTTAATGCAGGGCCGGGTTACTCGGTCTTTTTCTTCGGCGGTGGGGCCAGTTCCTTAATGCTCACGTTGCGGAACTCAACCGGATCATTGTGGCCGGCAAATCCAAAGAAACCGCTGACGCGATCTTTGCCAGGATGAGGCCTCTCAGCCATGAACTCGGTGACTTTCGAAAGATCGGCATCCAGAATAACGCTGCCATTGAGCTCCACTTTGATCGTACTACCGTCCACCGTGACCTGCTGGAAGTTCCACTGCCCGGTTTCACGCAGGAAGCCTCGGTGTGCGGCCACCATACCGTAGGCGCTGCCGTGGTATTGCCGTGCGTCAAGCTTTGCGTATTTTTCGTGCTCTGAATCGAGCACCTGCAGTTCAGACATTGCAGCATATGCCGGATCGCCGTCACCCGGAGAGCGAATGGCGAGCCCGTTGTTTCCACCGGGTGGAAGTTTGAATTCGAGCCGCGCGATGAAGTTGCTGTACTCTTTTTCTGTCAGCAGTTGGCCGCCGTGACCGGCTTTGCACCGAATGGCACCGTCCACGACTTCATAGTTTTCAAGAGCGCCCTTCCAGCCGGTCAGATCTTTACCGTTGAACAGTCGTTGAAAGGCCTGTTGCTGATGACCAGACAGCAGCTGGTTCGCTTCCTCCGGCGCAATCTCACGAACGTACAGATTTTTCCAGCGGATTTCACCACCGTGCGTCTGCAGTTCAATCGGCCCCCTGGCAAACAAAGGTGCCTTGCGGTCCCAGTAGTTTTCCATGATCGCGTTGTCGACCAGCAACTGATCGTTCATCCAGACCGTGGTTCGAGCTCCCAGCTGGCGGATCTTAAAAGTGTTCCATTCACCGAACGGCCTGTCGGCCAGCACGAAAGGATTCTTTCCCGGCGCTCCGGCGCTGTTGTTCCACAGTCCTCCACTGCCAAGGTCTGAATCGATTCCGAATTTGCCAGGATCCGTGTAATCCCAGATCTGAACCTGTGGCGTACCCTTCAAATAAATTCCGCTGTCGGCACGCGGCACGGTCTTATAATCAATCAGGAATTCGTAGTCGCCAAATTCATCGTTGGTGACAAGATACGCGCCGTGGCCATCGTTGACGAGCTCTCCGTTTTCAACGGTCCAGTGTTTTTTCGCGTCCTCTGTCCATTCGCCAACCTTCGCAGCACGATCTTCGTCAGACATCTCTGACAGTTTTCGCGGGTCGAAATGTGGCCTCCCCTGCCAGCCATCCAGGTCCTGACCGTTAAATATGGGTCGAAATCCTTCCGGGGGTTCAGCTGCGTGACTCACGGACAGCAGTCTGCCAAACACAAGAACCAGACAAAACATTGTGAAACGGCGAGTGAACATCGGGAAGAATCTCCGGAGCGGTGGGAAGTCAATTGGTCGAAGGCAAGGAACTTGCATAGGTTACGAAGAAATCGGTGAAAAACAATGGCCCCGGCAGTCGTTGCCCTGAGTCCAGCGTCTTCCGAAACACGGTGGAGCGATGCAAAATAGAAGCATGCCGTTCCATTCGGAACAACACCTAATCCAGGCTCATTGCGACTCCTTGCAAAGATTTCGTGATCCGCAGGAGCAAATACACGTTATGACTGAGGTTTCCGAGCTGACGAGTTTGGACAATCACGAAGTACAGGCGTAAAGGAAATCAGGTGGAACATTTCATAGAAAGCTGCTTTTCGTGGCCCACGTTGCCAGCGTCGGTGCTGCTGTTGTGCATCTGTGTCTACTGGCTGATGATGATTCTTGGCGCGGTGGACCTGGAATTTCTGGATATCGATGTGGACCTGGATCTCGACGTAAACGTCGATGCCGACATTTCGGTTCTGCAGATCGGCTTTGTGCCGTTGAAGTGGCTGAATATCGGAAGTGTGCCCACGATGTTATGGGGCAGTATTTTTGCTTTAGTGGCTTGGATGGTGTCGCGACTGTGGAACAGTCCGTTGCCTCATCCGACGTTTGAGTGGACCAGTGATCCGCTGGCGATCATACGAGACTTTGGAGTTGCGGCAATGTTAACGAAGGTGATTACTCAGCCACTTCGAGGTCGCTTTGATATTGTTGAGCCAAACAAGGCCGAAGATCTGGTTGGCCGGACCTGTGTGGTCACAACCAGCGAAGTGACTGAGACCTTCGGAGAAGCAGAGTTTGCCACTGAGGGCGCTCCACTGCGACTGAATGTAAGAAACGACAGGGGAGATGTCAGCAAGGGCGACACCGTGCTGATTACATACTTTCGCAGTGAAAGCAACGTCTATGTTGTGGAACGGATGTAGAAAGACTTCACGGTCGGCAGTTCGAACGTAAGAAGTTTAACTGCGTGGCCAGCGGGCCGCGCGAAGAACGAAGAACGAAGAACGAAGAACGAAGAACGAAGAACGAAGAACGAAGAACGAAGAACGCCGGGCGTTGCCCACGCGGTTCAACGGCACAAGACAGAATTCAAATCAATAACCGGAGAGCTTCATAATGTTTGCTCAAAATTTTCTTGGACTATCAACCGACACCCTCCTGACCATCGGTATTCCCGTCTTGTTCATGGTTCTTTGTGCGATTGGATTTGCCGCGGCATTTTCAAAGTTCTACCGCAAACCCGGACCGGAAGAAGCCATTATTCGTACCGGGATGAAAGGCCTCACGGTGATTACCGGGCGGGGAATGGTTGTCATCCCGCTCATTCAGGAAGCACACGTGATGGACCTGTCTGTCAAACGTATTCTGATCTCACGAGACGGCGAAGACGGCCTGATCTGTGAAGACAATATGCGAGCCGACATCAAAGTCACATTCTTCATTCGAGTCAACAATCAGACAAATGACATCAAGACCGTCGCCGAGACCATTGGACCGCGCCGGGCATCTGAACAGGCGAAGCTGGAAGAGCTTTTCGAGGCAAAATTCTCTGAAGCACTGAAGACGGTGGGTAAGAATTTTCAGTTCGTTCAGCTGTATACCGAACGTGATCAGTTTAAGGAACAAATCCTGAAAGTGATCGGCACGGATCTGAACGGTTACGTCCTGGACGATTGCGCCATTGACTACCTGGAACAGACTCCGCTCGATCGGCTGAGTCCGACTAATATTCTGGATGCAGAGGGTATCAAGAAGATCACAGAACTGACGGCCGCTGAAAAAGTCAAAGAGAACTTCTTTACTCGCGAAAAGGAAAAGACGCTGAAGAAGCAGGACGTGGAAGCTCAGGAGGCCATTCTGGAACTGGAAAAACAACGAGTTGAAGCAGCCGAAAAACAGCAGCGTGAAATCGCAGCCATTACCTCTCGCGAACACGCGGAAGCAGCTCGAATTCAGGAAGAAGAACGATTGAAGGCAGAAGCAGCCCGAATTCGCACAGAAGAAGAACTTCAGGTTCAGGAAGAAAACAAGCAGCGACAGGTATTGGTTGCTCTGCGAAACAAGGAGAAGACCGACGCGGTCGAGCAGGAACGAGTGTCTCGTGACCGCGATCTGGAAATAACAGAAAGAATGAGGGTTGTCGGGCTGGCTGAAATCGAAAAAGAAAAGGTGATTGAAGTCGAGAAAAAGAATATTCAGGAAGTAATTCGCGAACGCGTTACCGTCGAACGCGAAGTTGTGGAAGAACAGGAAAAGATCAAGAACACCGAAGCCTTTATGGAAGCAGATCGACAGAAGCAGGTTGCCGTTACTCTCGCGGAAAAATCTGCCGAAGAAGCACTGGTGATGCAGGTCAAGGCAGCAGAAGCTTCAAAGACGGCCGCCGAACTGCACGCCGACGAAGTCGTCGTGGAGGCCGAAGGAAAACGGGCGTCTGCAGAGAAGGAAACAGAAGCCACGAAAATGCTGGCTGAAGCAAAGTCTGCCGATCACGCCGCGATCGGCCTGGCCGAAGCCGAAGTCATGCACGCCAAAGCCGACGCAGCGGAAAAGACGGGAACAGCGGAAGCTCAGGTATTGCAGCTGAAATTCAGTGCCGAAGCGACCGGCATTCAGGAGAAGGCCGAAGCCATGAAGCTGTTCGACAGCGTTGGCCGCGAACACGAAGAGTTCAAACTTCAGTTGAACAAGGAGAAAGAAATCGAAATTGCTGCAATTCAGACTCAGCAGTATATCGCAGAGGCCCAGGCGGGCATCGTCGGCGAAGCCCTTAAGACAGCTCGTATCGATATCGTTGGCGGCGAAAGTACATTCTTTGATCAAATCGTAAGTTCAGTGAAGGCCGGCAAGGCAGTCGATCGCTTTGTGCACAACAGCGAAACGGTCACCGATGTCAAGCAGACATTCTTCAATGGTGATCCCGAGTACTTCCAAAGCAAACTGACTCAGTTCGCCAGCCAGTTCAACATGAGCTTTGACGACGTGAAGGACCTTTCGGTGACTGCACTGATCGGGAAAATGCTGACGATGGCGGACACGGACGAATCCAGATCTGAGCTGACCAGAATGCTGGACGCGGTCACAGGGTCCTCGCTGGCGACACAGAAGATAGCCTCGATTGCCGGAGGACTTTCTGACGGCAGGAAGGCGTAACGACAACGATGAAGCGGCTTCCGGTCCCCCTCTTCTGTCCGCAGAAGTGAAGCCGCGTCATCACCGGATGACGGCCATGTGCCGGAAGGTATCTGCACATGGCTCCTCGCCAGGTGCAAGACCTCTGACTTTAATTCGCTCCTCAGTCGGGGAGACGAATCCAACGCAACCCGCTTCCGCTCCATAGCGCAATGCCTGAAACTACCGACAACCAGCCCAAACAGGTCACACCATCGGTCGGACTGGAGAACAGCACATACGAAATCATTCGTAGTCGTCTGTTGTCGAGTGGTCTGGAACTGCGCTCGCGACTGGATCAGCTCAATGATGCTCGCAAGCAGGTGTTCGGCTCTATCGACACGGTGTTGCATGGCACGGAACGAATTTCCACGGCACACAACTGCATCGCTCGTGATATGGTGGCCGTCGGCAACCGGGTCCTGCTCGGTTACAACGTGCATCTTGGACTGAAATCGGAAACCGAGATCAGTGATGTCTTTGCCGTTTACAGTTACAACGACGCACAATCACCGCTTTCGGCGGCGGAACCGTTTTCCGCGATTTCCGCAGACACCACACCATCGCCCGGCGGGGACCCCGGATCTCCCGGCTTTGAACGCGATTTCAAGGATTTGTTCCGGTACTACAAGAATGCCGTGTTTGCGAAGTTCGCACGGCGTGGTCCACACCTGTTCATGGTATTTCGAGTCGGTAAAACAGTCGGTGAGATCAAGGTCTTCAAGTGGCTGATCGAAGCCGATGGATCGGGAAACCACACCACTCTGCGGTATGTTGACAACCGCAGTGATCACGAATTCCGTTTTCCGCCACAGCATGACTTCGAGTGGGTCAGAACGACTCGCGATGACCATCACTACGGCAGTCATCCTCATATTTCGGTCAAGAATCGGGTTTTTGTGGAAACCGTAGGCGGTGACCTGACCATCAAGATCGAAAACAACACCGATTCCGGAGAAGGCATCTACGCCGAACCCGTCCAGGACGCCGACCAGACGCTGGATGATGCGGAAATCTACTATGCGATCATCGGCAACATCATCCTGCTGAAGATGCGGCCGTACCAGGAAAAGGAATTCCGCTACATTCTGTACAACGAAAAATTACAGCAGGCGATGCGGCTGGATTCTATTCGCGATGCGTGCGTGATGCTGCCGGACAATCACGGCCTGATCTTCCCCAACGGCTATTACCTGCAGGACGGCGAATACAAAACGTTCGAACACAAACTGGCCAATATGCTGTTCGAATGTACCGTCACAGCGCCAAACGGCGAAGACTATCTGTATGTCTTTTACAATCGTGATTCCGGAACCTACGTGCTGCTGCACTACAACCTGATCGAGCAGAAGGTCGACACACCACTTGTCTGCAATGGCTGGACGTTTTTTGAGGCAGGCGAACTGTTGTGCTTCAAGTCGCAGCGGGATCCTCAGAAGCACCATGCCATTCAGTTGTGGCAGACACCATACGTTGGCGAAGATCACGTCCCCCATACGACGAATGATTCTTTCCTGAACAAGGTCGGAAACAAGGATATTGTCCGCGGTATGGCGGAATGCCATGAGGTCCTGAACTTAATCAACAAGGAGGACACATACGCCAATCTTTACAGCGACCTTGTACGGCAGAGTGGTGAGGTCGTCGATTCGCATTTCTGGCTGAATCGTGCAGACACCTTTAATCTTGCGGAAACGCTGAGTGAAGTGAAAGCCGCCGCGGCTGCCGCAGTGGACGAATTCGATAAAGTCGTCCGAGTCAAAAAGAATACTGCCACAGAAACCAGCGCCGCACAGAATCGCACGAAGGAAATCCTGACACAGGTCAGACATCGCCGTTTCGAGCACATCAATGACTTCGTCAGCTCTCTCAGCGATCTGCGAACAGTGCGAGGTAACATCATCTCACTGAAGGACCTGAGATATGCTGAAACAGATTTGATTGATGAACTGGAAAAGGATGTCGCCGAACACACGGAACGATTGTCCCGTAATTGCGTTAATTTCCTGCTGCGACCGACGTCACTGGAACCTTACGAACAGAAAGTCCTTGACGAGCAGGCGGGGATCGAGCACCTGACGAAAGTCGCTGATGCCAGGGCGCTGGAAGAAGATATCGCCGGCAGTGCGGGCGAGCTGGAAATGCTGATTGAAATCGTCAGTAACCTGAAAATCGATGACGCGACTCAACGCACCACAATCATCGACAATATTTCCGAAATCTTCTCCACCGTCAATCAGGCTCGCGCCATCCTGAAGAAGAAGCTGCGTGAACTGGCGTCGGTTGAAGGCGTGGCTGAATTCAATTCGCAGATGAAGCTGTTGAATCAGGCCGTCGTTAATTATCTCGACATCTGCGACGAACCGGAAAAGTGTGAGCAGTTTCTCACAAAGATGATGATTCAGCTGGAAGAACTGGATGGACGATTCGCCGAATTCGATGAGTTCATCCTGCAGCTGGCTGAAAAACGTGACGAAGTCTACAACGCTTTCGAGAATCGCAAGCTGGCGCTGGTCGAAGCCCGTAACAAGCGTGCGACTTCCCTGATGAACGCTGCAGAACGTGTACTGAAGGGCGTTCAGGCACGCGTACAGAGTTTCGATTCCGTTAACGACATCAACGGCTATTTTGCGTCGGACCTGATGATTGAAAAGGTCCGCGACATCGTTGAACGGCTGAAGGAACTGGACGACAGCGTCAAAGTTGACGATATCCAAAGTCAGCTGAAAACGATCCGCGAAGATACCGTGCGGCAGCTGAAGGATCGGCAGGAGCTGTTCGTCGACGGTGAGAACACAATTCGCCTTGGCTCGCATTTGTTCTCGGTTAACACTCAGGCGCTGGATTTGACCACCGTGATGCACAACGACGAGCTGAGTCTGCATCTGATCGGAACCAACTTCTTCGAAGCAATCCACGATGAACGCCTGCTGACAACCCGCGCCGTGTGGGATCAGGAAGTCGTTTCCGAAAACCGCAGCGTTTACCGCGGGGAGTATCTGGCATGGAAAATCCTGCAGATCGTTTTGAGTGGTGACGGCCCTGCCGGTGATTCCCCGCAGAGAGCACTGGCGGAGCCAGTGGCAACGGACAACGAAGCTGCCGCGACCCCGTCCATTGCCCGCCTGCTGGAGTTTTCTGACGCGGAACTTCTGGCATTCGTGCAGCGATTCATGGGGCCTCGCTACGGTGAAGCGTATACCAAGGGCGTGCACGATGTGGACGCAGCCAACATTCTTCGCGCGCTGTGCACCATGCAACAGACAATCGGCCTGTTGCGTTTTGATACTCGTAGTCGAGCACTGGCGATCTTGTACTGGAAGGTCCAGGCCGACAAGAAGACAAAAACGACAGTCGCGGCGCGTATGGCGGGAGCTGGTACCATAGCGTCTGTTTTCAATGACATTGCTGGCCGATCAGAATACATTGCCGAACTGCAGGGACTACTGACAGAAAAAAACGTCAGAGGGGCTTTTTCGAAAGGTCGTTTGCCGGATTGCAACGGTGATAGCCCCGAAAACAATACACTCACCTCTGTGTGTGCCGCCGCCGCCGAATATCTGTTCTGCGAACTCTCCGGGAACGCCACGTTTGCTGTCAGCAGCGTGGCGGACAAACTGGCGAAGGATTTTCATCAGCATCTGAAATCCAACGATTTCACTGAAGCCTTTCATGAATCTGTTAAAGCAGTGGGCAGAGACAGGACGAACTGTTTTGTACTGCTGAAAAACTGGGTTCAAGCCTATCTGGCAACCAGAAATGATCCCGTTCACGACGACTATGCGGACGAAGTCGCCGTCATGCTGATGCCGGCCTGGACAGGCAAGAAGCCTGTTATCGAGGCAACCGTCGATGCTGAACTGACTGGCATCGTCGGTACTCACAGCGTGATCGACGGCGGCAGCTACCACTTGAACTACAACCGTTTTACGCAGCGACTGACGGACTTCGATGCAACGGCAGTTCCGCGCTTTAACGAATTCGTCGCGTTAAAGCATGCAGCCGTTGAACAGGCTCGCGAAGACATGCGACTGGAGGAGTTTCGTCCTCGAGTTCTGACATCGTTTGTCCGTAACAAACTGCTGAATGAAATTTATCTGCCGCTGATCGGCGACAACCTGGCCAAGCAAATCGGAGTGACGGGCGAAAGCAAACGTACAGACCTGATGGGAATGCTGCTGCTGGTTTCGCCTCCCGGGTACGGCAAGACCACGCTGATGGAATACATCGCCAATCGACTGGGCCTGATCTTCATGAAGATCAATGGTCCGGCGCTGGGGCATCATGTGACGTCACTGGACCCGTCCGAAACGACCAACGCAGGGGCACGCGAAGAAGTTCAGAAACTGAATCTTGCCCTGGAAATGGGCGACAACGTAATGATCTACCTGGACGACATTCAGCACACCAATCCGGAATTCCTGCAAAAATTCATATCGCTGTGTGATGCTCAGCGCAAAATCGAAGGCGTGTACAAAGGAAAGACTCGAACCTACGACCTGCGAGGCCGCAAGGTGGCTGTGGTGATGGCCGGCAACCCTTATACGGAAAGTGGCGAAAAGTTTCAGATTCCGGATATGCTTTCCAATCGAGCGGATATCTATAACCTTGGCGAAATCATCGGCGAATCCAGCGACGCATTTGAAATGAGCTATCTGGAAAATGCGCTGACGTCGAATCCGGTGCTCGCGAAACTTGCCAGCCGCAGCCAGCAGGACGTGTATGCGATCATTCGGATGGCGAATGATGAACCTCGCGACGGAATTGAACTGGAAGGTAACTACTCGCTGGAAGAGATTAACGATCTGGTCAGCACGATGCAGAAGCTGATGCGTGTGCGCGACGTGATTCTGACGGTCAACAAGGAATACATTCGGTCGGCCGCGCAGAGTGATGACTACCGCACCGAACCATCATTCAAACTGCAGGGCTCGTACCGCAACATGAATCGCATCGCCGAAAAGGTCGTTTCGATCATGAACGACGACGAACTGACATCGCTGATTGTCTCGAATTATGAAAACGATGCCCAAACACTGACTTCGGGCACCGAAGCGAACCTGTTGAAGTTCAGGGAACTGACGGGTCTGCTGTCAGACGCCGAAGCGGAACGCTGGGAAGACATCAAACGGACGTATCAGCAGAACGTTAAACTCAAAGGTTTCAGCAGCGACGACAAGACCGGGCAGGTGATTGCCACACTCGGCAACCTCAGCGACGGACTTGATGCCATTCGTAAAGCCATGACCGCCGGCGTGACTCAACTGACAGATCAACAGGACGAAGCACAGACGGGTTCGGGTGAAGAGCCGGATGCGGCTGATAACGAATTTCTCGCGGATCTCATATCACAGGAAGTATCCGGCCTGAAATCCGGTCTGGCCGAGATCAATGCGTCATTGTCTGCCGCAGTTCAATGGGGTCGTGAGTCTTTTTCAGCTCCGCCAGCAGATATTGATGAAAGGAAAACTTCGAATAAGGCTTCTGACCTCGCTTCATCTGAGCCCCACAAAATTACGGTCGTCAATAAGATCCCACCGACGGTCGTTGGCGTTCTGAAACAGCAGTTCAAGCTGATGAATGCGTGGATGCAGCCCATCCACAGTGCCACACAGGATCAACGATCAGACACACGAAAACTTGCCGCACAGCTGGACGAATGCATGAGTCTGTACCGTGAACTGATCGAGCGTATTGAGAGTCGAAGGGATTGATCAGTCCGCCAATGTCAGGACGATCGCCGCAGCGGAATGCACGCGCCCGATGACGACGAACCTACGTTTTTTTCAGCAGGGCTTGAAATGCTCCGTCGCTGAGCTGGCCAGGCAGCTGAAGTTGCTGCGATACCAGATTCAACCCGGGAACCCGCTCGGTAATATTTTCCACCAGCTGGCTCGTTTCTTCGGGTTCGATGCTGCACGTGGAATACACGATTCGCCCACCGGGCATGACATGACCGAAGGCTGTCAGCAGCAATCGTGTCTGCATCTGGACCAGTTCCTGCACTTCGTCCTCACGAAACCTCCACCGAGCTTCCGGCCGTCGTGAAAGAACGCCCGTATTCGAACAGGGCACGTCCACCAGAGCAGCATCATAGTCGGCGGCAGGAATATCACTTCCGTCGCGTTCGACCAACACGGGAGTCGCGCCAGTCAGTTTCAGACGTTCAATACTGTCCGCCACACGATGCAACCGCCGCTGCGAAACGTCACAGGCGGTGATCTGCGCCATGTCTCCGCTGAGTTCTGCCAGATGGGTCGTCTTGCCTCCTGGCGCGGCGCACAGATCCAGAATCTTTTCTCCGGACTGAGGAGCCAGCAGTTCTGCAGACAGCATCGCTGAATCGTCCTGGACCGACCACCAACCTTCGGCGTACCCGGGAAGGGCTGTCACCATTGAGGCGTGAGCAAGATTCAGTGACCAGTCGTTTGATCCGGGTGTGACGTCCACGCCATGTTCCCGCAGCGCATCCTGCACCAGGCCGACAGTGGCTGCCAGTCGATTTACGCGCAGAGTAATCTGCGGGACCTTCAGACTGTGGAAGCACGAATTCGTAAGATCAAAGCGAGACATTCGGCCACACCAGCGCCGGGCCAGAGACCGCGGCAGAGAAAATGCCCGGCCAACGTACTCGACAAGGTCGTTTGCGGGATCAGGCAAAATTGACTGGTTAAGTTTGCGATACGTCCCACTTTCGGTTGGCAGAGCGTCGGTGGCAAAATCGTCCGAATTGTCGGTCGACAGCAATCGTACGACGTTCCGCAGCACTCCGTTGACAAAACTACACCAGCGTTCACGCCCCGACTGTTTCGCGAGTTCCACAGTGGTGTCGACGGCCGCATGTTCCGGTGTCCGCGAGTACACGACCTGCCACGTTCCCAGCTGCAGCAGCCGCCAAAGATCCGGTTCAACGTTGGATCGAGGCCGGGAAATCTGCGATTCAAGCAGAGTATCCAGAGCACGCCGGCGACGAACAACGCCGGATGCCACATCCACAGCCAGCCCTCGTTCCTGCGACGAAAGGGAATGTCGGGCGTCCGCCTGGCTCAGGATCTCTGACAGAAATCGACCGGTATCGTCGTAGTTCTGCAAAGCAAACCATGCTAACATTCGACCGCTGTCGAGGTGATCGATGATCAGCGTTTCACGCTTGTCCAGCGCGGCTTTCTTCCAGGGGCTTTTCTGTTTGTGCCTGCGACTGTTCACTCAGTTTCCAATCATGGTGACCGGAAAATCCAGTTGAATTCCGGCGCCGGTTTGCTTGTGTTGAATCTGCGCCACGCAACCTACAGCCCCCGCGACGCAACTTCCAATACTGTTGGTGAGCTTCGTTAAAGAAACGCACTATTCTCCTCTAAAACATTTACATATTGCCGTACACGACACGGGCTGATGGAAGGACAGAAGCTGCTTTCGAACAGCGTTCTTCGCCGCCCCAAGTTTTCGTGAAACGCTGTCATCTTCCACCACGACCATTCACCTGCGACCGTTCTGTGACCAATCAACAGGGACTCTTCGAATTCGCTGACCTGCCGGAATGGGAACAGGCCGCCGCTGAAGATGTGCTGGTCGCGGAAGTTGTGTTTAACCTGCCGCTGGAAAAACCTTACACATACAGCATTCCTGATGAGTTCAGAGAAATGCTGAAAGCCGGCATGCGGGTCAAAGCCCCGCTGGGCCGAAGCAATCGACGGGTGATTGGGTACTGCGTGAAAGTTCGACAGGCAGAAAGTGCCGTCCGACGCTTGAAGCCCATTGAAGAGGTACTTGATACCGAACCACTGCTGGACGACCTGATGCTGCAGCTGACTCAGTGGATTGCGGAACGCTACCTGTGTGGCTGGGGGCAGGTGCTCGAGAGTGTGATTCCCGCAGGTGTGCGACGCAAGAGTGGCACGCGGCTGGTGCAGTCCTTCGTTCTGGCAGACACGGCAGAGGAGCTGATGGCAGCCGCAAAGTTACCAACCAAACAGCAGGTGGTCGTCGATGTACTGCGCAAGGCCACGGATCCGATAGCAGCAGTTCGTCTGTGCGAACTCGCTGACTGCGGACCGGGGCCAGTCAATTCGCTCAGGAAGAAAGGTATCATTTCGGCGCTTCGAATTCGATCGGAAGTTTCCGGGGAACTGATGGGAGAAGCGGATCCCACAGAGGATCTGGTTCTCAACGACCAGCAGCAGCAGACTCTGAACGCAATCATCGCGGCGCTGCAGTCAGGGGAACACAGCACCATGTTATTGCATGGAGTCACAGGCAGCGGGAAAACAGAAGTTTATATCAGAGCTATTCGTGAGGTTGTCAGCTATGGTCGGCAGGCGATTGTGCTGGTACCCGAAATCAGCCTGACACCTCAGACGATTCGACGGTTTCGCAGCCGATTCAAATCACTTGCTGTCCTGCACAGCCATATGACAGACTCAGAACGACACTGGCAGTGGCAGCAGATTGCTCGCGGAGCTGTCGAAGTGATCGTGGGTGCACGCAGCGCTGTTTTTGCACCGACGCCGAATCTCGGCCTGATCGTCATCGACGAGGAACACGAGCCAACTTTCAAACAGGATTCCATGCCACGGTACCACGCACGTGAAGTTGCTCGCTATCGCTGCTGCCAGGAAAGAGTACCGCTGCTGCTGGGCTCAGCGACTCCCACGCTGGAATCATGGTTGCGGGCAACTCGACGACAGGACACGCTGCTGTCAATGCCTGACCGAGTGGCGGAGCTGCCGCTGCCACCTGTGGTCATCGTGGATACTCGCAATGACCCGCAGATTTCAAGAGGTGCGGCGATTGGCCGAGCACTTCGAACATCTATTGATCGTGCGTTAAAGGATAAGGGGCAGGTGATCCTGTTTCTGAATCTTCGAGGCTACTCGCCGACGGTATGGTGTCGCAGCTGCGGCACAGGTGTCAAGTGCCCCGACTGCGACATTACGCTGACGTGGCATCGCGATCGCCAGGAAGCCGTCTGCCACAGTTGTGACTACAGCATTCCTGCACCTGAAAAATGCCCGTCATGTGAAAGCCCGACAATTCGGTACTTTGGTACGGGAACTCAAAAGCTGGAAGAAGAAGTCACTACTGCATTTCCCAAAGCCGCAGTGTTGAGAATGGACAGCGATTCCATGCGTAAGCCCGGCAGCCATGATGAAGCGCTGGAAAAATTCAGACATGGCCAGGTCGACATTCTGCTGGGTACCCAGATGATCGCTAAGGGACTCGACTTTCCGAACGTAACACTTGTCGGCGTGATCGATGCCGACAGTATGCTGAACCAACCGGACATGCGAGCTGCCGAAAGAACCTTCCAGCTGGTCGCCCAGGTTGCGGGCCGCACGGGCCGCAGCGAGCGAGGAGGACGAGTTCTGGTGCAAACCACCAGTCCGGAGGATCCTTCGGTGACCTATGCTTCAAAGCATGATTACCTGGGCTTTGCGGCGCACGAACTGCATCAGCGCAAGGACACCGGTGCTCCTCCTTTCACTGCTGTGACTCGAGTAATTTTTCGAAGCCTGAGCGAACCGCTGGTCTGCGATACCGCCCGTACGGTGGCCGACAAACTTCGGACGGCAGCGAAGCAGATGGATCCTGACGCCCGAATTCTGGGAGCCGCGCCAGCCCCGATCACACGTCTTCGCGGTTATTATCGCTTCCACCTGCAGATCGCAGCCTCGAACCACGAGCAGGTAAAACTGATCTGGCAGCGTGTCGAAAACAAGCTGACGCTGCCCGACGGCGTGGAAATGGCGGTTGACGTGGATCCGATCAATTCGCGATAAGTTTTTTCGAAAATCACCGGTGTTTCATCTGCGCACAGAAGACGCGGCGAGGAAAAACCCTCGCCGCGCTAATCACTTTCACCACAGCCGCGAATCAACTGCCGGAGGTGGTTAGGCAGGCTGCATGCTGGCGATGAGCACATCGTGGAGACGATGTCGAGCTGTATGCAGACGTCGCTTGATCGTTCCGATCGGGCTGTCAAACACAACACTCATTTCCTTCAATGACTGTCCGTCAAAGTAGAAGGCCATCAGTGTGCGGCGATCCAGATCACCAAGACGATCAAGGCCCGTACGCAACTGTTCGGCATCCTCCAGCTGCATCAACTCGGCAGCCGGACTTTCCGGAGATTTCTGCATGACTTCAAACGAAGCAGGTTCACAGGCCGCTTCCGGAGGGCGCCGGACAGCTCGGTTGATCGACAGACGAGCTGCGATCTGGCACAGCCATCCGCCAAAAGCCTTTGGCTCCTTCAACTGCGACAGCTTGCGAAATGCTCGCAGAAAGACCTCCTGTGTCACTTCATCAGCTTCTGCCGTGTTGCGCAGTCGCTGCATCACGATTCCATAAACGCGAGGATGAAACTCGACGACCAGTTCACCAAAAGCGTCTCGGCTTCCAGCCTGAGCGCGAACAACTGTATTTGTGATTATGTCAGGAGACATGATATCAGACTCCATGTCTGGAAGGTGGTGTTTGCCACCGTGAGGAAAACCGTACGCGGAATCCCAAACAGTGTTCCGGTTGCCTTTAACGCTGGCAGTACCGGTCGTCGGGAACAGAAAATCACAGAGAGCAGAGTGAATGAAGACGATGCGTTGACCGTTGAAAAACGACGACAAAGTCAGAGCATTCATAACCGGGCATGAAGCAGAGAAAACGTCCGGTTAACAAGCCTCGGTCTACTGTTGAAGCAAATCAGATTTCGTCAGAGAGCGTTTGCTCTGGATAGTCCGCCGTAGCGGCTGACGGGAAGCTGAGTAAATCGCTTCAGCTAAGACTTTGACAGATTCCGAATAGTCGTCCCGGCGCGGTCTGCGGCGATAATGACGAATCGAGCCACGGCTGTTGCCATGACATATCACCGTCTGAATAAATCGCCTGCAGTGACCTGCCCGGGCGCCGGACGGAGCGTTCGCGTAAGCGTTTCGCCGCCGGTTTCTCGGATGGCCGATCTGCGATATGTGCGGGACAGGCAGAACAACCACGAAACCCGACGACACACGCCATCACCTTGCCGCTGGCAATTGTGATGTTGGTGGTCACAGTATTAATCGTGTTTGTAAGCAGCATTATTCTGCCTTCCTGTAATTCGTCCCGCGCTCTGTGAGAGCAAGTACGGTTCATAATGGTGCGTCGCACGTTACTGCGACGCCGACTGATGAAAACACCTGCTTCCACCGAAGACTAAAGACTTCCAGTATCGAAAATAAGGGCCATTGAAGTCCTTATCTACACCGCGAAGAATTGTCACCCTTTGGGAAAATGAAGCGGGGTGAGTGCTTCACGGACCGGATTCACTGTGCGAACCATCAGCCCATTTGCTGAAATTTTCTGTTATGTGCCTATGACAGATGGAACGTCACTATGGTTCGGGAAGTTTATCCGGTAATTCCATTTTTGGAGAAATATTTCAAAGAAACATCGCAAGTCGTTCACTCTCAAACACTTAGCCACCCGTATGATTAATGCAAAATTCAAAAAATTGCTTCTAACACAGGCGATGACACCGAATTGATTCACACGCAGCGAACCGGACAGTTAGGCCCCGGTCTGCGTTTCGCCATCGGTTGATGGCCTTCGCGGGACAGGTCTGTAACCTGCCTGTCAAAGACCCTGCTCTCCTCAACACACTGGCAACCACAAATGCTTTCGTACGTTTTGAATGGCGTCTGGCACTATCGACGTACCAACGTCGTCGTGCTGGTTGCCGTTGCGATATCAACAGCGGTGATCGGTGGTTCTTTGATCGTTGGCGATTCTGTGCGGTTCAGCCTGCGACGGATGACGCAGCAACGTCTGGGGCAGATCACTCATGTGATGAATTCACCTCGATTTTTTCGACAGGCACTTGTCGCGGAAATGTCCGAAGTCGCCGGGATTGTTGGTACCCCTGAAGATTCGGCAGACGCGCAGGTCATCGAGAGTCGACATCTTGCTCCCGCGATTCTGTTAACAGGCAGCGTCGAAGCAACGATCAGCGAACGCAGACTTCGTCGCGCGGGATCTGTGACACTGCTTGGTGTCGACGAATCTGCGTGGCAGTTACTGGAAAATGGCGGCATCCGAACACCGCAAAATCGTGAGATCGTGCTGGGGTTCCGAACTGCTCAGGAACTACAGGTCGACAAAGGTGACGAAGTTTCCATCTGGGTAGAAGTACCCGCGTCCATACCACGAGACAGTCTGCTGGGTGAACGAGACGATCTGCACGTGGAAATGGTCCTGACGGTGTCAGCGGTCGTTCCCGAAACAGTCGGTGCGTCACGCTTCGATCTGAATCCAGGGCAGCAACTTCCGTACAACGCGTTTCTGCCACTGGCCACTCTGCAGGAACGACTTGGTCTGCAGTCGGTCGAAGCAAGTCGTCGTAATCCGGTGGCGAAGCCGGGCAAAGTTAACTGCATTCTGGCCGGGTTCCCGATTGTCCAGTCCTTACTGACGAGTGCTGCGGGTGAACAGCGAACAAAGCTGATCGCCGCTGCGGAAAAACTGGCGGACGGAAACGCCGCCGCCTCTGATGAACTCAACGAAGCCATATCGCAGTGTCTGACGACGGCTGACGTAGGACTCACGATTCGCAGCATTTCCGAACGTGGATACCTAACGGCCGAAAGCGAGCGGATGATCCTGGAAGATCCGGTGGCAGATGCTGTTCTGGCTGCTTCAGACAGTCTGGGGCTGAACGCCGCTCCTGCACTGGTCTATCTTGTCAATGAGCTGTCTGCCGCAGATCGTTCCGACGTGAACACAAGATATTCAATGTATTCAATCGTGGCTGGCGTGCCACTCGACAGCGCAACGCCACTGGGGCCGTTTCAACTGAATGACGGGACCCCTTTGACAAACATCGCGGACGACGAAATCGTGCTGTCGTCGTGGTTGGCCAGTGACCTGGCAGTGTCGGCGAAAGACAGAGTCGATGCTGTGTGGCATGAAGTCGGGAGCCATGGCGAACTTCCGGACGTTGAGAGATCGTTCGCCGTCAAAGGCATTTTTGCGGCAGATGACCCGATAAGTGTTGATCGAAATCTGACTCCGCATGTAAAGGGAATTACTGATGTCGAATCATTTGACGACTGGGATCAGCCGTTCAATATGGAAATGGACCGCATCACAACACGAGACGATGACTATTGGCCGGAATACCGAGCGACTCCGAAAGCATTCGTTTCTCTGCGGACGGCCGAAGCACTCTGGAAAAGTCGCTACGGAAAATACACATCGGTACGGATTGCAACATCAGCGGGAAGTGAAATTTCTTCCAAAGAGCAATTGGAAAACATTGCCGAACGACTTACCTTCGAAGTACCTCGTCAGCTGGACCCGGCGAAACTGGGAATGATGTTTCGTCCGGTTCGGGCTGAAGGTCTGGCAGCCGCCGTCGGTGCGAATGACTTCACTCAGCTGTTTATCGGCTTCAGTTTCTTTCTGATTCTGTCAGCTATCATTCTGGCGTCGCTGATGTTTCGTCTGGGAATTCAGCAGCGAGTCCGCCAGCTGGGACTGCTGAATGCTGTTGGCTGGACAGCCCGGCAGATTCAGCGCTTATTCATGCTGGAAGGCATCGCCGTTTGTATTGCGGGAGCAACGGCCGGAGCGATTGCGGCTGTGTTCTTCGCCCAGCTCATGATTCACGGGCTGACCACGTGGTGGGTCGGCGCTGTGGGGACTCAGTTTCTGCTGCTGGACGTTCAACCGGCACGGCTGGTCGTTGCTGCGGTTGCCTCAGTCGCACTGGCGGGGGTCGTTATCCGGCAGTCACTGAAATCGTTCCGCGACATTCCGGTTCGCGATCAACTGGCAGGCAATGCTCAGGCTGCGGAATCCGGAATATCCACAAGATCACGCTGGTCAAAGCTCAGTGCGTTTATCGGACCAGGTTCTGTGGTCACGGCCATCACTGTTCCGGCAGCTGTTGTGGCAGGACTTGTTCCCAGCGGCGAAGCCTTTGGGGGGCTGACATGGCAAATCGTTTGTTTCTTCGTGGCCGGGTTCGCCTGCCTGACTGGCGGGCTGTCATTGCTCAGCTCCGCGTTGCGGCGCAGAAGTCAGAAAGAAACCATCAGCTCGCCGACGTCAGGCCTGCTCGGCTTCTCTCTGGTAAACGCCGCACGCAGTCCAATGCGGAGCCGGCTGACAGCGGCACTGATCGCATTTGCCACATTCGTTATCGTCGCAGTCGGAGCAGGGCGCCGGAATCCGCTGTCTGAAGTTCCCGAAGTCAATTCCGGCAACGGCGGCTTCTCGCTGGTTGCGGAATCTGCTCAGCCCGTACTCTTCAGTTTGAATACTCGTGCCGGCCGGACACGTCTGGGCCTTGTCACTGAAGAATCTGCGTTGCCGGAAAGCGTGAAGATTTTTCCGTTTGGAATGAAACCGGGATCAGATGCAAGTTGCGTCAATTTATATCAGACTCGTATTCCGACACTGATCGGCGCAACCGATAACTTCATCGCCCGCGGTGGATTTCGGTTCGCTGACACGCCCGGCGATAATCCCTGGCAACTGCTCCAGGAAGAACGGGACGATACTACCCTACCCAATTCAGAAGTTACGGTGCCCACGATTCCGGTCATCGGCGATATGAACACGCTGATGTACAGCTTGAAGAAGGGCCTCGGCAGTACGATCCTGATGCCCAGTGAGTCGGCTCCGGAATACGCGCTGGAAGTCGTGGGCATGCTGGACGGCAGTGTGTTTCAGGGAGTACTGGTTATGACGGACGCGAATCTGAAACGTGTCGATCCGAACGTCGCCGGATCAAAGTACTTCCTGATTGAAACGCCCGATTCTGATGTAATGTCTTCTGCCTCCACCATGCTCGAAAGTGCATTGAACGATTACGGCTTTGATGCCGAACCTGTGAGTGAACGTCTGGCAGGTTTTCTGGCCGTACAAAACACGTATCTGTCAACGTTCCAAATGCTGGGTGGTCTGGGCCTGCTTGTCGGCACCTTCGGGCTGGCCGCCGTAATGGTGAGAAACGTAGTTGAACGCCGACGGGAAATTGCACTGATGAGAGCTGTCGGGTTCACAACATTTCGCATTTCACGACTGGTGGTTTATGAGAACTGTGTCCTGTTACTGTGCGGCATTCTGCTCGGTTCTGCGGCGGCATTGCTGGCGATGCTTCCGCATCTGCGATCGACAGGTGCCGATTTGCCGTGGCAGCCACTTGCGATGACGCTGGGCGGAGTTGCCGTTGTTGGTTCGCTGGCTGCGGTGTTTGCTGTACGCGCGGCTGTCGGAGTTTCGATCCGAGAAAACCTCGCTGCCGAGTGAACCGTTCTTCAGGCTACAACTTCAGACAACTGATGTCCTGGTCTCAGGCTTCTGCCACTGTGGCCGACCTGATTACCTGATCGTGAAGTGCCTGGCTTTCAAGATTCGATTCCGCAACGCGTGCCCTTAAGCAACGACGCGCTGATGCTGTACAGCGACTGGGCCGGTCAATCTCAAACGTCGCATACCTGAAGTTCGTTGTGAATTGTGCGCGAACGACTTATGGCCCGAATGGCTTCCTGAGCATCCTGTTTGTCCTGCCAGCTGTTGACTGAACCGGTCAACAGCACAGTGTCTCCGGACATCTGCACCGTCACGGACGCGTTCGACATCCGCTCGACCGCTCGCTGCATCATCTCATGAACATAGTGGTCGGTGTCGACACGAATTGATCGTGCAAGTTTTCTGGATGTTGAGTCTGACTTCATTGGGGAGGGCCGCCTGTTTCGTGTTGCATCAACCATCAACCCGTTACTGGGCCGCCTTTTCCTGAAGCGCGGTTTACAGGGCTGGGTCGGTCTTCGTGTCGCGGCTCCGGATGGATTTCCTGCCCACTCCGGCAGTTTCTGCCGTTCCGGATCGGTCTGTCCCGATTGTTCCGATATCAACATTTTGTCCCGGGACAACGGACTGCCGTATTCCGGTGGTCTGTCTGTCCTTCGTGACGGCTCTGCGCGCGAAGCGTGAGCCCGTGCGCAACATGATTTGGTCGGGGCAGCGCACGCCGCAAACATGGCGTTCAGCGCTGGTGCATCGACAGCCGGATACGTGTTTGGCAAACTGTCTGTCTCAGTTTCATCCTGCCGGGAGCATCAACGTGTTGTTCACACATTCTGCAACGTCAAGGTTCCGTATTCCCGTATTGCCTATGATGCTGTTGCTGGCTGTCATTGTACCGTCGAATTCGAACGCCACCGACATTACTCGTCCAGCCGTTGACGGCCAACCGCTGGCGGCAAATGCTTCACGATTGCTGGATGCTCTGAAATATCTGGGGCATCCGTTGCCTAAAAAAACGGAGCGGCAGCTGCGAACGGCTATCAAGGCAGAAAGCAGCGATAATATTCAGCGGTTATTCGATCAGTGGGTGTTGTTTGCTGTCTCAATAAATCCGGAATTGCGCGTGAAAGTTGCTCGCGGTCCGGGAGACCCCGTGGTGCAGCAGGGTGGTTACACGCCCGTGCTGGTAAAGGTAATCAACGATGCGACAGTGACGCGCCGTTTGCAAATCAGCAGTCCGCAGGCTGGTCCGGTCTATGCAGGCACTGTGGAAGCGATTCTGAAACGCCAGGCTCAGACGGAATTGAAGATCAACGAAAACATGGACGGTGATCGCCGTTTTCTGGACGTCGAAATCTTCGACCAGTCACCGATGACGTCTCGCCTCAGCGGTCTGCAGGCTGAATATCTGCTGGCATTGGTTTACAGCAGTGAAGCAGGACAGAGGGAAGCGACGATCGTTTTCGACATTGGCGAAGGTACCCAGGACCTGGGTTTTCGCAGCGAGGTTCCGGTGCTGTTCAGTGTTGCCGCCGCAGTTCCTGTCAAATTAAAGATCAACGACTTTGACGGTCAGCCGACGACCGCTCGGCTTGAGATTCGCGACGGTGATGGTCGTATCTACCCTCCCCAGGCCAAACGACTCGCTCCCGATTTCTTCTTTCAACCGCAGATCTACCGCAAAGACCGCGATGTCGTGCTGTTGCCTCCGGGTGAATTTGACCTCGTTTCCAACCGTGGTCCGGAATACCTGCGCAGTCGACAGAAGATCATGGTGACGGAGGGCACCGAAAACGTCATTGATGTAAGGTTGAAACGATGGATCGATCCTATGACGTTTGGGTTTTACTGCGGCGACCATCACATTCACGGTGCCGGATGTTCACACTACGACAACCCGACTCAGGGGGTGACGCCGCAGGATATGTTTGCTCAGGTGAAGGGCGAGGGACTGAACGTTGGCTGCGTGCTGACGTGGGGACCGTGCTTCGACTTTCAGAGAAATTACTTTTCACCAATCGCCGATATCGTCAGCGAGCCATTCAGTATTCTGAAATACGACCTGGAAATCAGCGGCTTCGGATCTGCGGCGCTGGGGCATGTGTGTCTGCTGAACCTGAAAAATCAGACGTACCCGGGCTCTGACGGCACATCAACAAAAGGGTGGCCCAGGTGGACGGTGCCGGTGATGAGATGGGCCAAAGAGCAGGGGGGAGTCACGGGGTATCCTCATTCGGCGCTGCATGTCGACCCTCAACAGGCCGCCAGGTGGCAGATTTCAAAACTTGATGCCGACGCGAGCGGCACACTGTCCGCAGATGAAGCCGCAGCCGGCCTGCTGGCTGAAGAGTTTAAACGGACGGACGAAGACACGAATGGACAGTTGACGCCCGCTGAACTTCAGAACAGCGCCAATCGAGCGGCGGACACATTACCGAATGTCGCACTGCCGTCCATGAACGGCGGAGGAGCAATGGAAATTTTTGTCAGCACCAGCGAAGGTGTGTGCGACTTTATCAGTGCGATGGACACGGCCAGGATTCCGGAATGGAACACATGGTACCATCTCATGAACTGCGGGTTTCCGCTGAAACTGAGCGGAGAAACGGATTTCCCCTGCATGAGCAGTCGGCGAGTCGGTCAGGGCCGGGTGTATGTGCAGCTTGGAGACATAACACAGGTGAGCTTTCCTGACTGGTGTCGAGGAATAGCGGCCGGCCAATCATATGTGTCTGACGGTTATGCGCACGCCGTGAAGTTTAGTGTAGACGACCGGTCACCCGGCCGTTCCGACATCGCGTTCAGGAGTCCAGCGTCAGTCACGGTCAGGACAAGTGTTTCCTTCGCACCGGAACAGCCCAACGCCGTGGCCTATGGAACGTTGCCGCCGTCGGCGGGCCGTCGAATGGTGGGGGACACGGTCCACCTGCACGCTCCCAGAGACACGGGGTACATACAAGGCGGTCAGCGACTGGTCGAAGTTGTCGTCAATGGCCGCGTTGCCGCGTCAAAGTCGGTGGCCGCAGACGGAAAGATCCACGATCTGGAATTTAGTGTCCCGATCCCGCAAAGCAGCTGGGTTGCCGTCCGACAATTCCCACAACTGCACACCAATCCCGTCAACGTGATTATTGACAATCAACCAATCAGAGCCTCACGTGAAAGTGCACTGTGGTGTGCGGAATCCGTCCGACTGCTGTGGCACAACCGACGACGATTCATTTCTGAGACCGAACAGCCCGCGGCAAAAATCGCCTATACCAACGCTCTCGAAAAGTTCTTCCGCATCGCCGGAGAATCCGATGCTGACGAACGCAAGGTGATCAGGTTTTCACTGGAGTAGGCCGCGTTACGACGGAACTTTGGTTTGGGTATTGACCGGGGCTTAATAATATTCTGTGGCCCTGCGTGACGTGAAACGGCGGCCCGGTTTGTCTGTCACTTGTTAATCGGTCTATTTTGTGTTTGCCGCTTTGCGGGCGGCAGCCAACATGGCCCTGGCTTGTGTCTCAGACAAGAGGCCGTCTTTAACAGGTTCATCAGAATCGGAACCGTCGACATCCACAGTCACAGGATCAATAGACGGAGGCGACTGCCCGTCGCAGCATCATGTGCTGCGAAAAGTCTGCAATAGCATTTCCAACCGACGACGTGTCAGTTCCGTGCACTGGCGGAAGTTGCAAGTATCCGTCAGTCCGGACCGCAGTACCAATGATCAGGATACTCGCATGCAGCATGCGGTGTTTGTCGTTGCGAATGCTCACCACCGTCTTTGCAACTCCTTTTCCGTCCTGACTGACGACTCGGCCGTTGGGCGAAACTCTGTTTTGCAGCACGATATTTTCCGATCGGTCTTTTTCGTTACGTCGATAAACAATGGAGCAAGCTCGGCACAAAATAGACAGCCGCAGGTGCCTGACCAGCAGTGGATATCGACACCGGGAAGCTGTCAGATTGCGATGAGAAAACAGTCTGGAGCCACATCCTGAGCAGAGTGATAATCGTGCAATACAGACCACGCGGAGGAGAGCACCACGCGCCGGTACCGTCGAATCAGTTCAGCAAATGATGCCCTGTTCTCAGACTGTGCCTCTATTGCCAGTTCCGGCGTGGATTGCATTGATCGCTCCTGACTGATCAAATTTTCTGTTCTCATCAGAATAGAAGCCGACCGACGGCGAATTGCGACCTGGAAACTGAAGAATTGCGCCATTCGTCAGAATTCGGGGGCTCTTCGGCGTGACGCAGCAGACCTCCGTGCAACTCGGTCAGACCAGCCTGCGGTATTCATGTTTTCCTACCCGAAAACGGACAGGGGAGTGCCTTCGCACATCACCAGCGGCCGATCATCTGTATCACGGACCTGAAAGTCGGGACGAATGCCTAACACGTGGAAGATAGTGGCGTGAATGTCTTCCGGCGTGCAGGCCGCGTCGACTGGCCGGGATGCCGTAGCGTCGGACTTGCCCAGTACCATACCGCCCTGAACTCCCGCTCCGGCGAACAGAACGCTGTAGCAATCAGGAAAATGATCACGGCCCGCTGCGCCGTTGATTTTCGGCGTCCGCCCGAATTCAGTCAGAAATACGACCAGTGTGTCGTCGATTCTTCCGCTGTCGGCAAGATCCCGAATCAGCGCCGAGGCCGCGCGATCCCAGGGCGGCAGAAGGTCGTTCTTCAGACGGTTGAAATTGTTGCCATGCGTATCCCAGTTATCGCCGGACGCCCCGTTCAGATCACCCACGCTCAGGTTCACAGTCACCAGTGGTACTCCGGCGTCGGTCAGGCGTCTGCCTAACAGAGTGCTTTGACCGGCCACATGATCACCGTAAAGTTTTCGTGTCACTTTCGCTTCTTTGGCGAGATCAAAAGCTAGTTTGACATCCGGTGACAACAACATGTTGATCGCCTGGTCCTGCGAGGCCTGCACGCGAAACGCCGCGTCTGAATCAAGAGCCCGTGGGAAGCCTGCATTCAGGCCATCCAGCAACTGGCTGCGTTCGGCCATCCGACGTTTCGTCACCCCGTGAAATGTCAAATCGAGGGTTCCGGAATTCGGTGAAACGCCCTTGAAGGATGTCCCTCGGCCTGGGTGAACGAACACCGGATCATATTCCAGCCCAAGAAATCCGCCGAACTGTCCATTCAGTACTCCTCGATCTGCCAGCGGGTATGGAATGCTGATTGTCCGTGGCAAATTAGCGGCCAGGTCTTCAGTGACCTGTTGCGCAGCGATCTCAGATTCAGTCGGTTGCTGATCGACAGGTGGATCGGGAAGTTCGCCCTCAACTTCATGCAGGAATACATCCCGCATGGCAATGTCATCGAAGAATGTTGACCCGTCACCATTCAGCATCGCCAGTGTTAAATACGCTGCCTGCGGATGGATAGTGGCTTCCAATGTGTGTGAACGAGCGTCTCTTTTTAGAAGTCCACTCACCGCTACCGGCTTTCCGTCAAGCCAGATTCCCGCCTGTCCGACTGCGCCGGCATGGACACCCGGATCACGATTGATTCCGACGCGACAGGTCAGAATGAACGCCCTGTCGGTTGCTTCAAAATGACGTTGGCGGACTTTGTCCAGGTTCAGAGTGATAAATTTGTTGGCATGGCAACCGAAGCCTGCATGCGGGACATTCGCTTCGCCATCGCCAATCAGGCTCAGGTTGCCGGATCGACCATGCGTGTCGGAACCCCAGTCGCCCGCCGTGCTGTCACCGACGACCATTTGTGAGAAGTCTGCCTGTGGTCCGGCGGCGTGCCGCGTTAATGGAATTGATGAGGCAAACGCCTTGCCAATCATACCGATCAGTTCGACCGAACCGTCATTCGTATAGCCGTCCTGGCGACCGAATGAACCTGAGGAGAAATGTCCGGCACCGAGGACATCGGTGCTCAGACTGACTTTGCTGATGACTCGGATCTTTTCCCAATCGAATGCCGACGTGTTCTGGGCTTCAACCACATCCTCTGGATTGACACGATGGACTCGCTTCCGGTGTTGATAACGCCGATCCCGCTGCATTGCGACAGCAACCTGGGCGCCGATTCCCGGCCAGTCTTTCCGCGATGGCAACACCGGCGGAGTCACTCCGCCTTCCTCCCCGGTCGGCGCATGTCCTGTCAGGTTCCAGTAAGCGGCTTTGCGATGGTCCGCCGACCGATGGTGCACGCTGCGGACAACCGCCAGATGATGCATCTGTTGCGAGATCATCGGCAGATGTTCTGTGACGTGAATCCCCGGCACAGTGGTGGACACCGGATCAAACTCACCACGAATCTCGCGGCCGGCGTTGGGCTTCATATCGAACGTATCGATATGGCTCATCCCGCCCCAGCAATACATGATGATGACACTGCGAGCGCGTCCAAAGCTGCCACGATCAGCACCCGGCAGATGCAACGCAGAAGCAGCATGTGGTGACAAAGACGCGATTTGCGTCGCCGTCATCCCGGTGATGCCGAGCCGAAGAAACTCGCGACGTTGTTGAACAGAAGTCATGGCAATGCAGGTCGATTGTATTTCAAGATACAGCGGTTAAGCCATACGAGTCGGACGTAAAACCCCGGCTTTGCCGCTGGTGCATTGCGGCAGATGTCCTGTTACCAGGACTGGAACGACTCAACACATATTTATCGCTGTCGCGCTGGCTTTAATACCGATAAATTTCGTCGATAGATTCGTTTTCCATGCGCGATGTACAGAGTATTGTGGTCGCTGCCGGCCAGGACGCAGGTTGTCAGAGGTTGGTCCTTGTCCACTTTGGGCAGCACTCCGCATGGTCGGCCGGTCGGGTCAAAGACCTGAACGCCAAGATCGCTGGTCACGTAATAACGTCCGCGTTTGTCCACGGCCATACCGTCGCCACGGGACGTCGTGACATACGGCGGCGGGTTGTTGAAGCGAAATTCACCTTTCGAATCGATACGGAGTCGCATCGGCATCGTGGGCATCTTCGCATCCAGAACAGCACCGGCATTGACTCGGAACGTCCACGTGTGAGTCCCGCCGTAGTCAGACACGGCCAGGGTCCCACCGTCGCCGGACAGTGCGATGCCGTTCGGTTTGGTGATGCCGGTGTCGACGGGGACAACTTCTCCGGTTTTCGGGTTGATTCGAGTCACTTGTTTCGCACCGGTCTCGGTGATCAGGATGAAGCCTTCGCTGGTGACGGCCAGGTCGTTGGGTTTGACTCCTTCCGCCACCGTCTTCACTTCGCCAGTGCTGACATTGATGGAGATAACTCGATTCTTTGATCCCTGACACGCGTACAGCAGCATCCCGTCAGGACTGAACTCAAGACCGCTGACGGACTCTTTGGCAATCTGTACCTTCGTGCCATCAGCTGTATTAAGACGAATAACCGCCGGAGCCCTCATGTCGCAGAAGTACAGGTTGCCGTCTTTGTCGGCACACAAAGCATCCGCGAAACCAAGATCGTCAGCGACCAGCTCCCAGGATTCGCCCGGTATCAACAGATTCAGCAGCGTCAGATCACCGCCGAGATCTCCGCTTGTATCGATCACCGGAGTATGAATTTCCTTTCGCCACAACCACTGCATGGCGTCCGGGAACCGAGAACTGCCGAAGTTATCATTGTGGGCATACCCTTCGGCCCAGACCAATCGAGTATCATAACCCATGTATTTCAGAGCGGACGCCATCCGCTGATTGGCCCACGGCCAGCTTCCAAATGCGTTATCCACATCGCCACTGGTGTCCGCCATATAGACGCGGAGGGGACGAGGTTCTGACTTGCGAATAAGTGACGGATAGACATCTCCGCCTCGCAAATTGGTGAAGCTGCCGACGTTCGAATAGACTCTGCGGAAAAAACCTGTCCGTTCCCACGCCGCAGTAAATGCACAGATGGCCCCGGAACTGGATCCGCCAATTGCGTGCATCCGGGGATCGTCTGAGATCGTGTAGCGCTGGCGGACATCCGGAATAATTTCTTCCAGCAGAAAGCGGACATAGCGATCTCCGAGGCTGTCGTATTCAAAGCTTCGATTGGAATGCCTGCCATTTCTTCGAGGTTTTGACTTGTCATGTCCGGGGTTCAGGAACACGGCGATTGTGGGCGGCATGTCTCCGCGAGCAATCAGGTTGTCGAACACTATGGGAACGCGCCATCGGCCCTTCACGTCGCCCATTCGCTGGCCATCCTGAAAAATCATCAGCGCCGCGGGCTTCGTTGCCTGATATTGAGCGGGCACGTAGACCGACCAGTCGCGAGTCGTGCCCGGGAAGATGGACGATTCCCACGGTTCCATTTTCTCAACGTTGCCGTGCGGCACGCCATTCTGAACAACGGCGTCGGGATGCGGCTTCCACTCCGGCTTGGTATTGACGATGGGAATATTGGTCGACGTGGCGTCGTCGTCCCACAGCCACTTCAACGCGTTCGGCAACGCTTCGCCGGCCCACTTGCCACTGTGACCGCCATCCGTCATCTGCAGCCGATATTGGTAACCGGCAAACTGCAGAGCTGCCGCCAGATCCTGATTCCCCAGCGGCCAGTTGCCATGCAGGTTGTTCAGATCGTCTCGACCATCCTGCAGGTACACCCTAATCGCCTTCGGTTCACCCTTTGTCTTTCGAACCAGTCCCGGATAAGCCCAGCCGCCGCGAATGTTGGTAAAGCTTCCGATGTGGCTCAGCACCTTGCCGAACTGGTCAGGCTTTTCCCAGGCCACGGTGAAGGCACAGATGCCGCTGGAAGAAATGCCGCAGACAGCTCGATCTGCAGGATCCGTCGACACATTCATCCGCTGCAGGGCAACCGGCAGGAATTCGCCGGTCAGAAAGTTCGCGTATCGGTCACCCAGCGAGTCGTATTCAAACGAACGATTGCTGCGACTCTGCGCCTCCGGCACTGTCGCGGCAATCGTTCCCGGATTAACGAACACGGCAATGGTGACGGGCATCGCCTTTTGGTGGATCAGGTTGTCAAACACGATGGGAACTCGAAACGCTCCCTTCGGATTGGCATAACCACGCCCATCCATGAACACCATCAGCGAGGCTGGTTCATCGGCATTGTACTGAGCCGGCACGTATACGCTGTAGTCGCGTTGAGTACTCGGAAACACCTGACTATCGCTGAACTGCCCCGACGTCACGGTGCCCTGAGGAACACCGGGCTGAACGACCCGCTCAGGCTGCTCCTGCGCGACTGCAGGAACGTGAATAATCATAGCCAACGGCAGGAGGATCCGGAGTGTCCACAGGCCAGTTCGGTCGTCTCGACGTGTCATTGGGAATCCCACTTTGTCAGTTCGGTATGCGGTGTACGCTTCGGGGGGGAATTCCGAGCGGTCGGTCGCCCCCGCTTCCGGGTCGTCCCGCATCTGGGTTGTCGGTGTTGTGTCATCGCGTCACGGTGCCATTTGTTTTATCCCAAACGAAATGCGCTCACCTTACGTACGGTAGTGGCTGGCATGGCCTGGACACAAACGTCCCGGTCTCATTTTCCCAAGTGATTTGTGTCACTGATTTCCTGCGACGCCACCGCGGTCGTTGCACGTTGTCCGGACGACTGGCCTTTGCGGCTTACAGCGTATTACGCTGACTTGCGACCGCTAAGAACGTTTTCCGGCCTGTGATGTGTGTTTCCCACCAGCCCGAACGAGCTATGTGTTCTTGAAAACGGCTCACCCCCGCCACCTGTGTCTGGTACGAACCTGAGATGGATAAGAAGTACCCTGGCTTACCGTCCTGGAACGACTTCAGCGGCCGCGTCTGTTGCATTCCTCCCACAACACCAGATGCTCCACCCGCACCTGCCGACCGGTTTTGCAAATCACGTCCGGTCGTCCAGTCGTGTGCGATCTTGCCCCACTGGACACCACAGCCCGCGGAGTGGAGTCATGGTCTCCCGTTACCTCTTACATAATTCTTAAGCAATGTATGCATTTCCTTCACCTTATCCGGGTGGTTACGGGACACGTCGGTAGTTTCCGCAATGTCATGGCCGAGGTCGTGCAGTACGAACGACACCGGGAATGCGTCATCCATGACCTGTGCGGTGGTTTTCGGCCCGTTCACGGTCAGTTTGAACGCACCCCTGCGAATTGCAAATGTACCATTGCTGTGATTGTGCACGATTGCTTCATGAAACGACTCGGGGTTCGCTTCTCCCGTGATGGCTTTGAAGAAACTCACACCATCCTCGGCAATATGGTTGTCCAGACTGATGTTCAGCATCTCCGCGACAGTTGGCAGGATATCATTGAAGAGAATCGTCGTGGGACAACGACGGCCATGCTTTATTCTTTCCGGCCAGCGGACGAAAAACGGTATGCGGTGACCGCCTTCCAGCAGCCCAGCCTTCCAGCCATGGAAAGGTCCGTTGGAATCATGACCGTAAATGCCGGTGTCGCCCCGGACCCACCGGGCACGGTATCCTCTGGTGCGGTCAACCGGACCGTTGTCGCTGGTGAAAATGACCATCGTATTTTCTTCAATACCGAGTTCGGAGATCCTGCGCAAAAGTCTGCCCACGTGGTCGTCAAGTTCGACGACGAAGTCTCCGTATGCTCCGGCGCGACTCGATCCGACGAATTTCCGCTGAGGAACGATCGGGTTGTGCGGTGTTGTCATTGCGTAGTACAGAAAGAACGGCTGTTCGGGGCGGGTGCGGGTTGCATTCTCGACGAATTCACACGCCCTGTCTGAAAGGGTCGGAACAAGCCGATCCATCATGTAGTCTGCAGCGATAATATTGTCGTCGCGGCCGTACCATTCGCCATATTTTTCCTGTGCTGCCTGTGAGGAGAGCGTGGGGATGACCGTGGCTTTGTTGTTCATAATGAAAACGCAGGGGTTCATTTCCGCCGACCCTGCGGTGCCGAAAGAGTAGTCGAACCCATAATCACCCGGTCCCTTCAGCACGGGGGAGGCGAAGTCGATGTTACTGAAGTCCTGATAGTTGGGATGGACGCGGATTACGGAGCGAGCGTTTTCATCATGAAGTTTCCAATCGATACCCTGATGCCATTTGCCAACCAATCCGGTGTAGTATCCTGCCCCCTGCAGCACATCTGCGATTGTCCTGCGACCGGGCTCGATCAGAGTGCCGGCAAGATTTGCCAGGTTGCCGCCTGCTCCCAGACGGGTACGCCACATATATCGACCGGTCAGCAAGCCGTATCGAGAAGGCACGCAGTAGGATCCCGCAGAGTGGGCGTCGGTGAAGATCACGCTTTCTTTGGCCAGTCGGTCCAGATTAGGCGTGGGGATTCGGCTGTCGACATTCAGTGCGGCGACATCGCCGTACCCCATGTCGTCTGCAAGGATGATCACGATGTTGGGCCGGGGCGTTTCATATAGCGCCGCCAGAACGATTTTCTGAGACGGGACTGACGTCAGAGCTAACCAGCTGACCAGAGTGAAGAGCATCGTTCTCATGGTAATCTCCAGCAAAGACGGTGTCCCCGCCCCGGACTTCATTAAGACGTTGAGAGACCGTCAATGACGTCCGAATTACACGTGCAAGTCCGTACTGCCGCATTCGTCACTGCCCTGAAGAGGACAGCTTTATTGTCACGCGATGAGTTCGTCAATCACATTGCCGTACAGATCGGTGAAGCGGAAGTCACGGCCGGCGTAGTGGTAGGTGAATTTTTCGTGGTCAAAGCCCAGCAGCTTCAGGACCGTAGCATGCAGGTCGTGAACATGAACTTTGTCTTCAACGGCCTTGAATCCGAATTCGTCTGTCGCACCGTGCACGTAACCGCCGCGGACTCCTCCGCCGGCCAGCCAGGTGGTGAAGCCCCAGTGATTGTGGTCACGACCGTTGATCTTGCCGCCGTTGGCTCCCTTCTTCGGCAGTTCCACAACCGGAGTCCGGCCGAATTCTCCACCCCAGATCACAAGCGTGTCGTCCAGCATACCTCGCTGTTTCAGATCCTTGAGCAGGGCACCTATCGCCTGATCACACTGTTGAGCCAGGCGTCGGTGGTTTACTTCGATGTCATCGTGGTTGTCCCATGGCTGACCGGCACCGTGCCACAACTGCACAAACCGAACGCCGCGTTCGATCAGGCGGCGGGCAATCAGGATCTGCCGCGCCTGAACTCCTTCACCGTACATATCGCGGATGTGTTTCGGTTCACGAGCAACATCAAATGCGTCGGCCGCTTCCGTCTGCATACGAAACGCGAGTTCAAACGATTGAATGCGGGACTCCAGCTGAGCATCGCCCGTTCGTTCTGCAAGATGTTCGGCATTTAGTTGTCTCAACAGGTCCAGCTGCAGCGACTGCTGCTGCGGCATGACTCGGTCGTTGCGAATGTTCTCAATCAGTTTCTCAATTTGAGTATGTTTGGTATCAACGTACGTTCCCTGGTACACGCCAGGCAAAAACCCGGACTGCCAGTTCTGAGATTCCTGAATCGGAAAGCCACCGGGGCACATGGACACGAATGCCGGCAGGTTCTGATTCTCTGTTCCCAGCCCGTATGTCAGCCAAGATCCGAAACTGGGCCGCACCAGCCGAGCTTCTCCGCAATTCATCAGCAACAGTGAAGGTTCGTGATTGGGAACGTCCGCGTGCATCGAACGAATGACGGCGATGTCGTCGATGCTTTCAGCAACATTCGGAAACAATTCGCTGACATCGGTGCCGCTGTCTCCATACTTTCGGAATCGAAACGGCGACGGAAAGGCGGCTCCCGTGGGGCGTTCCGTCTTCAGATTGCCACCGGGAATCAGCTGACCGCTGTGTTTCTGCAGGGCTGGTTTCGGATCGAATGTGTCGACGTGCGATGGTCCACCGTTCATGAACAGATGAATGACGCGTTTGGCTCTGGCCGGAAAATGAGCCGTTTTCGACAACAGAGGATTCGTATTCCGGGCTGCTGCGGCCTGCGCCGTCTCTGACTTCAGCATAGCTCCCAGCGCGAGTCCGCCAAAGCCCATGCCGCAGCGCGTCAGCATATCACGTCGACCGACCGCAGCCGGTAAGTGTTTCCGATTGTGTGTCGAATTATTGTGCATAGGAGTGGAACCCTGATGTTGTCCGGCAAATCTGACGCCCTGTGGTCAGTCGACAAACATGAATTCATTGGCCAGCATCAATGTCTGAGCAAGTTGTGCAACGGCACCGAGCCGAGATGTGGCGGCTGCCGATGAAAACTCCGTACTCGAATCCCACGTCCGGACCGGTCGCCCATTCACAGACTGCTCGATATTGATTTTCCATGTGAAACTATCGTGGCTTTCACTGGCACCACAGTCCGCCACGAAGTCGACCGCCTCACCCGCCTTGACCGACACATCCTGCGTGGACAGCACGCCGCCGCTGTTATGTACATGGGTCGTTGCCAGAGATCGCCCCTGCAACAGAATATGTCCGTGCACTCCGTCGCCCTTGGCAGTGGCATGCTTAATAAGACTGCGGATCCTGATAAAACAGTCGCGGTCTGCAATCCAGCGTCTGACCGGACAGTGTCTCAGGTCATGTCCGGTATGCCCGCCATCACGGTTCAGACTGCACCAGCCGAGTTTTTCATCGGGCAGTTTGTCACTGCCGCCCCATCGATTTTCATGGAAGGTCGGCAATGATTCATATCGCACAAGTCTTGTCTTGTCGCCGTGAAGCTCGCCCCAGCCATAATGCCAGCCAACCCCGCTGTTCGTTGTGGGAATCAGCCTGGCTGTTGTCGACAGAAATGACGCTGCAGCAGCGACTTCCTGCGGACTCGGTCTACGCCGCAGAATTCTGGCGAACAGATCGCGGACGGTTTCTTCGGCCCGGCTGTGGCGATTTTCGCTGATCTGTGCGGCGAGAGATTCGGCCTGCTCCATTACGAACAGGTTGTTCAGCTGAAACAGGGCCTGTTGTGGCACTGTGGTCTCAAATCGCTTTGCTGAGTGACTGTCGGGACTGGCGAAGTCGAACGTACGAAACGTCGCCGGAAGATTCTGCCGATCAACTCGAGCGTACACGGCTCGACGCGTTGTGAATGGTCTTTTCGTAATATCGACAGATGTTCCGCCCACCGTCTGATCCAGATTGCCGGAGACTGCCAGTAGCGCGTCGCGAAATGCCTCAAAGTCCAGTCGTCGTCGGCTCATGCGGGCCAGCAGTCGATTCTCCGGATCGGTTTCTGCAATATCCGGTCTTGGGGCACTGCTTTGTCGCCACGTCTGTGATGTCAGAATGTGACGAATCACAGCCTTTCGTGACCAGTTGTGACTGATGAAGTATGCTGCCAGGTGATCAAGAAGTTCAGGGTGTGATGGTGGCGGTGTGCGGACCCCGAAGTCGCTGGGCGAGTCCACGAGACCTGTCCCGAACAGCCGCAGCCAGATACGGTTAACGGCGACTCGTGCCGTCAGTGGGTTGTCCGGACTGGCGATATTCTGCGCAAGTTCCAGTCGTCCGCTGCCATCCGTGAACGGTTTTGGTTCACCCTTCGACAGGGCCGTCAGAAAATGCCGGGAAACGCGATCACCGTGGTTTGCGGCACTGCCCCGCACAAAAATTACCGGTTCGCGAGGCTGGTCTCGATCCACCAATCGCAGCGAAGACGGCTCATTCCCCGGTTCATTCGAAGAATCGAAAACACCGTACAGACCGTAGTAGTCCGCCGTCGGAATCGGATCGAACTTGTGGTCGTGGCAGCGAGCACAAGTGACCGTCAGTCCCATCGTACCGCGTGAAACCACGTCGATGCGGTCATCGATGATGTCGTGCCTGTTGTTCAGAAATCGCCGGCCCAGTGTCAGAAATCCCATTGCCGCCAGCTGCTGTGGATCCTGATTTTCTGGCAGCCGATCGGCTGCCAGTTGCCGAATCAGAAATTCATCGTACGGCATATCCGAGTTCAATGACCTGATCACCCATTCGCGAAATCGCCATGCCTCCTTGTATTCTCGGTCTGCTGTAAAGACGTACCCCTTTGTGTCGGCATAACGAGACACATCCAGCCAGAAGCGCGCCCAGCGTTCTCCGAACTGAGGACTTGCCAGCAGGCGGTCGGCATAGTTGTCGAGCCAGACGTTCAGCGGTCTGGGATCGCTGATGTGGGCCACCATGTTCAGATCACTGACGTTCGGAGGCAGACCGGAGATTGAAACGGACATCCGCCGCACCATCGTCCTGCCGTCGGCTGCGGGCGACGGGTTGACACCCAAAGCTTGCAAACGCCGTTGTATAAATGCGTCAACCGGATGTGCCGGGGAGGGTGGCGTCGGATCCGTGATGGGCTGAAACGCCCAGTGTTTTCTCCATGCATCCGGATCAATGGATTTCGCTTTGCCGAAGTCCATCGTCTCCGGCCAGTAAGCTCCCTGCTGAATCCACTTCCTGACCGCTTTGATGTCGGAACCGTCAAGCTTTGCCTTGGGGGGCATCTGCACATCGTCGTCAGAATACAATATCACCTGTAACAGTCGGCTCTCGTCGACCTGCTGTGGGTTAACAAGAGCTGCTGTGTCATCCGTGCCGATTAACACCTGTTCACGCGAATCAAGTCGGAGATCGCCTTTCTGCTGCTGAGGTCCATGACAGCCCACGCACTTTTCCACCAGCAGTGGCCGAATATGGCGTTCGAAAAACACTTCTCGCTCATCAGCATTTGCAGCGACGACCGAGCATAGCGTCAGCATGACAGCACTCATTCGGCAAGTCACCGCGGATCGGTGCAGGCGGGACAGAACCGCACGCAGTCGCAGATTCGGCGACGACCAGCGCCGCCGCGCATCTGCACCGACCTGATTTGTGGAGAAAGGCATGGTGGAGTGATATGGCAGAGGCCGGAGGGAGACGCGAGCAGAGGGATTTTGATCTCACTGGTACATCATAGCCACCCCCGCTTACCCCGTCGACGAAAAGTCGGTGCGGCTGCTGATACAGTACTTTTCTTGCGGCCGATTCCAACGTCTGAGACAATCAAAACGTCCGACAGACAGGGTACAATCCAGGTCCTGATAAATTCTGCACCGCAGCGATTGTCAGCAGTTCGGGCGTTTCGCTCCACATCGGGTCGGCCTTCTGGCAGAATTGACGCATCAGACTCCATCCCCTGAAACGGCCAGTCTCATGATGCAGAAAAAGTACCGGTCTCGCGCACTGATCGTCTGTTGTGCTCTGTTCTATACCACGAATCTTCTTGCCTGGGACGGACAGACTCGTCCGTCTGCCAACGACGAAGACCTGAAGTCGTGGCTGCAGAATATGTACTGGCATCATCGTTATACCAGCGAAGAGATGCAGCAGGTGACGGGACTGGACGCGGCGGCAGTGGCAGCAAAGCTGCAGCAATTCAATATCAGCGACAGCAATCGTCCGAAACGTCCGGCCGATAGAGTATTCGTCCTGCCTTATCCAGGGGGGCGTCATCCGCGCATAGGTTTTCTCGAAGGCGCAATTGAGCCGCAGCGTGAAACGAAACTTAGCGTATTCTGTCCGTGGGATAACAGGAGCTATGCTGTCATGGATGTGCCGGAAGCAGTCTGGTCGAATCTTGGCCTGACCTATCTGGCTCACACCCATGTTGACACCATCTGGACAAAGCAGGGAATCGATCTTGATCAGCAGGAGTGGACAGTGCTGCCGGACGGCAACTTTGTGCTGGAACGCAAACTTCCGAATGGAATCGTATTCGGCGCCAAAGTCATTCCCCTGAAAGATCACGTCCGTATGAAGATGTGGCTGACGAACGGTACGGATCAGACGCTGACCGGACTGCGCGTACAGAATTGTGTGATGCTGAAGGACGCAGAAGGATTCGAGCAGCAGAACAACGACAACAAGACATTCGTGAACGGCTATGCCACAGTTAAATCTCCTGACGGCCACCACTGGATGATCAGTGGCTGGGATCCGGTGCACCGTCCGTGGGGCAATGCACGCTGTCCGTGCCTGCATTCAGATCCGAAGTTTGCCGACTGCGAGCCCGGAGAAACTCAATGGCTGCGTGGCTGGTTTTCATTCTACGAAGGGACAGATATTGATTCAGAGCTGGCGAGAGTTGAAGCCTCCGGCTGGCGCAATCATCCGCTGCATCATGTCACCGGTAATGTTACCGGTCGTGTGCGGGATGCAGACACGGGGGAGATACTGCCATGTCGACTGTATGTGCAAAATCTGGACGATAGTGAATGGCACTATGCATCTTCGACGGCCGTGGCCGGATCTGCTGTGGAATACCGAAAACAGCGAGGCAATTCGCCGAGCGTTGAGAAACACAGCACGCTGTCTGCCGACCCGTTTCAACTGCAGCTGAAGCCCGGACGGTATCGTCTTCGTGTTGAACATGGGAAAGAATTTGTTCCTGCGGAAATAGAAATCGCGGTCGCAGCTAAGGAGTCCGCTGCCGTCGAATTAAAACTGAAACGATTCGTCAACATGGTCGAACACGGCTGGTACTCCGGCGACACTCATGTTCACCGTGCCATGAATGAACTTCCCAATGCCGTGCTGGCGGAAGATCTGAACGTGGCGTTACCGCTGAATTACTGGGTACGCGACAGTTCAGAGATCCCGTCCGCCAGCGGACCGATCCTGAATGCCAGACCGGACTACCTGGACGACACTCACGTGATCTATCCGGTAAACACAGAGTACGAAATTTTTTCCGTCAACAGCAAACGGCACACTCAGGGCGCTGTCTTCGTATTGAACCATAAGACTCCGTTGAATCTTCCGGCACCGCCCACGTTGCCCATCGCCGAAGAAGCTCGTCGTCAGGGAGCCGTTCTGGATCTCGACAAACATTCGTGGAACTGGTCGATGATGATCGTTCCAACAATGGGTGTCGATCTGTTTGAGCTGAGTAACAATCATCACTGGAAGACGGAATTCGGATTTCCGCAGTGGACATTGGAAAATGCTCCGACGGACTGGCCGGAAATCGAACGAAATGAAGCGGGCTTTACAGAAATCGGCTGGACGGAATTTGGACTGCAGACTTATTACACACTGTTGAACTGCGGCTACCGTATGCGCGTCACCGGTGGTACAGCATCGGGGGTCCATCCTGTTCCGCTGGGGCACGGTCGAGTCTATGTCCACTGTGCTGACCGATTCACCTATCAGAACTGGATGACGAATTTGAATGCCGGTCACAGCTTCGTCACCCAGGGGCCGTTGCTGGACGTACGATTCAACGGGCAGCTGCCAGGATCATCGTGGCAGCGCAGCAACGGCGATAACACAATTCTGATCGATGGCTCAATCGAAAGTCTGAATCCGTTGAAATCAATTGAAGTCATTCTTAATGGACACATTGTTACGACCGTTGATACTCAGTCGGAGCAAACGGCTGCCGGGGCCTATAGAACAACTCTCCATACGCCTGTAAGCGTGCAGGGTTCCGGCTGGGTTGCCGTTCGTTGCTTCGAAGATCTGCCGCAGAAAAAAGTGTCTTTTGCACATACCAACCCGGTATTTGTGGATGTGGCAGGTCAGCCACTGCGACCTCGCAAACAGAGAGTGAAATTCTTTGTGCAGCGGATGGATGAAGAAATCGAGCGCAACACCGGCATCCTGACCGACGCGGCACTGTCTGAGTTCCGTGCGGCTCGGGAGGTGTACGCCAACATTCTTAAAACCGCTCGATAGGGCAGTTGTACAGGCAAACTTCTGGTTGCCGTGCTGCCTGATACTCACAAGCCAGGGCTGTTTGAGCAGCTGCCGACGGCCGTACAGTGTGGACTGCGAGTAGAAGACCGGGCAACCGGAGACTTTGGCTGCCCGACATACAAACAATAAGGCAGAAAGAACCTCGTTTAAAATGTCGTGACTGTGCCGACGGTTGATTCGGCAGTCAGACATGGCATACGCGATGGGAAAAACGTGAGCGGTGTCTGTCGCCCGCATGGGTCATTTGGCGGCCACCGAGGTTGCCTGGCCAATCGCAAACAGATGCTTTTCGCCTCGGATAAACAGCTGACCGCTTGAAATCGCAGGTGAGGCAAATGTGAATTCGCCCAGTGGATTTTCGTGTACAACATTCATTTTCGGGCCAGGCCGCACAAGGCTGGTTGTTCCATCGTCTGCTGTAAAGTAGGCCAGACCGTTGGCGGTAATGAGCGAAGCACTGAAGTGGTTACCCAGTCGGTCCTGCCACAGACGTTCGCCGTCTTCAGTATTAAAGCAGTTTGCAGTACCGCGATCGTCAGCCACAAACAGGTGCTTGCCCACGAGCACCGGCGACGGGACATAACACTTCGCCTGAGTGCTGTGCCACGCAATGTGAGTGTCCGTCACATCGCCGGAACCGTCCGGTTCGATGCCCATCACATGGTGAGTCGGAAAACCGGCCGTCATATAGAACTTGCGACCATCGAACACCATGGACGAAACAAACTGTTCGGTGGGACCTTCAACCCGCCAGTGTTGTCGACCGGTCTGCGGATCAAAGCTGACGATTCGCTTGCTGCCCGTCATGACCATCTGAGTCTTCCCAGCCACGTCTCGGATGATGGGAGTGCAATAGCTGCGGGTCTTGTGTTCCCGAAAGGTCTTCCAGACTGTTGTTCCCGTAAAGCGGTCCAGGGCCACAACGTATGACGTCCCATCATGGTCCCCGTTCACGATCAGCAGATTCCTGTAAATGACAGGTGCACTGCAAAATCCGTGGACGCTTGTGAATTCGCCGGGCTTCACTTCCCACAATTTCGTGCCGTCAAAACGATACGCCGCGACAACCATTTCGCCCGGTGTCACTGGACGTGCTTTGCCGACGTTAGGGGCCGGGACTTCGTGTCCGTCAGCGGTAAGGAACGTCACGTAAACAATTTTCCCGTCCGTCGCGGGAGTGCCGGAAGCATGACTGTTGAGCCGGTGTTTTGTTTCAAGAACTGACTCAACGACTGTCTTCTGCCACAGCGTCTGACCTGAGGCGCGATCAAGACAGATCAGAACTCGTTTCTGTTCCTCTTCCAGACAGCTGACCAGAAAGATGCGATTCTGCCAGACAACGGGCGATGCATGCCCAATGCCTGGAACGGCCACTTTCCAGACGATGTTCTCGCCGGTTTCTCCGTTCCATGATGTCGGGACATTCGTTTCGAGAGACGTTCCGTCACCCCGCGGTCCTCTCCAACCAGGCCAGTTTTCAGCGACCACCTGCGACCCCATGGTCACCAGAAGACAGAACAGAAGGCAATGAGTGCGATCAGGCATGATGGATTCCGGGATGATTGAGCGGCGGGAACGGCTTGCTGCGACGGTGCACATAAGACCGTGACTGCGTGCGTGGAACGACATTGTATGCTGAAGCGTGATTCTGCACGTTCCGCTTTGCAGTAACAGAGCCTCTGTTTTATTCTGTCTGCCTGCACCACGCCAGTCATTCTGTTCGTCGGAAGTCCGTATGCGGAAAAATCGCAAACTGCTGTTTCGCTGCGCGGCTGTGCTGCTGGGACT
Source organism: Fuerstiella sp. (assembly GCA_029245955.1). Classification (GTDB taxonomy): domain Bacteria; phylum Planctomycetota; class Planctomycetia; order Planctomycetales; family Planctomycetaceae; genus Fuerstiella. The sequence continues at coordinate 16,187 of JAQWOH010000034.1, read as the reverse complement.
TTCCGCGCTGCCGCTGCTTGAAATGACCTGCCGAATTGCCGGCTGGGGCGCTGAACGTCCTGATATTGATCCATTTGCGGAATTCGCCGCAGTACGACCGCTGTTCCAGCTCAACAGGGACGGTCAAAACTATCAGGTGGCTGAGAATCGCCGCAGTTTTTTTGCCGAAGATTCATTTTCCGCTCAGAAGCCTCTGAATGAGTTTCGCATCTTCATCTTCGGTGGCTCAACGGTTCAGGGACGACCCTATTCCGTACCCACATCATTCGGCACGTTTCTGAAGATCGGCCTGCAGCATGCTGTGCCTTCGAAACAATGGGAGGTCATCAACTGCGGGGGCATTTCGTACGCGAGTTACCGACTTCTGCCGATCATGCAGGAGTGCCGGGGCTACGATCCGGATCTGTATATCGTGTGCACAGGGCACAACGAGTTCCTGGAATGCATCACGTACGCGGAAGTCATTTCCGCTGCGCCAATCGTATCGGACGCCTACCGCCGACTTCATGAATGGAACAGCTTTCGGCTGCTTCAGGCAGCGATGGGCGGGGCGGGCAAACTGGATACCACCGTCGATCAACACAGTCACGGTTCTGTTATGGCCGAAGAAGTCGACGCACTGCTGGATCATCAGGGTGGTTTGGAGGCGTACTCTCGCACTGCACTGCATGCTGACCAGGTCGTCACATCATTCGGTCGCAACCTGCAGCGCATGGTCGACATATCCCGTGCTGCAGACGTGCCGCTGTTGTTCATGCGGCCCCCGTCGAATCTGCAGAACTGTCCGCCATTCAAGTCTGAATTCAGTGCACGAACAGACGAACTGACGCGGAAACAAGTCGGGATTGATCTGAAGCAGGCCACTCGACTGCTGACAACGGATGTGAAGTCTTCAATCAGACTGCTTGAGCAGATTACTGCAGCGGACGACCAGTTCGCGTTTTCATGGTATCAGTTTGGTCAGGCCTGTCTGCTGGACAACAGATTGGATGATGCCGTTGCGGCGTTCGGGCGCGCCAGGGACGAAGATGTTTGTCCGCTGAGAATGACGTCCGTCCTGCAGGACACGATGCTAAGCGTTACGGAGCACAACTCGGTTCCGTTACTTGATATCCATCAGCTGCTGCAGCACATGGCTAGGCGCAATATTGTCGGTAATTCTGTGCTGGTCGATCACATTCATCCTTCGTTCGCCAGTAATCAGAAGATCGCCATCGCCATCATCGACAGGCTGCAAAGTCTGATTCCGGTTGCTGTGACACAGACGGAATGGAAACCTGCGGCGCAAGCTGCCTTCGACGATCACTTGCAGTCACTGGACAATCTGTACTTTCTGCGCGGTCAAAGAACCCTGAAGTCACTGGAAGGCTGGGCACAGGGTCGTGGCGACGGTCCACCACTTTCGCTGTCTTTACCAAACGTACCGTAATGGTGAATTGATTCGTGCGGTTGATGATTGAATGCACGCGGCGAAGCCGAGCTTCAAGGATATGCGTTCCCAAACCGGAGTCCGGGAACGAGAAAAGTGCGGGGGGGGCAAGGGCCCCGTCTTCACACGCGTTCCAGTTTTGTGACGCGTCCGGTGCCGACCCATTCCGCCACATAGATGTCACCATTGGCCGCGAAGCACGCATCGTGCGGATGAACAAACTGGCCGTTTTTCCACTCCTTTGGCTGTCCACGAAGATTCTTGACCTTATTCAACCGGTCAATCGCCGTACCGAGATGGGCGACGACTTCGTTCTTTTCGTTCAGCAGCGTCACCCGTGCCTTCAGTTCCGGAATCAGCATCAGGTTCCGCCAGGTATCGACGTTGGCGGGCAGGCCAAATCCTTCCAGTGTTTCCTGGTACTCGCCATCCATGTCGAAGATCTGCAGAGTGTTATGGGCTCGATCTGTGACCACGATAGACGGTTCTCGGCCCGGACGTTTGTCGACCCACAAGCCATGAGCCGTCTTGAACTTGCCCTTGCCGTCGCCGTCACCGCCAAAACTGCTGACCCAATTGACGTCCCTGTCGAAACGGTGAATGTGGAACGACCCGTAGCCGTCGGCCAGCAGAAACCCGCCGTCGTCCAGAAACGCAAAGTTTGTCGGCAGGAATCCCTGACGCGTCCATGTCTTCGACGTACTGGTGTCTTCTCCAGACGCGTAAACTCCGGATTCCATCGGCGCTTTTCGAAACCAGACAATCTCTCCAGTCAGCGTCATTTTGGCAAAACATTTAACCTGCTGATAAGCCGCGACATACAGGAATTCGTCACTGCCTTCCTGCCGCACCTCAATGCCATGTCCACCGCCCTGAAACTGAGCGCCGAAGGCTCGAATAAATTTCCGTTCCGGATCAAAGACAAAAATGGAAGGATGGTCCTTCTGATCGGCGCGGCCTTCGTGGATGACGTACAGATTTCCGGCTTTGTCCACAGCCACATTATGCGTAGTCTGCCAGTTATACTTGTCCGGCAGCATCGGCCAGTCGTGGCGGACTCGGAACGTGTGTTCTCCTTCGCCGGTAATGACCTCATCGCTGGTCCGACTGGCTGTGAAAGCCATGGGCGCTGCAGTGATCAGGGCTGCCCCGGTTGCGGCCGTGGATAGAAACTGACGACGGGATGATGCCTGTTGAGTCATAATGGTCCGGCTCCGGAATTCGAAAACACAAGAACGTCACATTCTATTGTGGAGTAATTGCCACGTGAGTCCAGCCACCGATGATCTGTTCCGGATTGATCTGTCGTGGCTGCCAACTAAACTGACGGCTTCGGAGGCCGTTGGCAGCACGTCAATACCATAAACTTTTCGCGGCGCATCAGGATTTTCAAATGACTGACTCGGTACCGTCTTCCACTCAGCGACAATTACAATTCGAAAACGGGTCAGCGATCGGCACCAGTCAGCGATGGGTGGGAGGCCAGTATTGTTCCGTACTGACCCCCGTCGGCATTGTCGGTTGCGGCATCTATGACCTGAAGACCGCCGAGGAGTTCGGGCAGGCGATCGCCATCGCCAAAGGCACGCCGACCAATCCACTGGTGGAACCTGAAGATCTTTTTGATGCGAAGATCGTGGGTGTCACCGCAAAAGCCGCGGAACTGGGAATCCAGGTCAGCGACACCGGTCGCTCTGCCATCGAAACGATGCTGTCAGCGGCCCGTTCCGCAGATGCCTGATGACAGTGATATCTGCCGACAGCGCGGGTACAGACTCTGACCAGGGACCAGGGAACTGTGAAGAAGAAGAAACACTCTGCACACGAGCGTCGCTGGAATGCGCTCAATCAGAAAATCACCAGCTGCGAGCGTTGCCCCAGACTTATTAAGTATTGCCGCACCGTCGCGTCAGAGAAACGAGCAGCCTATCGGGATGAAACTTATTGGGGTAAGCCGGTTCCCAACTTCGGCGATGCACGAGCACAACTGTTAGTCGTGGGACTGGCTCCAGGTGCTCATGGGGCCAATCGCACGGGACGAATGTTCACAGGGGATCGCAGCGGCGACTGGTTGTACCGTGCTCTCCATAAAGCCGGCTTCGCAAACCAGAAAAATGCAACTTCGGCCAATGATGGTTTGCAACTGAATAACTGCGCTATTATCAACGCCTGTCACTGCGCCCCTCCTGGCAACAAGCCGACGACCGAAGAACTGGCCAACTGTGCCGACTGGTTTGATGCTGCATTGACTCAACTGCCCGTGCGTGTCCTGCTGGCACTCGGTGGAATTGCGTGGAACACCGTGTGGCACCACTTTCGCAACAACTGCCCCGAGGAATTGCTGCTCGACAGGAAACCGAAGTTCGGACATGGAAATTCGGTTCAACTGACCAGCAGCGTCACATTGGTTGGCAGCTATCACCCCAGCCAGCAAAATACGTTCACGGGACGATTGACTGAACCGATGCTGAACGCCGTATTTCGGAAAGTACGGAAGATGGTTGATTCGGGGCGGCCGTAACGGCGACTGCGGCTGGCAACAACACTGATGTCGTCCGGACTCTGGTTGCCGTCAACATCGCTGACCCAGGCCAAACGAGAACTCTTTTTCTGCCTGGTGGCGGTTCCGGACGAAACGCACTTCTGTGCAACGCCGCACAGATTCTTTGTTGAACGGCGTGACGTGGAAGTGCTGCACACAAAATCAGATCGAATTCCTGTTCCTGGAACATTGAGGTCCGGCGACAGAGTCGTGACTTCTGGCATTCATCGTATTTCGACCGGCCAGACAGTTCAGAACTCCGACGCAGCGTCCGTCGTCAGCCTGTAACAATGACACATGCGCAGCACACGCTGCCACCACGTCCAAAATCTGCATTCCATTCTGGAAAACAGGCTGGCAGCCAGGACAGCGAACTCTCGAAAACTTCTTCAATGTCCGATCTTTTCCATCGTAACCGTCGACTGCTTGTACTGACAATCGCCCTGATTGTCGTGGCCGAATCGACGGCCTGTCAGAGCGTGTCGAGTCGCTGGTTACGGAGAAGATTGAAGATGAGCTTCTTGACATCGAACAGATCAAGACGATTGAAACGACGTCGCGGGCCGGGATTCTGATTGTTGAGCTAGAGCTTAAAGACGAAGTGACACGCAGGGCATCGTCCAGCTGAACTCCGCTGATGACGCGTTGAAATTAATTGGCCGGCTGCAGGGCGAACTCGACAATGCAATCCCTGTCGCTCGCGTACTGCTGCGACATGTGAGCAACCGCGTACCGGCTGTTCCAGGTCACGGACGCGGTTATGAGCAGCATTCAGGAACGCAATCGTCAACGATTCCGGCCCTTACGACGATCTGCACAGCGGGGCTGAAGTCAGAGCTAACGTCCTCCAACTCGACGTTCTCTTAACCAGACTCAGCCATGTCAAGCTCTGAATCAGCGGTTTCGGAAGGCTATGCAGTGGTCATCTGATGTCGAGTTTCGATAGAATGGGGCATCCTCGATATGCCGTTTTGATCCTCGGGAATTGTTCGATGAGGTGTGGTTTCGTCCAATCAAACTATCTGATGACGTCAGCGTTGCTGTTGGTGGCGTTTTGTTCGGCCGGAGTGCGGGCGGACGACGCAGACAGTGAACTAACGTTCGCCCGGGATATCCTGCCCATTTTTCGGGCCAGATGTATCCGCTGCCATGCCGGTGTCGAACCGAAAGCCGGACTGAATCTGACCAGTCCGTCATCGCTGCTGACCGGTGGTGATTCCGGAGCGGCTCTGCGAATCCGGGCGGCAGAATTCAGTCTGTTGTACGAAAAAATCAGTTCCGGAAAAATGCCCCCGGTCGGACAGAAGGTCACGACTGAGGAAAAAGGACTGATTCGCAAATGGATCAACGACGGAGCGAATGGTGTCAGTAATGCAGCCGCAGTCGATCGCTCAGCCGATGTCACGGAGGTTGAGCACTGGTCGTTTCATCCACCGGTCCGTCCGGAGTTGCCGGACGTCATGCATGCGGAGCGTGTGCGGAATCCGATCGACGCATTCGTAATGCGTCAACTTGAAGAACAGAACCTGGCCATGGCGCCGACCGCGGATCCGCTGACACTTCTGCGACGTGCAACCTACGATTTGACGGGGCTGCCCCCGTCGCCGGAAGACGTCAGACGTTTCATGAGCAACGGAAACGCCGGCGGCTACGAAAATCTGATCGAAAATCTGCTGGCCAGTAAGCATTACGGAGAACGCTGGGGGCGGCACTGGCTGGATGTGACCGGGTTCACGGAATCCGCCGGGATTCTGAACGAAGACCGAGAACTGCCTCTGGCGTGGCGGTTTCGGGATTATGTCATCCGAGCATTCAACAGCGACAAGCCTTACGATCGTTTCCTGCAGGAACAGATTGCGGGCGATGAACTGACAGGCTACTGGACGGCATTTGAGTCCGATGATCACCTGTCGGATGACGTAATCGAAGGCATTGTCGCCACCGGCTACCTGCGAACTGCGGCAGATCCCAGTCGACCGGATTTCAATACGATCAAGAATGCCGCGTCGCAGTACTTCTACCCGACACTGTTTGACACGTTACAAATTGTCTGTTCATCCACGATGGGGCTGACCATTCAGTGTGCTCGGTGTCACAGTCATAAATTCGATCCGATCCCGCAGGTCGACTACTATCGCATGCAGGCGGTGTTTATGGGCGCCTATCGGCCGGATGACTGGGTGCCGCAAATGAACCGGCGACTGCCGATTGCTTCGAAGAAGGAACAAGAGGTCGCTGCCAAACAGAATGCCGAAGTCGAAGTCGTCCTGAAGAAAATGAAAGCTGAACTTGCTGCACTGAAAGCGACATTCACGAACCGGCTGTTTGACGATCGCCTGAATGGCCTGCCGGAACAGATTCGTGAGGACGTCAAAGCAGCTTTCACGGCGAAAACAGAAGATCGCTCGAAGGTTCAGATGTATCTGGTCGAGAAGTTTGAGAAGACGCTCCGTCCAGCAGCCAAAGAACTGGATACGGCACTTGCAGAATACTCGGTCTACAATAAGGAGACTTCTGATCTGAACGCGAAAGTCGCCGTGGAAGAAAGGCGGCGGCAGCTGTTTGACGAAGTTCGTGCTCTTTACGATCTGCCGGGAGCAGTGACGACGCGTATCCTGCTGCGCGGCGATGCACTGACGCCTGGGCCATCGGTGGAACCCGGTGTAATCTCAACGCTGCAAACGCCGCAGGACTTCCAGTGGACGGCGCCGGCCATGGAAGCAAAGACCAGCGGCCGCCGACTGGCCTTCGCCCGCTGGCTGACGCAGCCTGATCACCCGCTGACCGCACGAGTGATGGTTAACCGCATCTGGATGCACCACTTCGGCATCGGTATTGTTGATACTCCTGACGACTTCGGTGTGTCCGGTTCACCCCCCTCGCACCCGGAATTGCTGGACTGGCTGGCATCCGAGTTTGTCCGCAGCGGCTGGAGCGTCAAACACATGCACCGTCTAATCATGACATCAAGCACCTGGCGACAACGTTCTCGCGTCACTGCCGAACATCGGGCGACCTGTCAGGAAGTCGATCCGGAAAATCGGTTATTGTGGCGACACACAATGCGGCGACTGGAAGCCGAGGCCGTACGGGATGCATTTCTGACCGTGTCCGGTACGCTCAATCCGAAGATGTTCGGTGCTTCACAGGCCGTGGCACGACAGAAAAACGGCGAGGTGATTGTGCCGGCCGGTGCGGATCAGAATCGACGTTCGATTTATGTGAAGATTAAACGCCTAACGCCTGAGACACTGCTGCAGGTATTTGACCAGCCGACGATGTCGGTAAACTGCACTCAGCGAAGCATGTCCACGGTTTCGACGCAGGCACTCGCACTGCTCAACGGTGATACGATCACTCGCGCCGCCACCGCATTTGCGGAACAAATTGCAGCCGATCAGTCAGTGGATCCGGTTGAACAGGCCGTGCTCAGAGCATTTGCACGCCCGGCGACAGGAGACGAACGCCATCTGTTGACAGGATTCGTCGAAGCTCAGAAAGCAGAGTATCTGAGTGAAACTGCAGAAGCTGTTCGCGGCAAACCGGAAACGCTGGCAGCAGCGGAAAAAAAAGCGCGTATTGATCTGTGCCAAATGCTGATGAGCAGCAATGAGTTCGTTTATCTGGATTAGAATATGAATCCACATCAACTTGTTTCACGACGAGAATCCCTGCAGCGTTCTGGTTCCGGCTTTGGCGGACTGGCGCTGGGCACATTACTGAAGGACGCTGTGGGTGCTGGCCAGCCGCAAAGACCGACCAGTGCGCATTTTCAGCCACGGACCAATGCCGTCATTCAGCTGTACATGCATGGTGGCCCCAGCCACGTGGATCTGCTGGACCCAAAACCACTACTCAATCGTTTTGACGGTACAGCGCCGCCCGACGAAGTTGCCGACGACGAAGAGCGAACCAAGAATCTCATGGCGTCTCCGTTTCAGTTTCGCCGTTGTGGAGAAAGCGGGCTGGAGTTTTCTGAAATTCAGCCGTTTGTGTCCCAGCACGCAGACGACATTGCTGTTGTCCGTTCGATGTTCAGCGAACATCGAAATCACGAACAGGCCATCTGGATGGCTCAGACGGGAATGACCGTCGAAGGTCGACCAACACTGGGCGCGTGGACTGCCTACGGACTGGGAACAGAAAATTGTAACCTGCCGGCCTTCGTGGCGTTACCGGATCCTGGCGGTCCGTCCGTCGACGGCTTGCGGAACTGGTCGAGTGGCTGGCTGCCGCCCCGCTATCAGGGGACTGTATTTCAGGAACAGGGCAGCCCCGTACTGAACCTGCGGCCGAAACAGCCACGTTCACAGGCCATCGAAGACGCGCGTGTACGGCTGTTACGACAACTGAACGAACAGCACCTGGCACAACGTCCGGGTGAACTGGAACTGGAAGCCCGTATTGATACGTTCGAACTGGCCGGCCGCATGCAACTGGCCGCCACAGACGCGCTCGACCTGTCTCAGGAAACCGAAACCACTCAGAAAATGTACGGCCTGGATGATCCGACTACGAAGTCCTACGGCACACGCTGCCTGATGGCTCGCCGGCTGATTGAACGAGGAGTACGGTTTGTCTCGCTGTTCATGGCCGGTCAGCCCTGGGATACCCACACAAACAACAACGAAGGCACCAGAAAATGCTGCCAGCGGACGGATAAACCCGTGGGTGCTCTGATGACGGACCTGAAGAGATCAGGTCTGCTGGATTCGACACTGGTGCTGTGGGGTGGTGAATTCGGAAGAACTCCGGCCGCCGAACAGCGGAACGCCAAAACACCCTTCGGACGTGATCATCATCCGTACGGCTTCAGTGTCTGGCTTGCTGGCGGTGGCATCAAAGGCGGTCAGCACTACGGAGCAACGGACGATTTCGGGTACCGAGCTGTCGAAAACAGAACCCAGACAGCTAACCTGCACGCCACGATACTGCACCTGCTCGGCATGGATCATGAAACCCTGACGTGGCATCACAACGGTCGCGATGAGCGTCTGACTGACGTTTACGACGCTAAGGTCATTGAGGAACTGCTGCTGTAACTGGGAGATGACGACCAGAGAGTTTTTACGCAGCGTTGTTCGCGAATCCAAGTCGCAGACCACCCTGTTGGTGGAGGACAGCATCTTAATCCGAACAACGCTGCGCGGCATACTCAAGAGACACAACGTCATACCGGCCGGTGACGGGAAAAAGGCTGTTGCAATTTTGGAAAGATAACAGTTCGGCAGCGTGCTGATGGATGTCCAGATGCCGCGCATGGACGGATCTGATGGGAGGATCACGATCTGAAAACTGGAAAACTTCGATATCGCTGTCCAATTCTCAGCCAAGAACGCGAAGTACGGATATGGATCCGGAAAAACATGAGTGAATGACCAGCTTGCTGATTGAGCACGAGCCGGAATTGATGCGTTGCATCATAGTCGCGGTACCGAATCGGTCAGATGCTCGCACATTTTTTGCCAGGAATTCTCCGTATCGCTCTGGCACGGGTTTGATAACTTCAATCCCGAAAGGACCTTTGTTCCCTGGGCTCATGGCTTCGTCAGAATCGAGATGCGTCGCTTCCTGCGGAAGTCGGCACAGATCAGGCAATTAACTTAGCGGGCTGCAGAATTGCTTTTCGATGATCAAGCAAAGGTGGCTACTGAACTCGACGAACGCAAGAATCACCTGCAGGATTGCCTTGAACTGCTTTCTGACCGACGGAAGGAAATGGTCATCGGATATTACCGGATGGACGATTCCGTGAGTGACTTATCGCAAAGGACCGGACAAACGGTCGACGCAATCTATCAACTCCGCCAACGAGCACGTGGTTTGCTTCACGATTGTGTTGAATCCGTATTCCGAGGTGACGAATCGTGAATCAGGACACGAGCTAATCCAACGCTACCTGGATGAAATCGCGAGCGATGAAGAAGTGCAAGAGTTATCCGGGCCGCTTGGGTCTTGTTCGGAAACTCGGTCGCTTTATTTGAAGCTGCCGGATACCCATGCGGTTCTCATCAGCGGTGAACTCAATGCACCGATCTCGAATCAGGCAGAGATTCGCGTACTCGAGTTAATCTCAAATCTCGAGGAATCCAAACGTATTCTTCGACAGCGACGCTTTCTCTCTACCGTGGGCTCCATTGCAACAGCCCTTCTGGTGATGTTGGGCAGCTGGTCCCTGTGCAGTAGTCGCAGTGACAGGATTGTGGAGATCACATCGATTCAGGGTGGCGTGCAGTGTACGGGGGATAGCGGAAACGTCATCGAACAACTGCAAGCGGGCCAAGTCCTGTGAACTGCCCCCACGGATGGTGCCAGATTCTAACTCGGCTCCGGCGTTAAATTCATTGCTGATCACACGGCTTCCGGCGCTGGTGGCCGGTAGCCCAATGAACTGTGTGGACGAACCGCGTTGTAATGACACTTCCAGCGTTCTGACAGCACTCGAGCCTCCAGCAGAATGTTAAACAGCTCCACGTTAAGCAACTCGTCACACAGCTTTCCGTTGAAGGATTCGATAAAACCGTTTCCTCATGGACTTCCAGGTTCGATAAACAATGTCCGCACGCCGACACGGTCCAGCCGGTTCCGGACACGCCTTGCCGTAAATCCGGACCATTGTCGGATCGAATGTCCTTTGGTGTCCCCTGTGTCACGATCAGCATTCCAGTCGACGTTCTGACAAAGTGTTTAATACTCAAAGCCCATAGCGGACTGCACTGCACATATCGATGTGACAGACGACGAGTCTCGTATGAGTACGCTTCCCGACCCGCACAGCCTTTCGCGGGACACGACGAACTCAAACTTGGACAGGAAGCGGACGATCGGACCAGTGTAGCCCTCGCGCTAAACGCTGCGCTGCCACCTCGATATCTGAGATCTGCCGGCGAACATGGGAACGTCAGCGTAGAATCACCTGGATTCTTCAGCGATGCAGCATTTGGTCCGAATCGCCATTCATTCCCGGGTGTTTCCGCCTGGGCAGGCCGAATACAGAGATGTTCGCCCGCCAAACGGCCACAAAAGCGATCAGCCGGCCATACTGAGACGCGATCCCCGCAGACGGAAATGACATTCATGAAAAAGCAAACCTGTCTCACTGCGTCATTGGCGCTTTGTTTGTTGCTGACATCGTCGAACGCAGAGGCCAAAGACTTCTATCTGACCATCGGTGGTGGGTCAGCACCACCAGGAAATCAGGCATCGCTTGAAAAGAACGTGCTATTCTATCAGCGATTGTTGCACGAGCAGAAACGTGATCTGTCGCGCAACGACATCTACTTTGCGGACGGCAGGGCCGCAGGAGACGATCTGCAGGTGATGGACCGTGAATCGCTCCCGAAGGCAAACCGCCTGATGGCAGAGTTCTTCGGTTCTCAGCGCAACCTCGGGCTGCTGTATCGGAACCACAAGATTGTCGGAGTGAGGGACGATACGACTCCCGCCAGCATTCGAAGCTGGTTCACAGATGTGGGCCCCACCATGGACAGTGGCGACCGGCTGATGTTGTACGTGACAGCTCACGGCCATAGCAGCAACGATCGTGATTCACCGCACAACACAACAATTTCTCTTTGGAACAACAAGAGCATCAGAGTCAGTGAGGTCGTTAACCTGCTGGACACATTACCCCAGGGAGTGCGCGTCGTCGCCGTGATGGTACAGTGCCATGCCGGAGGTTTTGCACGATTCATCTACAACGAAGGAGATTCGGACAAGGGATTGTCGTCGCAGCACAGATGCGGTTTTTTTGCGACGGTCCATGACCGCCCAGCCGCCGGGTGCACACCGGAAATCAACGAAGCGACCTATGTTGAATACAGCACATATTTCTGGGAAGCGATCGCAGGACACACACGGGCCGGAAATCCGATCGACGTTCCGGACTATGATAATGATGGTCGTATTTCGTTTGCTGAGGCCCATGCCTACACCGTGCTTCGGGCAGACACTATCGATCTGCCAATCACGACATCCGGCGAGTTTCTGGGAATTGAAAGCTTGTTCGCCAACGACCGCTACCCGGAATTGTTGTCAGATATGGCAGCGTGGGACAGTGTTCTTCCACTGGCGACGCCGGCAGAACGCGCCATCCTTGAGGGGTTGTCAGATCAGTTGCAGCTGACGGGCAACGACCGAATTGAAGTTGCTCGCAGGCAAGTACAACAGCTGCGCCGCAGACGTGGAGGGAGCCGTGGGCAGCGGGTAAATCCAGCGGTGCAGCTGCGTCAGAGGATTGCAACCGATTTGAAAAGGCAATGGCCTGGCCTGGCAAATGTGCTGAACCCGGTCGCCGTCGATCTTCTGACAATCCGAAAAGACGAGTTCATTTCTGCCATTGAAAAACATCGAGACTACAAACGTTACCGAGAACAGGTCGACACCGCGTCGGTCCCGCCCGACACAGAAAAACGAAAAGTGAAGTACGAGCGATTCATTCGGACTGCCGAAAACATCATCCTGCTGGAAAACCTGCGTCTGCTGGATGACACGAAAAGGCTGGAACAGTATCAGAGTATCCTGGAAGCTGAATCCGAATCGCTGTCTGCCGTTCTCGCAGACAGCCCCGTTGATGCCACGGCCCATGACTGACAGTCACGCGGGATTTTTCTGTAACGTTTCGCCTCGACGTCAGCCGTTTCGTCGCGTCACCAGTTCATAGACGGGCCACTCGGTGGAACAGTCATTACAGTGAAAACCAACAATGGTGGCCGTCCCCGGAACCGGAAGCCGGCTCTTGGGGCTGATAACAGCATCCTGAAGTTCCAGAGGCTCAACATTCATCTGTGAGCACTCAGGGCATACGGAATTCTGGCGAAGGACCCGGGCCCGATCGACGGGAGCACCCAGTCGACCACTGATAATCTTCGTCTGCGTGCGGGAAACGAAGGGCAGAATGTCGCGTTTCTGAGTCGGCTCCGGAGTTTCAGACTCCGGTGGCGGATTGTACAAGCGCAGGTGCAACTGGTTCATCGTGAATCCTCCTTGAATCACGGTCCAATAATAACTGGCAAAAACACTCGATCGAAGCAATCCATGCCCCGTGCCGCCAGCGCGATCTTAACGGAACTGTAGGCCCGACAACGTCTGTACTCAAGCTGATAAAACAGAATTTCACACCGGGAAGCGCTGGCAACCTGGGGCCTGATCGTGGAAATCACGGCCGATTCACGATAAGTCCTCGTCTGCGAGTGACTTTGGGCGATCGGCCCGAAACAATCCCGCCCATGAATACATGGCAACCCAATTCATGGCAGACAAAACTGGCGATGCAGCAGCCGGTTTACGAGGACGCTCAGGAAGTCAGTGAGGTTCTGCAGAACCTGGCTCAACTGCCTCCGCTGGTTACAGCGTGGGAAGTGGATCGCCTGCAAAAACAGCTGGCGGAAGCGGCCACGGGCAACGCCTTCGTACTGCAGGGCGGAGACTGTTCTGAAAGCTTCAGCGACTGTAATGCGTCAACGATTCTAAGAAAGCTGAAGGTGCTGATTCAGATGAGCCTTGTGCTGATCTGTGGTTCCAAACAGAAAATTGTCCGGATCGGACGAATTGCCGGACAGTACGCGAAGCCCCGTTCGGCGGACACTGAAACCAGAGAGGGCGTGGAGCTGCCCAGTTATCGCGGCGACATAATTAACCGCAGTGGCTTTACCAGAGATGATCGGGAACCGAATCCACAACTGCTGCTTCGCGCGTACGAACGTTCAGGGCTGACGATCAACTATATCCGAGCACTCAGTGAAGGTGGGTTTGCGGATTTGCATCACCCGGAGAACTGGGATCTGGAATTTGTCCGAAACACGCCAGGTTCGAGGCGTTATCAACAGATTCTGGAATCACTGAGTGATTCCATCCGCTTCATGGAAGTTGTCACATCCGGAGAACTCGAACAACTGAGTCGTGTCGATTTCTTTACGTCACACGAGGCTTTGCACCTGCTTTACGAACAGGCGCTGACGCGAACGGATCAGCGGCAGTTGGGGCATTATAACCTGAGCACTCACCTGCCCTGGATCGGCGATCGAACGCGAGCCATCGACGGTGCCCATGTGGAGTACTTCCGGGGCATTCGCAATCCGATCGGCGTGAAGGTCGGCAACACCATGGCGCCTGACGAACTGATTGATCTGATCAAAGTACTGAATCCGGAAAACATTCCGGGACGTCTGACACTGATTCATCGATTCGGCGCAGAGAAAATCAACAGCAAATTGCCGTTGCTGGCCGACACGGTGAGAAGGGCGAATCAAAACGTGCTGTGGAGCTGTGATCCAATGCACGGAAACACTCAGGCAACCCGCAACGGTTTCAAGACGCGTTCTTTCGACGAGATCACTTCAGAAATCATCACTTCATTTCGCATTCACAAAGATTGTGGGACTCGACTGAGCGGCATTCATCTGGAACTCACCGGGGAAGATGTCACCGAATGCGTCGGTGGCCCCGCGAACCTGACGGAGTCTGATCTTCCTCGCGACTATCGCAGTCAGGTTGATCCCCGTCTGAACTATGAACAGGCAATGGAGATTGCTTTCTTGCTGTCCGAACAGACACGCAACGGCGCATAACACGGTCCACTGGGTTTCAGTGCGATAAACGCCCCAGGACACTCCGGAGGCATTTATCGCAGATCATACGATCCGGCTGGCGTCAGCCATCAGGTGCGAATTTGCTTCCTGCCGACAGACTTCTTTTTCAGCACAGGTTGAGCGGCGAGAAAGCCGAGCCCCAGAGCAGCCGCCACGGAAGTGGAACCTTTTGATTTCTCTTTTTCCCTGGTCGCCCCGCTCCACCAATCCGCCGCTTCCCAGTCGGACATTACCGAATCCAGATCCTCGACCGTTTCGTTGCTTTCGGCGGTTGATACTTCAGCCACGTCCGGTGTCAATGCATCAACCGTCATTTGCGGGCTTAACATCGCTACGGCGCCGGATTCCGGGGCTGCGGTTAACACAGGCTCCATTGCAATCTGCGGTGCAGTGGTCGCATCGCTGTCACCACCCGGCATCAGCAGATCGTTCAGCGGTGCGTCGGTGTGTGAGGGAAGTGCCGCCACTGTGAAGTCAACTTGTTTGCTCCAGAATGACGTCTCACCCATCTCACTGATGGCGCGAACCCAGACGCGATAAACACCGTCTAAGAGACTTGTTTGAACGGTGTACGATGCAACCAGCACATTGGTATCGTGAACAACACGGCTTTGCTGCACGTCGATTCTATTGATCCAGATTTCATACCTCTCTGCCCCGGTGACACCGGTCCACAGAAATGTCGGCGTGGCGGTCGTCGTCGTGTTGTCCACCGGCGTCAGGACTTCAGGACGTCCTCCGACGGTAAACTCAGAACCGGCAGACCATTGCGACTCCGAGCCATCTTCAGCAACGGCCTGGACCCAAACAACGTACCGGCCGACTTCAAGGTCAGTACCAGGAACGATTGAGGTATCCGCGACAAACCGATCGATGAGCACAGGAACTGCTGTCTCACCTGGATTTCGCTTTCGCCGAGTCACCCATACCGAGTAATGAGAAGCCCCCACAACATGGTTCCATCGAATTTCGGGAGTTCTGTCAAATGTGGCGCCTGAAGGAGTGATATTCTGCGGAGCGCTCAACACCGTGAAGGTAACGGGGCTGCTCCAGAGTCCGGCCGCGCCGTCCGGAGCGATCGCACGCGTCCAGGCCTTATAAGTTCCTCCCGGGAGGTTGGCTGGCGCCGAGGCAAAGCTAGTTGTCTGCAGATTCGTTTCGTAAATCACCTGGCTCTCACCCGTGGTAATATTGTTGACCCACAGTTCGTACCGGTCCGTGTCAACCACGCTGGTCCACGCGATTTCGGGGAAGGTACTGGTGGCCACCACAGACTGACTAATTGGCGTTGTAATTTCAGGCTGCGTCACGACGCGGAAATCTCGCCCCTTACTCCAGAAACCGGTTTGTTCCAGATCGTCGTAAGCTCTTACCCAGTACCGATAGCGGCCCACTCCAATCTGCTGTGTTGGTACCACATTCGGATAACCAGCCACCTCAACCTCGCCGATGAACCAGTCATCATCAGTTCCCGCAGCCAGACCAGCGGTCTCAAATCGGAATGCGAAATCAGGATGAAGTGCATCTGCTGGTAACTGAACAGAAGACCTGACGAAGACATCAAGAGGCACCTGATCAGGAAGCTGCCGTTCGAGTGCGACCCATACACCGGCAGCATTGCGGTACG
>JAQWOH010000027.1 GCA_029245955.1 Fuerstiella sp. | reverse complement strand
TCGTGGATTCGGCGACGATCAGTTGGTGAAAGATATTTATCACAACAACGGAAACTGGCTGCCGACACACGAAGGCAATCACGCCGCCGACATCGAAGTTCTGGCGACATATGTCAACTCCGGACACAAAACTCATGAAGGCGCTGCGGTCTGGGCGTATCGGTCGGAGGCGTCATGTGGTCGAATTGTGAACATCGGTTCCCATCCGGAAGGAGCGGAGTCCGGCGAACGTCTGGCACTCACAGAATCCTGTCTGCTGTACGCTCTGGACGGTACAGGAACGCCACAACTGAAAGGCAACTTAAAGGACGGGGTATTACGACTGATGTCGCGGTCCACCGAAGATGAACTGCCTGAACTCACGCGGATCGGCGATGGCCAGTATCATCACTTTCGATTTAACGTTCCGGACGACGGTTGCGACGTCACGGTGAATGTGGCGACGACCGAAGATTCCAGTGCCGCCGATCTGCACATCTACCTGGCAAAGGACGAATTCGCGTTCGATAGTTCGGCACTGCACAGGGCAGCTGGTGGCGGAAACACGCAGACCATTCGTGCCCGGCTTGAACCTGGCACATGGTATCTGGGTGTTGAGTGTGCGACGCGGGTACACGCCGTCGAAGACCAGGACTCGGGGTTTCATCGCTATTTCGGCAACACGGAAATCCTGAACGGCGTGGCCTATTCTGTGCAGATGAAGACAGCCGGCATTTCCCTAAACGGCTCAAAACGGTGACCTGCAACCCAGATTCCTGGATACAGGTTGGCAGCCGGAGCAGGGGATGCGCAGGAAATATCGCTGCTGACAACCGGTCGTAACAATGCTCGATATTGAATATAATTGAACCTGGCAGGGAGATTCATGAGCGGCCTCCCGATTTAGGAAGCCTTTATCTGTCTGGGTGTTCGGCCCCTCATCTGGCGACAGATGGCAACGTCGAACACCTGATACAGGGCGAACCGCTCAACAAGCTCCTGCAGCCCGTCCGACAAATACTGAGCCGGGAAGAACCAACCGACTCAGAAATGGCATCGAAATCGGTTCAGGACTGATCCGCAGCGAATGCTCCGGTAACGGCTGATTCCGCGACAGGCATACCGTTTCCGGAAACACACCGCGCGAAATCATCAGTGGCAAACAGCACGGGAACGAAACAGACAAGAACCATCCGCGGACGAAAGACTGACTATGAATCCTGAAAACGTTGCCGAACTTGAAGCCGACTGTGAAGAGGCGCTGCGTCTGGTCGTGGAGGCCTATTTCGAAGAGTTCCCAAAACGCGTTGTCCACCTAATGGCGAAGGCCGCGGTCGCAGTGCTGGAAGCGGTCGTCGAAGAAGACGAGTAGATCCGGGAACGGGACGACAGAATTGCTGCCGACATAGAAAACTGCATGATCCGGCTGCCCTGAAACCCTGCTGGTTTTCCAATGGATCCGATTGCGAAGTTCTGTGCACTGAACACCCTTCGCCAACGTATCAGAGGCCGCGACCCGCAGATGCGAGTTTTCATTTCCGGACGTTGGCCGACATGGTTAATATACTGAAACAGGTAAGGAATCCACAGCGGCAGCACGCAACAGAAGCGGTGCCAACTTTGAAAGTTCAGATCATGTCGGGCAGCCCAGCGGATGCGATTACAGCGCGATACCACGTCAGTTCTCTTATACGGTTCCACGGGCTCCTGTTGGTGGTCGTATTGGGCCACCCTGCCAACGGTGCCGATACTCCGGATTTCAATCGTGATGTGCGACCGATTCTTTCCGACCGCTGCTTTGCGTGTCACGGACCGGACGCAGTTCACCGTGAAGCCGATCTGCGGCTGGACGATTTTCGCAGCCTGACCCAGGAACGTGACGGTCATAAAGTGGTTACTCCTGAAGACCCGGATGCCAGTGAGTTGATGAATCGAATCACGACGGGTGATTCCGATCTGAAAATGCCTCCTCCGGATCTGGGAAAAGATCTGACGGGTGAAGAAGTTGACGTTCTTCGCCGATGGATTGCCGCAGGTGCCGAAGTCAGGACACACTGGGCGTACGTTCCGCCGGTAAATCAGCCGCCGCCGAATCCCATACAGGTTGTATGGGCGTCCAACTGGATTGATCAGTTTATCCTGTCACGCCTTGAACGCGAAGATCTGACGCCGTCGGGCAACACCGATGCAGTCACGCTGTTACGCAGACTGCATTTCGACCTGATCGGACTGCCGCCGGACCCCGAAGATGTGGCGTCGTTTACCGCAACCCCCACCGAAGCAAAGTACGAACAACTGGTCGACCGACTGCTGGCCTCTGATGCGCATGCGGAACGCCTTGCGATGTACTGGCTGGATCTTGTCCGTTACGCTGACACAGTCGGTTATCACGGCGATCAGGATCATCGCATCACGCCGTATCGTGACTGGGTCATTGACGCCTTTGCCACAAACATGCCACTGGACCAGTTTGCCCGTGAACAGCTGGCGGGTGACCTGTTGCCGGATTCTTCTGTCGATCAGAAAATCGCGTCCGGTTACAACCGCCTGCTGCAGACATCACACGAGGGCGGTGTGCAGCCCAGGGAATACCTGGCCATCTATGCGGCCGACCGTGTTCGTAATTTTTCCGCCGTATGGATGGGGGCCACTGTCGGGTGCGCCCAGTGTCATGATCACAAATTCGATCCTTATACTTCGAAGGACTTCTATTCGCTGGCTGCGTTCTTTGCTGACCTGGACGAAGCTCAGCACTTTAAGGACGGCAGCAACGGCCTTCCCACGAAACGTGCTCCGGAACTGAAGGTACACACACGGCGGGAACGCGAACAACTGGCGGATCTCCAGCAACAGATGACGCGTGTTGAACAACAGCTGCAGGCGGCTCCGCACGACAAAGAGCTTACGGAACAGAAGAAACAACTGTCCTTTGCAATCGATGATCTGCAGGCAGCCGCTCGACTGACTATGATCAGCGTCGCGAAAGAACCACGAGTCATGCGGATTCTTCCCCGTGGCAACTGGCTGGACGACAGCGGACCGGTTGTTCAGCCGGCCGTTCCGGAATTCATGGGTAACACGCCGGCCGCATCAGGAGACCGAGCCACACGGCTTGATCTGGCCAACTGGCTCTGCGACGCCGAAGACGGACCGGGACTGCTGACAGCCAGGGTGTTTGTCAACCGTTTCTGGTATCTGCTGTTTGGTAACGGCATTGCTCCTGTGCTGGATGACTTTGGTGGCCAGGGACTGGCCCCCGAACACCCTGAACTGCTTGATCAGCTGGCACTGGAGTTCGTGCAGCAGAAGTGGAATGTCCGCCACATGCTGAAGCTCATCGTGATGAGTCGCACATATCGTCAGTCGTCGGCGTGGACTCAGAAACTACGGGAACTGGATCCGAACAATGTTTTATACGCCCGCCAGTCGGCGTTTCGTCTGCCTGCAGAAATGATCCGTGACAACGCACTGGAAGTTTCCGGACTGCTGGTTCGCAAGGTCGGTGGTCCCAGCGTCAAGCCTTATCAGCCGGCAGGGTACTACCGTCACCTGAACTTTCCAGTGCGAAAGTATTCACATCATGAGGACAATCGACAGTGGCGGCGAGGACTGTACGTTCACTGGCAGCGACAGTTTCTTCATCCAATGCTGAAGGCCTTCGACGCTCCCAGCCGGGAAGAATGCACCGCTCAGCGTCCGCGCAGTAACACTCCGCTGGCAGCGTTGACATTGCTGAACGATCCCACATTCGTGGAAGCAGCCCGCGCCTTCGCCTCCAGAATAATCACCAATGCGCCGGACAAATCTGAGCAGAGTCGATTGAATTACGCCATGCAGCATGCGGTGTCACGCCTGCCGGACATACAGGAAGTTGCAGCTCTGCGGCAACTTCTGCAGACTTCCACCAGCTACTACCAGGCGAACCCTGAGGAAGCACAGAAGGCCGTCGCCATAGGGCTTTCTGCACGGTCTCAGCAGATCACTGCAGTGGAACTTGCGTCGTGGACGACAGTTGCCCGAGCGATACTGAATCTGGATGAGGCGATTACTCGCAACTAAAGCAGTCTACTTAATGTCGTAGACAATACCGGCTGGTGGCAGTAACGAAACTGCTGTCGAAAAATTCTTCCCGGCCACAATGAAGCGTAAAACACCGTAGCTCCTCTGTCGGCCTGCTCGTCTCGGCCTGCTCGTCTCGGCCGTTGTCCGGTCGGTCGCGAACGTCGCACACAGAATTCTGCGTGCTCGATACCGGCGTGCCTCTTGCTTCGCTATCATCGGTCAGGAGAACTTTCTTTACTGCCCTGCAGGCATTCCCGGGGATTCTGAGCACCAGTTCGAAGTCGGGTACGACCGCGCCCAGTCGAGCGTTGCATGGTCTGTCCCTGATTGTCGTTCGGAGATCATCATGTTTGTTTTTACTCGCCAGCTATTAATATCCGCGCTACTGTCAGCCGTCGTCATACCCGCATGCTGCCACTGTTCTGCCGCCGAGCGACCCAACGTTATATTTATCCTTGCAGATGATCTGGGGTACCGCGAGCTTGGCAGCTTTGGCCAGAAACTGATCAGAACTCCGAATCTTGATCGACTCGCAGAACAGGGCATGAGATTGACTCAGCACTACTGCGGCAATGCCGTGTGTGCACCTTCACGCTGCGTCTTGATGACTGCAAAACACCCTGGGCATGCCTATATCCGCAGCAACAAAGCCACACCGCCGGAAGGACAGTGGCCCATTCCGGATGAGGAAGTAACCTGGGGAGAGTTGATGCAGCAGGAAGGCTACGTCACCGGAGCATTCGGCAAATGGGGACTGGGCGGACCGGATTCCTGCGGGCAGCCGCTTGGCCAGGGCTTTAACCGGTTCTTTGGCTATCTGTGTCAAAGCCACGCTCACAGCTACTATCCTTCGTATCTTCGCAGCGACATGGGCACGATTGAGCTGAACAACAATCCGCCAATTCCCGGACACGCCAGCCTGGCGAAGGGGGCGAATAAATCCGATCCCAGAAGTTACGATCCGTTTAAGGGAACCGACTACGCGCCGGATCGCATTAACGAACAGGTGCTTGAGTTCATCAAAGCCAACAAGGGTCAGCCATTCTTCTGCTACTACCCTACCGTGATTCCTCACGTCGCACTGCATGTACCGGACGAAGAGCTCAAGCCGTACCTCGAACTTGGCTGGAAGGATCCGCCGTTTACTCGCGACGGCGGATACGGGTACACGCCTCACTTTACTCCTCGAGCCGCCTATTCTGCCATGATTACTCGCATGGACCGTTACGTCGGCAACGTACTGAATCTGCTGGACGAACTGGGCCTCAGTGAAAACACGCTGGTCGTCTTCAGTTCCGACAACGGAACCACTCATCTGGACAAGGAAGTTGACTACGAATTCTTCGACAGTGTGGGAGAGCTTCGAGGACTGAAAGGTTCTTTGTACGAAGGTGGAGTGCGAGTCCCCACCGTCGTCCGCTGGCCAGGCCGGGTCAAAGCCGGGTCTGAACACGATCGCGTCAGCGGGTTCGAAGACTGGATGCCGACGGTGCTGGAGGCGATCGACGCAAAAACGAAAGCTCCTGCAGATACAGATGGCATCAGTCTGCTGCCCACGCTGCTTGGCCAGGATCAGACCGCTCGCCCTTTCCTGTATCGCGAGTTCACAGGCTACGGCGGACAGCAAACCATTCGAATGGGCGACTGGAAGGCGGTGCGACAGAATCTGGGAAAAGGCAGGATCAGGACAGAGCTGTACAATATCGCAACGGACATCAGTGAAAAAAACGACGTCGCGGCAGAACATCCGGATGTCGTTGCGAAACTGGAATCCATGATGGCCGAACAACATACACCGTCGGACGTTTTTCCCCTGAAGGCTCTGGACGTGCGGTGATCACGGTTCAATCCGTTCCGCGTCGGTTTGTTGCAGGCCGCATGCGATTAATACAGTGCTGCGGGCCGGGTTCATTTCGAGCGACAACTCACATCCGCCGACGGTCGACACCACCTAGAAGGGCGGGCTGTCATCTTCAAACAGACTGGTCAGTGTTGGACGAGCCGGCTGGTCGTCGAAGGTATCGTCTTCTTCATCCCCGCCGATATGTTCCTCCACCAGCTTCCGGCCGGGTTCGTCCTGCATTTCGAACAGAAAACGAGAACAAATGGATTCTTTCCGCCGGCCCCACTTCATTCGGGTTTTAGCTCGGGTCAGCGTCAGATGATCCATGGCCCGTGTCACACCGACGTAGGCCAGCCGCCGCTCTTCCGAGATGTCCTTTTCCAGATCGCTCTCAACACTGCGTTTGTGCGGCAGCAGACCTTCTTCCATACCCACCAGATAAACTCGGGGAAATTCCAATCCCTTCGCTGAATGCAGCGTCATCAGACGCACGGCGTTATCAGCCAGTTCGGAATCCTTGTCACTCTGATCGTCGCGATCCATCAGGGCAGTCGTTTCAAGAAACCCCTGCAGCGAAGGCTTGTTCGTCTTTTCAATGTACTGCCCGATTGAATTGACCAGATCCTGCAGCACCGTCTTCCGTTGCTCAGCCTGAGTCTCATCTTTGTACTGCCGATCAATTTCTCCGTTGTAGTTGATTGTCTTCAACAGTCGCCTGACTGTGTCCGCCAGCTGTGCGGGTTGTTCCAGCATCTCCTTGCGAAACCGGATCAGCAGGTTCCGAAAATCACTAAGCGATGCCTGAGCCTGTTTCGGCACGCTGCCGGCCGCAATGGCTTCGGGCACAACTTCCCACAGACTTTTGCCCCGTGAGACCGCCAGTTGCACCAGTTTCTCCGTGGTCGTCGCACCAATACCACGTGCCGGAGTATTAATAATCCGCAGCAGAGATACCTCGTCACGCGGCGCTGACAGCGTCTTCAGATAGGCCAGCACATCCCGAATTTCCTTACGATCAAAGAATGACTGCCCCCCCAACAGAACATACGGCACGTTCAATCGCCGCATTTCTGTTTCAAACAGTCGTGGCTGTTCGTTGGTGCGAAACAGAATGGCAACATCTTTGGGACGGACCCCGAGTTCTGTGATCAGATACGAAATTTCCTGAACAACACTTTCCGATTCCAGGGATTCGTCTTCGTAAGCCAGAATCCGGATAGGAGCACCGTCGTGCTTATGTGCGATCAACTTCTTGTCGTGCCGGTCGCGGTTATGCTTCACCAGTCGATTTGCGTAATCAACAATCAGGTCCGTACAGCGGTAGTTGTTTTCCAGTCGATAGGTTCGTGTACCCGAGAAGTATCCGCCAAAGTTCAGAATATGCTGCACCTCGGCACCGCGCCAGCCATAAATGGACTGGTCGTCGTCACCCACAACACAGATATTCTGATGGCCGCGCACCAGGTTTTCCACAAGTTGAAACTGAACCCCGTTGGTGTCCTGGTACTCGTCTACCTGAACATGGTCAAATTTCGACTGATGCTTCTGCAGGATTTCGGGGAACTCCTCGAACAATCGGCTGGTCAGCAACAGCAGATCATCAAAATCAACCGCCCCGGACGCACGCAGCTGTTTCTGATACCGCCGATACGCCATGGATGCCAGAAAGTCGAAGTCTGCTTCCACATGGTCGCTGGCCTGATTCTCTGTAATCCCCGACATCTTCCAGCGGCTGATGCGATTCAGCAGGTCGCCGGGTTTCATCGCCTTGTCGCCGACACGGATTTCACGCAGTGCCGTGCGCGCCGCAGATTCCTGATCACCACGATCGTAGATCACAAATGCCTTCGGGTAACCCATGGCATTGATATCCTCACGCAGGACCCGCACACAATACGCGTGAAATGTGGACACCACCGGTTTCTGCTGCAGGCGGGAGCCCAGCAGCGACAGAGCCCGTTCCCGCATTTCTTTGGCCGCTTTGTTGGTAAACGTTACGGAAAGAATACGGTCCGGCCGAATGCCATGTTGGATGAGATTGGCCATCCGATACGTAATCACTCGCGTCTTTCCGGTTCCCGCCCCGGCCAGCACCAGCATCGGTCCGGAAAGCGTTTCCACCGCTTCTCGCTGAGGTGGGTTGAGGGAGGACAGATCGAGCATGATGTTCGATACAACAAAACCGGACTAATTTTCAGGACCGCATGGACCAGGTGACGCCTATGACGGTCCATACACACTGTGCACGTCTTCCGTCGCTTGAAACACATCCGCGGAACAGCGCGGGGCGGGAGGCTATCGCACTGTGAACAAAATCGCAACCGGCAAACCACGGTCCCGACAAATGCATGGTTGCAACTTTGTGGCGGGTTATTACTCTGTCGCTCGCATTTGCACGGCAGCTCGGTGGTCAGTGTCAGCGCATCGTCACGGAACGGATTCTTCGCAAAATGTCAGCATATCCGAAAGATCTGGATCAGGGCTGGAGACGTCGTCTGCGGTCCCGCGTGCTGAGGTGGTATGATCAGAACGGTCGTAAGCTGCCATGGAGAGAATCGGCGGATCCGTATCGTATCTGGGTCAGCGAAATCATGCTGCAGCAGACCACAGTCGCTGCCGTCGTGCCGTACTTTGAACGATTCATCGAACGCTTCCCCGACGTGCGGCGTCTTGCTGAGGCCGAGCAGGACCAGGTGTTACATCTGTGGGAAGGGCTTGGCTATTACAGCCGTGCTCGAAATCTGCACAAAGCCGCTGGCGTTGTCGTTCACGAGATGAACAGCCGGTTTCCGGAATCGGCAGACGAACTTGAGCAGTTGCCGGGGATCGGGCCGTACACAGCAGGGGCGATTTCGTCATTCGCCTTCAATCGCCCGGCAGCGATCGTGGAAGCCAATACGCTGAGACTGTTCTCGCGACTGATCGAGTTGGACATTGATCCTCGGGGCATACAGGGGCAGAAGAAATTGTGGAAGTTTGCGGGGTGGATTGTATCGCGCAAACGGGCAGCCGATTTCAATCAGGCGGTCATGGATATTGGTTCACAGGTGTGTTGCCCCGTTGATCCGAAATGTTCCACGTGTCCACTGATGCCTTCGTGCAAATCCTTTGAGCAAGGACGGCAGTCTGAGATTCCTCTGAAAAAACCAAAACCGAAGATCACTGATGTCACCGAAGTCTCAGTTGCCGTAAGAAAAGGCGGCCGGTATCTGCTGCGTCAACGAACAGACAGCGAACGCTGGGCGGGTCTGTGGGATTTTGTGCGGTTTGAAGTGCGTGATGAAGACGTCGTGACCGTACAGATGCCCGAACGACGTCAAACGAAGGGA
Organism: Fuerstiella sp.; assembly: GCA_029245955.1. Lineage (GTDB taxonomy): Bacteria > Planctomycetota > Planctomycetia > Planctomycetales > Planctomycetaceae > Fuerstiella. Next base: position 107,778 of record JAQWOH010000027.1, on the reverse strand, counting down.
CCAGCGGCCCTGCCGGGACAGCAGAGCCTGTTTGCTGACGATAGTGCCATAGCATTGTCACAGCTGCCGCCCTCACTCAGCGCACGAGTCAACGACCTTACGGGAACAATGGTCCGTTCGTATGAGCCAGTCACTGAAATCAGACACGCGGTAACTCGGTACAGAATTCGGCTGCTGTGCCTTGTGTGCAACTTCGAAGACGGTCGTCTGAAACAGGGGGCCGGCTACCAGTGGTGTTCGCGAAATCAATTGCGTGAGCTGCCGCTGTCCACAACCGGCCGCCGCTTTGCTGAACTGCTGGATGCATGCAGATAGTGAGGATGATTCTCAGGAGCCCTGGCAGGGTTGTTTCCGAACAGTGATCCGACGATGCGACAATAATTGCGAACTCGCGCAATGTAGCTACGGTTTGCCTGGAAATCGCCGCCCACAAACGTGACAAACCTGCGACTGAAGTATCCCCCCTGGCACGTGGTCACCATCTTCTGAACAGACGTGTTTCGGCTGGCGATATAAAACGCGTCCACCATCCGCTGAACTGTCCTTTCGTGCTGCCGCATGTCTTTCTGGTACTGAACAAACAAAGACGATGCCACGGGAGCTTCCTTCGATGACGACATAATGAGATCGGCCACCATCTCGGCGGACTTCATCGCAAGGTGAACACCGGACGAGTAGCACGGATCAATAAAATAGGCAGCGTCACCGACAGCCACCCAGCCCTCACCTGAAAGCGACTCAGACGAGTTGCCCATGTTTCCAGTGACGATAACATCGGAGATACGGTGGCGGTCGGGTGTCATCCCTTCATTCAGCAGAGGATTCTCCGCCACCAGGCGTTCCAGCAGATGAGTCGGCGTCATCCCGGATTGCCGAAACCGTTCCACTGTCAAAACGGTTCCCACGGAAAAGCGATCGCCGGGCAGTCGCAGCAACCACGTCCAGCCATCGTAGAACATCTGACCGATAAACCAGCCGGCTTTAACGTCGTCGCGTGTCGGCCTGGCAGCATACTGCGCATAGATTCCCATACGATGGGGCTCGGCCAGTTTTCGAATTCGCAACTTTGAGGGAATAATGGCCCTCAGTCCCGACGCATCAACGACAACGCGACCGCAGACGTCGGACTCAACTCCCGCCTCATCGCGACATCTCACCCCGACAATTCGACTGTTCTCAGAGATGACATCAGTCACTTCTGTGCCGAAGCGAACGTCAGCCCCCGCTTCCATGGACCGGTCGATCAGAATCTTGTCGAACGAGGAACGTTCGACAAGATACGAGTAGGGATGGTCCTTGAACGATGCCCTGCGGTCGTACAGGGCGAACTCACCGGGAACTTCCTTTTCACCATACAGCCACTTGCCACCCGGTTTCAGAATGTAGGCACTGCGAATCGCTTCGTGCACCTTCAGACGATCGAAAATGCTGACCGTAGCCGGCAGCAAGGACTCCCCGATATGAAATCTGGGAAAGTGTTCCTTTTCCAGTACGACAACGTCGTATCCCTGCGCCGCAATCAACGTCGCCACCGTGCTGCCAGCCGGACCGCCACCAAGTACCACAACGTCGTGTTGCTTCATCTGCCGGGCTTTATCGTGAAAACGTTCTGTCGTTCAGTCATATCCAGCAGTCAACGAAAGGGATGTTTGAATTCGCCCGTCAACGTGTCTGGTCTGAGGCACAGCCTCACCTACCTGCTTAATGGTGAAAACGTCGCAGCGTTGAGTCAAGTCAGATGCTCTGTGCAATCTGGCACGAACGACCGTGCTTTCAGAGTTTCTTTACGTAAGCGTAGTAGGCTCCGTATTTCTCGCCGGAGGCCGTCATAAACAGACCGGTCATTCGTGTCTTTCCCTTTTTCAGCTGCACGCGGAAGATGACCTCTGTCGCATTAGGGTTAACGTCGGCGTCTGTGGAAACGTCGCCGATCTGCAGTGACGCCTTTGTGGGATTGATCGACTTCCCCGGTTGAGTGCGGTAGGCCCGGGTTCCCGGCACGTCAGCACCAGGGGCCAGAGATGCGTTAATTTTCAGATCCGCAGTTTCCGGCCAGCGACGCAGCCGCACTTCGTAATCACCATCCGAGTGCACCAGTACGTTCCAGAATCCCGTGTTGGCGTCACCGTTCATAGCCTTTCGAATATGGCTTTGGTTCCACGGAGTCGAACCTGTCGTGATCCAGTCATGAGACGTCAGTCGAGCGGGATTGTCGGCCGGATGTCCCAGATAGATAGCCGTATCGTTGGCAAACGACGGCAGCAGTTCTTTCCACCATGCTTCATAAAACTCAGTGAGGCGTTTGACGACAGCGGGATGACCGCTGGCAACGTCTGACTCCTGTGCAGCATCCGTCCTTATATTGTAGAGTTCTTTGCCGTTGATCAGACGCCACTGAGACGTCATGACGGCACTCTTTCTCCACTTGATCGGGTCTTTCACCCGCTGTGAGTCTGTCACAAGAATTCGATCCGGCCAGTCGACATCGATCATCGGATTAAGCAGATCGGCGATGCTGGTGCCATCAAATCTGACACCCGCAGGCGGAGCGACGTCGCACAGGTCAATCAACGTCGGCAGTACGTCAACGTGTGCCGTGATGGGTTTCACGTCATGGCCGCCCGTCAGCTCACCATCCGGCCAGTGGACGAAAAACGGTACTCGGTGGCCACCGTCATACTCGCTGCCCTTGCCTGCTCGCATACCTGCGTTAAAGGTACGCCAGCCCGATGAGGAACCGTTGTCAGTGGTGAAGATGAAAATCGTGTTGTCCGCCAGACCCTCACCTGCGAGGAACGCTCGCATCTTCCCCACGTTGTCATCGATGTTGGCAATCATGCCGTAGAAGTTCTGCAGATTGACACTGTTAACACCAGCATAGAGGGCAGACGATTCTTCAGGAGCATGCATCGGCCCGTGGGGAGCATTTGTCGCGATATACGCAAGGAACGGCTTATCAGCGTTCTTTGAAGCCCGGATGAATCGCTTTGCGTAGTCAAAGAAGACGTCCGTGCAGAATCCTTTAACCGGTTCGGGCGTACCGTTGTGCCAGTAGCTGCCGTCGAAGTAAGCGTTGTCCCAGTAGTCCGGAGTCTGGCCGACTCCGCCGCCGCCGTGTCGCATGACTTCGGTGTAGCCACGATCTTCCGGCCGATACGGATAATTGTCACCCAGATGCCATTTGCCAAACATCCCTGTCGCGTATCCGGCGTCCTTGAACACCTGCCCCATCGTGATTTCGTTCTCACGCAGCATGGATCGCCCCATGATCGTGTGCCACACACCAGTGCGATTCGTCCAGTGTCCCGTCAGAAATGCACACCTGGTTGGTGAACACGTGGGGGCGACATGATAATCCGTCAGCCGAATGGCCTCTGAGTGCAACTTGTCAATGTGCGGTGTCTGCAGAATCGGATTACCGTGGCAGGAAAGATCACCGTAACCCTGGTCGTCCGTTATGACGATAACAACGTTCGGTTTGCCCGCTGCGGCGACTGCAGAAGTGAGCAGAAGCATTGCGAATAAAGACCGCAGAATGGGCGAAATCGAATGCATCAGGTGAAGCTCCGCTGGTGAGAAAAGTTGCAGGGATTACGAGTCGTCAGGATCAACAGACTGTCTCAACACGATATCACGTCAGAATCTTCAGACAACACAAGGCGTTCGATTGTTCCGGCTTCATGAAAAGATACGGATACACCCGATCCATGGAACGCTCACGGACGTAATTCTCAATGGTCGAAACCGGAAGTAATCGCAGCTATAATGTTTTGCTCGGGGCCGGGCCCTGATCAAACCAATTCCGACCTTTCCACACTGTCATGTGAGCCACGATGCCTGCCCAGGTGAAACGAGAAGAATTGAAGCCCGGCGAAGTTCTGTGCCAGTACTGTTCCGGTAAATGCTGTCGGTACTTCGCGTTGCCCATGGAAACACCCAAAGACTGGGACGACTATGACCATATTCGCTGGTACATGATGCACGGTTCGGTCAGCGTGTTTGTCGACGACGGCAGCTGGTACATCATGGTGCACGCAGATTGCCAGCATCTGCAGCCTGACAACATGTGCAGTGCATACGACACCAGGCCTGGCATCTGTCGGAAATATACGACGGACGATTGCGAATATGATAACGACGCCGCCCACGATCAGCTGTTCGAAACACCGGAACAGATCTGGGAGTATGCGCATGCAGTACTGCCGCCAAAACCACGCCGAACGGACAGTGACCCCGTGAGCCTGCCGGTCATTGCCGGGTAAGTCTTCGATGAAAATTGCCATCATCACCGCAGGTGGAGCAGGAATGTTCTGCGGCTCCTGCATGCAGGACAACACACTGGCGCGCACGCTGAGAATGGCAGGTGAAGATGCGATTCTTGTACCGACGTACACTCCGATCCGTGTGGATGAAGACGACGTCAGTGCCGACCACGTTTTCATGGGAGGCGTGAATGTCTACCTTGATTCAAAGCTGCCCGGCTGGCGACATCTGCCGCACTGGATGACCGGCTGGCTTGACCGGCCGCACATGATTCGTGCACTCACTCAGTTTGGTGGGGCTACGGACGCGTCGAAGCTGGGTTCACTGACGCTGGACATGCTGAAGGGAACGGCGGGGCCGCAGCGTCGAGAAATCGTTGAGCTGGCAGACTATCTGTGCAACGACCTGCAGCCCGACATCATACTGTTCAGCAACGCGCTGCTGTCAGGAGTCCTGAGTGAGCTCCGGCCTCGGTTCAGTGGAAAGATCATCTGTCTGCTGCAGGGCGACGACGTTTTCCTGGACAGTCTGAGCGAACGCTGGAAGGGGCCGGTGTTTGCACAACTGCGAAAAAACGGTGAAGCCTTTGACGGTTTCCTGACTCACAGTGACTACTACAGCCGGTTCATGAGCGACTACCTGCTATTGCCTGGCCGGCAGATTCGCCGGATCCCTCTTACTGTCGACGCGTCGAATGTCGCCGCATTAAATCCCGACCGTCCAGACAGTTCAGGCGACGAAACTTGTTCCCGGCCATTTCGCATTGGCTACTTCGCCAGAGTCTGCCCGGAAAAGGGCGTCCACAATCTACTGGCAGCGTCTGCCGACGTTCTTCCGGACCTGCCTCAGGCCGAAATTGCCATTGCGGGGTACCTTCCTGAACAGCACCGGAAGTGGTTTCACCGTTTGTTGCAGAAGGCGCAAAATGAATTCCCGGAACGCATACACTGGCTGGGCAGTCCGCCTGAACGAGCCGACAAGTTCCGCATCATCAGCAGCTTTGATGTACTGTGCGTACCGACCGAGTACAAAGAACCTAAGGGGCTGTACGTTCTGGAAGCGGGGCTTTGCGGAGTGTCTTCGGTGCTTCCCGCACATGGCGCTTTTCCGGAAGTCATCGCTTCTGTGAAACACGGCGCAACATATCACCCGGCTGATGCCACCGGACTGTCACAGGCATTACGGTCTGTCGTCGCAGCCGGCAGGCAACCAGCCACGGATCTGGCGGAGCGGGTCAGGAAAGAATTCAGCATGGCCGCAACAGGCCCGGCTGTGCTGCACGCGATTAAGGGCTTTCAGGACGAAGAGCGTTCGGCTTAAGCCGCTTAGATTGTCGATGGCGCGACAAGCGGCGGCGGGCTGTCCAGATACATCCGCTGCCACAGCTCAAGGCACAACAGATTCCATAGCCGGTAGGCGTGGTCGAACTGTCCGGACGTATGCTGATCCACAAGCTGCTGCACAGCGTCAGCATTCAGCAGACCGCGGTCTCGACATCGAGACGACAACAGGACATCGTGCAGCAAAGGCTTCAGTTCGTTGCGAAACCAGTGATCGATGGGGACGCCAAACCCCATTTTCTTTCGCGTTTGAATGTCCGGCGGAATCAGATCACGAAACGTCTCCGTCAACACTCGCTTGCCCTGCTTCAAACTCTGTTTAACGCCGATCGGCATCCGCGCCGCAAGCTCTACGACTTTGTGGTCCAGCATCGGACTGCGACATTCAAGCCCCACGTGCATGCTGGCAATGTCGACTTTCGTGAGCAAATCTCCGGGCAGATAGGTTTCGACGTCCACCGCAGTTGTGCGCGTCACGAAGTCACGATCCGGAAACATACTGTAAGCATCAAGAATTGCCGCTGCGGGGTCAGATTCATTTGAGTGTGCAAACAGATCGTCACTGGTGACCCGCCGCAATGGACTGCGATTAAAAATACTGATCCAGTTCAGGTACCGTTCTTCCGACGTCTGACCAAGTGTCTCCAGCAGCCGTTTGGCTCGACGACGAAACGACTTCTGCCGGGGATCACCAGGCAGCAACGCAGCAAACGCCGCTGCCATGCGGCGAGACCAGCGCGGCACCACGTCCGTCATGGACGCGATCCTGACGGCTCGATAACGATCGTAACCACAGAACAACTCATCGCCGGCATCACCCGTCAGCGCCACCGTGACATGCTCACGAGTCATTTGCGACAGATACATCGTCGGAATTGCTGAACTGTCGCTGAACGGTTCATCATAATGCCAGATCAGCTTTGGCAGCATACTGATGGCATCCGGTTCCACGACAGCTTCGTGATGATCAGTGGCCAGCATCTGTGAAGCCTGTCGCGCGTAGGCTCGTTCGTCAAAGGCCGCAACCGGAAACCCGATCGAAAACGTCTGTACCGGCTGATCCAGCTGCTGCTGCATCAATCCCGTAACGATCGTGGAGTCAATGCCTCCGGACAAGAACGCGCCTAAAGGCACATCGCTGCGAAGCCGCAACCGCACGGCTTCCGTCATTTCATAACGCAGCTCTTCTCGCCAGTCGTCAATGGCTGATCTGGTAAGGTCAGGCTCGTCATAGGGCGGCGCCCAGTAACGTTCAATACGAAAATCACCGGCCTTCAGAATTGCCATGGACGCAGGAGGCAATCGTCGAAATCCCTGCAGCATCGAATGCGGCGCGGGAACGTACTGCAGTGTCAGATATCTGAGTACGGACTGGCGGTCCAGCTGACGAGGAACGCCCGGCAGCTGCAGCAGAGCTTTCAGTTCACTGGCAAATGCGAAGCGGCCGCCTTCCATACGATAGAAAAACGGTTTCTGTCCCATGCGGTCCCGCACGACAACCAGCTGCTGTTCGCTCGAATCCCACAGGGCAAAAGCAAACATGCCCCGCAGATGCTGAACGAAGTCCAGGCCGTACTGTTCGTACAGATGCACAATAACTTCGGTGTCGCCCTCTGTGCGAAATTCATGACCTGCCGCCAGCAGCGACTCCCTAAGCTCCTGGTAGTTGTAGATCTCACCATTGAAAACGATCTGCACGGAACCATCTTCGTTTCCAAGCGGTTGAGCGCTGCCGCATACATCGATGATCGAAAGGCGACGATGCCCCAGCGCCACACCAGGTCGGCGGTCGGCAGTCTGATCAATTATGAGATGACCTTCTGCGTCCGGACCGCGATGCTGAATGGCATCCGTCATTCGTTGCAGCACTTCACGAGAAATCTGCTTGTCAGCCTGCCACCAGATTGCCCCTGCGATTCCACACACTTCGCTGAATTCCAATCAATGAGTTCGAGTCATTCCTGATCGACACTTTCCGACATTCGCTGCTCTTGCGGCTGTACGGCAGCAGCGCTGCCGCTCAAACCGGACTGCCGGCAGGCCCGCATTACTTACTTAGTTTTTGATACAAATCGATATGTTGCTGCACCATCTGTTCAACGCTGTGATGTTCTGTGATCAGATTGAGGCCGGCTCGCCCCACTCGCTCTGCCAGCTCGGTGTTTTCCAGGACCTGCTTCAATGCCTTCATCATGGCAGCGCCGTCGCCGAGAGGAAACAGAAGACCGGTCTGCTCGTGCTGCACCAGCTCACGGTTGCTGGGGATATCACTGACCACAACAGGCACCTTCAAGGCCATCGCCTCCATCAGACTGTTGGACATCCCTTCGAACGAACTTGGAAGGCAGAATGCATCAAACTGCCTGGTCAAAGCAATCGCGTCTGCTCGATGCCCCAGAAAGATGACTCGGTCACGGCAATCAAAGCTTCGAGCCAGTTCCGCCAGCTGATCGCGGACCGGACCGTCTCCCACCACCACCAGATAAACGTTGTTGATCACCTGGTAAAGCAGCTGAATCGCCCAGACCAGATCCGGGAGACACTTCTGCGGTGCCAGACGTCCCACAAAACCGACCACCCTGGCATCGGCGGACAGCCCGATTTCCTCGCGAAGAGTCGGGCCTGTCGATACGGGGCCATCGTCTGCCAGGACTGGCTGACCATTCGGAATCACGGTTATCAGATCGCGCGGTACGCCCGCATTTGTGGCATAGAATTCGGCCACACTTTCGGAATTTGCGGTCATGGCGTCCGTTCGCCCGAACAGCCGTCGGTCCGTCTTCAGCTGCCAGCCGCTTTTCCAGGTATCGACACACCGCTCAGACACGATCACTTTGCTTGATTTCGGGGCAATGCCGGGAAGACGCACGTAACTGTTCGCTGAAAACAGAAATGACTGGATGATGTCAGGCTGGAGCTGGTACAAACGTCGCCGAAGTCGAAAATATGTCAGTAGATCGAACCGAAACCGTTTACTCAGGACGTCGACCTGAACGCCGGCGCGTGATAACTCCTGTGCATAGAAACCACCACGGTTCAACGCAATGACGCTGACATCAATCCCGGATTGCATAAGCCGAACGGCCAGCAGCGCAAGCTGCCGCTCGGCCCCGGATTGATCGAGTGTGGGAATGACATATGTGACGCGAATGGACGAATCACTCCAGAGAAAATTAGTTCTGTGCGGTCCGAAACAGTCAGAAGATTAGTCCGTCGCACCAAAAAATCCGAGACGTTTCCGATGGCAGACGTAACAGAAGCCACAGAACGCGGTTGGGCTGGTTGAGACATTCAAACTACGGAAAATGGCTGGCGGTAGTTTGACTTGATTAAGAACAGGTCTTGTTAATGAGAGAACCAGAGGCGTATCAGGGTTCAAAGACCTGGATACTGCGAATTGAATACGGCAAACACAACCAGCTTCGCCATCAGTTCTCGCTTTTGTGTGGCCTGCCAGTCGAGCACGGACCGGAACGGCACTCCCCCCCGGAGAAAATCGGTGCCACCTGACTGACAGAAACGAGACGACCGACTGCCGCCACAACAATTACGTAAACTGTTTATTCATATCACCTTATATCACACACAGAGGCTTTATGGTACGATCTGGTCTTCGGCGTCGGCCGTATCCAGACGATCGATACGCTGACTGCGAGTGAGAATCGAACACGCCATGAGCTTCTTCTACCGGAATTCGAAGGGGATGCCGGAGTGTGGGCTCTCATTGGCCGTCTGAACACTTTCACTGAATTTGCTTCGCAGCAGGATTTGCCTGCTGCGGCTGGGACAGCCGTGTTGCCCACATCGGGGAGTATTCACAGGGGGTGGGTAATCATCAGGGACTCGTAGTTGGTATTCCGATTTGAATTGTCATCGATTCGGTTGACGATGACCCGGAATCCTCCATAATTCCCGGTCTTCGGCACGCACCGGGCCGATACTCACAACCAGAAACGCGTTTTGCTGATCAAAACGTTGCTTTTGCGGATGTAGCTCAGTGGTAGAGCACCACGTTGCCAACGTGGCTGTCGAGGGTTCGACTCCCTTCATCCGCTCTTTTTTTTTGGCCTGACCTCACCTCCACATACGGTGGGTGCAGGTCGTCAAAATCCCCAAAGGGTAAGAAATGACTGCTGAAGGTGAAGATGTTGAGACATCTGATGCTGCAGCGACTGCTGTCGAAAATGCACCAGAAGAAGGCGGTACCGACGATCAGGAAAAACTGAATCTGACCGTCGAAGTAACGTCGGTCGGGCCTTGTCGCAAGCATGTTGCTGTGACCGTCTCGGAAGCTGACATTGAAACTCTGCGGGACGAGTGTCTTGACGAGTTTTCAGAACAGGCTGAAGTTCCTGGTTTTCGTCAGGGGCACGTGCCCCGGTCACTGCTGCAGAAACGATTCAAGAGCGAGCTGTCAGACCAGGTGAAGCAGAAAGTACTGCTGCAGAGTCTGGAGCAGATGTCGGAAGACAACGACATCGACCCGATTAATCAGCCCGACATTGATGTCGACAGCCTTGACATTCCTGATGCCGGCGACTTCCGTTACGAGTTTGACGTCGAGGTACGACCGGAGTTCGATGTTCCGGATTACACAGGATTTGTAATCGACCGACCGTCGGGCGATGTAACAGACGAAGAATTTACTGCGTTCAAGCAGCAATTTATTGAATCGTATTCCCAGCCCAGCAAGGTAGATCGTCCTGCAAAAAGTGGTGATTCACTGCTTTGTGACATGACGTTTACACACGATGGAAAAGAGATTCGGGAAAACGAGGGAGTGCCGACCCGTCTGCGTCCGAGTCTACGGTTTCAGGACGCAGTCGCGAATGATTTTGATAAATTGATGGACGGCGCCTCGGCGGGTGACTCAAGGACCACGGAAGTCACCATTTCACTGCAGTCCACAGTTGTGGAAATGCGGGGCGAAAAGGTGGACGTTGCGGTCACAGTTAAGGAAGTCCGCGAACATATCATGCCCGGCATGGATAAAGAGTTCCTGGACCAGTTCGATTGCGAGTCGCCGGAGCAACTGGACGAACAGATCAAAGCGTCCCTGGAGCGTCAGGTAGAATACCAGCAGCGCCAGACCGCTCGCGAACAGGTGTTGGAAAAGATCACGGAATCAGCCGACTGGGACCTGCCGGAATCACTGGTGGAACAGCAGACAGAAAACGCGTTGCGCCGCGAGATCCTGGAGATGACTCAGGCTGGATTCACCCGCGAACAGATTTCAGCTCGCGAAAACGAAATCCGTCAGAACGCCATCGAAAACACTCGCAAGGCCCTGAAGGAACATTTCGTCCTGGACCGCATTGCCACCAAAGAAAACATTGAATGTGAGCAGGCGGACATCGATCAGGAACTGCTGATGATGTCATTCCAGAGTGGTGAACCACTGCGGCGTGTTCGTGCCCGGATGATCAAGAACGGCATGATCGAAAACATGGAAGCTCAACTGCGTGAACGGAAAGCGATCGACTTCATTCTGGAGAATGCTTCGTTTGAAGATGTTGACCGCAAGCCGTCAGTTGAAGATAACGTAGCGACAGTGGCCTTTGCAATTTGTGGCAATATGGTTTCCAGCCTGATTGACGATGGGCCGAAGGACTAGACTGGATCGCCTGGTTCGCCCCAACGGAGAGGACCAGGCAGGCACCTGAGGACAGGAAAAACAAATGAAGGATCTGCGTTCCGAGTACTCGCCAATGGCGGCTCGTGACTATCAGGCCCAGCGTCAGATGACGGTGGGCGACCTGTTGCTTGATAATCGTATCATCTTCCTGGACGGCCCAATTCACGATGGCAGCGCCAATCTCATCGTGATGAAAATGCTGTATCTGCAGTCTGAAAACCGACATCAGGATATTCACCTTTATGTGAATTCACCTGGCGGTTCTGTAACAGCAACGCTGGCCATCTACGACATCATGCAGTTTATCGAATGCGATGTCGCGACATACTGCGTCGGACTGGCTGCCAGTGGAGGAGCAATTCTTGTCGCCGGTGGCACGGCCAAGAAACGTTTCGCCCTGAAGCACTCCAAGATGATGATTCATCAACCTCACGGTCAGGTTGGCGGACAGGTTTCGGACATCGAAATCCAGGCCAAGGACATCATTGAGACCCGCGAGCTGCTGAACGAAATGCTCGCCGGCCACACTGGACAACCCGTCGAAAAGATTGCTGCTGACACTCAGCGAGATCATTACCTGACGGCTGTTCAGTCGAAGGAGTACGGGCTGGTAGACGAGATTCTTGACAAGACCCAAAAAGACAAGAAGTAGCTGCCAACACTGCTATCTCCGATTATCTCACACGCTGGGTGGATTCTGACATGACGACTTTAGTTCCGTACGTTGTGGAAAAAAACGGGCGCGATGAACGCGCGATGGACATTTACAGCCGACTGCTGAAGGACCGCATTGTGCTTCTCGGCAGCGGCGTCAATGACGATGCTTCCAACAGCATTGTCGCGCAGCTGCTGTTCCTGCAGTTTGATGATCCAAAGGCGGACATTCACTTCTACATCAACTCGCCAGGCGGCTCGATCACGGCCGGAATGGCTATCTACGACACGATGCAGTACATCACCTGCGATGTCGCCACTTACTGCATCGGTCAGGCTGCCAGCATGGGAGCTGTATTGCTGACCGCCGGTGCCGCCGGCAAGAGACATGCTCTGCCAAACGCACGCATCATGATTCACCAGCCACTTGCGGGATACGAAGGTACCGCCACGGAACTGGAAATTCATGCCACGGAAGTGTTGCGAGTGAAGCAGCGGATGAATGAAATCCTTCTGAGGCATACCGGCCAGACACTGACAAAGATTGAAGAAGATACCGATCGTGACAACTTTATGACTGCAGAAGAGGCCAAAGAATATAAACTGATTGACACTGTGCTTGAAAAGCTGGAATAGCCCCCTGGCCAGTGCACATGCGATTAAGATTAATGAGACCCGGTCTTTTCAAAGGACCGGGTCTCTTCTGCATTAAAAAACACAACGGCAGACACTCGACATGCACGATGCCGGGTGCAACGAAATACGTAAGCGCGATCTGAATGATGCCGTCCGAATTGCTCGTATCAGAATCCGCAACGGGCGGTATTGTCACCGTCGGTAATTTCGACGGCGTCCATCGCGGACATCAGTCCATGTTGTCGACTGTGCGCCAGCAGGCGGATGAACGTTCGCTGCCAACGATCGTTGTCACGTTCGACCCGCACCCGCTTAATGTCCTGAAGCCTGACGTCAATCTTCCTCGTCTGTCGTCAGTGACTCGGCGCAGGCAACTGCTGCAAAGGTATGGAGCAGACGAAGTTGTCGTGCTGCCGGTGACTACTGAACTGCTGAACATGACCCCCGAGCATTTTTTCTGTTCGATCGTACGTGACCAGTTACATGCTGTGGGAATCGTCGAAGGCCCTGATTTTCGTTTCGGCCGGAACCGCGCAGGTGACACTGAGGTTCTGAGGGAACTGTGCGAAGAAAACGATGTTGAGCTTATTGTCATACCCCCGATTCTCGCGGGCCAGACTATGATCTCTTCGACTATGATCCGGCGTTTGCTTTCCGAAGGAAATGTCGCTGACGCCGTCAATTTGCTGGGACATCCGTATTCATTGTCCGGCAACGTGGTCAGGGGTGCCGGCCGAGGAACAGACCTTGGCTTTCCGACCGCGAATGTCGCTGCGGTTGACGTGATGTTACCTGCGGATGGTGTCTACGCCGGTGTGACAACAATTGCAGGTGCGCCATACCGTGTCGCCGTTAGTATTGGCCCGAATCCGACGTTTTCGGATCAATCTCACAAGGTCGAGTGTCACGTCCTCGATTTCTCACGGGATCTTTATGATGAAGCGTTGGCTGTCGACCTGTTGTCTGAAATCAGGAGCCTTCGCCCGTTCAGGGACGCTGCGGCACTGCAGACACAGATTGCGGCAGACCTGATACGCTGCCGACAGATCGTTGCCATCTGATAAAAGTTAGATGCATCGTCCTGCCGTCGTCCTCAGATCACCTGAGCATTTCGGGAACACGATTCGCCCCGGTTACTGACGAACCGAACGATGGTGCCCGCCTGCGCGTGGGAACAGGCCAGACCTAACTGCATGAATCCTGTCGCAGCCAGTCCACAAGGTCGCCAACAAATTGGTCCCGTACGGGTTCAAATTCAAGCGTGTGCCGGGCGTCCGGATAGCATACCGACGTCAGTTCGCTGGTGGAAAACGAATCTGCCAGGCGTCTGGTCTTTGCATTGTCCATAATCTGATCGCGGCCAGCCAGCATCAACAGCGTCGGATGGCAAATTTGATCTGCCCGCTGATAAACCAGTTGCTCCAGGTCCAGACCGGAATTCAGGAACCCGCTGGTCACAAAGCGCAGAGCCAGTGGATCGTTGCTGATGAATTCCTGATGCTCCACAACTGACGTCATCAATCGGGGATCTTCCAGAGGGATCATAACAGTCTTATGCCGCATGTCATGATGTCGGGCAAACTTCAACTGCAGTGACTGCCACCACAGGGGTCGTATCCGAGGCACCAGCCCCGGATAGAGTAGCACCAGACGATCCACGGAGTCGGGCGACGTGCATGCCAGGGCGGCCGCAGTTTTCCCACCCCAACTGAGGCCCAGAAGTGATAACCGAACACCAGAATGTTCACGACGGACGAGCCTGATCAGCTGCCGAACGTCATTCAACAGACGTTCGCCGTGATCGGCATGCCCACGGCCGATTTCGTTCAGTCCCGCACCTCGCCGATCGGCGAAATACACTTCAAAGCCGGCTGCGGCCATCTGCTGCGAAGAATGTTCGTACCATCCCGAGTGACTTTGAATCCCATGCAAAGCCACCACAACGCCCCGCACCTTTCCCGCCGCCGGCCAGTGCCTGAAATGCAACCGGAGGCCATCAGACGTGAGATAGGTACGGACAGTCGAAGGGCTCATAGCGTAAACTAAACCGAAAATCGTCAATCCACGATCCGTACATCATTCACAGACTGTTCGAGGCGAATCGGACAGCCAGGCAGGGCCATCGCCGATCCGGCAGGTCAGGGCCCCACAACAAAAAGAACAGATCCGCAGATCGTGCACAGGCTCACGAGATATAGGTTTCTGAAGCGAATGGATGTCTGGTCTTCTTTCCCAGATCAAGCATCTCAGTATCTGCTTCTTCGTGGTCCAGAGATTCCACTCCCAGAACCTCTGCCAGATTTTTCTCAATCGTCTCGCAGATTCGGTCGAGAGGCAAATGGTCAAGACGCCGAGGGTCAAACGGATTCTGAAGTTCCATGCCGATTCGATCGAGTGACAGTAGTGGATACGAAACCAGCATTACAAATATCGGCACCAAAAAGACGCTGGTCGAGAACTGCATGCCCATAACTGTCGTCGCAAATTCTTCATATTGAAACTGACGCAGCAGTGCGAAAGGCAAAGACACCAGAAACATAAAAATGAAACGTTTCACCTGAATGGCTGAAGATCGTGCCAGGGGAGTCGTCCGGATGCGTTCACACCCCCCAACATGGTCCAGCAGCATCCTTCGATTCTCTTCCATATTGTGAAAGGCATTAGGATGCAGGCCCTTGTCGACGGCGTCCTTCAGCATCCGGGCCAACTCGACAAAAATGACGCCCGGCCCATGCCTGGAAGTAATCACTCGGCCGGCCTCCCCGCCTATCAGCCGCACCAACTCGGGTGAATCGCTTCGACCTCGCAGATTGTTGCGAATCGCGTATGGCAAGGCGGCGACCAGTCGAATAAATCTGCGCTGCCACATTCCATCGTCCGAAACATAGCTGACGGCCTGAGTTCCCAGCGCCCGAGACTGATTAACGATGCCTCCCCACAATTTTCGGGCCTCCCACCACCGGTCATAACCCGAACTGGTCCGCAGAACCAGCAGCAATCCCAGCACAGCCCCCACAGCTTCAAACGGTCCGACGGGAATCGCCAGACTGACGCCCCAGTTGTGCATCGCCACGTGCTGAGCCAGCACGATGCCAAACGCAATAAGTCCGAAACTGAAGATGTCCGGCAGAACACGGGGAGTAACCGAGCCACGCACAAGAAGTGCGCCTGCCCAGAACGAATACTTCAGCTTGGGTTCGGATTCCTGTGTAACTTCGTTACTTACCTGGGACATCTAATTCAGGTCCGTTCCAAAAGAACATTGTGTGAAGGGAAGTCTAGGAAATCGAGCCGCAGACGTCTCGTGACGCGAAAGCTGCATCTGCCGATTGAACGAATATCGTGACGTCACGGGCAGGTCAGATGTGGACACGTATGGCTGCAAAGTAAACAATAACGACGACCGCTGTGACTGCGGAAGCCCGTGATACCTCTGCAGTTCGACCGCTGGCAACTTTGAGCAAGGGCCAGACAATCAGCCCGAGTGCAATACCGTCTGCAATAGAGAAAAAAAACGGTATCGCCAGAATCAGCAGAAACGCCGGAATTGCCTCCGTTTCGTCAGCCCAGTCAATGGACCGCACGGCGCGAAACATCATTGCCCCGACAACCACCAGCGCGGGCGCCGTAACAGGCGCATACTTTCCCAGAGACACAATCAAAGGGCTGAACCCAATCGCGAAGAGAAAGAGAACTGCCGTGGTAAAGGCTGTCAGCCCTGTACGTCCCCCCTGCTCAACGCCTGCCACGCTTTCGATGTAACTGGTGACCGTGCTGGTCCCCACGCAAGCCCCAGCAACCGTGCCAATCGAGTCAGCCAGCATCGCCTGTCGCATCCGCGGCACCTCGCCATCTTTCATCAGGCCCGCCTGCTGCGAAACCCCGATCAGAGTACCAGTCGTGTCAAATATGTCCATGAACAGAAAGACGGCTACGTATGACAGACCACTTAACGTGAACGCAGCGCGAAAATCGAGCTGCAGTGCGGCACGCTCAGTGAATTCAGGCCAGCCAAAGATGCGATCAATCGTGATCCGACCGCAGGCCCAGGCTGTAACTGCCGCAACGGCAATGCCAACCAGCATACTGCAGGGCAATCGTCGCATCTTTAACACCAGAATCGTGATAAAGCCTGTCCAGAAAACCGCCGAGTCCACACTCAACAGCTCTTTCACATTCAAGGTGACCAGACTCGGCGCAGCAACCACAATTCCTGAGTTCTGCAAACCGATAAATGCAATAAACAGCCCGATGCCCACAACGATGGCACTACGCATGCTGGAACTCATGACGTCCAGAACGACATCACGAATTCCCAGAACGGTGAGTCCAACGAATAGTACTCCTGAAACGAACACGATTCCCAGCGCGGCCTGCCAGGGTTCACCGGAAAACTGCCCCGCACCGATGGCCATGATGACAGAGACAAAGAAAAAGTTCTGTCCCATGCCTGGCGCCAGTGCTACCGGCAATCCGGCGTACAGACCCATCGCGGCCGTTGCCACAGCGCTGGCCACACAGGTCGCAAGCAGTACAGCTCCAGGTTCCAGCCCCGTAGGATTGCCGGAGAAGTCCTGAGACAAAACATTTGGCTGAACGACAAGAATGTAGGACATCGTCAGGAACGTTGTCATCCCCGCCAGGATTTCTCGCGGAATGGTGGTCTCGTGGTCCCTTAAGCGAAATATGCGTTCAATCATCGGAGAATCATGAAGAAGATGCCCCAAATGTGCAACATTGTATTCGTCGATCGACAGCTCCGTCTTTCCGGAACGGGTCCGGCCAGCAACTCGACAGTCCGTTCGAACAGCTCTGTTGTGGCTGCAGTCACCCGCCGAATAAGCCAGGACAAGCATGTTCAGTTTGCAGAATCTTCCCTCCTGACCGGGTCAGCACGCGTTAACGACAGACCTCGTGCAACACCGTCAGATGCTCAGCAGACGCGTTTGCTGTCATTGTGAGAGCGTTGTCTGCTGATCAATGATCAGCACCCGGACGACGACATTGAACCGTTACCGCAGCATAAAGAGCAATATCATCAGCTGATGGACGAAATCAGTCAGCTGAAAGTCCACATGCCGAAGTCACCACTCAGCGGAAGCAAAATCGCTGTCACGCCGGTACTGCATAAGGCCAGCACGACCAGCCAGGAGAATTGGTGGGCCCCGGCTCCTGACAGCCGTCATAAAGAACCGGCCCGAATGGTCAGAAGCGGCCTGGCAACGCCGGTGTCCGGACGATGGACCACCGAAGCCGCAATCAGCCCTGGCTCACTGGATAACAGATTCGGAGACCGGCCCCGGGACACTGCTGGCGCACGTCATTGTCAATCGTCTCTGGCAGTAACATTTCGGCCGCGGACTGGTGGCAACAGCAGATGACTTCGGAGCTTCGGAAGACACCCCTTCGCACGCCGAACTGCTGGAATAGCCGGCGTGTGAGCTTGTCACATCCGACTGGAGCCTGAAACGTATCCACTGGCTGATTGTGACCTGTGCGGCCTACCGACAAAGTGTGGAATACAATCAAAGTACTCGACTCCAGGACAATAGAAGAACAATCCCCAGTCTTCGGGGGACGGTTCTCGGCTATTTGATTGCTGCTCTGGACAGACAACGGCAAGGTGACGGCGCTCGCGAAGCTCCGGGACACGTGAAGAATCTGGTCGCCGCACAGATGCCTCAAACCGGCGCTGGCAACGATCACGACTGGCTCATCGCACAAAACCCTGCCCAGGAAGCTGAGAATCTGCTGGACGGCGACAAAACACCTGACACAACAAATAAAACGAATGACAAGCACGACCGATAAAGTCCGTGGACGGCAACGTCATCTGCGTCATACTGGCATCTATCAATTGATCCACTGCTGGAAAACCAATAATGCTAAAACACAGACCTGCCGTATCCCTTGTCACCGTGCTGACATTCTTTGCTTTCACAGGCACTGTCAGGGCTGCTGAGCCCGAAGCAACACGTCCCAACGTGCTGTTCATCATTGTGGATGACCAGTCACCGTTCGATCTGAAGCTGTACAACCCGGATTCGAAACTGGACACACCCAATATCGACCGACTGGCGGCAGAAGGTATGACACTGGACGGGGCCTACCACATGGGGTCGTTCAGTGGAGCCGTGTGCACACCGTCGCGCCACATGGTGATGACCGGACGGACGCTCTGGCATCTGCCGATTGGTCCGGGAGCAAAGACCTGTCCGCCGAACTATGAACGGTATTCGATGGCTGCCGTCTTTAACGACGCCGGCTACGACACGATGCGAACGTGCAAAAAGGGCAACAGCTACTCTGCAGCGAACGGACAGTTCAGCGTTGTCAAAGATGCGACCAAACGAGGAGGAACCGCAGAAACCGGTAGTGCATGGCACGGCAAACAGGTTCTGGAATATCTGGACCAGCGTGACAGCAGTCACGACAAAGATCCATTCCTGATCTACTTCGGATTCTCACATCCTCACGACACACGTGACGGCACGCCGGAACTGCTGGCCAAATACGGAGCCGTCAATCACAAAGACAAGAACAAACTTCCGGCTGCAAATCCAAAGCAGCCGGGTCTGCCCGTCAACTACCTTGGCAAACACCCGTTTCATCACGGACATCCGGGACTGCGAGACGAAGTGTCGGTTAGCGGTGTCTGGGAAAATCGTGATCCGCAGACGATTCAGAATGAACTGGGTCGAGAATTCGCCTGCAACGAAAATATCGACATCCAGATCGGCAGGGTACTGAAGAAGCTCGAACAAATGGGAGAGCTGGACAACACTTACATCGTTTATACGGCCGACCATGGCATGGCCATCGGCCGCCACGGTCTGCAGGGAAAACAGAATCTGTACCAGCACACATGGCGGGTTCCCTACATCGTGAAGGGCCCCGGTATTGAAGCCGGCACCCGAGCGACGGGAAACATCTATCTGCTGGATTCACTGGCTACCATTTGCGACCTGGCCGGCGTAAAAGCTCCTGCCAGCACGGAAGGTAAAAGTTTTGAACCTGTCCTGAAGAACCAAGTAGACACGGTCCGGGACGTCCTGTTTGGCGTTTACAACGGTGGCACCAAACCGGGCATGCGTTGTGTAAAACAGGGAGACTGGAAACTGATCAAGTACGACGTCATGGATGGAAAGGTACAGGAAACTCAGCTGTTCAATCTGGCTGACAATCCTCATGAATTCATCGCCGAACACGGGAAGAATGATCCGAAACGGACAGATTTGGCTGAAGACCCGGCCCACAAAGACAAGCTGACAGAGATGGAAGACCTGCTGCTGGCCGAAATGCGCAGGCTGGACGATCCTTATCGTCTGTGGAATCAGCCGGACGATGGACTGGAACCGCCGGTCATCCGGAAACGAAAACGTAACAAGAAGAAGCCGACAAAGAAATAGCACGGGATTTATCAAGTCTGGCGCAACGCGTCTGTCGCCTCCCCTCATCAACTCACGCAACGGTGAAATCCACTCCGAAGCTCCAGAAGCCGGAGTTCGGACTGGTACTGCTGATGGCTTTG
This sequence comes from Fuerstiella sp., assembly GCA_029245955.1. Lineage (GTDB taxonomy): Bacteria > Planctomycetota > Planctomycetia > Planctomycetales > Planctomycetaceae > Fuerstiella. Next base: position 87,719 of record JAQWOH010000027.1, on the reverse strand, counting down.
ACCCAGAACCGGTAATGCCCACCCGCCAGCGGAATGATTGATGAGAAGGCCGTCGAGACAAGCGAATTTTCTCTGATCACCTGAGACACGCCGGTGGTCAGATTGTCGACCTGCAGAACGTAACGGTCAGCCCCCAACACCGGAGTCCAGGTGAATATTGGTGTGGAGCCGGTTGTTGCTGACGGAGACAACCCCATGGCTCGTCCGGACGTATCGATTGTTGCGGCATTGCTCCATGAACCAGCGTCACCGGCCGCATCAATGGCTCGAACCCACCATTGCCATTTTTCTCCGTCCAGATGTGGCGTTTGCCACGATGTCCTGGTCAGCCCCGTCTCCTGGATTATTCCTGTGCCGTTGTGGAGAAAGACATCATATGACACAGCGCCCATTCCTCCCTGCCACGACAGAACAGGAGTTGGGCTGAGTGAAATCAGTTGTGCCTGTACTGGCGTCGCTGACACGTCAGAAGCTGCAGCCGCTACGCGAAAGGTACTGCTGGCACTCCATGGCCCGTAATTCCCGGCGTCGTCTCGCGCTCGCACCCACCAAACGTAATTACCCGCGTTCAAAATCGGTGGTTCGAAAGTGGCTACTGGGATATCGGGCGTGCGGAGAATATGTTCGGCGACGTCTGTCCGATTCAGGAACACTTCGTAGGATGGCGCTCCTTCGACGCTGCTCCACGTGAACTCTGGAGAAGAATCCGACACAATTGTGGTTGGTGTCAGCACAGTCGGCCGCCCGCCGATGTGCGTCTCTCCCCGCTCAGTCCACAAACCGGCTCGACCATCCTCGGTGAATGGTCGTACCCACCACAAGTATCTTCCCTCCTGCAAATCTTCGTCCGGCGTATACGATCCACGGGTAAGTCCGGCCAGCTGAGTAACTTCGCGATTGGGGGCGCGCAGATAGAATTGATAGTGCGCAGCACCTGCGGGTTCTGTCCACGTGAACGCCGGCCGCTCATCAAAAGTCGGCGTCACCGGCCCAAGCAATGCAGAGCCCACGTAATATTCCACGGGTAAAGACCACGAGGCTCCGAATCCGTCAGCAGCAAAAGCTCTTACCCAGATTCGGTGCACGCCAAATTTCAACGCAGCAGGCGGAGTGTAAAACGAGTCTGCCAGATTCGTTTCGTTGATCAATCGGTGCTGTCCGGTAGTCACGTTGGAAATGTAAATTTCGTAGGTAACCGCTCCGGTTACGGGAACCCAGCTGATGATCGGCGTTGTATTGCCTGCCGGAAGTGGTAGCGGATCAATCACGGCTGGTTGACTGATTTGGAACGAAGCAGCCACCCAGGAAGATGTGACACCACCTCCAAAGACTGTTCGAACCCAGTACTGATAGCGTCCGATGTCCAGATCAGTATCCGGTGTGAACGCAGTACCGATCACGATTAAATTCACAACAGGAACGCTGGGCTGCCCGGCTGCAGCCACCCAGATTTCGTAGGAATGAGCGCCGCTGACACTCGACCACTCAAACAGTGGCCGCCCACTGCGCACAAGCCCTGACGGACCGGCCAACACGGGTGCCGCAAGATGACCATTCTGTCCGACGTCATTGTCGAACACACTGACATCCAGACCTTCGACGACTGTATCTGCAGTGTAGTCAGAATCAGCACCGGAATCCGTTACGGTATGAAGAATAGTGTCTGTGCGCCACCCTTCCGCCACCACATCGTCTACAGCTCGAACAGTGATCGTCTGCGGGTCCTGATCGACAAACGTCAACACCAGCGACGAAGAAAAATCCGTTCCGTTGGCGCTGATTTGTATATCCGATGGTGCGTCCACCTGAATCCTGACAGCTCGGGACGGGGAAGTTCTGAGCCCGATGGAATACGTATCCACGGCTCCATTTTCCGACACGTCCGTTCCGCTACCCGACTGAGTGATCGTCACTCCGGCCGAGGGTGCTGGCCGGACAGCAACAGGAAACCGCGCTACCGGAAGATCTGCATTGGGTGACAGCAGCAACTCCCCAAACAGCCAGCCCTGCGTGCCTGCCTCGACATCGGCAGTCAGTGTCAGATCAGCTGTCGCGCCAGCGTCGACCGTGATTGATGCGACGCCCGGACTCAACGTCAGGCCGTCGTCTGCCACAACAGATGACGTCCACACAACTGCGGACGCCTGAGTACTGGTCACAGATCTCGTCCATAATGTTGAGCTGACGACATTGCTGTCGATGAAACTCGGCAGGTTCAGTTCAGCAGGAACTCCGCCACTTGAAGGATTCGCCGCAGTGAAATTGTCGGTCGTTTCGTCGAGCACAATACCGGCCCTTGCCGCAAGGGACACATTGACCAGCCCCGATCCCACGTCGAATGGATCCGCGTCAACGAGGCTGAAGTCTTTGGCGACCGTTGAACTGCTGCCCGCGGAGGTCTGCAGCGCCGACTGAATTTCGGCCGGAGTCCAGTCAGGGTGCAGTGCAACAAGTAACGCTGCTGCTCCCGCGATATGAGGAGCGGCAGCTGACGTACCGCTGAAGTACTGCCAACTGTCGTCACCGGAGGTCGCCACAGGTGCCAGCACGAGACCAGTCCCGCCAGGAGCAGCGATGACCGGCGCCAGCGTGTCGGCCTGCAGATTCCGGCCGCGGGAACTAAACGCTGACGTAACAGAAGCATCCGCTGTATGCTGTGCGCTGATCTGCACTTTGCCCGCGGGATTCTCACGAAGCCAATTCCGCAGCCTGGTGCCGTCGTCCTGCGATACTAGAACGGAAGGAATAGGCACACCGTCGACTCCTGCCATGATGATGGCCGGACCCGCCACGTTATTGATGACGATCACGGCCGTCGCACCAGCATCATAGGCGTTCTGCACCTTGGTTTCGAACAGTGACACACCACGATCAATCAACGCAATGCTGCCTGCAAAAGTGCCTGATGAATACGCCGACGAACCCTGTGAATCCCCAGGCGATACGTCTGCTGCGTGAATCACGGAATCAGCGCTGACGGTTTGTGATATTGTTACATTTTCGCCGGGAGTCGCTGCAATTTGAGCAAGGTGCTCCGGAACATTTGTACCGACAACACTGACAAAACCCGAGGAAACGTCATCAATGTCAACGGAGGCAACAGACGTGACCCATGGCGCATCTGCCGGAGAGCTGAGGGTAACAGGACCTGGACCGCCATTGCCGCCGGAAACAGCAACGAAAATCCCGGCAGCGCGGGCCTGCAGCAGAGCCGATGCCATCATCGCGTCCCACGGAGCTTCAGTAATGCCGCCAATCGACATATTGATAACGTCGACCCCGTCAGCAATAGCCTGGTCAACAGCCGCCATGATTGCCGCGTTGGAACAGTCATTGAGCGTTGTGCAGACGTCATACGAAATCAGGCTGGCATGGGGAGCAACGCCCGAGATTTCCGTCGTTTGATTCGTTCCCGGCATAGCGACCGTCACAAAATTCCCCGCCGCGATACCCGCAACGCTGGTGCCGTGATCAGCATCGCCGGACGAATTAATCTGCTCACTCGTGTAGTTCCACGCTCCTACAATTTTGTCATTGAATGGCAGCGATGCGTCATAATTTGAGTCTGATGGATCACCCAGCCCCACATAGACACCGTCGCCAAACGGATTGACATGAACGTATCCGTCATTCGGACCAACTTCTGCAAATGATGCATTATCGAAATCGATACCCGAATCGATGATGCCAATCAACACACCTTCGCCAAGGGTACCTGCAATTGCTCCGGTCGCCGAACCATTCCACACTCCGGGCGCGCCAGTGAATTCAGCACTGTTATTCTGCAGCACAGAAGATGTGTCCGACAGCACTGCCGCTACGCTCGGCATGTTCGCAATCTGTTGAGCCTGCAGGTCAGTCAGGAACAACGCCAGTCCGTTCAGGGCATGCGTGTATTCGAACTTCACATCGACGGATTCCGCGAACTCAATTTCCAACTGTGCAACGAAGGCCGCATGCTGTTCGGCGATCAAGGCAGAATCAATCGACAACGGAACTGTATCGACATTCTCAAACAGGACCAGGTGAGTTGAATAATCACGTTCTGCAGCGTCGATGCTGCCTCGCGTCTCTGAAGTCGTTGCCGACAACAGCACTCGCAGTTCCAATAGCTGACATTCCGACCGGCACGATGCAGCTCTCCGATATCGCCGACCAACGTTCCTGCCTCGAATTCGACGGAACGCGGACGTCAGACGGTTAAAGAACAAAGACACAAACATTTTTTTATTCGCCGTACAGTACAGTCATGTTCTGATCGTCGTTCCGCCGGAGTTACGGTCGTGATCAGGTGCTCCGTCTCCATGGATTCAATCATTTCGACGGAATCGCCGGCACAGAGGTGTCGAAGGCAGAGTCCGCGGTCCGGTCGCTGTCGTACGCGTAGTTGTAACTCAACGATACCAGGACCAGGGGCAGAAAACGCGGATTTTGGCAGACGAGAGCTGTCCAGCATCAGAATTCAGACAAAACTGCTGTTTAACGCCAGAAGACAGCCGTCGCTCGCCATTCTGAAAAATTCCTCCGTTGGTTACGCGGAGGAACCGCCCCCGACGCGAAGAACAGAATACGTTCCCGCAGAGACAACCTGAGGACATGTTCGGCTGCTATCAGCCAGGTTTTCAAGAAACCGACAGTGGAATTGAACAGCCATTCATTTGCGTGGTCTGTCGCATTGGACGACTGTAATTCGACAAAGTTCGCGGTGCAGAATGTGCATCCCGGAGTGTTGACGTAAACGTCAAGAAAATGGTTCCACTCAGAGTGGCAGGATGCAAAAAACATTTCCCGGGAGTCGTCCACTCAAAAATCCCGCAATTCAATGCAAATCACGGCTGTTGGTGGGCAGTCGCCTCTGAAACGCTGATGTTGCAGAAAATTTCGGAACGCCGCGCTGAACGTGCACATCCGGTGACATTCATGATGCTCGCCGGGCAAAACAGCAGAGCACGGAAGACCGGACGGCGGCGCGAAGGTTACGGCAGATTTTACAGGGGCGCCACGCAGACGCGCAGTTCAACGCCTCCTTTGCCGAACCATTCAACTCACGTTATCCCAGTGGATTCCACATTCGGTCTAATGACGAAAATGTCGCCGGCCGGTGAAGATCATTGCCATACCGTGCTCATTGCAGGCCGCAGTGACATCTTCATCGTTGCGCGAGCCACCGGGCTGAATCACAGCCTTAATGCCCGCCCTGGCCGCTTCATCAATGCCGTCACGAAACGGGAAGAAGGCGTCACTCGCAACCACTCCACCAACACTGCGGTCTCCGGACTTCATGCCGGCAATATAGGAGCTGTCCAGACGACTCATCTGGCCCGCTCCGGCTCCCAGTAACATGCCACCCTTCGCAAAGACAATCGCGTTCGACTTAACATGCCGACAGACTTTCCATGCGAATTTCAGGTCGGCCAGTTCGTCGTCCGATGGCTGACGATCAGTAACGACTTTCCAGTCGTCTTCGGTTTGCGGCAGATCGTCTCGGTCCTGTACCAGCAGCCCTCCGGAAACACGCCTATACTCGGCAGCGCCTTTGCCCTCGTCCGAAAATTCTGTCTCCATCAATCGCACGTTCTTCTTCCATTTCGGTTTTGTTGTGAGTAGTGCAAATGCCGCTGCGTCGTAACCCGGAGCGATGACAGCTTCAATGAATCGCCCCGGTTCGCACAGCCGTTCCGCAGTTGCGAGATCCACTATTCGATTCAGGCCGATGATCGATCCAAAGGCGCTGACCGGATCACCCGCATGAGCATTTTCGAACGCAGTTGCCAGAGAATCCGACACGGCACAGCCGCAGGGATTGCTGTGCTTAATCACACAGGCCGCCGGTTGATCGAATTCCGCGACGATGGACTTCGCCGAATCAAGGTCCATCAGATTGTTGTATGACAGCTCTTTTCCATTCCTTTTTGTGGCGCAGGCAAGCGAGGTGGCAGGAGCATCGTCTTCGACATAAAACGCGGCTTTCTGATGAGGGTTCTCACCGTAGCGCAGAGAGTCCTGCAATTGAAACGACAGATTCAACTTCTGTCCGAAGGCCGAGTCGTTCGAGGATGATTTGGACGTGATCGCCGCCATATAGTCAGAAATGGCCCGGTCGTAGGCGGCCGTCATTTCAAATGCTGCGGCTGCGAGCTTTCGGCGGAAAACGTCGTCCATGCTGCCGTCTGTAACCTTCTGCAGCACGTCCTCATATTGCTCTGGCGACGTGACGATGGCAACGTGAGCATGATTCTTGGCGGCAGACCGCACCATCGACGGGCCGCCGATGTCAATCTGTTCAATCGCCTGCGGAATGGAAACGTCCGGTTTGGCGATCGTTTCCTGAAACGGATACAGATTGCAGACCACCAGCTGGAACGGAACAATGCCGTGTTCGGCAATGGCCACGGCATCCGATTCCAGAGTCGGCCGTCCCAGAATCGCCCCGTGAACCCTGGGGTGCAGCGTCTTAACGCGACCATCCATAATCTCGGGAAATTCGGTGTACGCCGTGACATCAATGACCGTAATACCGGCTTCTTCCAGAAAACGACGAGTCCCGCCGGTAGACAGGATCTCAAAGCCCAGGGCCACTAATCCCTTCACAAAGGTGTCGAGACCCTGTTTATTGCTGACGCTGACGAGAGCCCGCTGAGCCATCGGTCGGGTATCCTGTTGTTAGAACTGTTGACTTGAGTGATGCCCCGCAGATCGTGGGGAACCGACGCGATGCAGTGTAGAGCAGTGACCCAGGTTTCGTGAACCGTCACGACGTGCAGACAGGTCGGTTTCTCACGCTCGAACACGTCTTTCGCAGAAAGAAGGGGGGTGCATGCACTCACCGGTCCCAGGCGTCCGGTATTTGGGATGTGATCATTTATCCGCATTCGATCGCACCTGCGGATACATCCGAATCATAAATGGATAACACACGATTTGAGTGGAGCCGACACGACAACTTCAATCGGCCTCGCAACATTGTGCATGCCTGCACGCGGTTTGCTCGACGGAACGCAGGTCTCCGGAGCTGCGATCGGGTCACCCCAGCAGTGGCTGAAGCACCTTTCCGTGTACATCCGTCAGTCGGTGGTGGCGTCCCTGATATTTGAACGTCAGCCCGGTATGGTCGATCCCCAGACAGTGCAGAATAGTAGCGTTCAGGTCATGAACATGGACCGGATCGCGAACAACGTTGTAGCTGAACTCGTCAGTTTCACCGTATGTTGTACCGGCGTTGACTCCGCCCCCGGCCATCCAGATCGAAAACGCTCTGGGATGGTGGTCTCGGCCGTAATCATTCGCGGTCAACTTTCCCTGGCAGTAAACGGTACGGCCAAATTCTCCGCCCCAGACCACCAGCGTATCCTTTAACAGTCCCCGTTGCTTCAGGTCCTGCACCAAAGCAGCAGATGCTCTGTCTGTGTCCCTGCACTGCACAGCAATCTTATTCGGCAGATCGGTATGCTGATCCCAGCCCCGATGAAACAACTGCACAAACCGAACGTCTCGTTCCGCCAGTCGTCGGGCCAGCAGGCAGTTGAAGGCAAACGTTCCAGGTTTCCTTGCGTCTTCGCCGTACAGATCAAAGGTATGTTGAGGTTCATCAGAAATGTCCGTCAGTTCCGGCACCGACGTCTGCATCCGGAACGCCATTTCGTACTGAGCAATCCGAGTTGTGATTTCCGGGTCGCCCACCTCCTGTCGTTTAAGTTCGTTCAGCTTGGCAACATCGTCCAGAAAACTGCGGCGCAATCCGGCATCAATGCCCGGAGGATTGGACAGAAACAGAACAGGATCTCCCACCGAACGGAATTTGACACCCGCGTATCGAGTTGGCAGAAAACCGCTGCCCCACAGCCGATCGTACAACGGTTGCCCGCCAGCTCCGGAAACCATGGCCACAAAGCTCGGCAGGTCTTTGTTCTCGCTGCCAAGCCCGTACGACAGCCAGGCCCCCATGCAGGGACGTCCGGCCAACTGTGCCCCTGTCTGAATGAACGTGATGGCGGGATCATGATTGATCGCTTCGGTGTGCATGGACCTGACGAAACACAATTCGTCAGCGATCTCAGCTGTATGCGGCAGCAGGTCGCTGACCCAGGCACCACTTTGACCTCGACGCTGAAAACGAAAGGTCGACGGAGCGACGGGAAACGACGGCTGATCCTTTGTCATGCCGGTGAGCCGCTGCCCCTGACGAATAGAATCCGGCAACTCTGATGCTCTCAGGTCCGCAAGATTGGGTTTGTGGTCAAAGAGATCAAGCTGCGACGGGGCGCCTGACTGGAACAGATAGATAACGCGTTTTGCAGTCGGCGTGTGGGTCTGGACGTTATCGGAAGGGTTGGCTTGCCAACCTGCGGCGCGATCGCTGTGCAGCAGTGACGCCAGCGCAGCGGCACCAAGGCCGCAAGCCGATCGACCGAAAAAGTCACGCCGAGTACTGTCAAGTGAATCAAGCATCTTCACTTCCGCCTACTCCTTCGTCACAACTTCGTCCAGATTCAAAATCACACTCATCACTGTTGTCCACGCCGCCAGCTTTACAGCATTCAAACTGTTATCGCGCGGTGACTCACCGACGGACAGCAGCTGTTCCGCAGCCTGTGGATTGTTTTGAAATGATTCCAGGTAGCGTGCATACGCTGCCAACAGGACACCACGTTCGCTGGCGGTCGGCAGCCTGCTGACGACACGTCTGAACGCCTGATCAATTCGTCGTTCCGTCACATCCCCGGACTCATTCATCACACGTTGCGCCAGAGCACGTGCGGCTTCCACAAACGTGACTTCGTTCATCAGAGCCAGAGCCTGCAACGGCGTGTTTGTGCGAGAACGTTTGACAATACAACTTTCACGAGCCGTCGCGTCCAGAGTCACCATCGTTGGTGGCGCCACCGTGCGTTTCCAGTATGTGTAAAGACTGCGGCGATAAAGGTCATCACCGTGAGACTGTTCGTAATTCGTGGTCGATGCGATCTCTTTCCAGAGCCCATCCGGCTGGTATGGCCGTACAGACGGCCCCCCCACGTGCTCTTTCAGAAGTCCGCTGATGAATAGCGTCTGATCCCGTACAGTTTCGGCTGGAAGCCGAAACCGTGGTCCTCGCGCCAGCAACCGGTTTTCCGGATCTCTGTCACGCAATTGCGCAGAAACAGCTGACGACTGCCGATACGTCGCGCTGGAAACAATCACCTGGTGCAGCGCCTTCACATCCCACCCGCTGCGAATGAACTCCGTCGCCAGCCAGTCCAGCAGGTCGGGGTGGCTGGGCATATCTCCCTGAGCCCCGAAGTCTTCCGTCGTCTTAACAAGTCCTGTGCCGAAGTACATCTGCCAGATTCTGTTCACGGCCACTCGAGCCGTCAGTGGATGACCGGGCTCAACCAGCCACCGGGCGAAACCAAGTCGATTGTGGGGAGCTCCGTCTGGCAGTGACGGCAGCACGTCCGGCACACCGAAAGTCACCTTCTGCGCGGGTGCGTCGTACTGGCCCCGCGTCAGAATGTGTGTCGGTCGTAGCATCTCCATTTCCTGCATGACCATGACGGTGGGAATGGATTCATAGAACGTCTCCCGGTCACGTCGGGCGTTAACCATTTCCTCATACGCCTCACCCAGGTCGTCAGAAGCATGGTGCTGAATAAAGTATTGAATCAGCTTGCTGGTCTGTGCAGGACTTCGCCGCACAGGTTCGATCGCAACAATATGGCTGATTGACTCCGGCACCGCGACCCGTGATGCATCCTCCTGCGACAATGCTCGCTCATAGATCTGCACGTCGTCAATGTCGCCGGTAAAATTACTGTAACCTCCGCCAATGCGCAACGGCTCGTCGGCTGCAAAGGACTGATTGATTCCGTCGTAACGAACCAGCAATTCCATCGGTTCGCCATTCCGATAGGCACGAATGCCTTTGGCAACGCGTGACCCGTCGTAGGTCATGGTGATATGCTGCCACTCGTTCAACGGCAACGTGTCGCGACTTTCGACTCGAATGGAATCATCCAGCCAGCGTTTCACCAGATTGATCTGCAAGTGACCATCGTTCAGGTGAACGTAATAGCCACTACCCTGTTCCACGGGAACCATTCGAGACACGATGGTTCCCGTGGACTGTCGCGGTTTCATCCACATCGAAATCGAAAACCTGTCGAAGTAACCGAAGTTCGCGACATCCCCGGCAGTCACGTTCTGTTGTCCATCGAAACCGGCAGACTGACCGTGCTGTCCCGGCCCGAACTGTACAGCAGACACGTCAGCAGCAGGGGCGGACTCCTTATCCGGCGTATCAGCAGAATCGTGAATACTGCCGTCGAATTCGAAGCGGTTCACGAGCCCGTCGGTGATGGTCCAGTCGATATCCACTTTGTCAGAAAACGACTGTTCCCAGGTTACCAGTTCAGTGTGCAGGACATCCTGAAGACCCTGAACGCGCAACTCGACGGAAGCGATGCGATCGTCAAGCCTCTGCAGGGCCAGCTGCTGTTCAGGTGTCGGTGCCTTAATGTACGGCGGGGAGTTGCCTTCCTTGATCGCGCGACCGCTTTCCGGAATATTGTTGAAGCAGGCAAAGACCTGATAGAACTCTTTCTGTGTCACCGGATCATACTTATGATCATGACAGCGAGCGCACCCCATCGTCAGTCCCAGCCAGACCGTGGCTGTCGTGTCAACGCGATCCACGACGTACTCGACCTGATATTCTTCCGGTATGATACCGCCTTCTGCATTGCCGCGGTGGTTGCGGTTGAATCCGGTCGCGATCTGCTGACTGATTGACGCACCCGGCAGCAAATCACCGGCCAGCTGTTCGACGGTGAACCGATCAAACGGCATATTCCGGTTCAAGGCATCAATCACCCAGTCCCGCCAGCGCCACATATCACGAGGACCGTCGTTCTGATAGCCACTGGTGTCAGCGTATCGCGCAGCGTCCAGCCAGCCGACCGCCATCGTTTCGCCATAGCGAGGCGACCGCAGCAATCGATCGATTACGCGGCTCCATGCATCCGACGATTCATCCTCGACAAAAGCCTCGACCTCCTCAGGTGTCGGTGGCAAACCATTCAGGTCCAGTGTCGCTCTTCGAATCAGCGTGCGGCGATCGGCTGTCACTGACGGCTGGAGCCCTTCGCGTTCCAGCCGCGCCAGCACAAAATGGTCGATTGGATTACGGCACCAGCCGCTCGCCCGAATCGCCGGCAGCGGTGGTTTCTGCGGCGGAATGAAGGCCCAGTGCTCCTGCCACGGCGCGCCCTCGACAATCCACTGACGCAGCAATTCGACCTGCCGCGCCGATAATTTCCGGCCGGAATCAGGCGGAGGCATTTGGGCGTCGGGATCGGACGATGTGATTTTCTGAAACAGCAAACTGCCAGCCACATCATGCGGCACCAGCGCATGACCATCCTCCACAACTCCAAACGCCCCCGCTTTTGTATCCAGTCGGAATTCGCCAACCCGCTGCTGTTCATCCGGGCCGTGGCACTTGAAACAGACGTCAGAAAGAATCGGGCGAATATCGCGATTGAAACTGATTTCAGCGGCAGTTGCAGCAGATGATATGATAACAGCCGAAAAAACTGACAGCGTTATCCCGCAGACAACGCTGAATCGGTGCCGGTGCTGTTCCCATCGTCGCTCGATCATACGATCCATTCCCGGAACTTGGCTTCGTCCAGATTACGCCCACTGATCACAATCACAAGGTCGCCATCGCCGTCAGGAAAAAATCGACCCTGCAGCACAGCTGCCGTGGCGATGGCTCCGGACGGTTCGGTCCTCAAACCATGCGTTTCGTACAACCATTTCATGGCCTCACGAGTCTCATGATCCGGAATCGCAACAGACTCGGCCACGTGTGCCTGCAGAATCGGCCAGTTGTGCTGCCCCACATCATAAGATAACAACCCGTCGCAGATGCTTTTCGGTCGTGGCAGAGTGATACGTTCTCCGGCAGCCAGCGACTGTCGAAAATCATCTGCACCATCCGGCTCCACACCGATGATCTTCGCGTCGGGAAATCCGTCCGCAATAGTCAGAGCATGACCGGCCATCAATCCGCCGCCGCTGACCTGACACAGGAACTGTGACACGTTACGCCCCAGCTTCTGCAGTTCCTGAACGATTTCCAGACCGCCCACGCCGTTGCCGGCAATAACATTCACATCATCGTACGGAGAAGCCTGAACTGCATTTTCCTGTTCGGCAATTTCTTTCGTAATGCGATCGCGATCACCGGTCTCATGATCGGTAGCAATGTTGTACGTCCGAATTTCTGCGCCAAATGATCGGGCCATGTCAAACTTCACCTGTGGCGCGGAATCCGGCATGACGATCAGAACTCGTTTTCCGTATCGCATCCCGGCATACGCAATGCCACACGCAAAATTGCCGGACGAATGAGCCGCCACGGGGCGATCGCCAATCGCATCAGCGTTTCGTTCCATCCAGTTGAGAGCGCCCAGAACCTTGAACGATCCGACGGGCGTCCAGCCGTAGTCCTTCAGCCAAACGTGCCGCCCGTCCGCAAAATCAAGTTCCTTTTCCAGAGCGTGCGACCGAATCAACGGTGCGGGTGACATGTGCCTGCGAATAACAGGTTCAGCAGCACGCACATCGTCAATCGTGGCAATGGTTACTGACATTGTTCTCAGATGACCTTCTCACTGGGCTGCCGTCGCAGCCAAAAACTTCCGTCCGGGGCTGAATTGCCCCGAAACCGTACTGCGCTGCATTCGTGCTACTTCACCAGTTTCACTGATTTGATGTAGTCCAGATTCGGAAAATTTTCCTTCAGGTATTCATTGCCTTCAGACTGGATGGCGCCCTGGCTGGGCTGTTCACCGTATTCGGCATTAATGCTGTCCACAACATCCATTCCTTCGATCACGCGTCCAAACGGTGGAAAGCCCTTGCTGTCCAGAAACGAATTATCCTTAAAATTGATGAACAGTTGTGACGTGCGGGTATCAGGACCGGCCATCGCGTAAGTAATAAATCCGCGGCTGTTGGATGCGACCAGAGGGTCATCTTCAATTTTCTTTTCGCGCCAACTGGCCTGAACCTTCGGATCTCCGTTGATGCCCCATTGTACCATGAAACCGGGAACCACTCGAAAGAAGCGACAGTCTTTGTAGAACTCTTTCTTCACAAGTTCGTAGAATTGATCTGCTCCGAGCGGCGCCCACTTACGAGTCACTTCAACGGTAAAGCTTCCTTTGCTGGTGTCGAAACGTGCCTTAAATGAATCGGGGGCTTTTTCTGCAGCCTGTACGGCGGACGCGGTCGTAACGACAGCACAAAGGGCGAACAGCGTAAAATCGACTGACCTGGATAACATGTATGACTCCATTGTTTGCGCAATACAGCCGCGATTCAGAGTTGCCGTCTCCGCTGCGAGGCCACTGTGATTGAATGCTTCTGCCAGGACAAACGGCATTGAAGTCCGACAGTTGAACTTTTCCTAAATCTTACCTTTCTGCCGACACATTTCCACAGACGCATGACCAGCTTTGACCTGAGCCGAATTACTCGAGAAACTGACGTCCAGCACGTTGAGTATCACGAATCACTTGATTCCACGAACAAACTGGCTCGCGAGATACTCTCTGATCTAATACCGCTGTCTCCGACCGTTGTGTTGACGTCCAATCAGTCGGCAGGGCGGGGGCGAGGCGCAAATTCGTGGTGGGCGACATCCGGTGCACTCACATTTTCGCTGGTACTGGATGTCGCTGACCTTGGATTGTCACCAGACCGACTGCCAATCGTGTCGCTGGCGACGGGACTGGCCGTGCGGAACGTAATTGCCGACCTCGTACCCGCCAGCTCAGTCACCATCAAGTGGCCCAATGACGTTCTGGTTGGAGGAGCGAAAATATGCGGCATCCTGACAGAACAGCACTCGGTTGACGGAAACTCAGCGATCGTTATCGGCGTAGGCGTCAACGTGAATAACTCGCTGGCGCCAGCACCCGAAGATGTGCGACAGCGAGCCACCAGTGTCTTCGACCTGTCCAACGGACATCACGACCTGACGGACACTCTGGTTTCGCTGCTGCCACGGATCTATCAAGCCATCAGAGACCTTCGTGGTCGGCAGGCGGCGTTGTTGGCAGAACTGAATTCACACAGTTTCCTGAATGGTCGTTCCGTGTCACTGCAGGTGGGTCAGGCAACCACTAATGGCCTGTGTCGCGGCATCGACGATATGGGATGTCTGGTCATCGACGATGGCTCTGACTGCCATCGCTTCAATGCCGGAACAGTGATCGAATGGCGATGATGATCAGACGTTGACACCATCATTCGCAAACGGAGTCAACGAAAACAACGGCTGACGATGCTCGAACATGAGCATCGGCAGCCGTTGCGGAAATGGTACTAACGGGGACAGTCTGGGCCCGCTGAGCAGACGTAATCTAGTTGCCTAACCATGCATCCAGGGTATCAGCGGCGCTTTTGCTGCTGGCTGCGGGAATCAGGTCCTTCTTCGTCACACTGGTCAGCTTGGCGACATACTCCATCGTGCTCTTCAAAGCACCTGGCGTGGCGGTGGCATCAACCTTGCAGCAGTAGATGACCAGAAAGTCGCCATTCTCAGCCTTTTCCACCGTCCATGCTCCGATCTTGGTGCGGGCACTTTGCTGCAGCAGCTTCATGACCGTTTCCAGACCGGGAGCTTCTTTCAGCGTAGCCGCCAGAGCCCAGACCTTCCGAACATCGGCTCGTTCGAAGTACTCAACTTCTTTTGTCACAAACACGGACTGCTTGTCGTTGTCTTTCTGGTCGAATAAAACTTCGAAGTGGCCCGTTTCATGCTTTGTAAACTTCAGCTCGGTCTTATCCAGAACATCGACGATGGGCAGTGGAGCCGGTTTCCACGGGCTGTCCAGGAATTCCTTCAGTTCTGACACATCAACGCTGTAGCTGACCAGCCGTGCTTTGGGAGAAATAGCCTGAGAGATCGCAACCAATTCGCCGTCGTTGTTCACGACGGGACCACCACTGTCACCGGAGTTGATAGGCGACTGAGTTTCCACAACCAGAAAGTCGTGTTCGCCGACTCCCGTACGGAACTGCTTTTGATAGACCGACCGAACAGTTCCGGACGTGAAGACCCATAGAGCATCCGTGGAACCAGGGTTTCCAATAGACTGAACATCTTCGCCAGGCCCGATGGTGTCTTTGGCAAGTGGAATAGCGACGGCATTTCCAGGCAGTCGATCCAGTTCCACCAAAGCCAGGTCACGCTTGCGGTCCACACCGAGCACTCGGCCTCGGATTCCAAGTTTCTTGACATTCTTCAGGTAGTGTGAACGTTCCACAATCGGCTTGCCGTCTTTGGTTTCCGGAAAGAAGATGACAGTCGCTCGAGCGTCACCAACCACGTGAAAATTGGTGATCAGCAGTTTTTTCTCTGCGTTCACCAGAACTCCCGTTCCGCTGGATGTTTCGCCGCCTGTTTTGGCCAGCACCCACGCTGTGGAATTCAGCGTCTTAGCGTAAACCTTGCCATCGGCGAAAGCGTTACCGGTCACGAATGTGACAGCCATGACACACATGGCAAATCGAGTAATTACATATTTCGTTGAATTTTTCATAACGCCACCATTTCCAGGTCAGTAAGGTTTTTGTTAGCAGAAGGTCGTTGGACCTGAGTCAATAACCTTCAGCGGGAAGCAGCCGCATATGTTTCAGATTTTCTTAAACGTTCCGGGACCAGTAGACCGCCCCGCATGCTGTTTTGGTGGAATAACGCGGGAGATCGGCCGTAGAATCCGTGGAAATTCCTTCTCAGTTCGCCCGCGTCGCGGGACACGGCTACAGCCGGAAAGAGACCGCATGCCAGACCTGCCAGTAATTCGCTACATCGCAGCCTTATGTTTTATGACGCTGGGCATAAACACAGGGATGGCAAAGGACCGCCCCAACATCCTGCTGTTTACCGCTGACGATCTGCACGCGGAGTCTCTGGGGACCTACGGCGGTCGCCCCGCACATCTCACTCCCAATCTGGATGCCTTTGCCGCCTCGGCGCTCCAGTTCGATCGAGCCCATGTCAACGCAGCCATTTGTGCCCCCTGTCGAGCGATCATCGCCACGGGTCGTTACAGCCACCGTTCCGGTGCGATGGGGTTCATGAAGGCCAGGGAAGATGTACCGGACATGGTGACAACACTGCAGAACGCCGGATACCTGGCCGGCATTCTCGGAAAAGTGGGCCATTCAACCCCGAAGACGTCCATGAAATGGGACTACCAGTTTGACCAGAAGGAACTGGGGAACGGACGTAACCCGGACATCTATTATCAGCGCAGCAGAACATTCCTTGAGCAAAGCAAACGTGAGGGGAAGCCGTTCTACTTCATGGTGAATTCTCACGACCCGCATCGTCCGTACTGCAATCCTGAAAAACTGACGAAGGGTGCAGCGATGCCCTCACGCATCTATGCTGCCGACGAAGTTTCAGTGCCCGGGTTCCTGCCGGACCTGCCTGGCGTGCGTGCCGAACTGGCTCACTACCTGAACTCAACGCGACGGCTGGACGACACGTTTGGAAAAGTCATGCAAGCTCTGCGCGAATCAGGCCTGGAAGACAACACGCTTGTCATTTTCATTTCGGACAACGGGATTGCTGTGCCGTTTGCAAAATGCAACGCATGGTTTCACAGTTCTCGAACACCAATGCTGGCCCGCTGGCCCGGCCAGATCGGTGCGGGCACGACGAATGATCGTGACTTTGTGTCCACAGTCGACCTTTTCCCCACGTTCATGGATATCAGCGGTGTCACGGGCCCCGACGGGCTGGACGGTCGTTCGTTCGTGCCATTACTAAAGCAACAGCGACAGGCGGGGCGCAGTTTCGTTTTCACTCAGATCGATTCCAAAGCCGGGGGTGATGCCGTCCCGATGCGCAGCGTGCAAAGCGAAGAATACGGATACATCTATAATCCCTTCAGCGATGGCAAACACTGGTACCGAAACAACAATGAAGGCAAAACAATGGCGGCCATGCAGAACGCGGCCAAAACGAATCCCGATATCGCCACACGCATCGACCTTTTTCGTTACCGCGTGCCGGAAGAATTTTACAACTTGAAGAACGATCCTGACTGCCGCCATAATCTCATCGAACGGCCGGAACTTCAGCCGACCATCAAACTTCTGCAGGCTGAACTGGTCGCTCACATGACCCGTACCGACGATCCGATGCTGCCCGCCTTTCAGAGTCGAAACGATCGCTCCGTCGTCGACCGAATTCTTATGAAGACGTACGGACCTCCAAAGGAGCCCCGAAAAAAAAAGCCCAGTAAGAAGAACCGCAAGAGGGCCGAATAGACTCCGAATTCCGTCCGCTACGATTATCAGAAATGCAATTCATGCAGCACTCCATTCTCTCTCTCGTCGCCCTGGCATTTATTCTTGCGCCAACGGCACCTGCAGACGACGTGACTCAGAAGTCGTTGCCGCTGTCTGGTGAAACCTTTCTGGTGAAGGGGAAGATCGCTTTCGTTATCCCCCCGGCAGCGAATCCCGCAGACATACCAATTCCCTGGGTCTGGTACGCGCCAACGCTGCCTAATCTGCCCGGCATGGCGGAAAAATGGATGTTCGATCGATTTACACAGGCAGGTATCGCAATCGCCGGTGTTGATGTCGGAGAATCCTATGGCAGCCCGGACGGGCGAGCACTGTATTCTGCCCTCTACAGAGAACTGGTCGGACAACGCGGTTTTTCACCCACGCCTGTGATGATGGGACGTAGTCGTGGCGGACTAATGACGCTGGCGTGGGCTGTCGACAACGCCGACAAGGTTGCAGGCTTTGCGGGCGTATATCCGGTCTGCAGCATCACCAGCTATCCAGGTGTCAAGCGAGCCAGCGGTGCCTTTCACATGACGGCCGACGAGCTTACGGCTCAACTTACGAAGCACAATCCGATTGACCGCCTGAACGCATTGGCACAGGCGGGCGTACCGCTGTTTGCAATTCACGGTGACGTGGACAGAGTTGTTCCCCTGCACGCCAATTCGGGAGAAATGCAGAAGCGATACAAGGCTCTCGGCGGACAAATGCAGCTTGTTATACCGCCCGGGCAGGGACACAACATGTGGCCTGGTTTTTTTGAGTGTCAGGAACTGGTTGACTTCGTCCTGGCTCAGGTGAAACGCACGAATGGTGTCAGGAACCTCCCATGAGCGGAATTGACGTCCGGCCCCCGGTGGGACGGTACGACCTGATTAGTGTCGACTTCATCCGATCACCACGGTGGCAGCAATCGCCGCAGACCCCACAACAGTACGACAACCAGAAAGAAGCTGTTTCGCAGAGCCTGCATCGGAAACGATGACTGCAGTGGACGCTCCGGCAGACCTGTCTCGGTCACTCGGATCAATTGTTTGCTGAGTCGGATGATCCGGCGGGGATTGCAGGGCCAGTCCATAATACTGTTGGCCAGTTCGTCGGTAACTTCCGTCTCACACCCGGCAATGCCACCGGCAATCGCCGCCGTTGAGTCCGTGTCTCCTCCGCATAGAATCACATTGCGCAATGTGACATTCAGGTGTCCGCGACACCTCAGCCACGCGTGAATGGCGACCGGCACAGTGTGCAGCGTGTAGCCAGTAGCTCCCGCCGGACCACAAAGCTCGCAGCAAAACTCCTGAGTTGACTCTTCGGTAGCCAGACTGGCTTCGACTTTGTCCATCGCGGCCAGCAACTGTTCGGCGTGTTCTCCTGTCAGACGCTCACGTAGCAGCTGAAAGTACGTGGCATGGTCAGTAAATCCATTCCGGGCGGCTCCCCATGCGGCAATCGCCACTGCCGCAGCACCGTGCTCTGCAAGTGGATCGGTGTGAGTAATACGGGACGACAGATGATTCAACCGCAACACTACATCCAGACTGTCAACCGCCGCGCCAAGGATTGGGGCTCGCATGGAAGGCCCGTTGCCGGACGACATCACCCCGCTGTTACCGGGGCCAAAGCCGACGCAGAGCTTCAGACAGGATCGCAGCGTGGCTCGCCCGATTCCCGCAGGCATCGCCAGAAACCACCGGCGCAGTCGTCTGGCCAGTTCCGCTTCAAAGAGGCCGTCATCGTGAGCGGACGCGATCAAACACTGAGCCACAATGCAGGCGTGTTCTGTATCGTCCGACACCATGCCGCGGCCCGGCAGGAACCGAAAGCGATCGGGATACCCGATCAGCTTCTGACCTCGCTCCGGTGTCAGACCCTCATACGGCAAACCCAAAGCATCTCCGACAGCTGTCCCCAGCAAAGAGGATTCGATTGGGTGGCGACTGGTCATGGGTGTAACCGCCCAACATATGAAACGGTGAAACAAAGGGTGCCACTGGCTTCGCCAGTGCCTGTTCGTCAGCCATGCCTTGTCCGGTTAATACTCGTTTTCTTCCGCGTCACCTTCTGCAGTTGCCGTGAACGTGGATTTGACAACCTGGCGAATGGTTTGTTTGTCGCGTTCGTTAACAAGTTGGGACACAGCATCGTCAAAGGACAACACGCCCAGATCACCGTCGATACGGCAGCGCACGGCAACCGCATTCTGCTCCGCTTCCTTCGGACCGACGACCAGCATGTATGGAATCAGGTCGACCTGAGCGTCGCGAATCTTGGCCTGCAATTTGGCGCTCTGCAAATCGGTGGTAACTCGGAAACCATTTTGCCGTAGTTTGGCAGCAACTTCCTTGGCGTAGTCGTCCGTCTTTTCGCTCAATGGCAACACCCGGATCTGCTCCGGAGCCAGCCACAGCGGAAATGCCCCGGCGAAGTGTTCGATCAGCACGCCGACGAAACGTTCCATCGATCCGAATGGCGCCCTATGAATCATCACCGGACGATGAGCCTTGTTGTCACTGCCCGTGTATTCCAGTTCAAATCGTTCCGGCAGGTTGTAATCCAGCTGCACGGTGCCCAGCTGCCATTCACGCCCCAGACAGTCCTTCACCATGAAGTCAGCTTTAGGTCCATAGAACGCTGCTTCACCGGGTGTTTCAATGAACTCCTGTCCTTCTTCCGTCAACACCCTGCGTAAAGTGTCCTGAGCCTGCTGCCACAACTCATCGCTGCCCACGTATTTGTCAGACCCAGGTTCCTTGGTGGACAACTGTACTCTGTAGTCTTCCAGACCAACAGCATTCAAGACGTACTTCACCAGGTTCAGGGTATCCTTGAATTCCTGTTCCACCTGTTCCGGCGTACAGAACAAATGGGCGTCGTCCTGAGTCAGACCTCGCACGCGCAGCAGGCCATTCAGTTCACCTGACTGCTCGTGCCGGTACACAGTTCCGAATTCGGCCAGTCGAACGGGCAAATCCCGATAGCTGCGAGGAATCGCCTTGTACATCTGAGCGTGATGCGGACAGTTCATCGGTTTCAGCAGATAGCGTTCCTGCTGCTTTTCCCACTTGCGCAGGACGTCACGTTTTTCATCATTCGTGCCGCTGATCGGAAATTCTTTACCACTAAAACCCAGCACCATGGCCGCGTCGAGCAGTGTCTTTTCCTCATCGGCTGTCGGCGGCTGCAAATCCTCGTCCTTTGGATCAAGACACCGAATCCAGTGATCGACGAGCTGACCGGCCGAATGTCCAAACAGCGGAGCAAACTGCGAGTCGCGATAGTACGGAAAGTGGCCGCTGGTTTCGTACATCTCGACTCGACCGATATGTGGCGAGTAAACCGGCTCGTAACCGCGTCGCGTGAGTTCCGCTTTGATGAAATCTTCCAGAGTGGCTCGAATGGTGGCGCCTTTCGGCAACCACAGGCACAGCCCCTGACCCACGTCGGGATTGATCGTGAACAATTGCAGTTGACTGCCAAGCACACGGTGATCGCGTTTCTTCGCTTCTTCGATCTGCGCCAGATAGGCTTTCATTTCCTTTTTGTCAAAGAAAGCCGTGCCGTAAATTCGCTGCAGCGATCGGTTGGCAACATTGCCCTTCCAGTGCGAGCCGGCGACACTGAGAATCTTGAAGGCTTTGATCATGCCGGCATGAGGAATATGCGGGCCGCGGCATAAGTCGACAAATTCACCCTGGCGATAAAAACTCAGTGATTCGTGATCTGTTAAACCGCCTTCAATGTGCTCCACCTTCAGTTCCTGATTCAGATCTTTGCAGAACTGAATCGATTCGTCGCGATTCATTGTGAAGCGTTCAAACGGCTCGGCTTCCTTCGCAATTTTCTTCATCTCCGCTTCGATCTTCGGAAAGTCGTCCTCACTGACGGGAGTGGCCAGATCGAAGTCGTAGTAGAAGGTGTTGCCTTTGACCGGACCGAAGGCCAGGCCAACGCCTTCATATAGTCGCATGATGGCTCGCGCCATGACGTGAGCGCAACTGTGTCGCATGACAGCAGCAGCAGCAGCGTCGCGAGTAGTCAGCAGATGCAGCGGTACGGGCCGTATTTCGGTAAGTTCAGCCAGGGGCCTCATGGCGTCGACAGTGACTCCGTCAATGACAGCCGCGGCTGTGGCTCGGGCCAGGCCTTCGCTGATGCCGGATGCGACATCCAAAGCGGTTGCGTTGTCGTCTTTTTCAACAATGGCGCCGTCAGGCAGTTGTACCTCAATCATTGGACTTCGTACGTTTCTTTGTAACAGTCGGCGTTCTGCAGGAATCGGTTAACATGGACGACACGGGAACACACAATATGTATCCGGGATCAATCTCATTGTCCGTATCTGCAGAGATTTGTCGTGCGGGCACGGCGACCTCAACGAATGGCCCCCTTTTGCAGGAAAAAGTTGCAACCCGAACGACAGCCAAAGGCGGAGTTATAGCTGCGTCTGCAGTTTCTCACAACGGGCAGCGGGACAACCACTGCAGGCGTGAGAAAAGAGCTCCGGTCTTTTGACAGACCGGAGCTCGTGCATATCGAAGCGCCGTGCACATCGCCTTTGGAGGATTCGGAACAGATCCGGTGCGTTTCAATGAAACCTGCGATTGTGTCGTGGCGTCTGCAAACATGTTGGTTCTCAGCGGATAAGAAATCCCGCCTTCTCTGCTTCATCGGGAACCAGATCGTCCAGATCGATATTATCCAATGGTGAAGGCGCCTTTTCCTGTGGCGCCGACGGAACAGCAGCTTCCGGTGCAGGCTGCACAGGCACAGTTTCGGCAGCCACCGGAGGAGCGACTGTTGCCACGACCAGCAGAGGAATTTCGGCGCGCTTCAGAATCTGCACGTTATTCAGCTCGTCGCATTCCAGCCATTCATCAAAACTGTCGACTGCCACGATTAACGTGTCGAACGGTACCAGCTGACCTGAAATTCCCAGCGACATGCAGGTGACCGGCAGCTGCACCTGCAGCTGCGTTTCGCAGCCGGCTTCCATTCGTGGCACAGTGATCGTTGCTGTCGGTGAATGCATGTGAATTCTGCCGAGAACTCCGACGACGGAAATCCTGAAATTTCCAATCGGTACATTGCTGTTGTTCTTCAGACTGATCTGAAAGACGGGACCTTTGGCCGCGTCGCCGTCACAGACCAGATGCACGCAGAGCAATTGCAGGTCGCCAGGCGATTGTCCGGCCCGAAGGTACGGTGCATATGCCGGCGCAGCGACATTTCCGGCGTTCCCGAATGACTGACGCATCCGATTGGTCATCAGCAGGTTGATAACGTGCCCGCAATGAGACGTTGGAATCCCCAGAACCTGGCTGGCTCTGATATGACCGGCATTGACTGGTTGCAGTGCCGTTCCGATCGGTGCTGTCGGACTCAGCCCGGGTACGGCGTTGGCCTGTTGAGCCTTCGCATGTCCCATGCTGAGCGCCAGCAGTGCACCCAGCGCGAACAGTTTGGCGGCATGGTCTTGAATATTCATCTTTAGTTCTCCCATAGGTTAAGATATTGGCAAACATTGAACTCGGGACAGACCCCGCCGTTCCGCGTATCTGAAAAAAGCCCGGCGACTGCGATCAGCAGACACACCGGGCTTTGCAGTGAATCGAAGTTTGTTCGACGTTGCATTTTGAAGAAACCGGCACTGGCCGACGATCAGCCAGTACCCCGTGTTGTGAAATCTGTTGTTACAGCGTTTTACAATGATTTGTGGCCATGGCGAACGTCTTTCCGCCAAACAGAGTGGCGTTGCCACGAACCCACGACCACTTTTCATTGACAACTGTTCTTAGTGACAGCCCCAGTAGTAGCTGTAGATCGGAGCTGCGACGCAGCGGTAGACCGGTGGTGCGTAACAGATGGCTCGGTAGCTGTACAATGGTCGGCAGTAGTTGTGACAGCGGTAGCTGCGGTAACCGCAGTAGCCGCGATATCCACGGTAGCCACGGTAACCACGGTAACCATATCCGAATCTGCGGAAGCACGCCTCAATGGCATCTTCACCGTCTTCTGTGCCGGCCTCAGCCGTTAACTGGTCGACATCAATATCCAGACCGACTTCTACAATTGAAACATCGGCGTCGGCAATGGACGCTACATCGATGCTCAGTTCGTCGTCAGCTTTTACAGAAGAAGCCAACATGGTCAGGGGCACGAGTGCCAGCAATACATTCTTCAACATTTTCGAGTCTCCAGATCCGGCGATGGTGAGTAGATGGAAACAACAGTTTGCCGGGTTGTTGTTGTTTCCGTTTGTTGTTACTCACCACAGCGAAGATACCGGAGATCTGTTACAGAAGATCGAAATATTTTTCTTGCGGCGTTTACCCCTGAACCAGTGTTTTTCTGCACGAATCATGGCTTAAACGCATTTGAATAAATGCGATTAATGCCAGCAGGCACCGTCAGCAAGTGACAGCGTTTCCATCATGGTTTAGTCGCGAGGCCGATTCACTTGCTGGCGTTTCGTGCTTGTACTCAATGGTGTGAGCAGGCAGACCACCAGCCAGTCTGACTGCGACACGCTGCCAGCAACTCGGTCTGTAACATTGATCAGAATCAGCAGCAACAGCCTCAATCACGGATTCCGAATCGCACGATACACCACAGCGCCTGCAGCCCGTCTTTCCAGCCGATGTGTTTTCCTTCCGCATAGGTGCGACCGGAATAGCTGATCGACATTTCATAGATGCGGTACTGTCGTCGAGCAACGCGGGCTGTGATTTCCGGTTCAAAGCCAAACCGGTTCTGAACGAGCTTTGGCGTCAGCTCGTTAATAACGTTACGACGGAAAACCTTGTAACAGGTCTCCATGTCGGTCAGATTAAGATTTGTGAAACAGTTGGACATCACCGTCAGAAACTTGTTGCCAAGATAATGCCAGTAATACAGGACTCGATGCGCCTGGTCACCCAGAAAGCGACTTCCGTATACGACGTCGGCTCGATCTTCGATGATCGGTTTCAGCAACCGCGGATACTCGCTGGGGTCATATTCCAGGTCGGCGTCCTGAATGATCACAATGTCGCCTTCGACATGCTGAAAACCGGTTTTAAGTGCAGCTCCCTTACCCTGATTGAATTCATGGGAATACGTACGAATTCGATTGAAGTCGTCGCCATCCGCTTCTGCTTCCAATTGTTTCATAATGTCACGTGAGCCATCACCGCTGCAGTCGTCCACCAGAATCAGTTCTTTGCGAATCGGCACGTCGCGTACACGGTCCACCAGGTGCCGCAACGTCTTTTCTTCGTTGTACACGGGAATCACAACGGACAGTCGTTGATCTTCAGGGATCGCATACAGCCCCAGCTGACGGCAGGCTGATTCACCAAGTGTTTTCTTCTGCGACTGATACCACTGAGGAGACCAGGGGCGCGGGCTGTTGATCTGTGATTCTTCCGTCATTCCTGATTCTCAAATGGGACAACCGTTTGTTACGGCAATGAGTCGTGTCGTCTGGCTGCTGCCTGATCGTGAATTAGTCGAATCTCCTGAGCAAGCCGCTCCTGTGAATTTCCTGTCAACAGGACAGTTCCGAATCGAGTCGGCTGCTCACCAATCGCCATCGGACTGGTGACCGTCATACTTACGTTTTCTTTGGCTGGTTGCGTCAGACCTTTTTTAACACCGTCACAGAACCGCGAAAAATCAGATACGGCAAAGTGACACCATGCCCCGTATTGCGACGATTGCAGCGACGATCGCAATTGTAGGGCAAGCCGCCCCATCGTAAAGCGGGCATTGATATCGTTGCACATTCGCAGTGCCAAAGAGCCGTCGGGCAGACGAAAACGGAAACTGTCGATACCGATTGGACCGAAGTAACCGGCGGCCGCAGCAGCTTCACAGACCAAGAATCCGTGCGCGGCAGCCGACTGCCATGCGTTTAACAACAGATCATCGCGGCATATCAGACTGCCCTGATACCTGCCCACAGAATCGTTCAGCAGACTGCTGACGCCGACCAGCTGTACTCTGCCCTCCGTTCCTGCACTGTATGAATTCGACGAAATAATTTCGAACTGCAGGCCACACTGTTCCTCCGGACACACCCACGGTTCAAGGTACACCCCCCCGGTCCGGGCCAGATGTTTCTCCAGCCAGCCTCGCTGCTGACGGTTCAACTCGGTTCCTTTCGCCAGCAACCGATTACGACCAGCATGACTAATCGGCGGTTTCGCCACCCAGCGTTCAAAACCGAAGCGTTCCAGCTGACACACTCCGTTCTTCCAGTCGTCTATGTCACGACAGATCGTGCCAAATCCATCCACACCAAACGGCAGCAATTCGCCATGCTCACACTGAACACCGTCGAACATGGCACTGAATTCCCGTGAGTTGACGCGGGTGACGGCGGTGGCCGGCGGAATCTCCGCTGCCGACATCTGCACGACGGAAGCCATCTGACAAGTCTGTTCGGTCCATCCCCACGGAATGATGCGGTGCTGACCAGCAATGGCCGAGAATTCTGACCGGCGGACAAACGCGACATGCGCCAGACATTCCGCCACACCTGCCGGCATCGCGTCATCATTGACCAGCACCTGGTCTCCGTCTTCGGCCAGCAGACCGATGAGCGGAGCCAGCTCGTCAATCACGCGAGTTGCCTGTTCGGATAATTGTCGGGGTCGCCCGCACAGATCAACCTCGAAATCAAGATTGGGTACCAGGATATTCATCACATGGGTTTGCGACAGATGGAATGCAGTGGAAACCTGCGGCCTGGCAGGTCCTTCAAAAGAGGCTAACCAGCTGAAAGACAAAAATCGCGGCTCCGATGGACAACTTGGCCAGCATGCCGATCATCCGACCGCTCATGGCCGCCGTACCAATTTCCGTTCGCTGCGCCGGCTCAGTCCCCTTCCACGCCTCACCCGCCCATGCGCCCGCGAAGGCACCGACCGCGGCACCGGCAATGGCGCCGATCGCTGTACCGATCACCGGAATCGGAATCACGAATGCGCCGGCGATACTTGCCGCCATGGACAACACCAGCGACAGAACAACGGCGCGGCGACTGGCCCCTTTTTTGGCCGCTGTAGCAGACCCCGTGAGCAGTTCAAGTATTTCGCCAAGAGCTGCCAGGACAACAATCACAATCAATGTCGTCCAGTCGGGGCCGGCTGTCGTTCCGGCCGTCAGAAGGAACAGACACAGCGTACCAACCATGAACCAGTTGCCGGGCAGCAGCAGCATGTTTGCACCGACGCAGGCCGCGTTGGCTGTAATCAGAATTGTAGCTGCGAACCAGTAATACATGACTGAACTCAGACTAAAGAAGCGACAGCGTGTCAGGCTGACCGGAGCCGCAAAGAACACTTCTCGATGGCAGCTTCGTTGCTCCACCAGCCATTATCGTATACGGCAACAAATAAACGGCTCGAACAGGGCCGTTTATAGTCGATTCGAGCCGTTACTTCGACTTCCTTCTGAGAGCAAGGTAGGCAGCCAGTGAATCAGCATAGGGCTGGTCCGTCGTCATTGGAACAAGGCTGATGCGGTGTCGGTTGCAGCCGGACGCGAGCTGTTCGCGAAACTGCTGCAACTTCTCCAGGTAAGCGCGACGAATCTGCGCCGGATCCACCAGGTGCCGATTGGCGGCGGCTTCCAGTGAAGCAAACTGAGTCCACTGGCGAAATGGAAAATCCAGTTCATCGGG
This sequence comes from Fuerstiella sp., assembly GCA_029245955.1. Lineage (GTDB taxonomy): Bacteria > Planctomycetota > Planctomycetia > Planctomycetales > Planctomycetaceae > Fuerstiella. The sequence goes on along the minus strand of JAQWOH010000027.1, from coordinate 60,697 downwards.
ATCCCAGATCTGAAAAATAATAATGTCATGATTTGCATGACGAAAATGAGCCAGCGACTTCATCAACTGTTCCACATCACCGAACAGATCAGAAATGATAATCAGCAGTCCACGACGATGAATCTTCGCGACCATCTCATGAAACACGTCGCCAAGTTCCGTTTCGAATTCCGGCTTCTGTTTTTTCAGTTCGTTAATAATCGCCTGCAGATGTTTGGGGCGTGCTCGGGGCGGAATATAACGACGCACCTGTTTGTCAAAGGTGACCAGACCCACGCTGTCCTGTTGCTGCAGCATCAGATACGCCAGACATGCAGCGGTACTCACCGCATAATCGTGCTTGGTGACTCCGGTGGCGCGGGAACCGCTATAGGCCATTGATCCGCTCGAATCCAGCAGAATCGAGCAGCGGAGATTTGTTTCCTCCTCGTATTCGCGAATGTACAGACGGTCTGTTTTCCCGAACAGCTTCCAGTCGATCGTGCGAATGTCATCACCGGGTGAGTACGCACGATGTTCCTTGAACTCAACACTGAAGCCTTTATGCGGCGAACGATGCAGTCCGGAACAGAATCCTTCGACGACCTGTTTCGCCAGCACCTGCAGATTCGTGAACCTGCCGATGTCGTGCGATGTCAGCACATCAGAAACGTTAGGCATATTTTCCGTCACAGCAGTTGTTTTGAGGTTTCCGGGAGCTCCTGCAGCAAACGACGAATCAGGTCGTCAACACTGACACCTTCTGCTTCTGCATTGAATGTGGGCACGATACGGTGTCGCAGAACAGGAAAGGCCAGCGTCTCCACATCATCGCGTGTAACATGATGTCGACCCTGCAGCAGTGCCCGCGCTTTTGATGCCAGGACCAGTTGCTGGCAGGCTCGGGGCCCCGGACCCCATTCGATCAGCTCGTGAACCCATGCCGCCGTCGTTTCATCGTTCGGGCGAGCCGACCGCACCAGATCCAGCACGAAGTTTTTCACGTGTTCCGGCAGCGGAACAAGTCTCACAGTTTCCTGACACTCAATGATCTCGGGTCCGGAAACCACCGGCTCCGGCTCCGCAGAAGCCGTCGACGTTGTGCGATCGATAATGTCACCTTCCTGATCGCGACTGGGATAATCCACAATCACATTGAACAGAAACCGATCTCGCTGAGCTTCAGGAAGTGGATAGGTGCCTTCCTGTTCAATCGGATTCTGAGTGGCCAGCACAAAGAACGGTTCATCCAGATGGTAGGTCGTGCCACCCACGGTGACTTCGTGTTCCTGCATCGCTTCCAGCAGTGCGGCCTGAGTCTTGGGCGGAGTACGGTTGATCTCATCCGCCAGCAGCATCTGCGTAAAAATCGGGCCTTTATCGAACACCAGGTCACGATGACCAGTCTCTTTGTTCTCCTGAATGATGTCGGTGCCGGTGATGTCGGCGGGCATCAGGTCAGGGGTAAACTGAATCCGGCGAAACGACAGATTCATCGTGTCCGCCAGCGATCGAACCATCAGAGTCTTCGCCAGACCGGGCACACCTTCCAGCAGACAGTGGCCGCGTGCCAGAATTGCAATCAGCAGCTGCTCGATGACATCATCCTGTCCCACAATGATTCGCCCCACCTGTTCGCGAATCTTCTGACAGGCATCAACAAGTCGCACAGCTCGTTCCTGATGGTCAATTTCAAGTGATTCTGTGGTTGCGGACATTCGGTGAGATCTTTCGGCAGGTGGAAGAAGTTGCAGGCGTCAGGAGGATCGGCAGTGCACTTAATAGTCTAACGATCGAACATAACGCTGTCCTGTCCGCGGACTGTCGGCCTGCTGAAAAGGAACCGTCTGTTGCTGTACTCAAACAGTATCAACAACTATGGAAGCAGACCGTGCTCCGTCGAACGCTGTCATAATGACTCTTGTGCCGCGTTCCACGTCAACCAGTCCGGCCACCTGAACTGCACCGGCATTATCACTGCGCGTACCGCGAATGGGGCTGCCGTCAGCCAACGTGAAGCGAATATCTGCATTCGGCAGCATATTGACCGGCGGCAACTGACTGCTCGGCCGGCGGCCTGTCTGGCTGGCCACAGTGTTCAGTGAACCACCGCCCCGCGCGGCATCCCGCGGGGCATCGATCATGTTGCGCACTCGCAGATCGATGACCGGATCTGCCGGACGAGGATCAAACTCCATTTCGAGAAAGTTCCAGTAAAACGGATCTCCGGCAGCATGGCCATTGAGTTCCGCATCAGCGTGGGTCTTGTGATACAGAGCATGCACCTCCAGATCACGACCATCGAAGTCCTTCATCTGCGGCCCGAATCCGGGAATCACCGCACGGCCTCCACTGCGCCCGATCGGCCCGAAGCTGCATTCGATGACTCCGTGATCTGCGTTTTTCATAAGGCACCCATTGTGGACATCACCATACACAGTGATGATGCCGTCCCGTGAACCAAGCAGTTCCAGCACGCGATCGGCTCCGGCTTTAACCCAGCCGGCATAGTCTGCCGTCACTCGGTCTCGCTGATCGAAAGGACCTTTAATGTGAGAAGCGGCACCGCCTTTCCAGTTTGTGCCGGTCCAGACCGTGTGCATGCCGTTGATCCCGGTCAGACAAATCAAACGACTGCTGTCAGTAGTGACCAGTGCCTGCAGCCACGCAAATTGTTCTTCTCCCAACAGGCTTCGCGTTGGATCTGTTCGGTCGTAAAGATTCTGGAATGAGCCCCAGCCAGCGTCGTCCCACATGTCCGTGTCCTGACTGCTGCGCCAGAGTCGTGAGTCAAGAATAACGAAAGTGAAGTCGCGGTTCGGCATTTTCCAGGCGCGCCACTTCTTCGGATTAGCCAGTGGGTCGACAGTCTCCGCTCCAGTCGTGAGGTGATGCACGATTTGAAAATTCCGCCGCATGTACTCGACGTCCTGCCCCAGGCCCTGCACTCGGCGGATGGCCAGTTGTTCCGGCCCCTTCACGTCATCCATGCCGTAGTCGTGATCGCCAGGATTGATAACGTTCCAATGACGCATCATCTGCCAGCGACTTGTGGGGCCGCAGATACTTTGAGTAATAATCTTGTATGCGTCATCTGTGCTGGGCGGGTACAGCACCAGTTCCATGTACCAGACATCGTCTTCCCAGACCATCACCTGAAAATCGTAGTCTTCCAGATGTTTGTAGGCTCCCGTTGTCGGCTGATCCCGCACCTGCCAGTCGTCGCCGCCACCCAGAATCTTCCAACCGTCTTCCGTTTGCTGCTGCAGACCACTTGTGATGGCATGACAACTGAGACCGCAGAGTTTGTACGGCGCACGCAGTTGCGGCAGTCGGCCGACGTAGCTGCCGCTTGCCGGGACATCACCAACCAGGCCGGTGCCCGGTCCGCACGCGTCGGTACCGATCCGCGTGTCGGACGTGACATCAACCCCGTCCTGCCACACCGTATAATACAAATTCTGCTGTGCCGGATTGCTCGGAAGTGTCGCGTTAATCACGGCCGTGTTGCGGCGCCATTCGTGATTCACGATTCTGCCGCGGCCCGCAATGGGGACTTTCTGCCAACCGCCGGCCGGATTCGGCGAATCGGCAATACGAACTTCTGCGGTGTCACCATCGGAAGCAAACAGTCCGACAAAACGGCATTGCCACCTCCCGTCGACCAGGTTCAGAGTATCGCCCAGCGGATAACAGACGTAACAGTCCAGCTTCGCCGCACTAAGCGGCTTATTAGTTCCGGGCTGAACGTCAAAACCTGCGACTTCGAAGTCGATGAGACCTCGCGCCGCCACGCCGACATAACCATTTACCAAACGCTGTGGAATAGTCTGGCGAATCCTGGCTGCAGAGCCGCTTGCTGCCAGCGTAACCGACACCTCCGCCTGGCCATCACTGGCCGGCTGCACATCGACTGTCAGCGTCACCTGATCGCCAGGTTCAAGCTGCCAATTCGTATCAATCTTTGCTGCAATGTTCCGACCGGAGCCTTGTTGATTCCTGCGACCTCGACCGGGCGGAACAATCTGCAGCGTGTTGTCGTCGCACCAGACGATACGGACGGCGTTGCTGATCCTGCCGTAGCTCTCCAGCAGACTTTTTGCACCTATAGCAATGCCCATGCGGCCGTAGCCGTTCTGATACATCCTCCAGTTCGGGTCGTCGCCGTCAGCAACGGCGGATCTTGGTGAACGATACGTGAGCACAGCTTTGACCGTGTATTCACCGGCCAGCTTCCAGTCGCGCCGATAGATAATGCCATCGGGAAGAGACGGATCGTACATCGTCTGCATCACACCGCCTTTTGTGGCTGAGTGAAACGGAAAACCAGTACTGCGAGCACGATCACCGACGTTGATCAACCGTCTTCTCAAAACGCCGTCTTTGACTTGCCAGTAACCAGGATTCAGCGATTCCCATTCGTGCGAGTGAACCAGTGAATCAGGCGGGACAATCGCCTGCTGCGAATCAGACGATTGTCCCGCCTCTGTCTTCTTTGCAAATGTCAGGGCAGCCGCGGCCGTGGCCGAAGATCCGAGAAACTCCCGGCGACGGATTGGTTGATGTGCCATGTCGGTTGTTATCGCTGTTCAGTATCCATGCGTATGTACGCCGGAATTGTCGCTTGGAAACGGTCCGTTTCCAAGCGACCCAACAGACGGACTGCGACACGAAACGACGTGTGTCCGGCAGCTTACGCTTTTTTCGCCGTCAGCTGGCAAATGCGCACATGTCCGTCATGGTGAGTCGTGGCAACCAGCAGGCCGGTCGGATGCAAAGCCATGTCTCGCAGCGTGTCTTTCAGCTTCAGTTTATGGAACGGCTTCTCTTCACCGGGCTTGAAGAACACCAGGTATCCTCCTCCGCTGCCTCCGGTCCCACAGACCTCGCTGCCGTCGGTCAGAAACTTTGTTCGCCAGCCGATGCCCTTGACGCCGTCGGCTGGCTGACTGCGAAGTTTCTCGCCTGTTGCCCAGTCGAACAGCAACACCAGCGGTTCGTTGACGGCTCCCAGTGGATTGGTGGCTTTGTGCAGACCGGTGCAGGCCAGGACCTTACCGTCCGGGCTCAGCGAAATATCTCGCACGCCGCCGTAGTTGACCTGCTGACCTTTGTTGTAGGAATGCAGATCTTTCGCCTCAAAGCTGCGGACAAGCTTGCCTGTCGAAACTTCCCATTGATTCACGACCCCCGCCAGATCACCGGACAGCAGCACATCTTCTTCCGGATGGAAGAAGACGCTGTACACATTGTTCGTGTGACCTGCGAATTCTTTTACCGGCGCGCCGTCAGCCGACCACAGCTTCACAAGATTGTCATTACCACCCGAGGCGATCAAGCCGGTGCTGTGCTGTACATGCAGCGCTCGTACCCATCCCTTGTGCGCGATGACCGTCCGCACGGGCGCCGGTTTCTCATCGGCCGTGTTCCAGAAAATGATCCGATCATCACAGCCAGCGGAGATACACGTTTTGCCGTCAGGCGAAAATGTAAAATCACGAACCCAGCTGTCGTGAGCCTCCCACGCGATTTTTTCGCCGGATTCCACGTTCCAGCGCTGCAGCGTGTAGTCCTCGGAACTGGAAAACAGGAATCGTCCGAATGGATCGAACCGGCACGCCACCATCGGTTTACCGTGCTTCCACTCGTGCAACACGTGAGTTTGTTTTGCGTCAAGACTCATAGCGACTGGCATCTTTCAGAATCCGTCTGTGACGGCCTATTCGAGCTGACGCCCGGAATTCTATGGTCCGCTTCCGCTGGTCGCTCCGGAAATGTGGCAGTTTGCCTTTCGGTATGACTTCTTATCATCCTGCGAGATTCTTTTTTACAGCGAAAACGGGGGGGGACCGAGCGGCAACTCGCATCGGCTCCGGGCCACCCCGCCCCGCATCAGGAAATCAATTCGCTGATCGGGCCCCGAGAAGGGTCGGCGATGGGCATGTCGCGACCGCCGATATCGAAGGAACCGTTCGACTCCATGCCCACGGCTGACAGGTAAGTGTGAAACAAGTCACCGTGTTCCACTGAACGTTCTGAGACTTCGGTACCGTTCGCGTTAGTCGCACCGATAATGGCTCCGGGTTGAATCTTTGCTCCGCCCACACAGACCGACCATGCTTTGCCCCAATGGTCCCGCCCGTACCGAGCATTGATCTTCGGCGTTCGACCGAACTCCGACATGACAACCACCAGAGTTGTCTCCAGCATGCCTCGCTCGTGAAGGTCACCGACCAGCGCCGAAAACGCGCGGTCGAATTCACCCAGCTGCTCAAGATGAAAGTTAAAGTTTTCATTATGAGTGTCGTAGTTCGAGTGCGACACCTGCACAAAGGGAATTCCGTTTTCAAGCAGGCGCCGAGCCATCAGGCAGTGTTTACCCAGTTGTGAATCACCATACCGTTCCTTTTCGGAACCAGGTTCTTTTTCCACATCAAACACGTCTCGCCGTTCCATCAGCTGCCGAGCCTGTTCGAAACTCTGCGTGTACACGTCGGTTTCTGCTGTACGACGCAATTGGGAGAATCGTTCGTTTGTCTTCCGGCGGAACTTGTTCCGCAGAACATCAACGTCCTCTGTCAGGCTGGACGCTCGCATTGAATTGGCCGGTGGCTTGCCGTTGATGCCGATGCTGGCGTACTTCGGCCCCAGATAAGCGGAGTCTGTGCCTCGTGCCCCACCACCGATCTTGATATGACCGGGCAGAGGATTGTCTGCTCGTTCAAGGCCTTTGGCGCAAACGGCTCCGAGATGCGGGTAGACGACGCCAGGCATCTGATTGCGCCCGAAGGTCATCTGGTAACGACCTTTGCCATGATCGCCGTTCTTGGTATCGATACTGCGAATCAATGCCAACTTATCCATGTGGACAGCAGTCTGCGGCAGCAGTTCCGAAATATGCATGCCGGGAACTGCGGTAGGGATCGATCGGAAAGGACCTCCCGTGTCCGTTTTGGGTTTCGGGTCCCAGCTTTCCAGCTGGCTCAGCCCACCGGACATAAACATCACCAGAACTCGCATCTGCTTGCGTTCCAGTGCTGCGGCAGCGGCCGGATTAGTGAGCGCGCCCAGGCCACCAACGACGAAGCCTCCAGCGACGGAGCCAAGAAACTGTCGCCGAGCAAGTGTGTGTTCCAGCGACTGACAGGCGTATCCGGCTTTCATGGCGATGTCCTTTACAGAAAAGATTAACTGTTCGGTCGTAAAATGTGCCACTGTTCCGACCGGCATCATGGCAATCGTGAAAACACCGGCAGAGCCTGTGACACACGTTCTCTCGAGTGGATCAGACGAAATGCTAGTACTGAAAACGAAACTCAGCGGACGTTACCAGAGCCCAGGCAATTTCCTGAACGGCCTCTTTCTTATTGTCTCCGCGTGCGGCAAGGTACTCCGACACGTCCTGTATTTCTTCTGCCGTCGGATTACGAACAAGAGTCGACAGGTAGAGTTCGTCTGCAATTTTGTCAGGAGTATCAAGCTTGATCAGCCGACCGGTCAGATTATCACCGGACGGAGCAAGCCATGATCGCATCTGACTGCCATTGGCGAAGAGCAGCGCCTGGTCGACCGTCGCAAAGAAGTCGTCCTGAGGCTGCCCCTGCTCAGCAGCAAACAATTTGACAAATCCGGCCACAGTTTTCGTTAATGAAACAACAGCAGCCGCCTCCGCCGCAACACGCCGTTGTGCCACGACTGCCGCGTCAGATTTTTGTTCTTCCGTCAGTGGCATTTCCTTGTTCAGTTTTGCCAGCTCAGCGACCGCCTGCCGTTCGATCTGCCCGGACGCCTGCAGAATACTCCATGTCAATTGTTCGGGCGTGAGGCATTCGACCGTGGCAAGATGAAACTGCTGAGTCGACTGCTCAACAACGGAAGCCTCTGCCTCACTCTTCGTGGTGATCAATGTCTCAACCTTGGTCTGCAATGCGATCTTCTTCATTTCAGCTTCGCCAGCCTGCTTGCGGGCGAGGTCCGCCTGCCGTTTTGCCGCATCAGTCTGCGCCTGCATTTCAGCGACAGTCTGCGCTGCCGTCTCCATTTCGGTGGATGCAGCATTCAGCTGCGCGTTGGTTTCGCTCATCGCCGCCGTAAGACGCGCCGTTGATTTCTGAAGCTCGGTGACCATCCCCGCCAGCATTTTATCCTGCAGCGCGGCCGCTGCTGAAGTCGTACTCTTCGACGCAGACGCCAGCGACTCACGGACCTGCTGCTGCTGCTGAAGCATATGGGTAAGCTTGCCCCTGGCTTTCTGTGCATTGGCCTGCTTTATCGCCGCCTCGGTCATCGTTTTCGATGCAACGACCATTTGTTTTTCCGATGACGCAACGGTCTGCACGGCCACTTTGTAATGTTGGTCCATGTCGGCGGCGGCGGCCTGCGTGGCGGGCAGTTTCGACGCTGCGTCTGTCTGCCTGATCAGATTCTGCAGATACTCAACTTCCTGATCTCGATGCGTCACCAGAATATACGCCTGCTGTGACTCCTTAAACGCCTTCACCATGGCCGCTCGATACTGCCGCAGCCGTGGCTGAAGAGGAGCGTATTTTTCCCGTTCTGCTTTTTCTGCCGTCCGCGCCTTCACCAGAACATCCTCAGCAGCAACAGAGGCTTTTGCGGCGGCGTCCAGAGCCTGCTGCAGCTTCTTGATTTCAGCAGCATTTCTGACAGTGCGAGTTTTCAGTATTGCAACCGTAGCCGCAAGATCCGGGGGCGAGGCGAGCCGAGCCGCAGCAGCATCGGCGCTGTTGAAAGCTTCTGTCACAAGCACAGCAAAAGCCAGTTTCGTATCAAGTGCGGCCTTCTTTGCCTGTTGTGCTGCCACTGCGGCGTTGCGTTTCGTCGCTGCTGCCGTGGCTGCCGCACGGACTTTGGCCAGCGCCGCCCGCTGAGGTTCCGCCGTCGTGATGGCAGCGTCGAGTTCCTCCAGGGCGACCTGCGCTTCGTCTTCTTTCTGCAATGTCAGATCGTTGGCCGTCGTTCGCTGCTGCTGAAGTTTCTCGATTGTGGCTGCAAGACGGGCGACGTCAACAGTTGCTGGACTGGTGAATTGGTGCGACCGCTGATACACGTCCGAGAGTGCAAGTTCACGCAGGAACGGTTTAACTTTGAAATTCATCGCCGCAAATTCGTCGGCCAGCAACGTCATCAACTCGGGATGCGAGGGCGGATTCATCGAATGATGCATGTCCACCGGATGCACCAGCCCTCGCCCCATCATCATAGCCCACAACCGATTGGCGATGTTGCGGCGAAAGTAGTGATTGCTGCCGCTGGCAATAAACTCTGCCAGTTTAGCCCGCCGACTGTACCGTGGTACCGAAGCCACCGTCTTGGCAGGACGCGTCTTGTATTCGTCCCCGGCCTCAAACACGGGTTCCGTCACTTCCACTTCACCCGGCATACGCGGCGACGTGAAAGCTTCACGACTGGTGAAGACAGATTTGAACGGTGACTGACCATCAGCAGCTTCCGCAATGACCGCGGGTTTCTTCTTATCCGGCTGGAACAGCGACGAACGACTGACGAACGAATACAGCCCGTAATAGTCTTCCTGTTTATAGTCGTCGACATTCGGATGGTCATGACACTGAGCACACTGCAGATCCATGCCGAAAAACATGCGAGCAATCTCGCGTGTTAACAGATTCGGTTCAACATCGCGTTCCAGCAGAAATGCCGCCGAAGGACGACTTGTGCCGGAAGTGTCTGCGGTGATCAATTCTGCCGCCAGTTGATGAAACGGCTTGTCCTGATCGAACGATGCCCTCAGCCAGGCTCTGAATTCTTCACTCTTTACATGCTTGCCACCACGACGCTCCATCAGCATGACATCAAACGTCGTTGCCAGATGCCCCGAAAATTCTGCGGACGCAAGCAACCGATCGACCAGTTCGGTCCTGCGGTTCTGCTCAGGACGAGCAAGATAAACTCGAACTTCGTGAATCGCGGGAATACGACCATTCAGGTCAAGATAAGCTCGCCGCACGAAGTTCAGATCGTCGGTTTTGTCCGCAACAGGCCCGACGGCCGTCTCATAAAACGCCTGATCGATTCGGCGATGAAGCGGTTCATCGGCACGAGTGACACACGTCGCGTATGTCACCAGAATAACCAGCGACAGACGTTTCCATGATGAGCGCACGGATGCGTACATGGTAAGACTCGCATGAACAGAGTGGTGCGAGCAAGGAAGGAGGAAAGGCTCGCCACGGGTGGAAGGTCATATTCTCTCTATCGTCCAGTGTACCCCACGGCGTGATGTGAGGTCAAATACGTTCAAGGCTTCGTGACAGATAAAGAGGGCAGGATGTACGGAATGTAGGGTGTTCGATACGAGAATCACGGACGTCGGCGTGATGCCTGAGGTGATGTATCCGCAGTTTTTTCACGAATTGTGCTTCGATCGCCGGTTCTGAAACTGCGAGTCCGCGCGCCGAGGTCACTTCGAATTGTCATCGACGGCCGAAAAAAACATGATGACCTTCGACGTGGCCTCGAAGTGCCACCCGTGCGGCTCTGGACTTCTTCAGAAAAATGTTTGGCATTCATGGTCGATGGCGAACGCAGGAGCAATCTGACCGGTGTCCTGACGGGCAACTGACAGAACGACGCACACATGCGCCAGGTGGATTCTCAAACGACCATTCTCCACACCAAACGAAGCCCAATCACAGACAGTCATTGTCCCGCTGCTGGTCGAAACGTCAGACTCGTCATGAAATCCCGCACCCACGGTTCCGGCCGCGTCATGAATCGTTAACATCGCGCCATGTATCGTAACATCATGCTGACAGTCGCCTACGAGGGGACTCACTATCGAGGCTGGCAAATTCAACCGAACGGAAAAACTGTTCAGGAGTTTGTGGAACGTGCAACAGAAAAGCTGACGGGGACTCGATGCAACGTGCTGTGCGCCGGCCGAACAGACTCCGGAGTCCATGCTCTGGGACAGGTGGCGTGTTTTCGTACGGAATCGAAAATCGCGGCGCCGCAATTTCGTCGCGGGCTGCAGCGTTTCCTGCCCGACGATATTGCCATCGTACAGTCCCGGGAAGTCTCGGATCAGTTTCACGCCACTTATTCGGCCATCAGAAAAAGATATCGCTACCTGATTTTCGACGGCGCAGTCCTGCCGCCGTTTCTGCGGAACCTGGTCCACCGATCGCGACGCATGCTGAATACCTCGGCCATGCTGGAGGCCCTTCCAGCCCTGATGGGAACACATGACTTCCGCTGTTTTGAAACAAATTACCCGAACAAGGCGACCAGCATTCGTACAGTTATGGAAGTCACGCTGCAGCGAGTGTCACACTGGTCGCTGTGGACGCCGGCTTCTGTACAGCAGTCGATATCGATCCAGGAAGACAGTCAGAACAGGCAAAGCCCTGGTTCTGATCAAAAGGATGCGGCAGGGCACTGCTGGCTGCCGACGGATCCCCGACCACACGAAGACCCGGCATCACCCGTGATATGTTTCGAAATCATGGCCGACGGATTTCTGTACAACATGGTGCGGGCGATCGTGGGAACGTTGCTGCGAATCGGCACGGGGACGGAACCACCGGAGTACATGGCCGACGTCGTGGCATCAATGGATCGGGGGCGGGCCGGCTGTACAGCAACGCCGGAGGGACTGTACCTTGTACACGTGGACTATCCTGAAGAGCAGCTTACGCCTGACTGATCAGCGCCACGGCAACGGGACGCATTACGACTTTACACTTTACAGAACGCTCCTGAATACAATCACCGGTATCTATTCAACCCACGATAGCCGACTCTGCCAGCCGTCTCCCATGCGAACCGCTCACATCATCACGCGACTGATCATCGGCGGAGCACAGGAAAACACCCTGTTCAATGTCGACGACCAGCACCACATCCACGGGGACGAAGTCTGCCTGATCACCGGCCCCGGGCTTGGTCCGGAAGGAACGCTGGAACAGCGGGCCATCGATCGAGGCCTTGACCTGCGTGTGCTGCCGGAACTGCGCCGCAGTCTGCATCCATGGCGAGACGCAAAGTGTTATTTCGCGCTGAAGCGGATGCTGAAAAACTACCAGCCGGACATCGTGCATACGCACTCTTCCAAAGCCGGCATTCTGGGACGTCGCGCAGCCCTCGCTCTGGGCATTCCCTGTGTGCACAGTATTCACGGAGCCGCCTTTCACTTTGGTCAGCCGGCAGTCCTGCAGAGCATCTATCGGACGGCAGAAAGACTGGCAGACCCCTGGTGTCAGCATTTCATAACAGTCTGCGACGCAATGTCGCAGCAATATATCGCGGCCGGAATCGGCACGCCTGACAAATACACGACCGTCTTCAGCGGAATGGACGTCGATGCATTTCTGCAACCACACCGTTCACGCGACGTGGTTCGACACGAACTTGGTATCGATAATTCACATGTCGTCGTCGGCAAGATCGCCCGGCTGTTCAATCTGAAGGGCCACGAATACCTCATCGAAGCGGCCCCCGCCATTGTAGCCAGAGTTCCGAAGGTGCGATTTCTGTTCGTCGGAGACGGAATCCTGAAAACACAGTTCCAAAACCGCATTGCTGAGCTGGGACTCAGTCAGCACTTTTTCTTCGCCGGACTCATTGCCCCCGATCAGGTCGCCAACTATATGCACGCCATGGACGTGGTCGCTCATACGAGTGTCTGGGAAGGACTCGCACGTGTGCTGCCACAGGCACTGATCTGTGGGAAGCCGATTGTCAGCTACAATATCGACGGTGCACCGGAGGTCTGCGTGGACGGCGAAACCGGCTGTCTTGTCCCCGCCAGATCGATCGAAGCATTATCGGAAGCGATTGTCAAACTCGCCAGCGACGCCGCGCTGCGAGAACGTCTTGGGGCTGCCGGCCGGCAACGGTTCGCTCCGCAGTTCCGCCACGAATTCATGACAGAACGCATCCGCGAAGTTTACGCTCGCGTGTTAAACGAGAAATGACCTGACGCAAGATTCACGTTTCACGCACTGCCGGTTGATGAAGACCTTTACAACCTCCGCAAGATCATCTCGACACACAGTAGACTCGTCTATCACGCCGCCGCCGGGGCCAGCAATTCCTGAATTCCCCGGGTCGGTATCGCATCCAGCGGTGCGGTGTCCCCCCCACAGCAACACTAAACTCAGCCCACGAATCGGCATCTGCCCTGCCAACTTATCCCCCCCGGTAAGCCGGACGTTGAGGCAGGAAATGGACAATCGGCCGGCTGCTTAAGACGGGAACTGGCGCTGGTCGCCGGAGAAGTCAATGTATCAGCGTTGTTGCTCGGCCTGTTTTCGTCGTCCCTGGTGTCACCGGTCTCCCGATATCCGTTAATGCCGTTGGCGAGCGAGATCGACGACAACGGACAACTCAATTCGGCCTGTTCTGCTCCGTCAACGCAGCGTCCTGACGTTCCTTCGAAGACACAATGTCTCGAATAAGACATACTTCCGGATCGTCCCGCTTCATTCAGTGACGACTACACCGCGCGGGCGGCCAGATCACTGATCACGACGTAGTGGCAGATACTGCCCAGAATCACAAGGACGTGCCACACACTGTGAAAAAAACGTACCCGTGTATCATTCAGCAGAAACACAATGCCCAGAAGATAGCAGCATGCGCCGGTCAGCACCCAGACGAAGCTGTCACCCGTATGCTGCAGCAGACGGGGGCCCGCAAGTAACGGCAGCGCGGCTGTTACTACGTAGAACCAGACCGGAACCATATCCCTTTTTGTGACCCGCAGTTTCAGATAGACGCCAACCCCCGCCATCACCCAGATCATTAACAATGGCACGTTCCACCATCCGTCTCGGCAGGCAAACAGACTGACGGGAGTGTACGTCGCGGCCATGACACCAAAGATGGCGATCTGGTCCAGCGTTCGATAGCGAGTACGATGAGGATCTGTGTCAAAGGAATGAGACAAAGTTGATGCTGCGTACAGCACCACGAGTGCCACAGCGTAGATCCAGCATCCCGCTGTCAGCCAGGCGTCCATTCCCGTATTGGTCAACAGTCGCACAGCACCTGCGATACTCAAAGCCAGTCCGGCCCCATGAGTCAGCTGATTCAACGTCTCCTCCGGCATACTGGAGACCAAGCTGCCTTGCTGCAATGTTTCTGCCATAGCAATCCCTGCCAAAGAAACGAATCCGGACCTGACTTCTTCCGTTATCGGCAATCATCGGTCCGTGCGCGGCCATTCCATTGGTCATGCAGGAAAATTCCGGATTCCGTCGACCTTCAGAGGACGTGATCGCCCGACTGCCGTTGGCGACGGAGGTTATCGAGGGATGATGGTTCAGGAAAGGTCAGAAAACAGCAGAAACTGCCGGTCCGCGGAGGCTTCCGAACACCGTATCAGAATGCCGACTTCTTTCCTGATAACAGACAGCTGCGCCAGACTCGTCAATTCGCTGAGTCGTTACCCTGCACCGGAAAGAATGACCATACGCAGAAAGGGCCACCCGGAAAACACCGGGCGGCCCATGAAGCAATTGACGATCAAGTCTCCTCGATGGTCAACAATAACCATCGAAATGCAGGTCACAAAGTGGAGACCTGCATCCCGAACGTCAGTTTCAATCAGCCAACACTCTTGACTGTCGTAACGATCTCTGCGGCAACCTTATATGGATCCGCGTTCGATGCCGGACGACGATCTTCCAGCCAGCCCTTCCAGCCCGACTCAACCGTCGCTACCGGAATTCGAATAGACGCGCCACGGTCTGACACACCGTAACTGAATTTGTCAATCGACTGAGTTTCGTGCAGTCCGGTCAGACGCTTGTCGTTGTCATGACCGTACACGCTGATGTGTTCCTGAATACGTGGCTCGAATGCCGTACAGATTCTGTCGTACGTTTCCTTGTTACCAGCTTCACGAAGAGTCGTATTGGAAAAGTTTGCGTGCATGCCCGAACCATTCCAGTCGGTCGGGCCGAGCGGTTTCGGATGCCAGTTGATAGCCAGACCATACTTTTCTGCGGTCCGTTCGCACAGATAACGAGCGATCCACGTTTCGTCACCCGCTCGGGCAGCGCCCTTGGCAAAGGTCTGGAATTCCCATTGGCCGGCAGCGACTTCTCCGTTGATACCTTCAACGTTGATGCCTGCTTCGAGGCACATTTCCAAGTGTTCTTCGACGATCTCACGACCGTACGCATTTTTTGCTCCCACAGAACAGTAATACGGCCCCTGAGGGCCGGGATAACCGCCTGGCGGAAAACCAAGGGGAAGATTGTGCTCCGGATCCCACAGAAAGTACTCCTGCTCAAATCCAAACCAGAAGTCGTCATCGTCGTCGTCGATCGTGGCTCGACCGTTAGACTCGTGAGCAGAACCGTCTGCATTCAGAACTTCCGCCATCACCAGCCAGCCGTTTCCGATTCGGCCCGGATCCGGAAACAACGCAACGGGTTTCAGAAGGCAGTCTGACGACCCGCCTTCAGCCTGTTCAGTCGAACTACCGTCGAAGGCCCACATGGGGCAGTCATCCAGTTCTCCGCTGAAGTTGTCTATGACTTTCGTCTTACCACGGAGATTCTGAGTTGGTTTGTAACCGTCCAGCCAGATGTACTCCAGTTTCGCTTTCGCCATGCCTGCTAACTCCTCCGAATATCACTGTACCGCCACAAACCGACGCGACATTTCGCGGTGTGCTCTGCCTGATGTGGCTTCGGCCTTCCATTCTCCAGGGCGATGAGCGGCATCAAACGCTGATGCCCGCACAAAAAATCAGGGAAATTCTCATCACCCCCCTGCAGCCAGACTTAAAGACGAAGCGCACCGCTTCTGGTCTGCTCGCAGTATGAGCACTTTTGCTGATTCCTTCAGCAGGCTGACGGACCTGTTTCGTCACCAACCTTCTAATGACCGGTATACCGCATACATTGTGCCAAACAAAGTAACCAGGACGAATTCAAATTCAGAAATCGCAGCACAGCATGATGGCAGACGGCGCAGTTCTGGCAAGCCTTGCTGGACTGCATCCAGGGCAATCATTGCTGAGGCCACCGGGGAAAGCTTTATCACAGCGACTTCAAGCGGTCACGATGCACAAACGACTGCATTCAGTGATCTCTCTCCCACTTAAAAACAGGCAAATTCGCCCAGGACAGCGTGAAGCTCAATCCTGCACCGCAGATGGCGACCAAAATCGGGGCACGCCGTGGTCACTGAAAAGCAGGTGTGAAAAGTGGGGGGCAGCACCGTGCTGCGATTACTCGGCGGAGCCCGGTGGCAATTTTTTTTTCCCGTTTGCCGGCAGCTCGTCGCGGTTCATAAAATGGGGCTTATGGGTATCTGGTACTGCACCGCGTGAGTTCGTACCGGTTTCCTGCTCAACGGCGTCACTCAACAGCATCCTGACGATGTCATTTCGATGCAGCAAACCGACAATTTCTCCCGCCTGGTCAAGTACGGGGATGACTTCATGACAGGACGAACGAAAAAGGTGCAGTATTCCGCCAACGCTCGCATCCTGCCGCACAGACTCCACGTGCCGAGACAAAATCTGCGACACACTGGTATTGCGGCAGGTTGTCGCCATCAATTCACGGATAACGGCCGATTCCGGAATTACGCCAACCAACTGCCCGGAAGTATTCTTAGCTACCAGCACAGAGAAACTGTTGGTTACAAGGAGCTCAGCGGCATCACGCAGACCGATCGTGTCCGGGACTACGGCGTGAGAACAATTCCGCATAAGTTCAGACACGGGAAGCTGCTGCATCGGGAGAAATTTCCAGCAGAGTGATTTTTGAGGCACTTCGTGCCATCCGCGAACTTGTAGCCTGAATGAAACGTAGTACAGAACAGGCGGGCCCCGTCGGACCAGTGGATGATTCCGTCTGCAAAGAACCACGCACCTGCATGCGTCACGATGTCTTCTGCAGTTCGTATCGGTTCTGTCAGAGAATCCCTGCAGTTGACACATAAGAATTGCGGGTGTCGCTGGCGGATTGTCCGCCGTATTCCGCGTGACCGTCATGTTTGGACGTCCGCACTTCTATTCCGGACAATTGATGCTACTCTTGCAATCCGGAGGGGCCGGCCATGCCTTACCGAAGACTGACAAAACGACGTTATCACAGGCCTGCAAACCGGTAATCGGAAAGCGTGTTTATGAAAACGAAGATGCTGCTGGCGGCTGTTTTGGGGTGTTTTACCCAATCCATTCAGGCTGCTACGATCTCCGAATGCCAGGACATGCTTCGTGTGGGCAATTACGTCCAGTGCCTCGACGCAGCCACGGAACAGATTGAAGGCCGCCGGTACGGCGAGGAGTGGCCAGTCCTGAAAGCCACCGCCGAAGTGGAACTGGGACGATATCTGCAGGCAGCCGCAACGATCGACGCCGGTATCGTTCGATACTCGTGGAGCATTCGGCTGCGCATGCTTGCGCACAAGGTGGCCCTGACGCTGGGAGATCGTCAGAAGTCGGAACGCATGCTCGATGAGATCAATCAGCTGGCGACCGGCGCTCCGTGGCGATACACCGACGCCGACGACCTTGTGTCTTTGGGGCAGGCGGCCATAAAACTGGGGGCAGACCCGAAAGATGTGCTGGAAGGATTCTTCGACCGTGCCACCAGAAATTACAAGACTCGGCCGGATGGATTTGTCGCCGCGGCTCAGCTGGCCATCAACAAAGGAGACGCGGCCCTGGCGGCTGAGATCATGCAACCGGCGGCCGAACAATTCCCTGATAACCCGGATGTACTTTTCCTGTTGGCGGAATCGATCGCATCGGCGTCCGCCCCGGAGACCTCAGCCCTGTTCCAGCAGATTTTGTCCATCAATCCCAACTATGCGAAGGCGCTGCTGAAACTCGCGGAACGACAGATCGACGCGGAAGACTACGTTGCTGCAACAGATACACTCGCTCGGATCCACGAAATCAATCCGTGGCACCCGGTCGCCCATGCGTTGCAGGCAGTGATTCACCACCTGCAGAATCAGCCCGTGGAAGAAGCCAGAAGTCGCAGTCGAGCTCTCGCATTTTCTGACGCCTCACCTGTGGTGGATCACGTCATCGGAGAAAAACTGTCTCGTAAGTATCGCTTCTCCGAAGGAGCCGCGTACCAGCAGTTGGCTATGTCAGTTGATCCGACGTTCGTGCCTGCGAAGACGCAATTGTCTCAGGACCTGCTGCGTCTGGGCGAGGACGAAGCAGGCTGGAGCATGGCCGAAGCAGCTCAGAAACAGGATACATACAGTACGTCGCTGTATAACCTGATGCAGCTAAAGGACAGCCTTGACGAATTCAGGACACTGACCAGCAAACGGTTCATCATCCGCATGAGTCGCCTGGAAGCCACCGTTTACGGTAGCCGAGTCGAAGCCCTGCTGAACCTCGCCTTTGAGACATTGTCCGAACGCTACGGTTACACACCGTCAGAACCCATCGTCGTCGAAATCTTCGATCGTCCGGACGATTTTGCAGTCAGAACATTTGGCATGCCGGACGTTGCCGGATTCCTGGGCGTCTGTTTCGGAAAACTGATCACCGCCAACAGCCCGGCGTCGCAGCGGAACAGCCCCAGCAACTGGGAATCTGTCCTGTGGCATGAGTTCTGCCACGTCATCACTCTGCAAATGACGGACAACAGAATTCCACGCTGGCTAAGCGAAGGCATATCTGTCTACGAAGAACGCCGTACGGACGTTCGCTGGGGGCAATCGATGACACCAGGGTTTCGCGAACGGATCAGGACAGGCAATGTGACGCCCGTCAGCCAGCTCAGCAGTGCATTTCTGCGGGCCGAATCCGGCGAAGATCTGAACTTCGCATACTACGAATCGTCAATGGTCGTTCAGTTCATTGTTGAACAGCATGGCTTTGAATCGCTGGTCCTCATCCTGAATGATCTGCAAGACGGTTTTGTGATCAACGACGCACTGGAACGGCGCGCCGGAGGACTGGCAGAACTGGATGCCGCATTTGCCGAATATCTGACCGGCCTTGCCAACAGCTATGCACAGGATGTGGAGTTTGCGATTGAAACCGACGGTGAGACCAGACCGGACCTGAAAGCTCTGCAGCAGAATCCTAATCACTATACAGCAGGGCTAAGCGCTGCTGCTGATCTGATACGAGCCGGCGAACTGGATTCCGCTGAGACAAAACTGCGGGAACTTATCAAACTGTTTCCGGAAGACAGCAGCGCCGGCGGCGCACGAAGAATTCTGGCCGAGATCTACAAGAAACAGCAGAAATCAGATCAACAGGCCACCGTGCTGTCCGAACATCTGCAGCGGTCGGGCGACGATCTGAACGCCGCGCTCGAATTGCTGTCATTGCAGGTGACAGCTGAGCAGTGGCCCCAGGCACTGGCAACCGGTCAGCTGGTCATGGCCATCGACCCTCTGCAACCGGACGTACTAAGACAGGTTCTCAAGGTGGCCACGTCGATAAAGGACGACAATCTGGCAGTCAACGTTCTGAAAGGACTACTGGAACTGCAACCGGCCGACTCCGCACGAACTCACTTCCTGATTGCTCGGATTCTGCAGTCTCAGGACGCAGAACAGTCAAGACGTCATGTGCTGCTGGCGCTGGAACAGGCCCCACGTTACAGGGCGGCACACAAACTGCTGCTGGATCTGACCGGCACAGAAGTAGAGGCCCGTTGACATCCACATCCGGTCTCTGCGTCTGTCTCCGGGGTGTAGTGATTTCACAGTCGTTCATGGAAGTATGTGTGCTGAAAACATGCCGGAACAATCGAACGGTTTTGCGCGAGCTCCGAAAAACTTGCCACCGATTACTTCTCACTGAAGACCATGTTCAGGACCATTCCATGATGGAACCTGCTCCGGCAGTGCCGACATGATCTATTCAACGAAAGATAGACTTTGACCAGTTCGACCAGCCTGCTGCTCCTGCACCCCAACGACAACGTCGCCGTTGCCAAAGAGTATCTGAGCGAAGGCAGCGCGGTGCTGTCAGGTGACAGAACGCTGACGGCACTCGCCTCTATTCCTCCCGGTCACAAGATCGCGATCGCGCAGATCGGCGAAGACGCACCGATTGTGAAGTACGGCCAGGTAATCGGTTATGCCATGTCGAACATCGGAATGGGCGACTGGGTACACGTCCATAATGTCAAGGCAACTAAACCCGGACAGGATTATGCTTTTTCCACCGAACTGCACGAACCACCAAAGCCAGCGAGTGAAAGATTTTTCAACGGTTACAGACGAGCAAACGGATCGGCTGGCACTCGTAACTACGTCGCCGTCATCAGCACGGTGAACTGTTCGGCGACAACAGCAAAATATGTCGCCAGGGAGCTGACAGAAACAGATCTGTCGGAATATCCCAACATCGACGGAGTCGTCGCTTTTGTCCACAAGGAAGGCTGTGCACTGGCCTTCAACAGCGATGATCACAGGCAGCTGAACCGCACCATGGCAGGTTTTGCAAAACATCCCAACATCGTGGCCTGCATCGTACTCGGTCTGGGATGTGAAACGGCTCAGGCCACTGTGCTTGAACGCGACCACAACCTTGTTCAGCTGGGCGGCGTCAAAGATGCCGATGAACCGCCCCCAATGGTGTTGAACATACAGGAGGTCGGTGGAGTTCGAAAAACAGTCGCGAAGGCGGTAAGTGTTCTGCGCGACCTGCTGCCGCTGGCCAACGATGTCGCACGTGAACCGATCCCGATCAATGAATTGAAAATTGCTATGGAATGCGGTGGCAGCGATGGAAACAGTGGCATCACCGCAAATCCCGCCGTTGGCGTTGCCAGTGACCTGCTGGTCGCTCACGGCGCGACGACAATACTTTCAGAAACAACCGAACTGTACGGTGCGGAACACCTGCTGACGCGGCGAGCCGTCACGCCCGAAGTCGGAGAACAACTGTTGGAACGCATTCGCTGGTGGGAAAACTATGCCAGAAGATACGACGCATCCATCGATAACAACCCGTCTGTGGGCAACAAGAACGGAGGACTGACAACCATTTTCGAAAAGTCGCTGGGCGCCGTATCCAAAGGCGGCACATCTCCACTGCGTGCGGTGTACCAATACGCGGAACCGATTACAGAAAAAGGCTTCGTCATTATGGACAGTCCGGGGTTCGACCCGGCGTCGATCACCGGCAAGGTCGCCAGCGGTGCCCAGGTGGTCGTCTTCACCACCGGTCGTGGCAGTTGCTTTGGCTGCAAGCCGTCACCAACGATCAAAGTAGCCACCAACACGCCAATGTTCAATCGCATGAAAGACGATATGGATATCAACGCCGGCACCATTCTGGACGGCAGCAGCATCGAAGAGGTCGGCGAAGAAATCTTCGAACGCATCATCGCCACAGCCAGTGGTCAGGCAACATTGAGCGAAGCTCAGGGCATCGGCGACGAAGAATTCTGCCCGTGGTTTCCCGGCCCCATCTTCTGACCGACTTCGTTGGCTGATGCCGGCTGCCGCTCACATCAGTGAGCGTCCAATCGAGACAAAGAACATAACTCTGTCATGGCCTGTGACGGAACAAGGAGGGGACGTTTAACGGACCTTCCGGCGAATTTTCTCCTTCTGCTTCACGTTCGCCCGCCGCATCGATTCGACGTGATAGTCGAACCAGATCGGCTTCATTCTTGAGATCATCTCAGTGCGTTTATGGGCCAGTCCTTCCAATTCGATGAAGGTGTGGTCGATGCCCAGCGTCAGCAGATGTGCGTGAAAGTCGCGTAACGTTTGGATGTGGCCGGAATCCTTTGTGCCGCAGGCAATCTGGATTCTCAGATTTGCCTTGATACGGTCGACGTTCGTTTTCGTCAGTTCATAAACATCGTCTGCTTCCCAGTTGGCGCGGTCAGCTCCCAACAGCAGGTTCCCGCGACTTTCCGGTTCCGTCTCGTCAAATGCCTCCAGCAAATGAGGTACATTGCCAGCCTGGCAGAACAGACTGCAGAACATTTCCGGGTACTTCACGGCCAGGCGTGTGGAGCCTCGACCTCCCATCGAAAAGCCTTCGATGCAGCGACCGTGCCGACCAGCGATGGTACGATAGTTCGTGTCAATAAATGGAAGAAACTCCGTCATAAAAACAGATTCGATGGGGAACCGCCCATCGGCCGAGTTCTTGTAAAAGGTGCTGTGCCCGCCATTCGGCAGCACCATAATCATCTCAGGCCAGCGTCCCGCTTCAATGCCTTCATGCAGCACTCGGATCGAATCAACACTGGTGCATTCGTTGCCGCCGTTGCCGTGCAGGTTGTAAATAACCGGATACCGGGACTCCACAGACGTTGCGTAACTCGGCGGCAAATAGATGCAGTACCCGATGTCTCTGTCCACCAGTGAACTGCGAAATGTCAGGTGCTGTGTGTTTGATGGCAGCGGCAGCTGGTTGCCCTTCGGCTGATTGACCCAGACGATGGAAGGCGGCTTTGTCGCCTTTTTCGATTTGTCTTGTGTTCTGGTTTGGGGCCAGGCCACGGTGAGTAGGATGCTGGCGATAAAGACAATAGACTTGCTGAACATGCCTGACGTCTCACTTGTGAACAGACGTTATGAAAAGGTGAGAGGCTCGGGAGTCTTTTTCAGTTGACAACGGACCCGACTTAACGACTGTGAGCCCGAAACAGCCTCCCCAGCCTTTGCCGGATTCGCGGACTAGAGCAAAAGATGACAGAAAACGATAGCGTGGGTGTCTCTCAACCCGCCAGAGCCACGGTGATGACCTGGCTGCGCCTGATGCGGCTGCCTACAGTCTTTACAGCATTAACTAATGTGCTGTGCGGATTCATCGTCAGCAGTTCGGAACGAAGTCTGCCTGACATTCTGGCACTCAAATATTTCTGGCTGCTCCTGCTTTCCAGTGCAGGACTGTATCTGGGTGGCATGGTGCTGAATGACGTGTTTGACGCCGAACTGGATGCACGGGAGCGACCGGAACGGCCCATCCCTTCGGGCCGAATTTCAAAGAAGGCAGCTGCTGTATTCGGAACGCTGCTGATGTTGACTGGTATCACAGCAGCAGGACTGGCCGGAATCTTCGCCGAAACAGAACCGGTGGGCGTCTGCATTGCCCTGATTCTGGCCGCCGTTGTCATCCTTTACGATGCAGTTCTTAAGAACACCGGCGGCGGTCCGTTTGGTATGGCTGGTTGTCGCTTTCTGAACATAATGCTCGGAGCCGGCTGTGCGGGCAGCTGGGATGCGGTCTGGTCAGGCCCGCAGGTTGATATTGCAGCAGCGCTTGCGGTGTATGTGTTCGGAGTCACATGGTTCGCTCGCAATGAAGCAGGCGATTCTTCCAGACTGACCCTGAGTTCCGGACTGGCCGTCGCACTGGCCGGTATCGGCATCAACACCTGGACCGCGGTGCGAGTGATGTCCGTACAGCCGGCTGCTCAGGGAGCGGTGATCGCGCTGTGTCTGATTGCGGGAAATGTGGGACTGCGGTGCGGACAGGCCATTCAGGTGAACCAGTCGCGACTGCTGCAGAAAACAGTGGGGTTCATGCTGCTGAACATCATTTTTGTCGACGCCGCCATGGTATTCTGCACGACGGGCAGCGGACGAATGGCCAGTCTGGTCGTCATCATGGTGATACCTGCGACACTGATGAAACGCGTCATTCCGATGTCGTGACGTATGACCAACAGACGACGATTACAACACAGCACATCATGACAGCATCAGACGACAATCCGTTTCGCGCACCACAATCGTCTTTTGAACCGACTAACCGGAAGCCCGATTCAAATCTGCGCCATCTTCGCATCTGTCTGGGTCTGCAATGTACAACAATCGTTGTGGGCGTTGCCGCTGCGTTCTACGACATTGAGAGTATTGTCGCGACAGGTCCCATACTGTTCTTCATCGGAATTCCTGTCGTAATTCTGAGCAGACGCCTTGGCCTTACAAGCGGCCTGACGTTCGGTATCTCTGGCCCCGCCATTTCGTTACTCTGCCTTGTACTGATCAATCTGCTAGGCTGGTCACCCGCTGACGCCCAGCTGCCGGTGTCGACGATCGCCGCCATATACACAACGTTTGCACTGCGACTCGGCCTGCACGTGTGGACGAGGACAGGTTACGACAGCTTTGTGACAGAGCATAAGAATCACTTTGACAGTGCTTTAAGTGCAGGTGAGGTGCAGCATGCGTTGAAGAATACAAGGTGAGCCATCCGAGTCGATTTTCACATCCGCAGTCGTTCCGGTGATTGATCGAGCCACAATAAAATGAATCGCGATGTTGTGTCAGAAATTGCCCGCAGTGCGACTCTGCGGAACGTCAGCCTGTATGCATTGGCAACAGCAGCTTATGCCCTTGTCGCCGTGTGGTTCGAAACACAGTCGACCTACGGCGAATTCATTACGCTGCCACCGGATCTCCATGCCGTGTTCACGCTGGTCCTGGGCTGGCTGCTGGTGTTTCGCACCAATTCGTCCTACGCCAGATGGTGGGAAGCCCGCAAACTTTGGGGCACCCTGGTCAACATCAGTCGTAACATGTCCATCAAAGTGGCTGATCTGTGTAAAGCCGGTGATGACGAGTTGAACAAATTCCGGATTGAGATCGTGGCCTTCGCCTACGGACTGAAAGACCATCTGCGCAACGGAGCAAAACTGCAGCAACTGGAAGGCTTCGAAGCGTGTCCCGATCAGCCTTCACACGTACCGTCGTATCTGATCACTCGCATGTACGAAGAGCTCGGTTCGTGGAAGACCAACGGTTTTATCGACGGCGATGACCTGCGAGTACTGGACGCGGAAGCTCGCCTGTTTCTGGACATCTGCGGCGGCTGTGAACGAATCCGAAACACTCGGGTCGTTCGGTCCTACCGCACGTTCGCCAGACAATGTGTGGGGCTGTACCTGGTCACCTTTCCCTGGGGCATCGTGGATAGTTTCCGCTGGTGGACCGTCCCCCTGACCGGCATCGTCGCATATTTCATGCTGGGCCTTGAGACAGTCGCGGAACACGTCGAAGAACCGTTCGGCTTTGACGAAGATGACCTGGACCTGGATGGCCTGTGCAAGACGATCGAGGTAACTGTCCAGGAAGTTTTCGATCGCCGCCTGGCACGCCTGTCAGAAACTCCAAATGTGCGTTAGTCGCGCTGCCGCGCGGCAGGCGACCTGAAAGCATCGCAGAACTGCACGAATGCAGGCCACGGGCAACACAGCGTCGATAAATCCTCTGTGCGGTCTGCTGAAACCAGGCATGGCCTGCTGGCTGCTCAGACAAGCCCACAGGCTCGAATTGCAGGAACAGCCGTGTGTCATTCACTCATTCGTCGACGACCGATTCAGTGACTGGGGACCACTTACGAATTCACTGTCAGGCAGAAAGAACCGAAGCCTCGCATCTTGCGCCGACGTCACTCCGATCCTAACTGAATTACCGATGCGAAGGTCACCGACACCTGTATCTGTGCCCACCCACAGGCGCCGCCGTTTACTCAGATCCCAGCCATCGAAGTCACGACCGATATCCAACGCTTCACACAGACGTGCGGGACCTCGACACAAATCTCGTGTTCTGTTCATCCCGCGCCGCTGTTCCATCAGTTGCGTGCCATGCACCGGCTCCACCGCTCGAACCAGAACGGCAGAAGCCGCGCCCTTTGATTCCGTGACGATGTTAAAACACTGTCGAGCATGAATCGTGTAAACATAGGCGTGTCCCGGCAGTCCGAACATGCTGGCGTTCTTGCGATTGATGCCCCTGGCCGAATGCGACGCCGAGTCTCCCTGGGCCAGATAAGCCTCCGTTTCCACAATCCGCCCCACGGCCAGCCCCTGCCGACTGCGACGGCACAGCAGCATGCCAATCAACTCCTGAGCCACCACAGTAACGTCGCGAGCAAAAAACTCCTGCTCAGATACATCGTGAATTGCTGCACGACATCGATTCATTCAAGCCCGCCAAACTGTCGCACCGCTTCGTACGCGACGGTATTCACTGTGCTGGCCAGATTCAAACTACGGACCAGATCTGTCATAGGCAGCTTCAGCTTGTTCGCCACGCATTCGTTGATGATCGAAGGAGGCAACCCACGTGACTCACTACCAAACAGCAGTACGTCCCCGCGACTGAAGTCTGCATCCCAGACCACCCGGGTGGCTGTCTTCGTCAAATACCACACGGCCGCATGCGGCAGTCGCTGCTGGACTTCCGTCCAGCTGTCCACGGCTTCCCAGTCCAGGTGCTGCCAGTAATCCATCCCGGCTCGTTTGAGATACCGGTCCTCCAACTTGTAACCGAGTGGACGAATCAGCCACAGCTTCGCTCCGATCGCGACACACGTGCGACCGATGTTGCCCGTATTCTGAGGAATTTCGGGCTGGTGCAGAACGACGTTCAAAACTGGAGACGACATGTTCACGACTGATTCACGAAAAGGTGCCGCAGTTGAATCAGCCGTAGCGACCAATGGCAGCGAGTATTTGGACTTGAGTATTCCCGGAACCAATGTAAGTTCGGAGCCTTGACAGACCATTATTGGCTGCAAAGGGCGCCTGATCAAACGCATGCCATCGTTTTCGCAGGATGGAGACCACGGCGTGTTCGACAGCTACACTCCTCGTGCCCGGACTCCAGCATGGGCACGAGAAGCTTCCGCAGTCTACGCGAAACGTGGCATCGATGAAGCAAGCAGTGAGGTCTGCCGTTGTTCGGTTCGCAATCGTGTCAGACAGCACGCCGGCCGTAACTGAGCAAAATCCTGTTCGGGCATGCACCTGTTCCACCGCGTATACAACCCATTGCAGTCATCGCAATGCCGGAGAGCCGTCGATGCGGCTCCCGCATGCGAACAATGAGAAAACCTCTGGTCCGATTGCTCAGCCCGGAAGCTTTCTGTTCATCCATCGTGACTCAAATGGCGGCCAGCCACTTCTTAGCAGTGCGGTCCGGCCAGCCATATCCGGCTACCGTCCCTGTCTTGTTTCGGTGGACTCACCGGGAATCGAACCCGGATCGCGAGCCTGCGGACCTGGTGCCGTGCCGTTGGACCATGAGTCTTTGTTCTGCAGTCGACCGCCGGAGAATCAAACTCTGATTTCCTGGTTGCAGGACAGACGTCCTGCCATTGGACGAACCTCCCGTGTTATCATTACCGAATGATCCCGGATGGAGTCCAACGGCAAAAGTGTGACTGACCGAGGTGGGAGTCGAACCCGCCGGTCACAAGCCGCTCCTGCTCGCCACTTTTCCGTTTGCGTACCCGGCCTGGACATCAAAGAATGTCTTAGTTGCAGGTCCCGGTATCGAGCCGAGCAGGCCGGCCTTATGAAAGCCAGCTGGGCACCTGCCGCACCTGCAATATTATATGCATGTTCAGACTTTATCAGTGACCATCAGATTCGCCGGATCGCTGAACTCATTAGTAACCGGAAAGAGAATCGAACTGCCACGCCTTCAGGCACAACGTTCTGAGCGTCGCGTGTCTGACATTCCACCACCTGGTCGTTAATATCTAACCAGTCCGTACGGGATTCGAACCCATATCGCCGGATCAAAAGTCCAGCCTCCTGCCATTAGAAGAACGGGCCATGTTGAATACTTTTAGTTGTGGTGGCAGGAATTGAGACCGCATCACGACGGTTCAGAGCCGCCAGCCCGCAGCAGCACAGGCCCCACCCCATTGTTGATTGCACGAATCTGTTTGAAATGAGACAACGTACCCGTCACAGTCTCCACACGCCTCATTCACAGCAGTCTGAGAAAACACGCATTTCGAGCTGGCTTATGGGAAAAGCATGCGGCAATCCGGAACACGTGGCAATCCGGAACACGTTCTTCGCAGCCGTGAGTCACCCTAAAACGCCGTAGCCCGAGAAGGAGTCGAACCTTAGTCGCGGCCATGTCAGGGCGACGTCCTTAATCGTTGAACGATCGGGCTGAAAATCTGGTTATGTTTCCAGAGTGGAAATTCAATTCTCGATTTATCACCACGCAAAACATACCCTAAGTGGGCCGGGAGGCGCTCGAATCCTCCTCTACGGTTCTTCAGACCGTCGCTAAACCATCTCAGCTACCGACCCGTCTGTGCCGCCGATCTATTCGCTGGAACAACAGATGAGCGTCCGCTCGAACACAACCGCAAAAAAACCCGGTGTCAGAGGCGCGGGAGACAGATCAGCCAATTCACCATGAGAATGCCGAATTTTTCAGAACCGCTCAGTGCGTCTAGGAAATCTGACTGCAGCGATCAACGTCGCTTGAAGTCTCCGATTCGAGATCTTTTTTGCAGGAAAGTAGGCGTAAGAGCTGAGTATTGTCGGAAGCCGCACAATGTTTCATTGGGCCGGCGCTGCAGCCTTACAGAGTCAGACGTGCAAACGGCCGTATTGGTTCGCGCGAGTTCCGGAAATCATTCGGTGGATCATCAAGGGGATCGGATGCCCTGCGAGGCTGGGTTCTTTATCTGTAATACTGGTGGTTTACGGTCGAGCATGAGAGAATCCATCGGGTCTTCAGCGAGAAGATGACGCTGGCACGATAACAGCAGAACAGTTGCCGAAAACACGTGGGTCGACCGAACTCGTGGGAAGAATTCGCAGCAGACCGGACAACGTTTTTCAAAGCCTTGATTCATCGCAACTCTCAGTAGAACGGGATGCAGGTATGAAATTTCTTTTTACGTTTTTCCTGCAACTGACAGCAACGATGTCGAGCATCACCTGCGGGGCCGCTGACGGCCGAATGTTTGGCAATGTGGAGTGCGAAGGCAACTACCAGCATCATCTGCAGGGAGTCTGCACGAACAAAGTCGATGCCATCTACTGGTCATTCACGACCGAACTGGTGAAAACGGATCGTAGTGGTCGCATGTTGACGAAGATTCCCGTAGCGAATCATCATGGTGACCTGTGTTTCACACGTAACAGAATCTATGTCGCAGTGAACCACGGTCGCTTCAACGACCCGGACGGCAACGCGGACTCGTGGGTTTATGTTTACAGCGGAGAAACTCTTGAGCTCCTGTCAAAACATCCAACCCCGGAAGTGTTTCACGGCGCTGGTGGCATGGCAGTCAGAGACGGCCATTTCTTCGTCGTGGGCGGGCTTCCAGACGGTGTTGCCGAAAACTACGTCTATGAATATGACGCAGACTTAAGATTCCTGCGCAAACACATCATCAACAGCGGCTGGACTCAGTTGGGAATTCAGACGGCCGCTTTCCACGACGGAATCTGGTGGTTCGGGTGTTATGGCTCGCCGCAAATCCTGTTGAAGACGGACTCGCAGTTCCAGCTGCTGGGCCGGTACAAGTTTGACTGTTCGCTCGGGATTGTGGGAGCCGCTCGGGATCGCCTGCTGGTTGCCAAAGGACCGCGCACCAAAGATCAGCGCTGTCTCGGATCGCTGCATCTGACGCACCCGGATGCCGAACATGGCCTGCGGATGATTCCCGAAGAGGTGTCTGCGCTGAACAAGGAACGCGTAAAAAGGTCGGGAGCCTGGCACGAAAGCCGCTTCCGATTCGCGAAAGATACGGCGTTGCAGACTACAGAAAACGGGGCGTCGATTGAGTGCGTCTTCCAGGGGACAGGCGTGGCGTTACGGCTGGGCGGTCACAATGTTCCGGCCTACGGAACGGCGAATCTGGGATCGCTGGCGATCACAATTGACGATGCAGACGAACGGATTCTGGTGCCACGTTCGCTGCCACGTGATATCGTGTTGGAGGATGACCTGCCGGCCGGATCACACACTGTACGAATTGAGCATCGCAGCGACGGTGACCTGTCCGGATGTCGCATCCAATCCCTGCACACATGGAACGATGATCGCGGAGAACTGCAGTTTCATGTAAACGGTGATAAGAACTCACATCTTGTCGACTGCCGAGCGATCCTGCGGCGCGGTGGCGCGATCATCCGAAACACGTTGGTGAGAAACTGGTTGACCGGGCAGTGTTCACTGACAGCGCTCCCACCAGGCGATGGCTACTCGCTGGAAGTGCGGGCAACTGGCTGGCGAACGGCCCACGTAAAAAACATCAGTGTCAAGGTCAACGGTTCTACAGGACTGCCTCCTGTCTATCTCACCCGCGATGCTTCGACCGTTAAGAGCCGGTTTCGATTCCCCCGTCTGAATCAGCCGGCGATCTGCGAACCAGGGCAGACGCTTCGGGCTCGTTTTCTCGGTTTTGACGCGACAATCGATCAGGTGAGGCTGACACGCCAGGTTGGTCCGACCGTCATATCACGAGTCGTTTCGTTTGAAGAAGACAAATCCGAGGCTTACTACTACGACCGGGAAGTCGTAATTTCGCTGCCGGATGACATGCCTGACGGCGCCTATGATCTCAGCGTAAAAGTGACCGGCGGAGGGCGAACCGGTCTGTGTCGTTCGCCTCGGAGTGTGCACGTTGTGAAACAGTTTTCCCGTAACCCAATATTCATCACGTTCGGGCATCTGGATACGTCGGGGCAGTATCAGGCCGAATATCTTCAGCGGTTGGTGACGACCATCAATCTGCTGGCGCCCGACATGGTATTATGCAGCAACGCGTGCAACCCGGCCTATGTGTCGGGAGCTCTGGCGGGGCTGGACATGCCCTACATCGTCAATTTCGGAAACCATCAGTTCTCAGGCCACGAATCATGGTACGGGGATCCGGTCGGTTTGACCGACTGCGGACCGCATGTCAGCGTGCTTAACTTCGGCTATCCGTGGCACACTGACACGTCGAAAGCCGAAGCCCTGCTTGCGTCTCGGCAGGACATCGCAGTCACAGTGATCAACGCCTTTGAGGCGAACGCTCCCCTTAGTTTGCTGGACAAATATCAGGTGCGGATGATTCATGACGCACACGGGATTGGAAAAAAGGTTACGAACTTTGGCGCGACCCCGACGCGGCGCATCGGCAAGACGAATTCAGAGAGCTTTCGCATCATTCGTTTTCGCGACAACCAGGTCGCATCATGCACGTACAATGGTCACGAGACATCACCGATCCCTTTCCCCCGCGAGACGGTGTCACCGTTGAGTGTTTCCTACGACCGACCGAATGACGGGACAGAATCCTGCAATACAGCGACAGTGACGAACCAGTTGTTGGAACCGCTTCCGGACGGTCGAGTAAGATTCGTCCTCCCTGCCGGCAAGTACGACATCTCGGGCGGCCGCCTTGAGTCAGAAATTGTCAGCGACAACGGCCGTTTTCACGTGCTGACAGTACGCGTGGACATTCCAGCGAACGATTCCACTACGATCAAAGTCGACTCGCTCTGATGCTCATGGTGCTTATCCTTGTGTCGCTGAAATCGGTTCGAGCCGAAGCTCTTTCGCGAGTCTCGAACCGAGATTCTGAGAAGTGGTTTCATGACTCCTATTACCGACACATGGAAATTCGGCGCATAAGCGAGGGACCTTAAACTTAGCCATTCCCCATCCAACCCTCACTTACGCGTACCGCAAACCCTCTGTTCCTGCCGACGAACCTGCGCCTGCCTGGAGCACCAGCCCTCACGGTCTGACAAAGTTCTTCAGGAGATGGAAACACACAGCCTTTGCGGCCACACCCACTGATATTTTCGGAGACAGTCACATAGTCATCGATCTGCGACAGGATTCATTCCGGATGTACGGCAACATCACCATAAGCCAGCAAAGTCGCAATCAACCCCTTGATTCGAAATCGGCTGCCACAGGTCAGCAACCGAATCCTCGGCTGTTTGTCATCGCACCCCTTGAAAAATCGGTCAATACAATCAAGCAGGGCCGGTGCTGTGCAGGCAAGACACGCCAGGAGAGGCTTAATCGAATTGAACACAGCCCCGGTTACCGTCATCGCAACGGCATTTCTGCAAATGCTGTCACACACCGAATGTCGTCAGTTTCGATAGTCCTCGCGCACCGGACAAAACACGTCCATAACTCTGCAGTCTGTGATGGCCCGACCTGAATGTACGGCATTTCCCGGAATTACGGCAACGGTCCCGGGGCTCACACATTGGGCCTTGCCGTCAATCATCAGTTCAAACTCTCCTTCCAGGACGTTGGCAACCTGTTCATGCGGATGTGCGTGTTCCGGAAGCAGCGACCCGGCTTTGATGTTCCAGAATGCGAACGTCATTTCTTCGGAATGCACAAAGCGGACGTCAAACCCCGGTACCAGATCCATCTGTAATTCAACGTCGGTCAGAGGAATGAACGGCATGTACGTCTCCCGGCCTCAGATTCTGTGAAAATTCTGCACCGGAATGTCTCACTCCGGTGCCACACATGCGTATGTATGCGTCTTCCGAATTCCCGCCGGGGCCGCGGCTCCGTTGCGGACCATTTTGTGACAACCGTACGAATGCCCCCGACGTTAGTGTATAATGGTCGACCTTTGCAGAGTCTACCAGACGCGACCATTCGCCGCCCCTATTCTCGAATACACCGTAGTCATGCACATCACCCGATATCTGATCGCCGCATCTGTTTTTGTGTATGGCGGTTTCTCTGAATCTGCAGAGCAGGATCACGACTGGCCTCGCTGGCGGGGCCCACACAACAATGGCAGTATCGAAGTGGGCAAATACCCCGTCGATTTCGACGCCACAAAAGTGTTGTGGCGTACTGAGTTGCCGGGCAAGGGCTGTTCAACTCCCATTATTCTGAAGCAGACTATCTACCTGACCGCCCCGGTCAACGGCATCGACGGATTACTGGCTTTTGACTGGTCGGGAAAACAATTATGGCAGACCACGTTCGGCCGGGAAAATGCCGGCAAGCATCGTAATGGTTCAGGCAGCAACGCTTCTCCGGCCTCGGACCGCAGTGGGCTGTATGTGTACTTCAAGAGTGGCACACTGGCGGCCGTCGACTTTGACGGAACGGTCCGATGGCAGACGAATCTGGTCGAGCAATTCGGCAAAGATACGCTGTACTGGGACCACGGCACGTCTCCGGTCGTGACCGAAAAGTACGTGGTCATGACGCGCATGCATCACGGAGAATCGTGGCTGGCCGCGTTCGACAAGAACACTGGTGACATGGTATGGAAGGTGGCCCGCAACTACGAAACTCCTCAGGAAGGAGATCATGGCTACGCTACACCGCTGGTCATTCACCATAAGGACAGGGAGGCACTGCTGGTCTGGGGAGCGCAGCATCTGACGATGCACGATCCTGTCGACGGCAAGGTTCAGTGGTCGTGTGGAAACTTCAATCCCGAAGAGAAAAAACTATGGCCGTCTATCTCCACTCCCGTGATCGTGGGGGACATGGCCATCATCGCTTTTGGACGCAACGATCGTGGCATCCCGCGACTGCACGGAATCCGACTGGACGGCAGAGGCGACGTCACCGAAACAAACCACGTCTGGCAGCGTGACGATGTTGGCACCTTTGTCCCCAGTCCGGTGGCCTACAAAGGACGTGTGTATCTGGTCCGAGACCGTGGCGAAGTCGAATGCCTGGCCCCCGCAACCGGAGAAACCATCTGGACCGCCGCCTTGCCAAAACACCGCACCAACTACTACGCATCACCCCTGATTGCAGGTGAACATCTATACGCTCCACGCGAAGATGGCGTTGTCTTCGTGGCCAGCGTGGCGAACAACAGTTTCAAGCTGCTGGCAGAAAATGATATGGACGAGCCAGTCATTGGGTCCCCTGTCCCCTCGTCAAATCGTATTTTTCTTCGCGGCGAAAAACACCTGTTTTGCGTGAGTTCGTCGCCTTAGCCTGCGCCGTTCGGGAAAGTGATGGTCGTCGCTTCCGGTGACGAAATCGTTCAACAGCAGGATCAGCGGGCCGTGCGTTGGACAGACCACAGACAGCGCGGGACGCTGCCCATGTGTTTAAACAAATGGCATGATGGGCTCAGCAGAAGACAAACCGTCTGAACCGTCTGCAGGCCGCCCTGCGTCCGGCACCTGCAGAAACTCACGACTGTTGAGACACCCGCAGTTTGTACTTCTGCACTTTGCCGGTGGCGGTGCGTGGCAGAGCGTCGCAGAACCTGACGATTGTCGGGCACTTGAAGTGCGCCAGGCGTTGACGGGCGAAATCGATCAATTCGCCTTCTGTGGCTGCCGCATCTGAGTTCAGGACAA
Source organism: Fuerstiella sp. (assembly GCA_029245955.1). Classification (GTDB taxonomy): domain Bacteria; phylum Planctomycetota; class Planctomycetia; order Planctomycetales; family Planctomycetaceae; genus Fuerstiella. The sequence goes on along the minus strand of JAQWOH010000027.1, from coordinate 26,690 downwards.
CGATTGCTGCAACGGTTTCTCCCCATTTTTCGTGAGCCAGACCAATCACGGCAACTTCGGCGACGGCCGGATGTGAGAATAATGTGTCCTCCACTTCAATCGACGCGACGTTTTCGCCGCCCGTAATAATGACGTCCTTGCGACGGTCAGCGATCGTCAGGAATCCGTTTTCTCCAACATATCCGCTGTCTCCGGTGTAGAACCAATCGTCACGAATCGCGTGGTCGGTCGCCACGGGATCGTCCCAGTATCGGTCGAGCACTACGTTGCCCTGAGCCAACACCTCGTCTTCATCACTTATCCTGAGTGATGCACCCAGAACCGGAGGACCGGCACACCCCAGACGTTTGGCGCGGTCGGACAAAGAAAGCGACTGGTCTTCTGCTGGCGTGCGATTGACGGTCAGAATCGGCGATGTTTCAGTGAGTCCGTACGCCTGAATAAACTCCCAGCCAAGTTCCTGCTGAACGCGCACAATCAGTTCTGTCGGAGGAGGGGCACCGGCGACAACGATGCGTACACGATCCCGTCCCGGGATCTCGGCGTCCCAGCGACCTGCCGCGTCCAGGATTGCGGCCACAACCGTCGGTGCCATGCACATCAACGTCACACCATATTTTGCCACCCGCCGCAGAATTTCAGCACCGTCAACGTTTCTCAGGACGATCTGCCTGGCCCCCATTCCCGCCAGCAGATAAGGCATGCCCCACCCATTACAGTGAAACATCGGCAGCGTGTGCAAATAGACATCCTGTTCCGTGACGGTAAGGTGCAGACCAAAAACAGTCGCGTTGATCCACAGATTGCGGTGTGTCAGACACACTCCTTTCGGACGAGCAGTCGTGCCGCTGGTGTAGTTGATTGTGGCCACTTCATCTTCAGATCCGTTCCACGCCTGCGGTTCTGACGTGGAATGAAACAACTGGCGGTCACCGGCGTGGTCAAGAATAATTCGACGCGGGCCGATCCCTGCCAGTGCCTCATCCAGTTCCGCATCAACCAGCAACAGCGTCGCACCACTGTGCTCAACAATGTAGCTGATCTCAGCACGATTCAGACGAAAGTTGATGGGCACCAGAACGCGTCCGAATCCGCTGACTCCAAAGAAGGAGACAAGCAATCTGGCCGAATTTTTCGACACAATGGCAACGCGTTCTCCGGGTCCGATGCCCATGGCGTCAAGCGTTGCCGCCTGAGCCCGCGCAAGACGCACGACATCACCATAGCTCAATTCACCCAGCGAAGCACTGACCTGATCGGGGTCGTCAACGACGCCACTGCGCTGGCTGAAAACGGTGCCGGCTCGGGAAGAAAAATCTCGGATCGTGAGAGGTTTACGCATGCTGTCCGCTGCTGACTAAAGGACATTGAACGATTCAGGCCGCCGACAATAATACTTCTCGTCAACACACTTGACTATTCGACGCCAGCGCGTCACACAGTCAGCGTCGGAAAGCCATTGTACGGTGGGCGGCGATAACTGCAGACTGACTTCATACGAAATCAGGATCATGCAACGGGAACAGGGGTCGTTACGGCCGCCGTCGCACGACACAGACTCGGCCCCGACCAACACGACAGCGGCGAGTCCGGATATTCCTAAGACTTGATGAGCAGTCTCGGAAACGATCAACAGCACTGCCCGCTTGGGGACTGCCGGACCAGGCCGATGCCGGCGCAGTGGCGACTCGGCAGCAGAAAGTGGCGAGTATGGGTTCATCTATTCCACAACCGACTCAGCCTGAGCGTTCTGCACGGCTACTGCGTGTTTGGTAACCAGAGTGTCAGTGTGTCGTGAACTTTCGTCGTATAAGCGACTCATAGTCCAGAATTCAACGTCTGGAAAAGAATAACGACCCCGTGTTCAGCAAGTGAACACGGGGCGTTATTCCCGAAACAGGAGACCGGTTTTGTTGATGATCGAAGATCTGAAGGCAGAAGGATGAAGGCTGAATCAGTCGCAGAGGTAATCAATGCGGGTAGCATCGAGTCGACGTTCAGCGTTCATCCTTCGGTCTTCAACATTCTCAGCACGCCTGTTTCGGATCAGGCATTCGGCGATATATTCGTCAGCGATAATTCGAGGTGTACAGCTGACACAGTGTATTAACAGTGTCGGCAAGGCAGCTCTATTCAGTTTGTGGGCCGTCTCACATCTGAGTTCACAGGGCTGGCCCAATGACATTGCCCCGTTGACTCAACAGACAATTGTCCTAGCGGCGACTTGAGCGTTTTTCGCCGCGAATTCGGGAGTCACAGCTGATATCACAGGCACTGTCACATTCGTCTCGGTAGTCCTGAAAACTGCTGCTGGCCACATGGCCCTTTTTGGCACAGGCCAGTTTATAGTAGTAGCTCTGGTTGATGCTGCCGACCGCGGCCCCCAGGTCTTCCAGCTCTTCGTTTACGCCAATGGACAATTCGGTCAGACCAACAATGACTCCCAAAACCAGAATGGTGCCGACAAGCACAATTTCGGCGGAAACAATAAAACCGTTTTCGTCGTTGGACAGTGCGTTGAAAATTCTCATCTCTGTTTCTCCTGTTTCGTTCGGTGAAAGCATGTTTTGTTTCTAGTCAGGCGAACATCAGTGAGTTTCGCTTGACTGAATTTCTGTAAAGCATGGTGGATACCAAACGTGCCAGGATGATAATAATTGTTAGCGCCATCACTGCGAGGCCCCCCTAAACACTGGCTCTAACAGAACTTAAGAAAGCGAGAGCCAAACAGGAAACGCAAAGCAGTCTTAGCATGGGACACTGCTGCGTGTTGCCAAAACTCAACACAACGATGCAGGGGCAACCTATTGGTGGTTTTCGGAAACAAAGCGTTCGGCAATCAAGCGGCTCACTGGGCGCAGACGCCCACCGCGCAATGTTCTGCGGCCCCCTTTTTCCGTGCATCCGCCAGAGCTGACAGAACTCGTTCGGCATAAGCGACGCATTTCGCCAGAAGACGGCCGGGGCGGCTCTGCCAGGGCCGTGACGACGTCGTCACTAATCATCTAACGTTTCAAAGATGAAGCCATCGGTAGTGGCGCCGATCCGAATCGTGTCGCCTTCTGAAAACTGACCAGACAGGATTTCGTTGGCGAGCGTATTCTGCAATCGCCGCTGAATAACACGTTTCAAAGGTCGTGCTCCGTACTTCTGGTCATAACCTTCGTTGGCCAGCAACTGCTTCGCCGCGTCAGTAACTTCCAGCTTGTAGCCGTTGTCTTCCAGCTGCCTGTTCAGTTGACGGATCTGCAAGCCGACGATCTCGCGGATTTCTTCGCGGCCCAGCGGGTGGAACACAATGACTTCGTCGATTCGATTCAGAAACTCAGGCAGGAAATGCTGCTGCAATGCGTCCATACAACGATTGTGGATCTCCTTATCATCCGCATCGCCGCTCAGATTTATGATTGCCTGGCTGCCGATGTTTGACGTCATCACGATTATGCAATTGCTGAAGTCAACCGTTCGCCCCTGACTATCGGTTAAACGTCCATCATCCAGCAACTGCAGCAGAATATTGAAAACGTCTCGATGAGCCTTTTCAACTTCGTCCAGCAGAATGACGCAGTACGGATTCCTCCGCACCGCTTCCGTCAGGCGACCTCCTTCTTCATACCCAACGTACCCCGGAGGCGCACCGATCAGCCGGGCAACGGAGTGTCGTTCCATGAATTCGCTCATGTCGATGCGAACCATACTGCGTTCGTCGTCGAACAGGAACTCCGCCAGCGCCTTACAGAGTTCTGTCTTGCCCACCCCCGTCGGTCCCAGAAACATGAATGAGCCGATTGGGCGACTGGCATCCTGCATCCCCGACCGTGCGCGGCGGACAGCGTTGGAAACAGCTTCAACGGCCTCCTGCTGATTGATCATGCGTTTGTGGATTTCCGTTTCCATCCGCAGCAGTTTTTCGCGTTCTCCCTGCATCATGCGAGACACGGGGACGCCCGTCCACACACTGACAACCCTGGCAATGTCTTCTTCAGTCACTTCCTCTCGAAGCAGGCGACTGTCCGGATCTTCATTGAGTTCGGCGGATTTATTTTCCATTTCAGCCAGCTGACCTTCGGCAGTCTTCAGCTTCTGTTCGGCCTCATATGCCTCCTGGTAATCTGCGTTGCTATTGGTCTTTTGTGCTCGGGAAAATGCCTGCGTGTAGGCAGTTCGCAGTTTCTCGATGTCCTCCTTCAGCGGCTTCAGCCCGGAGATCGCTGCCTTCTCAACTTCCCATTTTGCTTTCAGCTGATTAGTGGACTCTTCATTCTCTGCAATCAATCGCTGCAGTTCAGCCAGACGATCTCTGCTGTCATCGCTGGTTTCTCTTTCCAGAGCCGCTGCTTCAATCTGCATCCGTGTCAGCTGACGAGTGGCTTCGTCGATTTCGGCAGGCATCGAATCGATCTCCATCCGCAGACGACTTGCGCCTTCGTCAACCAGGTCAATCGCTTTGTCGGGCAGAAAACGATCGGAAATGTAGCGATCCGAAAGTGTGGCCGCTGCGATGATGGCGTCGTCAGTAATGCGCACGCCATGATGCGACTCGTAGCGATCCTTCAGCCCGCGCAGGATGGAAATCGTATCTTCAACATCTGGTTCCTGGACGACCACCGGCTGGAATCGACGTTCCAGCGCCGGGTCCTTCTCGATGTGCTTGCGATACTCATCCAGCGTCGTTGCTCCCACGCAGTGAAGTTCGCCCCGGGCAAGGGCTGGCTTCAGCAGATTGGAGGCATCCATCGCTCCTTCGCTGTTGCCGGCTCCGACCACTGTGTGCAGCTCGTCGATGAACATAATGACCTGACCGTTCGAATCCTGCACTTCTTTAAGAACAGCCTTCAGTCGGTCTTCGAATTCGCCACGGAATTTTGCCCCGGCCACCAGCGCGCCAAGATCCAGTCCGAAAACTTTTTTGTCCTTCAGATTCTGCGGGACGTCTCCCAGAACAATGCGATGTGCGAGTCCTTCGACGATGGCTGTCTTGCCGACACCAGGTTCGCCGATCAGAACCGGGTTGTTTTTGCGACGTCTGGACAGCACCTGAATCACTCGACGGATTTCCGTATCGCGTCCGATCACGGGATCAATTTTTCCATCACGGGCGGATTGAACAAGATCCACGCCATACTTTTCCAGCACCTGATATTTGTCCTCGGGATTCTGATCCGTCACGGACTGCCCGCCCCGCACCTCTTTCAGGCCTTCCAGAATATCCGCTTCATTCACGGCATTCAGGCTCAGCAGACGCTTTGCCTGATCTTCGACCTGCGTCAGCGCAAGCAACAGGTGCTCCGTCGAAGTAAATTCGTCACCCATTTCTCGGGCCCGCTGCTCGGCAGCATTCAGAACCTTGACAGACTCGGGGCCGGCGCCAACCGGTTCCTCACTGCCACTGGACTGTGGCAGGCGGCCGATTTCACCATCGACCATGGACGCCAGCTGGCCGATATTCACTCCGACACGCTGCAGCAGCGGTTTCATGATACCCTGATCTTCGTCCAGCAACGCCTTCAGAATATGCAGTGGTCGCAGGATTCGATGACTGTTTGCTTCCGCCAGTTCCTGAGCATGCCGCAACGCCTGTCCGGCTTTGACGGTCAGTTTTTCGGGATTGAATGCCATCAGTGTGCCTTCCTTTCTTGCGCAGCAGCGAACACGGCTGATCACCATGTACGCGCCCCAAGAGAGAGACTACCGACGAAAGTTCGCCGGAGTCTCTAATCGCCAGTGTGTCGGCACGAAACAGAACAGGGATACTCCTGTTCCGCTTTCGTGGTATTTCATTTTCGATTTACAACTTACAGGCTCGATCTCCCGTAAGACCGTCAGTCCTTCTTTTCGAAGTCGGCGTCAATGATGTCGTCGTCCGCGGCACCGGCAGCGGCAGCGACCGACTCTCCCTCTTCACCGCCGCCCGATTCGGCAGCAGCCGCCATGTGCTGATACAGTGCTTCACTGGCCTGAGCCAGTTCCTGCAGAGCTGCCTGGATCGCTGCCGCATCGTCACCTTCGGCAGCGGCCTTCACCTTTTCACAGGATGCTGCGATCGCTGTCTTCGAACCTTCGTCCAGCTTATCTTCGTGCTCCTTCAGCGTCTTTTCCGTCTGGTGCACCAGCGTTGACGCTTCATTCTTGGCCTTCGCCAGTTCTTCCTTCTTCTTGTCCTCTTCGGCGTGAGCTTCACCGTCCTTGCGCATCCTTTCGATCTCGTCGTCCGACAGACCGCTGGACTGCTTAATTTCAACGCTGTGCTCTTTGCCGGTAGCCTTGTCTTTCGCGGAAACGCTCAGAATCCCGTTCACATCGATATCAAATTTAACTTCGATCTGCGGCACACCTCGTGGCGCCGGTGGCAGGTCCGCCAGGTCGAACTGGTCCAACAGACGGTTATCCGTCGCCATCCGCCGTTCGCCCTGAAAAACTCGCACGGTCACTGCAGGCTGATTATCGGCAGCAGTGGAAAACGTTTCGGACTTCGTGGTGGGAATAGTAGTATTTCGTTCCACCAGAGTAGTCATGATGCCACCTTCGGTTTCGATACCCAAAGACAGGGGAGTCACGTCCAGCAGTACCACATCTTTGACATCGCCGGAGATAATACCGCCCTGAATGGCCGCCCCCAGCGAAACCACCTCATCGGGATTCACACCCTGATGTGGCTCCTTGTTGAAAATCTTCTTGACAAACGCCTGCACCTTGGGAACTCGAGTCGAACCGCCCACCAGAACAACTTCACTGATGTCACTGGCGCTCAGCCGGGCATCCTTCAAAGCACTTTCTACCGGACCGCGGCAGCGTTCCACCAGCGGGTCAATCAGACGTTCAAAGTCACCGCGACTGATCGACAGCTGCAAATGCTTGGCAACCCCATCGACAGAAGTAATGAAAGGCAGGTTAATGTCCGACGTCTGTGCAGTCGAAAGCTCCTGCTTTGCCTTTTCAGCAGCTTCCCGCAGACGCTGCAGCGCCATCGGGTCATTGCGAAGATCGATGTCGTCGGATTTCTTGAACTCGTCAGCGATGTGGCTGATCAGCACTTCATCAAAGTCGTCACCGCCAAGATGCGTGTCGCCGTTAGTGCTGAGCACCTCTACAAGTTCGTCGCCAACCTCCAGAATCGATACGTCAAATGTACCGCCACCAAGGTCGAACACGACAATTTTTTCTTCCTGCTTTTTGTCCAGCCCATAAGCCAGAGCAGCGGCAGTTGGCTCGTTAATAATTCGCGCCACTTCCAACCCGGCAATCTGGCCGGCATCTTTTGTAGCCTGCCTCTGAGCATCATTGAAGTAGGCCGGCACGGTGATCACCGCTTTGTTCACCTTGTGACCAAGATAGCTTTCGGACGCTTCCTTAAGCTTGCGAAGCACAAGCGCGGAAATCTCCGGTGGAGTGTGTTCCTTGCCGCTAACATTGACCTTCACGTAGTCGGCATCAGCACCAACCACATCGTACGGAACAATCTTTTCTTCTGAATGCACTTCGCTGTGCCGTCGCCCCATGAATCGCTTGATCGAGTAGATCGTATTTGTGGGGTTTGTCACTGCCTGCCGTTTGGCAGGATCGCCAACGAGTGTCTCACCCTTATCGGTGAAGGCGATCACACTGGGTGTCGTACGACTTCCTTCCTGATTAGCGATGACCTTGGGTTCGCCGCCTTCCATGACGGACACAACCGAATTTGTCGTTCCAAGATCGATACCGATGATTTTTTCACCTGAGACTGCCATCTGTGAGCTCCTGACTTCTTTTATCGATTGATTGCTGAGACGCTGAAGGTCTCGTATGTGATCATGACTGAACCGAGTAACCTCTGACTGGTGCACCGAAACCATTTCGGCCTCATCAACGACCTGAATAATTGCCACCTTGGGCGAATCAAGCGCGGCTACCCCATGCGCTCAACAGCTCAAAACCCTCCCGCAATGACCGCGTCACAAACGGGCAGGCCCATGACATTCCAGCTGCTCAAAAGCATAATGCGCGCCAAAACACATTCTGTTGTTCTAAGCGTTTTCTCAGTAACACCTTAGACACATAACAATGCATGATTTCGAGCAAAAATACGACAATGTGGCAGGGAGGGTCCGAAAATCAACCCGGCAGGGGAGTGCCATTCTGGCATTATTACCGCGAGCGGCTGGAGTGCCATTTTGGCCACACATGTCATTCACGAGGCATTTTTGGGGAATCAGCAGAGGTTTGCTGTAACCTTTGGGATGAGAAGATAGCCCACCTTGAAAATGAAAAACGTCACCGGTACAAGCGAATTCCGGGACGAGGTATCACAACACCCTCCTTCAGTATCGTCCCGTCCCTCCCCAGCAGCTGCGCTGCCACTTCATGTCTGCCACGGCGCTAAGGACCATCATGGCAAAGAAAAAAGCCACAAAAACCGTCAAGAAGAAGGTGGCAAAAAAACCGGCTTCAGCCCCGTCACCGGCCAAGACTGTAAAGACACGTTCCGCTCCGGCCAGTCCGGATCAAAAACTCGCTGCAATCGACAAAGAACTGGTCGGCCTGCTGAATCAACGGGTGGAAACGTTTCTAAAGAAAGTGGCTCAATCGGAATCTCCGCAGGAGGCCGTTTTTGATGTCCAGGACGACGTCAAACTGTGGACCATGCTTGAAGGCATGAACAAGGGTCCGCTGTCGACGGTCGAATTGAAATCTATTTTCCGAGGCGTGTTGAGTGCCGGACGGCAACGCGTCAAGAATATCCGAGTGGCCTATCTTGGCCCGGCATATAGTTTTACACACTTGGCCGCAATCAACAGATTCGGCGAGTCTGCGGATCTCGTTCCCGTCAGTACCATTGCGACGGTTTTTGAGGAAGTAAATCGGGGGCATGTGCATTACGGCCTGGTGCCCATCGAAAACAGCACAGATGGACGCATTGTTGACACACTGGACATGTTCACGCGACTGCCCCTCAGAATCTGTGGGGAAATCCAGCTGCATGTCCACCACAACCTGCTGGCACGATGCGATCGAAGCGAAATCACTGAGATCTATAGCAAGCCACAGGCACTGTCGCAATGCCGCGACTGGCTCGCGAAGAACATGTCGCATGCCAGACTGATCGAAGTCACCAGCACTTCAACTGCGGCCCAGCTGGCTCGCGACAAACCAGGTGCAGCGGCCGTGGCCAGTCAACAGGCGGCCGTCCAGTACAGCATCCAGATCGTTGCCGAATGCATAGAAGATAATCGCAATAATATGACGCGTTTCGCCATTATCGGCGATTCCATTGCTGAACCCACAGGACACGATCGCACCGCAATTCTACTGCAGATACCACACAAACCTGGCTCCCTTTCAGATGCGCTGCAGGTCTTTAAGAAGTGCAAGGTCAATCTGACGTGGATTGAGTCCTTCCCGCTGCGGTCTCCGGAAATCGGGTACTTGTTCTTCCTTGATTTTGAAGGGCATGTGACCGACGCCAAGATCAAGCGAACACTGAAGGCACTGGAGTCTATGGCAGACCGACTGGAAATTCTGGGCTCGTACCCTCGCAGTGAACCGTTGAACTGAGTCTCCGCAAGTGGAGCTGTCAGTGTCGCGTTCGCGATCTGTCGCTGGCGAGAAAGCAATTCTGCCGTCCAGGGGGCGGTCCGGTTGCGGTGTTTGCCAGAATGCGAGGGAACCTGGGCAACACGAAACAGCCCGTTTTGCCGATCCTGAGATCCCCATCGTGCAACGGGCGAAAGCTGCGGATCCGCTGGTGATCGCAGTTGACCTGCCAATGGCCCATAGTACGATGCCCCTTCTATTTGTAGATTTCAGTACGCTGGCCCCCACTTTCGGGGCTTGTTCCGCTGAAAACATGTTGTTGCCGAGTCGCCCAGAGCGACCAGTCGGAACGGACCCTTCAGGTCCAGGCGACCACTTACAGTTCAGTCGCGGCCATGTGGTAATTTGAAGGAGAAGATAATGCGACGGTTTCTCGTTGCGGGTAACTGGAAGATGAACACCAACCGCGCCAGCGGTCAGGAATTGGCGGCCGCACTGGCTGTCGATTCGCCCGCGGCAGAAGACGGCGTGGAGGTTCTGGTCTGCCCACCCTATCCGTACCTGACAACAATTAGCGACAAAGTCGCTGGCAGCGGAGTGCAGGTCGGAGCTCAGGACGTGTACTTCGAAGCGAGTGGAGCCTTCACAGGTGAGGTTGCTGTCGACATGTTGCGGGACGTCGGCTGCGATTACGTCATCATCGGCCACAGCGAACGGCGGCACGTCATGGGCGAGACCGACGAAACCATCAACCGCAAGGTCAAAGCAGCCATTGCTGGCGGTCTGAAGGTCATTCTGTGCGTGGGTGAATTGCTGAGCGACCGCGAAGGTGGACATACCGAATCCGTTCTTGATGCTCAAATGACCGGCGGACTGGCTGATATTTCTGAGCAGGATGGGAAAGACCTGGTAATCGCATATGAACCCGTCTGGGCCATTGGCACAGGGGTCACGGCAAGTCCGGAGCAGGCGGAATCTGCTCATGAACATCTTCGCAATTGGATCGCCAATCGCTACAATTCGACATTCTCAGATAATGTCCGCATTCTCTACGGCGGCAGTGTTAAGCCCGACAACGCCGAAACACTGATGGGACAAACAAATGTGGACGGGGCTCTGGTCGGCGGCGCGAGCCTGAAACCGGACTTGTTCGTGCCCATCATCGATGCGGCTCGAAAACTGGCAACAGCCTGAGTTGGCAACGGCAGCAAACACAGCAATGATGAATTTAAGCTCGTCGGACGATCTCAGTCTTGTAGTATGACGACCGCTTGTGCAGGCTTATGAAGACAGTGTCACACCTCACGTGATCACTACACGACAATTAACATCTCACGATCCTGAGGGAATTCAGTTACCGCTGACCTTCAATCATTGATCGCCCCCTGCAGAACACCCAACGTGCGGGCCACGGAGTATATGGAATTATGACATACAGTTTTGTGTTCTACACATTGTTAATACTGCTGGTCTTTTCAAGCATCATCATGATTCTGCTGGTACTGATTCAGCGTGGCCGTGGTGGTGGACTTGCGGGGGCCTTTGGAGGCATGGGCGGGCAGAGTGCTTTAGGTGTTCGCGCAGGTGACGTTTTCACAAAGATCACAATCATTGTCGCTGTTGTCTGGGTTGCCACAGCAGGCCTGCTGGGTATCTCAATGAGAGCGATCGCCAAGAACGAGTCGACTGGGACAGAGGCATTTGTGGGGGCACCAGAGCCCGCAGATACAGATGAGAGCGCACAGCCTCCGGAGACAGAGCAGGCGGAAGAGCCTGAAAAGGCAGCTGCAGAAGCAGACGATGAAAACTTCGACGCAGATGGCGAAAAGAAAGCGACGGACAACGCGGGCGCTGATCCGGAAGCGAATGAAGAAGAATCGCCGGCTCCAGCGGAGAATGACGCAGAGTCTGCGGAAGAACCTGAAACTGAGGCCGCTGATTCAACACCGAAACCAGAATCAGCTGCTAAAGAAGAGCCGGCGGACGAAGAGCCAACTGAGGGCGACACACCAAAAGAGTGACGGGGACTTGCAGAGGGAGTTCTGCAGGCCAGAGTGCAACTGCACGATCCGTCGCCAATCACCATCCCGCCGTCGTGACGATTTCCACACTATTGGCACCGAATCATCGTCGGTACTGAGAGAGGTTTTCCAGTGCTGTTAAGTATGACGGGGTTTGGAAATGCATTGCGTGAGTCCGAATCAGCTTATGTCAGCATCGAACTGAAAGCGGTCAATAATCGATACCTCAAGGTATCCATGCGTCTGCCGGACGTCATCGCTCGTTTCGAAAGCAATATTGAAAAGTTGGTGCGAGAAAACATCGCACGAGGCGCCATACAGCTCTCGTTTCGTGTTCGACTGACGTCTCAGTCCAGCGGTTACTCCATCGACCGGACAGTTCTGGATGCATATCTGCAGCAGTTAGCCGAAGTGACAAAAGAGCTGCCAGCGGAGAAGGCTTCGCCGGTTGTGCTGTCGGATCTGCTGCAGTTGCCAGGCGTTGTGTCGGAGTCCGAACTGTCTGTCGAAACTGTCGAATCTGTCTGGCCAATACTCGAGGCCGCCCTGCGTGAAACGCTGGACCATTTCCAGGACTTTCGCAGGACAGAAGGCGAGTCAATGCTGCAGGACCTGACACTGCAGTGCAACAGCATCGAACAGCAGGTCGACGAAGTCGAAAAACATGCTCCGGTTGTTGTGTCCGAATATCGTGAAAAACTTCTGGATCGTGTCCGAAAAGCCATCCATGACACAGAAGCACCGGTGGCAGACAAAGACGTCATTCGTGAAGTTGCGATGTTTGCTGATCGTTGTGACATCAATGAAGAAATCACGCGACTGAGGTCGCATATCCAGCAGTTCCGCCGCTTTCTGAATGACGAAAAATCGATGGGCCGGAAGCTGGAGTTTCTGGGGCAGGAAATGTTTCGGGAAATCAATACGATTGGGTCCAAAGCCAATAACGTAACCATTGCTCACAATGTGGTTGAGATGAAGGCAGCCATCGAGCGGATTCGCGAAATCCTGCAGAACGTGGAGTGAAGCACACAGCGATCGGCCGTCTTCTATACTGAAAAACCCTGTGATCGAGCGTCTGACGCTCGCGAAAAAGACTGTTGCAGGATCTTTTGCCGACGCGCATGCATTGTGCGACAATGGCAGTCCTCACAGAAGCTGGACAATGAATACACTCGGACAAAATTCAAACTCCGGTCAACGTGTACTAATCCTGTCCGGGCCAAGCGGCAGTGGAAAGACGACGATCGTCAACCGACTGATCAACGACGCTCCGGTGAAGCTGATGAAGTCCGTATCTGCGACCACGCGTGAGCCGAGGCCTCAGGAGGCGGACGGCGAAGACTATTACTTCCTGACAGATGAGGACTTCCGCAGCCGTCTGTCAGAAAACGAATTTCTCGAATTTGCCGAAGTGTTTTCGTCAGGTTTTCTGTATGGGACGCTGAGATCTGAAGTCGAGCGAGCCTGGACCGAAAATGCATGGGCTTTCCTGGAAATCGACGTCGAAGGCGCGTTGAACGTAATGCAGCAGTATCCGGATGCTGTTACGATATTCCTGAAGACACCCTCTGCCGAAGAATTTGAACGCCGTTTGCGGTCTCGCGGCACGGAAAATGAGGAAGTTATCCGGAAACGGCTGGCAACTGCGGCCAGCGAGTTACAATCTGCGGACCGGTATCGCCACATTGTGGTCAACGACCAACTGGAGCGAGCCATCGGTGAAATCTGTGAGATCCTGAAGTCTGAGGAGACGGCATCGAATGCATGACGAGTTTCGTGAAGACGAGATTGCGAGAAAAGTAGGTGGACGGTTTAAGCTGACGACACTGGTTCAAAAGCGAATGGTCGCCTTGAATCGGGGTGCTCGCGCGCTGGTTGATCTGCCCACAAAAGACCTGATGGAGATCGTGGTTGCTGAAATCATGACCGACAAAATCTATCTGGACACCAGTGGCCGGGTTCAGGTTGTGGAAGACGAATCGGACACAGTGGACGCGCTCGAAGCACTTCTGGCAGAAGACGGTGGTCCCGGAATCGACGACCTGTAAATGTGAAACACCGCAGGCCTGCCCTGGCGGTTTGCTTGGAGCCACGGCTTCGAGCTGAAAATCATCCCTGCGTATGTCAACGTGACTGGCGGGCCGGAGTTCAGACGGACATCATCTCAGGCGTTGCGGTTTCGCAACGCCTGTTTTCGTGTCATGCTGTGGACTGACACGACGGTTGGAGGTCTTTTAGCGGCTTAAGGCAACAGGAACCATGTCGGTACTGAAAAATCGGGAAGTTCTGCTGGGAGTCACCGGTGGCATCGCTGCGTACAAGTCGGCAGATTTGTGCAGTAAACTGGCGCAGAGAGGTGCGATCGTGTCGGTCATCATGACTGAATCCGCACACCAGTTCATCGGTGCCACCACGTTTGAAGCATTGACAAATCGTCCCGTGCACAGCAAAGGATTTGAAGTCAGAGAACATTACCGGGGCGAACACATCGGACTGGCACAACGTGCTGAAGTTGTCATCATCGCGCCGGCAACCGCCAGCAGTATTGCTCGAATTGCCAACGGCTTTGCCGACGACCTGCTGTCGACAACCGTGCTGGCGACGAAAGCGCCGGTTTATGTCGCGCCGGCCATGAACTGTGAGATGTGGGCCAAGCCATCGGTGCAGCGCAATGTCAGCCAGATCGTCGAAGACGGCATGATGATCGTGGACCCTGAAGACGGCTGGCTGAGCTGTGGACAGGTCGGCGCCGGTCGTATGGCTGCTCCGGAAACAATTCTGAAAGTGCTGGCAGACCAGTTTGCGGAGTGAGCCCTAATGCGCATTCTGATCACAGCCGGACCAACACGCGAATACGTCGACGACGTTCGATTTCTGTCGAATGCCAGCAGCGGCCGAATGGGCTATTCCATTGCAGAAGCGGCGATCGCGGCGGGCCACGAGGTCATTCTGGTGACCGGACCGGTTGACCTGCCTGTTCCGGCCGGAGTCCGCGTGACCCAGATTGAAACCACCAACGAATTAAGGTCCTCCTGTCTGGAACTGTTTCCCGCGTGCGATGGAGTCATTGCAACGGCAGCAGTATGTGACTATCAACCCAGGGAACGTGTCGACGGAAAGATCACCAAGACGGGCAGTCCGATCGTTCTGGAACTGGTCGAAACGTCCGACGTTCTGGCTGAACTGGGTGGCCGGAAAGGTCATCGCTGGGTCGTCGGATTTGCTCTGGAGTCTCAGGATCCACGAACGAACGCCATGCGCAAGCTCCGGATGAAACACTGCGACTGTATTGTACTGAACGACACTGCCGCAATTTCTTCGCTGGAAAATCACGTCGAGGTTCTGTCCCCCGAGGCAACGACGCTGGCAGAATTTCACGGCCTGAAGACCAGCATTGCGCAACAACTGATCCGGTTCATCGAACGCGAAATTGTTATACGATGATCGGCGCATAAGGCAGCATAAATCAACGGCGGGACGAAAAAACTCTCGCTGGTGTTGATTTCCGGACGAAAGTCATGGGGTGCTGCAGCCCCCTGCAGACAGTGTGTGCCTGCGGCGCACCATTGTACTGCGAACTCAGCTCGGTATGCTCCGTCGCCATGTCACAAACCCCCAATCCGCCGCTCAGACCTGACCAGCATTTCAATAACCTTCGCCGCTGGCTGGAGATGGAAGGGGATGCCGAACGCGAACGACTGGAGCAGCGGCGTCACGTGCAATCGTCTGCACAGGCCGAACGCGGAGGAGAAACGCTGCTGGACATGGTCGTGAGGACTCACACCACCGGACTGGGCGGCCGTTACCTGATCACCCTGCAGAAACGCCGATCCACTGAACGACTTCCGTGGCACCGGTTCAAGGCAGGCAGCCCGGTCATTCTTTCACCTGATGGTGACGGCCAGGGCGAGTCACGGCCGGGAGTGGTGAGTGCTCGACGGCCGGACTCGCTTGAGATCGCCATTGATGACTGGCCCGAAGGTGATCGATTTCGCCTTGATTTATCACCGGATGAGGTCACTCGAAAAAGACAACTTGCAGCCATGAAGACGGCCGAAAAGGCAACCAGCCGCCCCGGTCAGCTGCGGGATCTGATGCTGTATGACCGACCCCCGACATTCCGTACGAATGTTGACGCGGCGCGTGCCGAATGCCTGAACGATTCGCAGCAGCAGGCCGTCGAATTTGCAATGTCGGCCAACGACCTGGCGATCATTCACGGCCCGCCCGGAACGGGAAAGACGACAACCGTTGTTGAGCTGATCAGACAGGCTGTCGCCAATGGCGAGCGCGTCCTGGCATGTGCCCCCAGCAACACCGCGGTGGATAATCTGCTGGAACGTCTTATTGCTGCGGGAGAGAATGCCGTGCGCCTGGGCCATCCGGCTCGAGTGCTGGAAGTCGTGCGCAGCCACACTCTCGATGCCCTTGTGGAACAGCATGACGCACACCATGTCATTCATGAAATGCTGCGTGAAGCCGATCAGCTGGAACGCAAAGCCAGTCGATTTACGCGTGCCAGACCCGCATCGGGCCAAAAATATCAACAGCGTCAGGAAGCTCGTGAACTGCGGCGTCACGCGAGGATGCTGGAACGCCAGGCAATCGGCGAGGTCATCGCCGGTGCACGGGTCATCTGTGCAACGGTCAGTTTTGACTTCAGTATTCTGGACGATCATCCGTTTGATCTGTTGGTGATTGATGAGGCCTGCCAGAGCGTTGAACCGGGCTGCTGGGTGCCAATGAAATACGCCGACCGGATTGTCCTGGCCGGAGACCACTGTCAGTTGCCGCCCACCATACTGTCGAGCGCGGCTGCAAAAGAGGGGTACGCGGTCAGCCTGATGCAGCGACTGGTGGAACACTATGGCGATGCCGTCACTCGTCAGCTGACTGTACAGTATCGAATGCACGAACAGATCATGGACTTTTCGTCTCGGCATTTTTACGACGGGAGGCTGACCGCAGACGATTCCGTAAGACAGCATCTGCTGACGGATCTACCATCAATCGACGACACGACTGTCGACGCCAGCCCCGTCGTATTCATCGATACCGCCGGAGCGGGCTGGGAAGAAGAACAGGAACCTGAAGGTCTCAGTCGATTGAATCCTCAGGAAGGCAGACTCGTGCTGCAACAGGTCAATGCGCTTTGTGAGGCAGGATTGAATCCTCGCGATATCGCGGTGATCGCGCCCTACGCGGCTCAGGTACGGTGGCTGCGGCAGCACACCGAATACGACCATCTGGAAGTTGATACCGTTGATGGTTTTCAGGGCCGCGAAAAAGAAGCCGTGGTGATGTGCACGGTACGTTCAAACGGCAAAGGCGAAGTCGGTTTTCTGTCGGACGCACGGCGAATGAACGTTGCGTTGACACGAGCCCGACGAAAACTGGTTGTCATCGGCGACAGTGCAACGCTGGCCGCCGACGACTTCTTTACTAAATTACTGAGCTGGTTCGAGCAGTCTGGCGCCTATCGATCCGTCTGGGAAGTTACTTCAGCAGAATGACCCCGTTAGAATTCATTCAATGCCCCCCGGTAACGATGCCCGCTACCGTGTGAAAGGGGCGTGCGCAGCTGAAGATCGTTAAGTTGAGCAGAAAGCACGAAAAGCTGTCATCCGCAAGGAAGGGAATATAGTGCCACTCTGTGAACAGACACGTTCCTGCCGCCAGAATCGCACTCAGTATCTCCAGCGGAATCGGCCGACCACCAGACTACGCACCACAGGCCCATCCCGTCATCGCTCCGGGCACCACCATTCCATAAAGTCCTCGTCTGAATAACAGCCCGAAGGCGATGAATCCCGGCACGCCACCCGCAACTGCACCAGTCACGACTCGCAGTAGATTCGGTGCGGTGACGGTCGATTCTGACATTTCGTTTTTCCTTTACGCCCAAAGTCCCACCTGCTGAGTACAATGCCGCGGCCTACAACACAATCTGCCTGGCTCAACAACACCTGCCGACGCTGTACTTGTTTGTTTTCTTCCGCTGTACTGTCGACATTTCCCCCCCTCGTCACAGCAGTTCTTATTTGTCACCCGGACCTGACTCACGACATGATGACCGGTATTAACATCGAACCAGAGGCCCGCGAAGAAATCGTAATTCGCTGTGCCTGGCTGGTAAATCCCGGTGAGCCACCACGACAGAACATTCGAATAACAATCGTTGATGGCACAGTCGCAGAAATGTGTGAAACCCCCGCCGATGAGCTGGCGCGGGTTGAGGCCGTTGCCCTCATGCCGTCATTTGTCAACGCTCATACGCACCTTGAGTTTTCCCGCCTGACCAGCCCGTTGTCCCCGCCAGCGCCGTTTACCGACTGGATTCGCTCTGTTATTCAGTACCGGTCCGAAGATCCGCACGAGCTGCACTTTGCGACAGACGGTATTTGCAGCGGTCTGCGCGAAAGCAGGCAAGCCGGCGTTCGCCTGATCGGTGAAATTACAACCACAGAGACTGGTGTCCGCACACTGCAGCAGAAACTTCAGAAGTCACAGATGTCAGGCGTCAGCTTTCGTGAATCAATCGGATTCTCCACGGAACACATCTCCACACAACTGAACGTTGCCGACCGGCATGTCAGGGTAACACCCGCAAGTGACACGGTTACGGACAGAAAATACCTGGTGCGCGGCCTGAGTCCGCATGCTCCGTACAGTGTCCACCCGGAACTGTTTGAAGGTCTCGTCGACATCGCCAGACGATCGTCAGCGCCGGTGGCCATGCATCTGGCCGAAACAGTTGATGAAGTGGAGTTACTGCAGAACCAGACTGGCCGCTTCGTTAATTTTTTGCAGTCACTGAACATCTGGGATCCGCAGACTCTTTCGCCAGGCACAGCGCCGCTGCGGTACCTTGAAAAACTTGCACAACTGGACCGAGCATTAGCAGTTCACGGAAACTACTTTGGTCGCGATGAGATTGAGTTTCTGTCACGTCATCCGCATGTTGCCGTCGTCTACTGCCCACGAACTCACACGTACTTCGGGCACAAGTCACATCCGTGGCAGAAGTTGCAGTCGGCAGGCGCGGTGGTGTTGCTGGGAACCGACAGCCGAGCGTCAAATCCGGATTTGAGTGTCTGGAAAGAACTGCAGTTTGTGGCCAGCCAAAAGAACGCAGCGCCGATTTGGGAATTGCTGCCGATGATCACCACCAGCGCAGCAGCCACACTGGGCTTTGACAAAACTGACTTCGTGGTGAAGGTCGGCAATCGATTCCAGGCAGTCAGCCTGCCGTGTCAGTGCGATTCAGAATTACACCTGAACGCAACGTTGATTCGGTCTGCTGAGGTCACCGAAATGAGTCTGTGAATGCTGCAACTGAAGCGCTGTCTTAAGCCCGGCTCCAGCAAGACGCAACAGGCTTTTATCTGCTGCCGCCGGATGCACCTGACTCTTCCGGCCACGGTCCAGCAGCCATCAGAGGTGTTTTAGTAATGGGGCACAGAGCTGCCCCTGGCTGTCGATTGATCTGTTCAGGCGCTGGAACCGGATACCATTGTTCACAGACCGGACAGTACAGACCAGGCATTAAAGTTCGTTTTCCGGTTGCAGGATTCAGGGAGGGAACCGAATCAGGGACTAGAGTCACGATGGGCGTGGACGTTGCCGTATCCACAAACACCATGAGCCCATCGCGTTCAGCCGCCGTATCGGCCGAGCCGCAACCAGTGCAGGCATGAATGATCAGAATCAACGTCAGTAAACAAGAATGTCTCACGAGATGCTCTCTGCTTAAATAGTTCGTTGAAGGATCTACCTGCGATCGTAGAGTTCGTCCTGCAGTGCAGGTTTGTCCAGATTGCCGTCGCTGACATACCCAAGTCGATTCTCGTCCATCAGGCTGGCCTGCTTAGGCGACAGAAAGTTTGTTCCCGGTACGTCCACGCGATAATGACGCGACCTGGATTCAACATGTCCATCCAGGAATGCAACGTTGGCGGAACCGCTGTGGCGATAGTGGATCGTCGGGAAATTGCGACTGGGAGGATCGAGGATCCAGTTTTCTTCAAAGCTGAAGGCAGGCGGTGCGAAGGAAGTCATCTTCACCTGAGCACTGTCAGCAAACACTATTGTCTGACTGGTCTGGACGACTTCTGCCAGACGACGCGTGACCGGATCGGGATGGGGGCGTGCTGCATAAGTCGGTGGTGGCCAGTGGATTCCTGATGGACGCGACAGGTAGTAGCCGTTGAAACCGAACCCGGACGCGGGGCGACCAAATCTGATGTTATCCATCTGCGGCGGCCCGAAGTCGGGACACTGAAATGCCTGGTAATTGGTTTCCATGTACGGTGCCAGCGGTCCCGATGAATAGTTCAGCTGTGACGCGGGATCCGGTTCGTCGTAGTTAACCGTCCCGAACCAGAACTGAGATGTTCCCTGAGAACCAACAGACGACGTAAGATATGCAAGACGTGCGGTATCTTCGATGACATATGGCATCAACATTTCGCGGTAGGTATCGGCGTAATTGTGCAACGCAAGTGTTAACTGCTTCAGCCGGTTCTTGCACTGCGTGCGACGTGCAGCCTCGCGTGCCTGCTGGACAGCAGGAAGCAGCAGCGCTGTCAACACGGCGATAATCGCGATAACAACCAGCAGCTCGATTAACGTAAAGCCCTTACGACGACGCCTAATATGCATTGTTTCCTCACTCTCACGGCGAGCGTCCGTACACAACTGGTTCGGCTGGTTTCCCGCAGCGATCGAATCACTCATTAGCGCGCAACGGAAACCTGACACCGGTTACAACAGGACAGAGATGCGCAAATCGATGCGTTGAACGAACGTAAGAGAACCCGATTCCCCGAGGGTTCCATCAACAATGACAACCAGGCAGGTCTTCTGGCTTCCGAATCATGCTGGACCCAAAACCTTCCCGCGATGGTCGGCTTAACCGACCTTCGCCGCAGTGGCTGATATTGGGGTTCGTCCTCGGTTACAGCGGCGGGACCGCGACGGATTTGCACCGTCTTCCCTATTCTCCGAACTGATGACAGATCAGTCCGGCACCTGTGTCGCGTATGACTGTAGCGACAGCAGATGACTTGTCAATATCGGCATGCCGCAGGCGACTCAAAAAGAACACGGCGGCAATATCCCTGCTCAAGTCGACGGTGGTCGCACATCTGTACGCCCGCTCTCAGAAGTCACTCTCAATACGTCAGACAGCAACCGGTGACCGGCTGAAAACCGGAAATCAGAAATCGGGCCAGACATCGGTTTCAGGCTTCTGCACAGTGCCTGAAAACTCTGATCCATTCCGATCGGCGACAGGTTCATCAGACAAACAGACGCCTGGGTTGGCCGATGCGATTCAATTTCAGTATCTTATCCTCATGGCTAAGACAAACATCGTCGAATTCAGAAGCGTCACCAAGACGTACAACGCGGGGCGTCACGACGCCTTTACCGCAGTGACGGATGTTTCATTCGAAGTGCCCGATCTGCACGGCCAGGGTGAGTTCATATCCGTACTTGGACCCAGTGGGTGCGGCAAGAGCACAATCCTGAGAATGATTGCAGGACTTGAACCTCAACACCCCGCAACGACCGGGGACGTGCTGGTTGAAGGGAACCCGGTCGGGGGACCAGGCCCTGATCGCGGCATGGTGTTTCAGGACTATACCAGCTTTGATAATCGCACGGTGCTGGACAACGTGGCTTTCGGACTTGAATGCCGGGGCATGAGACGAGTGGAACGCAATGAACTGGCCAGAGAGTGGATCAGCAAGGTCGGACTGAACGTCGCGACAGATGCCAGCAAGTATCCTCACGAGTTGTCAGGAGGTATGCGCCAAAGAGTCGCCATCGCCAGAACTCTGATCCTGCGTCCCAGAATCATCCTGATGGACGAACCCTTTGGAGCACTGGACCCGCATACTCGAATGCAGATGCAGGATTTACTGGTAAGTCTTTGGCGAGAAGTGCAGGCGACCGTATTCTTTGTGACTCATTCAATCGAAGAATCCGTGTATCTTGGTGACCGTGTCTTTATTCTCAGCCGGTCGCCCGGTACTCTGCTGCACCAGATTGAAGTGGAACCACCGAACCGCCCGGCGCTGGAAATGCAGAGAGAACCCGATTTTCAAGAGACCGTCTTTGGAATTCGTGATATTCTGGAAGTGCTGGAATCGGGCAACGATAAGTAAAGACTTGCCTAACTGTCACTGACGAAAATGAATGGTATCAATCACAGCACGACGACGTGCGTAAGTAAACTTCGTTCAGTGACCGGAATCACGTGAGTATCTGGAAATACATCAAGGCCGCATTTTCGAACCACTGGAACCTGCTTGCAGTCGTCGGTGGCGTCGGATTTTCAGTGGTATCCGGACGGCCGGAGGTTGGTCTTCCACTGGTTGCCGCAGCGGAACTTGCATGGCTGGGATTCGTGGGTACCCATTCAAGGTTCCGCCAGTTCGTAGATATTCAGGAACATCAGCAACTGAAAGCAGACGACGCCAGGACTGCCGAGGTCCGGATGAGACGAATGCTGACATCGCTGCCGCGTGGTGCGCAGCGGCGATTTGAAGAGCTGATGGCCCAGTGTGAAGAGATGCGAAATATCACACGCCAATACCAGGCGGCCCACGGTACAGAAGACACAGATTCTGCGTTTTCCGAAGTTCGTCTGGGCGGCCTGGACCGACTGCTGTGGCTGTTCCTGAAGCTGCTGTATACAGAGAATTCTCTGAATCGTTTCTTCGAAACAACCACGCTGGACGCCATTAAACGTGAACTGCGTCAGGTGAACGGACGAATCGAGCGTGAACAGGCCCGTCCGGAAAACCAACAACGCGAGCGAATCATGGCAACACTGCAGGACAACCGCCAGACGTGCGAACAACGACGGAAGAATTTCGAACAGGCGCGCGACAGTTATGAGCTGGTCAGAGCAGAACAAAAACGACTGGAGAACAAGATCCGGTCGCTGGCCGAAAGAGGTATCAGCAAGGGCGATCCCGGTACGCTGTCGACCGAAGTGGACGCCGTCGCAGGCAGCATTCACGACACGGAAAAAACACTCAGCGAACTGCAATTTGTGACAGGATTCTCAACGTTTGCAGACGAAGCCGTACCCGAAATCGTCACTCGCAAGGTGGTGGCCGGGTAAGTGCCGCCGGAACTTTCCGCAAGCGGCCAACCGTCCTCAGTCTGCCGACAGTCGCGCAAGGCAGCACGTCAGCGATTGTCATCTGAAAGCGGTGCCACCACCGGTCCGCTTTTATCGTTCAGCAGAATCCCGATAATCTTCCCGTCCGAAGTAGCCACCACCGGGGCACCATGTGATGCCGAATAATCCGTATCTCCGCTGATTATCCAGCCGCCGGTTAACCCGGTCAGGGACAGCTGTTCCCGATCAATGCTCTGAATTATCGGCATCGGCTTCGACTCGCTGGCAGCAGTCCGTACGGCAATACACTCTTCCGGTGCCGTTGGCACGCGGAACTGTGCGGACGCCGCCGTCGGGAAACCCGAAACTTCAACCGGGATTCTCAGCGTACCGTTATCGCTGCTAAGGCAGTCGTCGAGTGCCACGTCCCGGACGGCAACAGATTCTCCGGTCATCAACTGGATCCGAAATTCCGCCAGCGTGCGGTCTTCCTCGTCAGCTGCCAGTGGTAGTTCTGCAGTCAGCAGATTTGTTCCTGTTGCACCAACGGTCAGCAGCCCGACCTGCGTGTAGACCCTCGAACGCGGAATCCCAAAAACAGTCGTGCTGCGCGTACCCTGTACCAGAACGGTTTCAGGCAGAGAGAATCCGACTAATGGAACATTGTCTGCGGCCTCCAGCCACTCCGTGACCGGCTTCTGAACCAGCGGAAACATGTGGCCGCTGCCGATTGGAGCATCGTCGCCTTCGGTTGGCGTGATCAGAGAAATCCCCCCACGAATCATCGTGCTCAGCGACTGGGCGTTGAGTTTCACTCCTGAGAAACCGACGTCGACATCAAACCCACTCGTGATCCAAAACTTTGAAGATCTCCGCACCAACCGGTGATAGCGGCGATCTATTCGTACCGTCACATCAACGTGTCGAGCATCAGCAGACAGGTTCACAGTCAACACCTGGCCCACGTCAACACCTCTCCATGTCACGGGTGAGCCGGCACTCAGGCCGTGTCGACCATCGCCGCGCAGAATTAACTCCAGACCATTTTCCGCAAGTTCATCCGGAGGCGAGGCCGTCAATCCCTGAAAATGTTTCCCTGGTGGTGCTGTAGGATCGCCGGGGCTGACCCCGATGTATTTGGACCCCACTGCCGTTTCAAGACCGCTGATTCCCATTAGACTCAGTTGCGGTCGGACGATCCAGAATCTCGTGCCCTCCCGGTTCAGGACACCACCTCCCGGATTCAGCATTACGGACACTTCAACCGCAGACAACGCTTCATCAAGAGTCACTTCCGTGACCGTTCCGACTTCTATTCCGCGGTAGCGAACAGTGTCGTCCGGCTTGAGCCCATGACCTTCTGGAAACCGAATCGTGATTTCCGGGCCGTGGTCAGGAAGCGACGTCCAGACAAGCCCCATCGCAAGTATCAGACACAGCAGGGTGACCCACCACATTTTGGAAAGACGCAGCAAACCCGGCGAAGCCGAGACGTCTTTGACTTCTGCCAGCGGAAACCCGGATTCGGGAATCGTGGTCTCTGAAACAGCAGCGTCACTGCCGGACGGTTCGGGCGTTTTCATTGGCTGACTCATGAGTCTTCAAAGATAGCGTGTGGGTCAAAAGTCAGCGACGCGATCATGCTCATGGCGACACAGGCGATGAAGGCAACCACAGCCGGCCCCAAATGGAATTCCACAAGATTGCCGAGCTTGACCAGCATGACAAGGAACGCCAGCAACATCACATCCATCATGCTCCACTTGCCGACGTGCTCCATAATCCGCAGCGTCAGCGCCTTGTGGCGACGATGCAGAACTTCCAAAAGACTGAGTTCCAGCAACAACATAATCTTGGTCAGCGGGAGCACGACAGAAAACAGTAAAACAATGCCCCCAACCAGCCAGTTTCCGTGACACAGCAATTCGACCGTACCACTTAGAATACTGGATTGCTGCTGATGGCCGAGCTTTTCAATCTGCAAGATGGGGCAAAGAATGGCTGGCCAGAAGAGCACCAACGCGGCGAATGCGGCGGCGGCTGTGCGACTGGCCGACACGCGACGACATCCCGGCACAGAAATACCGGTGCCGCACCGAGTACAGACAGCCTGCTGACCGGGCATAAGGCTGGGCAACCGGTGAATCAGCCCACAACAATGACAGGCTCGATGTTCCATGACAGCTGACTCATAACTTCATTTCACATCATGTTTCGCTGCAGCAGCAGGAAACTGTAAACAACGACACCACCAACCACCAGAGTCCCCAGTTGCAACAACGAACGCCCCACAGTTGCGCGAAATCGGCCAACAACTTCGGCAATCACAGACACAACACCGATCATCGTGAACTTAAAAATCACCATCCCCTGCATGCCCCATTGCTGCAGAATCCAGCGTGCCAGCGGATTGCCCTCGACCAGAACGTTCTGTGTACGGCCCTCCGCACTGTATCTCAGAATCAGATACGTCATAAACACGTCCAGTGCGCCAACAAGAATGAACCAGCTGAGTTCAGATTCGTACTGGAGTGCAGAACGTCGTTTGCTCAAGACACGGCCCCTCAACTGGTCACTGCTGCACAACTTCGCCAAGGCAGTAGTCGGAGTTTCATTCCAGCCCCATTCCTTCCAGGTTCACGTTCTGCAGCCGTGCCTTCTTTGCGGCGTCCTTAAGTTTTGCCACAGCAAAAAATTTGTGATTGGCAACGGCCTGTTCGGTCAGATTCAGGCGATGAGCCACATCCTTGTTCGCCCAGCCAAGCACAAAAATCAGCTCTACACACTGCAACCTTTCCCAGGCTTCGCTGCGTTTAAAATCCTGAATCAGTGCGGACAGGCATTGTTCCACCACTGCCGACTCTGCGTACGACTTTTCATGACTTCGCATCATGCTGGAGGCTGCACGCCCCCCTCCCGTCGGTTCGCGACCACCCCTGCCATCTGAATCCGGTAACAACAGAGGAACTGTCGGTCGACGACCGGTGCGTCGCATAGCGTCAATCAGCTTGTGCGCAGCAATCGAAAACAACCATGATTGCAGCGGCGTGTTCTCATCGTAGTTCGGCAACGCCTTTAGAAAACCCATAAACGTTTCCTGAACAATGTCCTCAGCCGAAGAACGATCCGTCAGACGACTGCGAGCAAACGCCAGCAAACGCCCTTCATAACGATCAATACACTCCTGCCACGCCTCCGGTTCACCGGTGCGTATCCGCTTCACGAGGTGCTTATCAGAATCGCTGGCTGGCATAATTTGTGGTCAGGCGGTTTAGAAACTCAGTGCACGACGCGACAGCAGAAGAATAAACGAACAGCACGGAGACACAACCGCTCAGCACCGGTCGCTAACTGATCGGTGATTCATATAATCCACCTTCGCAACAACGTAACATCCGCCTCTCAACGGCATAAACAGGCATCGGACCAACGAAATCTGAACCGGAACGGCGCATAAAAAAACCGGATCCGAAGATCCGGTTTACTAAAATGTTCCCGGCAATGACCTACTTTCGCACTGGTATGCACTATCATCGGCCCTATGAGCTTAACGGTCGTGTTCGGAATGGGAACGTGTGTTTCCTCACAAGTATAGTCACCGGGATTCACAGAAGCGCCAGCAAAGCCGCATTCTCCTGTGTGAAAAAGTCTAAGTGCACTACCCTGAAGCGTCGCTTCAGAGCCTATTGCGTTTGTACCACTAAATCGTCACCTGATTGATCACAAATGACGTCACCGGATCCGAAGATACCAAACAACGCCCACTGGCGGTCAATCAAAGTGGTCAAGCATTTCTCCGTTAGTACTGGTCAGCTTAAGCGCTTGCACGCCTTACACAGCCAGCCTATCAACCTGGTAGTCTTCCAGGGGAGTTCAGGACCGAAGTCCAACGAAACCTAATCTCGGGGATGGCTTCGCGCTTAGATGCTTTCAGCGCTTATCACAACCGTACTTAGCTACCCTGCGCTGCCACTGGCGTGACAACAGGAACACCAGAGGTACGTCCCTCCAAATCCTCTCGTACT
>JAQWOH010000001.1 GCA_029245955.1 Fuerstiella sp. | reverse complement strand
ATGCCTGCAAACCCTGCACGTCAGCTCACGTGGCAAAGGCGCGTCAACTGGACATCAGTGACGAAGCGATCTACGAAGCAATTCAATGTGCCGCAACGATGATCTCAGGAACACAGTTTCTGCGTTCCATCGGCGTCGCCTGAATCAGCCCGTTCAGGAACGTTCACAGATGTGAGTATCCTAATTCCGTTCTGTCTTCGTTCAGGCAGCGACCATCGGGAGCGGCCCAACATCTTCCGAGCGTCAGCTCGACTAAAACAACTTACTTTTTGTCGTGCACGGCACTGGCTCGTGGGAGTAACGAATCTGCAATCAAAACGCGTCATTCGCGGCCACAAGTCAGCGTGAAACGCTGTAAAGCATCGAAGATGCCTCAGGGAATTCCCATCAGTGGCTTGATGAACAGATACGTGCCGGCCGTCAGAATGGGTACGCCGACCAGGTTCAGAAAAATCCCGTAGCAGACCATGTCGCGCACTTTCAGTCGGCCGGAGCCAAAGACGATGGCGTTCGGTGGTGTGGCGATGGGCAGCATAAACGCACAGCTGGCGGCCAGTGTGGCCGGCACCAGCAGTAGTCGCGGGTCTACTTTCAAAGCCACGCAAATCGCGCATAACGTCGGCATCAGTGCGCTGACCGTCGCAATATTGCTGCTGAATTCTGTCAGAAACGTGACCAGCAGACAGACGGTCGCAATGACCAGCCACATCGGCATCTGCTGCAACGGTCCCTGCAGCACCTGACCCAGCCATTCAGATAGTTCTGTTGTCCTGAAGGCGCCGGCCAGTGCGAAGCCGCCGCCAAACAGCAACATGATGTCCCACGGCAGTTTCGACGCGGTGCTCCAGTTCATCAATGGAATACTTTTTCCGCTCTCAGTCTTCGTACCCGAAGGAATACAGAACAGCAGAACGGCCATCAGCATAGCAACGGTGGAATCGTTGATAAAACTACCCGCGGCGTCCGTCAGTTGACCTGCTGTCATGGACGTGCCCAGAAACCCGAACCAGGATTCGACAACCAAAGACCATCCCGGAATCACAGTTGCCCCGATTTCCAGTTTCTGACGAAAAACCCACAGCAATGCTGTGCCGGCAAAGACAACAAGCATTCTGCGTTCCGCGGTGGACGCGGCCCCCAGACGTTGCAGCCTTGTCCTCAGTTCAGCACGCAGTGCACCGTCGTGTTCAGTGGCCTTCGGTAAACGCCAGGTCAGCACCAGCCAGGCGATGCACATGTACACGGCCCCGATTGGCAGGCTGGCGATCATCCACTGTGCAAACGAAATCCGGGGAGCATCGGGAAACAGGTCGCTGTAAATCCCAACGGCCTGATTATTGGTGGGCGTACCGACAATCGTCGTCAGTCCGCCGATGCTGGCAGAATAGGCGATCGCCAGCAACAACGGCACAGCCAGCTTCTCCGAAATCAAACCCGAGGAACTCTCGGACGAGCGGCCGGACGACTGCTCATCGTCCAGCGTCTTCAGTAAAGCGATCGCGATCGGCAGCATCAGCAGTGTTGACGCCGTGTTGCTGATCCACATGGACAGTCCGCCGGTGGCGATCAGAAAACCCAGCACCAGCCGATTGGGACTGACTCCCACAACGTTCACGATATTCAGCGCGATGCGGCGATGCAGATTCCAGCGTTCAATTCCGAGTGCGACGACGAATCCGCCCAGATACAGGAAGACCTTGTCGTTGATATACGCCTGACTGACCTGTTTCGCGGGCTGAATTCCCAGCAGGGGAAACAGGGCCAGTGGCAGCAGGCTTGTTGCCGCCAGTGGAATGGCCTGCGTTACCCACAATCCGGCCATCAGAATGATGGCGGCGATCAGTCGCTGCCCTTCCGGCTTCATTCCGGCAGGCAACGGCAGCAACAGCACAAGCACGCTGCAGGCTACGATGGCAATGACCACAGACCGCATAGCGGCTGTCGGAAAGGAGGAATCTTCAGACATATTTACGCGGAATTTGTACTGGTGAGCACCTGCCACGGTGTGCGGTATTTGACTTGTTTCAGCAGATCGTCCGCCTGCCTATCGCCCCGTACCACTTCACTGACCGGATCCCACTGCAGGGGTTTTTGAAGGGCGTGAGAAACGTAACCCAGGTGTCCCGGTGTGATCGACCGGTGTCCGATCTCAGCTGGCGCAATACACTCGCCGCGACTGCGAACGTTGTTAAGAAAATCAGCAGCGTGACCGCCGGTCGCTGAAATGCGAAACGATCCCGGCTGAAAATCCCTGTTCAGCCAGCGTTCGTCAGAGGCTTCAATTTTTCCTCGACGAGCATAAACCCACCCTTCGCTGCCAATGACTTTGAGTCCCTGCGCGTTGTGACTGGAAATGGTTGATGTGATACCGCCTTCGTACTCACAGCGAATTGTGTACTGTTTTGGCGTGTTGTAGACGTCTGTGTCGGGGAACACCCAGTCGACAGCTTCCACCCGAGTCGGCCCTGACCGTTCCGCACCGATGGCCCAGTGAGCGATGTCGTTGTGATGTCCGATCCAGTCCATGAGCACTCCGCCACCGTATGCGCGATGACCTCGCCACCAGCGATGATGACGAGCCTGCATCAGCGGCAGCATTTCCGACGGTCCGCACCAGAAGTCGTAGTCAAGGCCGTCACGTGGTGCAACAACATCCATGCTGCCCATGGCTTTGTCGTAGCCAGCCGGCAGTCCAACCTCAACCGAAGTCACATCCCCCAGCACGCCGTTGCGAGCCAGCTCAACCACTTTCTGGAATAGTCGATCCGAACGCTGCTGTGATCCAGTCTGGAACACCGCTTTTCGACGACGAACTGCCGCCACAATGGCCTGGCCTTCGGCGAACAGGTGCGTCACCGGCTTCTCGCAGTAAACGTCTTTACCGGCCTGCAGTGCAGCAAATGTGCAGGCAGCGTGCCAGTGGTCCGGAGTGGCCACAACAATCGCGTCGATATCTTTTCTGCCAATCAGTTCACGGTAATCTGAGTACACCTGCAATCCGCGGTGTATGACACCGGATTTCTTTGCTGCGTACGATTGATTGATGAGCCGTTCTGCGGGACCGCGTCCGAAGGCTTTCCCCCTCCCCCACGGTTGGTCGCGATAGTGATGACGATCAACATCACAGACAGCCACAATCCGGCATTCCGGGCGCTTCAGAAAATCGTCGATCAGGTTGAAACCGCGCGAGCCAAGACCAATGACTCCAATACCGATTCTTTCCGTGGCGGCCGGGGCTTCGTCACCAGCGATTGCCATGCCACGGCCAACAGCCAGCCCCCCTGCGGAAACGACCCCGAACCCTCGGCGAGAGACGGCGGCCGACGAACGCTGACATCTGTTCACACGATTCTCCTGTTCTGATTCGTTTGACAGCACACACACAGTCGCCTCAATGCTGCGCCGTATCTGACTGGCACATACTATTGGCAATCTGCGGATCAGTCGACTCGCTCAGCCCAATGCACAGACCGACCGAGTCCGAATTCACAGTACTGCGAGCAATGCAGGCTAGTGTCAGCAAGGCAGAAACACAAACACGAACTCACAAATCACTGCGAGTCCGTGTGGTGCCATGTGCTGATATTTTGTTCGAAGGCCTTCCCGGAAACAGGGGACTTCGATCAACGGTTACGGGCCAGCCACAGCGGCAGTGGCACTGGTACTGCCAGCGCCAGCGCCGGCGCCAGCGCCAAGACGCGGTGACGGTACGGACCCGTTGTACAGGTCGTTGATGATTTTCACTTCGCTGGCCGGACGGGAATAGTCACGTCCTTTCCTCAGGACTACCGGCACCAATTCTGTACCGCCCGTCAATTCTGCAACCACCTGCTCCACGCTGGCGATACGAGCATTGTCAATGTCAGCATTCTGTGTTGCTTGAACGTATACCGTACGGCGGGACGTGGGCGCGACCTCAAGAATGTCAGTGACATGCAGCCGGCCGGGAATACTCATCTTGTGATCTTCTTCAAAATGTCGGCCGTAGAGCGTCGTTTCCTGCTGCCAGCCAAGATCCGTCTGAAGTCCCACGATGCTCCGCATGTACTCGCGGTCCTGACACGTATAAGGCAGCGGCCAGTAATGCGCCGAATGATAGGTGTGTGTAAACTGCTGACGCTCGCCTGTAGGGCGAGGCCGTACCGGCCACATTTTCCCTTTGTGGCAGACCTGTCGGACGCCAGGTGGCTGTTCCGCCTTCTGTGCCCACCATTCGGCTGATCCCGGTCGTCCCCCGCTGCCGGGGTCAACAACCGGGAATCCCCCGGTCGCACATCCGCAAACAGCGGTCAAAGCTGTCAACAGCAACGATAGATGGGGTGTCGTCATAGCATTCGTCCCTGAATCATTGAGAAAGCCGCGGCATCGACGGAGTGGCAGGGAAACTGAACCTGCCACTAACATGACGCGTCTTCTTCGTTATCGGAAAAACCGTCCAGGTCGAACCAGCCATTCAACACGAAACCACTATGTGACAGATTTCGCTGGTTTCGAGCCGTTCCTGACAGCACCAGTCTGCCCAGATTACTCAACAGGAATTAACGGAATATCCCGAATACCACACCCGAATTGACTCAACACTTGGCACGATGGACCTATGATTTGCAACTGATTCGGCCGTTTCGGGGCCTTTCCCTCAACATCAACAGGTTCTTGTTACCGTTCCACCCTGACGACCACTCTTCACGCTGACAACACTCCGCTGCTGCTTGCGATCACGGATCATACACAGACCTTCCCTTAACCAGCTGCGACCGCTTGCCTGTAGTCGTGCTGCCCCGGACGCAGGGGCAGAATGGTGTGCTGCAACGATCCACGAAATCACTCCATGATCTTCCTGCTCGATAACTACGATTCATTTACCTACAACCTGGTGCAACGGATTGGCGAAATCGATCCGGATGCGGAAATCCATGTTGAAAGAAACGATCGCATCTCAATCGATGAAATTGCGGCACTGGCCCCGAAACGAATAATCATTTCGCCTGGTCCGTGTACGCCGACGGAAGCTGGAATTTCTCGCGACGTGATTGCGAAGTTCGGTCCTGACGTGCCGGTCCTGGGTGTTTGCCTTGGCCATCAGTGTCTTGCGGAAGTCTATGGAGCTCAGGTTGTTCGCGCAGAGCGGCTGATGCATGGTAAGACGTCAGAGGTTCATCACGGCGGCACAGGTGTTTTTGCGGGACTGAGCAACCCGTTCACTGCCACGCGCTATCACAGTCTGATTGTCCCCAGAGAGTCCGTGCCCGACTGCCTTGAAGTCACAGCCTGGGTGGATGACGATGGACAGTCCTTCGAAGTGATGGGACTCCAGCATAAAGACTTTCCCGTACACGGCGTGCAGTTCCACCCCGAAAGCTTTCTAACCGGGAAAGGATACGATCTGCTGAGAAATTTCCTGCAAATCACATGAACTGCGATGCTGGTAATGCATTCGCCGGCATTCTGTAAAAGGAAGACGATATGTCAGACGACCATTCAGCCGCGATATCGGGGTCCCGTTCGCGCAGAGACATCAACGACTCGGCGCTTGAAACGTCGGTCAATCGGCGACAGTTGCTCTGTGGTTCGATTGGCTCCGCGGTCGCAGCCGGAATGGCGAGCCCCGGATTGTCAGCAGCGGTGCCCGAGAAGGCCGCGATCAAAGGGCGGATAAAGCAGTCAGTGGTATTCTGGTGTTTCAATGCTGGCGGCGACATGTGGAGCCTCGACAGGACCTGCGAAATCACCAGACAGCTTGGCGGGAAGTCGGTAGAAATCGTTGGCCCGGAAGATTTTGCCACGCTGAAGAAACACGGCCTCACCTGCGCCATCGCGTCAAACGGAATGCCGGGCGCGCCGTTCATGAAAGGGCTCAACAATCCGCAGTATCACGACGAAGTGATCGATCGTACGAAGAAAGTCATCGACGGATGTGCTGACGCCGGGTTTCCGAGTGTGATCGCGTTTACCGGGTACAAATGGCGCGACGCCGAAGACCCCAACAGCGGCGAGATCCCGCTGGAAGAGGGCATGGACAATTGTGTTGCAGGCCTGAAAAAGCTGACACCATACGCAGAAAAGAAAGGGGTGACGATCTGCCTCGAGCACCTGAACACGCGAGACGATTCACATCCGATGAAGGGCCATCCGGGATACCAGGGGGACGATGTGGATCAGGTTGCCGCCATGCTGCGACGCGTGGGATCGGAACGAGTTAAACTGCTGTTTGACATCTACCACGTTCAGGTAATGAACGGCGATGTGATGCGACGAATTGACCGGATGCAGGACATCATCGGCCATGTACATACGGCGGGGTGCCCTGGTCGAGCGGAACTGGACGACACACAGGAAGTTCAGTTCGCACCGATCATGCACAAACTGCTGGAAGTGGGCTATGAAGGTTACGTGGGACAGGAATTCATTCCCACCAGAGACCCACTGGTCGGCCTGACGGAAGCCATGAAGCTGTGCGATGTGTAACTGAATTTTCTGTATTCAAAGAACGCCGTCAGGTCTTCCGACAAACATGTTGGGATGCTTTGAAATCGCAACGGAAGCCTCGCTACAATCGGTGTCGATCCTGAGGGCGAATGTGAGATTTGTATCACGGCCGGCCTGCTTCTGAACTTTGCATTGGAAAGAGAATTGATGCCCGCCCCTATTCGAGTTGCCGTAACTGGTGCTGCAGGCCAAATCGGCTACTCGCTGCTGTACAGAATTGCTTCAGGCCAGGTGTTCGGGCCTGATCAGCCTGTGATTCTGCACCTTGTCGAAATCCCGCCTGCCATGTCCGCTCTGGACGGCGTCCACATGGAACTGGATGACTGTGCATTTCCAACACTGGCTGGTGTTGTGAAAGCCGACAGTGATCACCTGAACGACGGGTTTGCGGACTGCAACTGGGTACTCTGCGTTGGCAGCATTCCTCGTGGCAAGGGCATGGAACGCGGTGACCTGATTAAGATCAACGGACCAATTTTTACCAGCACCGGAAAAGCCATCTCAGATGCAGCTGCTTCCGATGTGCGAGTTCTGGTGGTCGGCAATCCCTGCAATACGAATTGTCTGATCGCGATGAACAACGCACCTGACGTACCGAATGACCGCTGGTACGCCATGACCATGCTGGATCAGAATCGAGCGATTTCACAACTCGCGCAGAAATCAGGGCAACCCGTGTCGGCCGTCTCCAACATGACCATCTGGGGTAACCACTCAGCCACTCAGTACCCCGATTTCTACAACGCGAAGATCGGTGGTACAGCCGCGGCCGAAGTCATCAGCGACGAAGCATGGCTGCAGAACGATTTCATCGAAACAGTCCAGAAACGCGGAGCAGCCATTATTCAGGCTCGCGGAGCATCCAGTGCTGCGTCAGCGGCAAACGCCATTATCGACAACGTGAAAGCCGTCCACTACCCCACTGCCGCCGGAGCAACCTTCAGTGCCGCTGTCTGCAGTGACGGAAGCTATGGAGTAGACGAAGGACTGATCAGCAGCTTTCCGGTCACAAGCGATGGCTCAAAATGGTCCATTGCCCAGGGGTTGGAACACAATGAATTCGCTCAGGCAAAAATTGATGCCACAGTCGCTGAACTTCGCGTCGAGCGAGATACGGTTAAGGATCTGCTGGGATAAACCTTCATTAAGTGCACACAGGCCAGGAGGCCCGGCATTCACAGGAATGCCGGGCTCTTTTTTATGCTGCCTCAGGGAACACTTCGTGTCGGTCCCCTGGCCTTGTTCAATTTGACGCTTCGGCGGCAGCTTTCGCAGCCGCTTCCTGAGCAGCCGACAACTTCGGATTCGGGGCGGACTGTCCGTCCACATCGCCTCGAATCCATTTGACGCCCGCAGTTACTGACTCCAGAAACCGTTTATCCGCCCATGTCGATGGGTTGTGACCGAGGTTATTGACGTACACGCGGCCTTCGCCATACGACTTCACCCAGGCGACAGGTACATGGTATGGCTCAGACGGTTTGCAGCGCGTCATATCCAGACTCATCAGCACTCGTACCTTCTCCGGCTGCCAGTTCTTATAGCGATAAATCTCGTCCTTAATCTGAAATTCTTTGCCAAACGGTTTCATGGTTGGATGCCCCGATTCGTGCACGTTGATCGTGACTGTCGTTCCGGAACCCCATGGATGACCGTTGAAGCTGCCGCCAATCATGTCCCAATACGGCTGATATTCTTTGTAGGTATCTGTCGCGGAATGAAAGCCGATAAAGCCGTGCCCTTTTTGCTGCAGCCAGTCCTTCAGAAAATATTCCATATCCGCTTCTGCAACCGGCAGCATGCCAGTGGTATAGAACATGACGATGTCGTATTTCTGTAAATTGTCTTTGGTCATATCTGCGGCACAGTCCTGAGTGCAGTCGACGGAAAACAGGCCTGTCTTCTGTCCCAGTTGAATCATTGCCACTTCCGCGGGCGCCAGGTCCTTTTCTTTGCGATTCACAGATCCGTGTTTGAAGCCGGCACTTTGGGTCACCATCAGAACACGTGACTTTTCAGCAGCTGACAGGGAGCTGCTGAACACCAGGCACGCAAGAAACAGAACAGCCAGAATATTTCTAAGCATTGAGCAGACTCCGATATGTTGTTGATGGACTTATGGCGGGGTAGGTAGTGTGCTGACACTTGGGAACCCGCTGTCACTTCGCATGAAACGTTCAATACACGTGGGTTACTTTGACTTCGCCGGAAGTTCCCTGATCCAGACGTTGCGGAACTGGACCAGACT
The DNA here is from genome assembly GCA_029245955.1 of Fuerstiella sp. Lineage (GTDB taxonomy): Bacteria > Planctomycetota > Planctomycetia > Planctomycetales > Planctomycetaceae > Fuerstiella. The sequence goes on along the minus strand of JAQWOH010000001.1, from coordinate 105,035 downwards.
TGAAGCCGGCTTGAAACTGCCGTCCCTGTTCACACCACCATGATGCTGCAGCGCAATTCGCCCGCGTTCGGGCACGTCCGGCAGTTGAGCATTTTCCAGCACCATGTGGTTATTGAGAATAACGGTCAGCCGGTCCTGAACCATGATGATCACGAACTGATTCCATTCGCCCACAGGGTTGTCCGCGTTAATTCTCGGTGTGACACCGGCTCGAATCTCGGGAGACGTGTTCTTGTTATTGCGATAACCGTACACCTCGCCCGACCCGACTGGCCAGCACCAGATATTCAATTGAGCGGTGCCGACCCCTCGCACAAAAATTCCGGAATCAGCATTCAGCGATTTGATCGTCAGTTTCTTCCCGTTGGCATCGGTCAGATAGCTCCCGTCCTGCAGTACGATAGGCACATCATAAAAGCCACTGGTCTGCTTCAGACGCCAGTCAATCTTCATGATGAAGTCGCCGTACTCCTGCTCAGTCCACAGATTCTTGTCGCCCTTCGCTTCTGACTGAGCGTCATAGTCAATAACTCCATCGACAACCCTCCAGTGACCGTTGTCGCCATCCGGTATCGTCCATCCGGTCAGGTCTTTACCGTTAAAGAGCGAAACGAAACCATCTTCAATTTCGCCATCTGCGCGAACAGATGTTGTGCCGAGAAGCAGAATCGCGAGCGCAGTGGAACGGCGAAAGATGTTCATCAGGAGGGACTCCGGCAAGGAATAAGATTCGGGAGGGGGAACGCAACGCCGATACTAGTGTCAAAACACCACTGTCGCCAGAAAGCGGGCAAATTTCCATCGCCTTCAGCGGGTTTTATTTTCGTTGCAGACCCAGGGGACTCTCAATCCCACCACCACGACGAGACGTCAACGCCGGACTGAATTTGCGGGGTTCTGTCTGCGGGCAGTACATTGGTTCGGCGGATGATGCGATCCGGCACGATCGTGACTCCGCCCCCCGTGACACCAAGCAGCAGGCTGCGACTGACAGACTTAACGTTAACCAGTGACGGGACCTCCAGTGGCACCACGTATTCCTGCAGCGGCAGTGCTTTGCCATCGAGCAGAAGTGTTGGTTGCCAGCCAATGGTATCCGGCAGGTCGTTGCTGCTGATCAATGCAGCGGCTACAGCGAGATCGAACAGATTCTGGATGCCGGCGAAACTCGGCACCTGCTGACACAGCGCCTGCATGTGTCTGTTGAACTGCTGAGTGTACTTCTCTGCTGTAATTTCTGTAAAAGAGGAGTCCGAGCGATTGCCTTGCTCATCGACAAGTTCGTCCTGAGACAACAGTTGCAGCCGGGGTCCGGAAACGTGAAAAACGTGACCTTCGGCAGACCTTTCGATCACATCATAGCGAGGGGCAAACCACCAGCGACGCATCGTGTTGCCACCGGGCCTGGCCATGTCCAGATAGCTGCGAAAGCCGCGAATGCGAGGACGATCCAGACCGAGAGCGATGCGTTTCATTTGATAGTCAGCTTCCACAGCGGTGACCGCGGCGTGACAGGATTTCGGTAACCCGAAGATCGTCACGTTCCAGTTCCCCAGAACCTGGGCCATTTGATAAAAACGCTGGCGAGCCACGTTCAGGCTGGCAGGTGAACTGTTCGCGTTGTTCCATTCCTGTGCGTTCGCCAACCGCGATGGTTCGGGATCGAACGAACACCCCAGCGACTGCCGCATATTGGTCAGACGCAGCATCACCAGCAGGTCATCGAGGGTCAGAACAGGCCGACCGGTTTCCACGCCAACAACTCGCCCGTCCTGCAACGGAGCGAACCCCTCTGCCGGTCCCGCAATCACCAGATCGCCCGTGTCTGGCACAGCAAAGAGGTACTGCAGTTGAGTCATACCGGCCAGATACCGCAATTTGGGATCAATGACGGTACCGGCATCGACGGCCTTCTGCAGCTCCTGCTCCAGCCTGACCAGCGAAACCTTTCTCAGTTCGCTGGTCTTCGTCATTTCTGTGGGCAGCTCCCGACCAGCGATGGCCTTCAAACGCTTTTGCTCCAGTGCCGGATTGATCTTCCTGGCCTGAGGCGAACCAATCACACCATCCGCGTTGATGAGAATACCACCGGGAAACTGATTATTCTGTCCCTGATTGTTGTTCTGAGCATGGCACCAATTACACAGCATCAGCGCCACAGTGATCGATCTGAAGATGTCTGACATGCTGATTACTCCTGAATTCGCTGGCGGTAGTCGATCGTGGCCTGTCGGAATTCTGTCCTCGTATCGTCATCATAGTCACACGAACCATCAGCAACGGCACGTGAGGCATCCTTTAAACCACAAACGAAAAAAGGTGAATAACTTCGGGCAGGAAAACGGCCGAACCGTGGGGAAAAACTCAATCAGCCAGCAATGGACAGCGACCGGAATTTCCCTGTCAGCCCGACATCAATCCAATGGCGGCATCTGCCCTTCGGGATTTTCGCAGAGACCCGAATTCGGCAATAATCATCTCCACACAACGTTCTACCCCAACACACAACGTCGCCTCCACCGCGCACGTCCACTTCTCCATCACGCAGTCGTTTCGTCGGTACGCCAGTCACCGGGCTGTCCGGACCGAGGCATTCGTTAAATGTTAACGCCATGCTCGGCGCGACAGAGCAGGCGAAGCGGCTTCTGTTGATTCCTCAACAGGAAGGCATTTTCTGATGTGTGTCCTAACCGCTTCGTCATCGGACAGGCCGAGTCGCGATGAATGAGCACATGTATTCCGAAATCGGGTTGTCGTCCGTTTCTCCATATCCGTCTTCGAACAGTCCCGTCCGCATGTCCCCCCACTCAGTTGTCGACCGGACTTTGTTGATCGATGCCGTGTTTCACTCGGCCTGACTGCATGCTGCACGGATTTCCCGGAAGATCGTCCAGCACTTCTGACAGAACCTGTCAGAAATGAGACGGGCGGGCGCTATGCATTCGGCTTCTCAAGCGAAATCGCGGGAGGTTGAGATCGGCACGGGTGATTTTGGGCTGCTGAAATGTCAGAATGGCGACTGCGGCGCGTGTCACGGTCAGAAAAAACATCTGAGAGTTGATTGAATTTTTTGTCACCTGCAGCGACAACAACGGTGTTTGCCGCAGTGAGCCCGCCTCTGTTCCGGAACACACTGAAGTTTATGAATATCACCTACACATTCTTCGTCATGGCGTTGTCTGTCGGCATGTTATCGTCATTATCGGCCGATGAAATACCAGACGTACTCTATTCCAACTTCAGCACCCGTTGCATCAAGTGTCACGGCAAAGACGGAAAGATCGAAGGCGAAGTCAACCTGCTGGCGTTGAAATCGAAAGACAATCTTCAGAGTCAGGCCGAGTTGCTGGAGAATCTGATTTCGGTGCTGCAGAATCGCCGGATGCCACCGGAAAATGAACCTCTGCTGCCGGACGGCAAACGCCGGCAGATGGTGGCGGCGCTGCAAACGATGCTGCAGCGGGCCTTGAAGACTCAACCCTTCGGCGCTACACCAATTCGGCGGATGAATCGGTTTCAGTACAACAATGCCGTCGTCGATCTGCTGGAACTGGATCGTGACATTTTTCAGCTGAATGAGCGTCTGCTGCGCCGACGCGATGATTACTTCCACCCCGAGACGGGAAAAATGCCGGATGCGGTGCGCGTATCCAGTCGTCCGTTGAGCAAGGATATCGATAGCCAGCGGCCGGAAGGGTTTCGGGGTGTCGCAGCTTTTCCTCAGGACAAGCGGGCCGAGCACGGGTTTGACAATCGCGCCGATCATCTGACGCTTTCGCCGTTACTGATGGAATCATTCCTGCAGCTCAGTCAGACAATCGCGGAAAGCCCCGACCTGAACGCAAAAGAGTGCCGCAGCTGGGATCGGATATTTGCGCCGCCGGGACAACCCGCCCGCGATCCAGTTGAGGGACGGTATGAGGTTGAATTGATGCCTGTGGTAAAATCTGTGGGGACCCCAGCGGGTGAGGCCGAGCCACAGAACCTGCTGCACTACGGGACTCAATGGAGCGGTGACACCCATCTGGTGTGGCGGTGCCCTAAGCAGGATCTGGAACTGACGGTGACGTTTGACGTTTCGCAGGCGGGTACCGGCCTGCATTTCATGTTCACGAATGCGCCCGACTATGGCATGTTCGATGTGTACCTGGATAACGAACGAATTGGCAGCGCCGTCGACCTGTATGGCCCAAAGGTCGACATCAGCGATCACTCTGTTTCCGGCCTGAAGATCGCGGCCGGCCCGCACACCCTGAAATTCAAATGCGTTGGCAGGAAACAGCAGTCGCCTCGCTTTTACTTCGGACTGGACTATGTCGAAGTCACCGGACGCATGCCGACAACAGAAACTGATGCTGAGGCTGTTGCAGAGAGTGACTCTGTACGGCCCCGACTTGAACAACTGCTGAGGCGCGCGTTCCGCAGACCGGTTGATCCGGAAACGCTGGATCGATTCACGAAGTTTGCAAACGACCGGATCGCATCTGGAACTTCGTACGAAGACACGATGCGCACGGTTGTCGGAGCAGTCCTCGGAATGCCCGATTTCCTTTATTTCTATGAGTCAAATGATCACAACGATGCCAGCGACGAGCTTGCCGGACGGCACCGCCTGAACGATTATGACCTGGCCTCGCGACTGGCCCAGTTTTTCTGGAGCAGCATTCCGGATGACACGCTGCTGGATCATGCCGCAGCGGGCACACTCAGCAATCCCGGCGTGCTCAGCGGACAGATCGACCGGATGCTGAACGATCGGCGGTCGAGCCGATTCTGTGACAACTTTCCTGCCCAGTGGCTGCAACTGGAACGACTGATCACCTCGGTCCCCGACCCGCAGATGTTTCCCTACTTCTACTACCACGGGTATCGAACCAGCATACACATGATGTCTGAGCCACTGCTGCTGTTCGAGACCATTTTCCTTGAGAATCGTTCGGTTGTTGAGCTTGTTGATCCCGATTTCACATGGCAAAGTGACATGCTCGGCCAGAACTACGACGGAAAATCAAACAGTGGCCACGACGTTCAGGTGCAGGTCTTTAAAAGAGTCGCATTAAATGATCCTCGTCGCGGTGGTGTGATTGCCAATGCGGCCGTGATGACCATGACAGCCGCGCCCACAAGAACTCAGCCGATCACTCGCGGAGCATGGATCAACACAGTGATCTTCAACGACCCTCCGGAACCGCCCCCCCCTGACGTCCCGCCGTTGCCGGAAGGTGACGCTGAGGAACTTGCGAAACTCACAATTCGCGAACGTTTTGCGGCACACCGGGAACGCCCCGATTGCGCCAGCTGCCATAATACAATTGACCCGCTGGGATTTGCGATGGAGAATTTTGGCCCGACCGGAGTCTGGCGTGATCAATATGAGAACGGACGCGATGTGGATCCCGCTGGACTGTTGTTCAATCAGCACGAATTCAGCACATTTGTGGAATTCAAACGTCTGATTGTTCAGGAGAAAAAACGATTCATCCGGGGATTCACGGCTCATCTGCTTTCGTATGCCCTGGGTCGCGAACTCGGGCCGGCGGATTCACCGGCACTGGACGCCATGACAGAACAGGCGACAAACGGCAATGATCAACTTCGTGCTGTGCTCAAGAGCGTGGCCATGAGCGAGCCTTTTTTGCACAAAAATACTGGAGACACTGCGGAATCTCGTGAGGATTAAGACAATCCCCGGTCTGCCAGAAATACACATACAGGAAAGAGCACTGACTTCGGGACACAAAGGACGTTCAGCAATATGATAAACAGAACAAACGACCGCGTCGTTTCACGCCGCCGCTTTATCGCGGGCACCGGTGGTGTCGCGCTGTGTCTGCCGTGGCTCGAAAGTTTCAGCAGATGTGCCGGTGGGGCGCAAGGCACAGGTGCGACGACATCAGCGCAGCGACTGGCCTTCTTCTACCTGCCCAACGGCATTGTACGCCGCGGTTTTTTCCCGGGCGAGGGGGACCGGGCTCTGCCGACATTTGCGGGCCAGAACAACGTCTGGCGTTTTGAAGGTAAGGTGGCTCCTGTCGGGACGCACCCTCTGACACTCACTCCAACACTGGCGCCACTGCACACGATGCGCGACAGAGTCTCCCTGATCACGGGGATGGATCGTATCTTCCAGCACGGAACCGACTCACACGCTCAGTGCGCATCGTGTTTTCTGACCAGCGTTGCGCCCTTCGAAGTACAGAATTCTGCTTATCCGCTGGCGCGCACACTGGATCACATCGTGGCCGACAGTATTGGGCAGACAACGCCTTATTCGACGCTCGAACTGAGCTGCAACGATCACAAGAACAATATTGAATCCATCTACTTTGACAACATGTCGTGGTACGGCACAGGGCATGTTGCTCCGTCGATGAGAAATCCGCGACACGTCTACGACCGACTGTTCGGCACTCGAGCGAATACCCGATTTCGGAACATCACCGACCTGGCCCTGGGCAATGCCCGGCGACTGCAGCAACGACTAAGTCATTCTGACCAGCGAAAGTTCGATGAGTACTTCGAGGCTATCCGTACGATCGAGAAACGCATGGACCGTATTGATTCCATGAAGGTTGATCTGAAGACAGCTGGCATCGAACGTCCCGCCGAACATCTGCCGCGCAACGAATACATTCACCTGATGGGAGATCTGCTTGTCACCGCACTGCAGACCGGAGTGACAAATGTCGGTACGCTGATGGTCGGCCCGGAAAGGTGGACGACGCCCACTAACTGGGAGGGGATCCTGGACAAACCACACAGTCACCACGGCATGACCCACAACCCCGGCCAGCACCTGGAAGACCTGCTGAAACTGGACCGTTTTCATGTTTCGGCCTGGGTACGGCTGCTGGAGCGGATGGACGGTATCGAAGAAGCCAACGGCACCACACTGCTGGACAATACAATCTTCACTCTGGGAGCCGGCATGGGCGACGGAACCACTCATCAATACAACGACTTACCACTGATCGTTGCCGGTGGACGAGGAACACTGAAACTTGGCAGCCATGTCCAGTGCCAGACCGGCACACCGCTGGCCAATCTTTGGCTGACTCAAATGCACGCTTTGGGCATCGAATGCGATTCCTACGCCGACAGCACAGGAACGCTGTCAGCGATTCAGGCCTGACCCCGATTCGCCCGGCGGCCGTTCTCCACTTTCCGAACGAATATTCAGATGCCGTTAAGAACAAGCATGAAAACACGACAGTTCTATCGATGGCTGATTCCGGCATTCCTGATTGTGCCCCTCCCGTCCTTCGCCTCTGCTTAGAACCGGGGCAACAAAGCATCTGACCGATGGAACGATCGATATAAACCGCTGGCCAGCGACAGGATGCCCTTCCGGCTGATGAAGCCGTTGGAATTCGATGCCGGTCAAAGCTCCGCCTTGATCGTTTCACTGCATGGCGGGGGCGGCAAAGGGACCGACAACAGGAAACAACTGAAGGGGTGGAACAGGCAGCTGCACAGGACAGCAATCGCACCGATTACCCCTGTTATGTTCTTGCTCCGCAGACGGATCGTCTATGAGATGAATTTCACTTCAAGGAGATCAGAAATGTGATCGCCGCATTGCCGGCGGTCGATATGAATTGAATCTGCATCCTGGGGCATTCCATGGATCTTATATCCTGATTCAGATCGCCCCTGATTATTTTACAGCTGCAGCGCCGTCAGCCGGAAACGGCCTGCACACGACCGAACCGTTTATCACGGCCTCGGTGATAAAGGACGTACCCATCTGGGCGTTCCATGGTGACAACGACAGGTTCTGCCCAGTCAAACGTGATCAAGAACTATTTGCAGAAATGAAAGAACTGGGCGGCAACATGAAGCTGACCAGATGGAAAGGTGACGGGCATGGGGTTGCGGAAAAGATGATTGCCGGCAGCGACAACGGCACCACCGAGATCAGCAGTGAACGCTGTGACCCGGAACCTGTATTTCTGAAGTGACTGTTTGCTCAGAAACGTAAAACGCATTAGGTAAAACGCGTTGGACGCAGTGTGTCCGGACGCCACCAGCCCGTTGGGAAGCGGCGCCACACGATACGCCGAGCCCGAAGCAACGATCTTACAAACGTAAAGCCGGACACCGATGCAGTGTGTTTCACACAGAACTCGATCAGCCGCTCATCATCAGCTTTCTGCGACGGCCTTCATGGCTGCTTTCGCCACAGTCACACACTCGCGAATATCAGCCAGGGGGTTGTCCTTGTTTTCTTCATATTCCAGCGAAAGGGCTCCGTTCGCCGGAAAGCCGGCAGACTTCAATTCGAAAAACACGTCTTCCAGATTCAAGTGTCCCTTTCCAAGAATCACCCCCTCGGACTTATCCTTCATTTCAGCGAAGTCCTTCAGGTGAATACCGTACAACCGCCCTTTCAGCAGTCGAATGACTTCCGGAGCGTTCTGTCCGGACCGGATGTAGTGACCCAGATCGGCACAGGCACCGATTCGCTTGTCACGGCCTTCGATCACCCGCAGAACATCGATCGCCTTATTGTAACGATGACGCGGTCCGTGATTGTGAATCGCAACCCGGATGTCAAATTCCTTCACCAGATCGTCAAGGCTGTCAAAGGCATCCAGATCAGGGTCAGCTGTAATGCTGGCGACACCCAGCTTTCGGGCGAATTCAAAAACCTGTCGATTCTTCGCGGAATCTTTGGTCAGTCTGTTCACTCCGTGCGCAGAAATCGACATGCCAAGGTCGGCAACTTTCTTTTTGGTTGCTGCGATTTGCTCATCGGAAGCGTTAATGGCCAGCATGCCGCTGTAGAATTCCACCTGTTCAAAGCCCAGGTCACTGGCATGCTGCAGCGCTTCGTCCCGACTGTAGCCGCGCAGTGAATACAACTGAATTCCCAGCTTTGGTTGTTTCGCCGCTGCCGCCTGGGCGGTGGCCGGCAGTGAACTGCAGGCAGTACCCGCAGCAAACAGGGATGTTGTCTTAAGAAAACTGCGTCGAGTCTGAAAGGTCATCGGATACTCCGTGGAAGATCGTGTCTGTGGCAACAAGTTCAGACCACGATTCTACGAAGCACTTATGGCAGCCACAACCGGCCAACTGCGACTTCAGATCGGATCGCCGGAATCATTTTGTAACAGTCGTTCGCCGTGCGCATGAACGGTACGCCGCTCCCGCGTTCACTGGCAATCGGCTCACGAGTGCCTTCCGGTGAATAACTTCCGACTTCTCAGCGACGATCCGCACGTCGTCACAACCGATTTACCTGTCCTGTTTCTTCGGTCTGGATTTGGATGCCTGTTTGTTGCGCCGGGCAACAATACCGTCCAGCTTCTTCTTCTCAGCCTGCAGCACATCAGCCGGGATCTGCTGAGGTGTGATCGGCGAGCGATCCAGTTTGTCATTCTCACTCAGTTCACGCAACTTGATGCCACGATACCACACGGGGTCGCCATGATCCTGAAGCGAAAGATGAGCCCCGCGAGCAGTCAGATCACCACCACGCAGTCCGAGCAATTCGACGTTCCACGCCCATTTTGCGTCAGCGTAATTCAGGTCAATGACTTTCTTTCCATTGAGCCAGTGCTGCACGACTGTTCCTTTGCAGATCACTTTTCCGGAATTCCATTCGCCAACCGGATTCGTGGCATCGTGACTGGGGGCCATACAGAAGTACAATGACGCCGCACTTGTCCGCGGATTCCTGCCATCCGCATGGACGGTGTTGTCCAGGATCTGATACTCATACTGCCCAGGCCGATAGTAGATTCCGCTGTTACTTCCCTTTGTCACTTTCCACTGAAACCGCAGCTCAAAATCGTCAGGAATCGGCGTGGTTCTGTAGACCAGAGACCCGCCTTTTCCAGTGCGAGTGATCATACCTTCGTCCACTACCCAGTTGCCGGAGTGTTCCCAGCCGTCCAGCCCCTGTCCGTCAAACAGCAGCTTGAATCCGAATGTCTGTTCCCGCTGAGACAGAGAGTTGGGCTCTTCTGCAGAACCGCCGGTAGTCACACAGACCGACAGCAGAACAGCGGCCAGTGAGGTGGCCGCGGGATCATTCTTCGTCTTCATAATTGGGGTTTTCCTTGTCCTCGAGTGTGCCTTCGGAGCGCGGAAACTGGTTGCCGCTTCAATGGAAGGTTTGTCTAAATCCAGGAATACGCTACGTAGCCGCACTGTTTCGTGCGGCACTTCAAAATCTCGACAACGGCAATACCAGAACGTATTTGCCCCACACAATCAAGCGGGACAATCGGGTTCCTGTCTGTCATCAACGATTGCGATCCTGTCGTGGCGCATGAAATCGAATCACCGTTTTCGGACGTGGCCGGATATTTGCTTTCCCCGGGGAACAAATTTTCCAGACCGTCGCCGAAGTCTAACACCGCATTATCGGTCGGCATTGCAGTTTTCGCAGGTCCAGCCATACTGACGTGTCATGAATGATATCGACATCAGGCCTTTGCCCGTTGACGACGATGCTGCGTGGCAGCCCTGGCGTGACCAGTGGCCGATTCGTTCCGGTACGATCTATCTGAACCACGGATCGTTCGGCCCGACTCCGCGTCCGATACGTGAATGCCAGCTGAACTGGCAACAGCGACTCGCCAGCCAGCCCATGGATTTCTTTGTTCGGGAATACGAACCGGCCTGGCTCGACGCACGACGCAGACTGGCCGATTTTCTTGACACCGCCCCGGACAGTCTGGTCTTTGTCGAAAATGCTACAGCCGCAATGAACGTGGCAGCCAGTACATTTGAGCTGCAGCCGGACCAGGACGTGTTGCTGACGGATCACGAGTATGGTGCCGTTTTCAGGATTTGGCAGCGGGTGTGCGAACAGACACCGGGGGCCACGTTAACGACCGCCAGGCTGCCACTTTCGTTCGAATCAGCTCATCAGGTTGTTGATTACATCTTCAGGGCAGCAACTCAGCGCACTCGACTTCTTGTCGTCAGCCACATCACGTCACCAACAGCCGTCATTCTCCCGATCAAGCTCATCTGTGAGGAGGCTGAAAGACGAGGCATCGCAGTTTGTGTGGACGGTCCGCACGCTCCTGGTCAGATACCCGTTTCACCTGACTCCCTTTCCTGCGACTTCTACGCCGCCAGTCTGCACAAATGGGTATCCGCACCGTTCGGGTCGGGGTTTCTGTATGTCGCTCCCGAATGGCACGAACGCGTCAGAACGCCATCGCTCAGTTGGGGACGCATCGCACCGGCAACACCCACGACATGGTGGGAAGAATTTGTGTGGACGGGAACACGCGATTCATCCGCCTATCTGGCGACACCCGCTGCGCTGGACCTGCTGGAGCATCAGGTCGGCCTGTCTGCCTTCCGTGCTCGCACTCATTTTCTGGCACGATATGCACGACAACAGATCATTGAGCTGACCGGACTGGAACCATTTATTCCCGACAGCGAGCAATGGTACGGCAGCATGATCAGCCTGCCCTTGCCTCCGGGAGACGCTCGGTCATTGCAGGAACAGCTGTGGGAACAATATCGCATTGAGGTTCCCGTTGTCGAGCACAACGGCCGCCGTTCTGTTCGTGTCTCCTGCCACCTGTACAATCGCTGTGAAGATATCGATTTTCTGATTCAGTGTCTGAAGTCGTTGTTGCAGCACGCGTGTTAACCCACGCTCATCTTTCAACACCTGTTCCGATCAGAATCGGCTGCACAAGCGTTCGTTCGTACGATGAACAGTTCCTTCCGGTTGTACTTGCAACGGCGGGAAACATGCCTTCACAATCTGCGCGGCGGCTGCCAGTCATCGTCGGACACCAGCTTCAGTGTTTGTACCTGTGACTACAACTGTGCCGCCCAGCCTCCGGACCGCCCGACAGGCACCAGTGTCACGCCCTGAAAAGTCACGACCGCCGCTTCGTGCTCAGTCCCGGGCCCACCTTCAATGACCAGATAAAGGTATGGCACACGCCCCGGAATCCCGCGTCTGTCCGCCACATCTGACCCTATAAATATCGCCTTGCCGTAGTCAATCGAATCGAAATCCACGTGCAACAGGCGGAGAATTCGAGGGTCGGCAACTGAGTCCGACAGACACTGAGAGAAGGTGCGAGTCACCGTTTCCGTGACGCCCTCGCTGCCTCCTGTGAAAGACTGACAACGACATCTGTTCCGCCAGTTTCGGTCCGATGCCCTGGCACGTTTCGAAACTGTCCGTGTACCAGAACACAGAACTGCCGGGCGCGGCGGGACTGTCAGCTGTGGTCCGCAGCTGCCTGACGTTGCGCGCCAGTCGGTCCAACGCCACGATCTGGCATCCTTACTAATGAGTAAACGGCCCGAAGAGGCTGGGCATCATACTCCATCGCCAGGTCAGCATCCGACGGTCTCACTGAACTGCATTGCGCGAGGCCGTCAATAACACGAATCAGCAGTCAAGCTGATATCGCTGTAATGCGTCGATATCGACATCGATGCCCAGGCCGGGAGAGGTGGGGACTGCGATCGAGCCCGCATCGATTTTGAACGGAACGGTCAGAATATCGTTTTCCAGGCCGTAGTACGTGGAATCGTTGGCCAGCGAATACGCCGGTCCGGCCGCGGCCACGTGCAGCATCGCTGCTGTCTTGGGGCCCAGGTCATGGCCACAGTGCATAATGCATGGAATACCGGCAGCTTCACATAAGCGACCAATCGTCACGCACGGCTGAATGCCTCCTGCGATATGCGTATCCGGCAGCACGAAGCCAGCGGCATTTTCGCGCAAAATCTGCATCACGCTGGTCGGACCGGTTACGCTTTCGTTTAGCGCCAGCGGCACATTGGTTTCGCGGCGCAGTGTGGCGGCCTCGGATAACGGTTCGGCAGGGATTGGCTGTTCTATATATTCCAGATTGTATTGCTCGACACGTCGGCAAAGTTGAATTGCCTCGGGCAGCGAGTAACTTCGATTGGGATCGATTCTGAGCTTCAGGCGATCGCCGACAGCATCGCGAATCCCCCGCACCATTTCAACGTCTTCGTCCATGTCCGCGCCGGCTTTCGTCTTCAACGTTGAAAAGCCCTGATCGATACACCACGCAGCAATTTCACCAGCCCGCTGGTAGTTTTGAATGCCCATGCATGCAGCCAGCGACACGCGTGGGCGAATCACTCCGCCCAGTAAATCCGCCACCGAAAGTCCTGCCGCCTTTCCGCGAATGTCCCACAAGGCCAGTTCAATGCCGGATTTCAGCCGCGTCTCGAACGGACAGTCCCGGTGATAGGCGACGATGCCGAGCGGGTCACGCCCCACCAGCCACTCGGCTGCCTGTGCCTGCATTCTGCGAGCACTGATGTCCGGCAGAAAATTCACGTTATGCTCTCCCCAGCCCGTGAGTCCGTCACTGGTATCGATGCGAACGATGGCGCTTTGGGTTGTGGAACTGCTGCGCACATGCGAACGATAGGGGGCGATGGGAGCGATCTGGGGAACTTCGACAACCCACACACTGACAGTCTGAATCTTCATTTACTTACGCTCCGTTCGGACTTACGTATAAGACTGGTGATAACGGCACGCTGGTCATAAATCAAAAACGGATTACTGAGCCTGATGAATGTCAGCCGCACCACATCCGGCCAGAACTGCAACAGGACATTTTTTTCGTTTGCCTTCCTGCGAGTTTGTCTGCGTTGCACAACTGGTCCGCACAGGCATGCAACAATCGCCACCGTCCAGGAGCGCAGGAAATATCGAATATGTGGCAGAAACAGTCATCCCGACTCCAATACCGTACGTTCGCACTGAATCCATCCGGGATTCAGACCAGGGTAACGTCCTCCGCCAAAGAAAGGAACTGTTGATATCGGAAGAGAAAACAAAGGCCCGGTTGATTGGATCGAGAATTGGTACCGGAGCGGGTCCGGGGGTCGCATCTGGTGCAGCATTCGGTTTCATAAATGGCAACGTTGGATTGGGAATTGTATTGGGAATCGCCTGCGGTGCCGCTCCGGCACAATGCGTCTGACCAGTGACACACGAACAGCACACTGGCCAGCAGTAGATCGACGAGGACCCGACCGAAACGTCAGATTCGCGACATGACAAGTCTGCTGTCCCGACAAAGGGGATTAACTGCCAGGCAGCGCCGGGGATATCAACGGGCACATTGGGGTTGATATTCACCCTGAACTCTCCCGGACAAATTGATAATCCGGAAGGCCAGCTGCTGAAACAGCAAACGCTGGTCCCGAACTTTAATTCTGAGCGACAGCCCCACAGACGCTGATTTTCTGTGTACGATGCAGACAAGGAATGAGACAGAACTGCCCTCCCTCGGAGCTCATCGTGCTAAGAAATCTGTACCGCAAAGTCCGCTTGCTGATTCTTCTGTGGACCTGTCTGTCAGCGACTGGCGACTGCGACGACTGGCCTCACTGGCGGGGGCAGCAGCACAACGGGCACGTGAACGAGTCCTCACACTTCGCGGGCGGTACGTGGCCACCGGCCGATGCCGTCTGGAGCATTAACGTGGACTCCGGCGGCAGCGGACCAGTTGTCATAGGCGACCGCCTGTACACGATGGGTTGGAAAGCTGATCAGGATCATGTGTACGCCATCGACGTACAGACAGGTCGTGAGGTCTGGAAACAATCGTACGACTGCCCGCGCTATGGGCGGCACAGTGATGGTGACAAAGGGCTGTATGCAGGACCATCGTCATGCCCGAGTTTCGACGTTGCCACCGGATTCCTGTACACTCTCAGCACTGATGGCGATCTGAACTGCTGGGATACGCGCAACAGAGGAAGCCGTGTCTGGCACGTCAATTTTTACGATGCCTATGGTGTGCCGCAGCGACCGAAAGTCGGTCGAAGGCTGCTGCGCGACTACGGCTACACAACCGGGCCATTACTGTCTGGTGATGCGGTCATCGCCGAAGTTGGCGACGATGACGGAAACCTGATGGGGTTCTCAAAGAAAAGTGGCAAACGGTTGTGGAGTTCGGAATCGAAGGACCCGGCGGGACACACCGGCGGTATTGTACCGATCATGGTCGACAGTCTTTCGTGCGTCGCGGTGCTGACAATTCGTAACCTGCTGGTCGCCCGGCTGGACAAAGGCCACGAAGGTGAAACAGTCGCAGAGTTTCCGTGGGTGACCGACTTTGCTAATAGCATCGCCACACCGACGGTGCAGAATAATTCAATCGTGATGACGTCAGAGTACAATCAGTATGCCATCACTCGCATCGACATCACGCGAAATGGCGCACAGCAGATCTGGACTCAGCCGTATGCCTCCGGTGTGTGTTCACCGATCATTCACGCCGGGCACGTCTACTGGTGCTGGCGCGGGATGTATTGCCTTGATTTCGAAACCGGAAAACCAATTTGGCGGGGAGGGCGCTTCAACGATACAGCCTCCTGTATCGTCACATCCGACGGTCGCCTGATTGTGTGGGCTCGACAGGGCGATCTGGTGCTTATTGAAACGGCCACCCGGTCACCTGAAAAGTACACTGAACTCGCGAAGAAGCCGACACTTTTCAAGGCTGACGTCTGGCCGCACATTGTACTTTCTGACGGGAGACTGTTCTGCAAAGACCGCGACGGCAACCTGAAGTGTATTGTACTGTCGACACAGTAAATACCAGGTTCCGTGCTTACCGCCGAATCCATAGCTCTGCGCCCACCAGCTTTACACCCGTATCTTTGGTTTTCACCATAACTCGATTCGGCCCCTGCCGAATGGCCTGAACAGGAACCGGGCAGACAAATCGCGTCACACCAGCAACGGACTCTCCGCCGTCCGCGGGACCGAAATTGGCTGATCCGAACAGGACCTCCGGCGTGCTGTCAGTCGTCAGGCCGGTAAAGTCGACTCGCAATTCTGCCGTTACGTTGAACCCGGCACCGCTGAAATCTTCCGGCACATGCAACGGGCGGCGCGCAAATTCGTTTGCCCTGAGTACCAGTGGCAACGCCTGAGAGTAATCGGCGACATCCCTGGCCCAGTAATGCGAGGGCATCCACTGACCAGCGTCCGAGATCGCGTAACTCAGCGTTTGTGAACTCAGGGTTTCCGGAGACCCAATCGTCCCAAGAATCTCCCGGGCATAAGCCCGGGAGATTTCATCGGGCCCGGGAAACAGATTAAAGGTATAAATACCGTCCGCCCCTTCGTGCCACAAACGTGAGGCAGCGCCGAACCATGCGGCAACCGACTGTCTGCCATTTTCCCCTCGTGGCGGTCGATACATCAACCCGGACTGGCTTAAGCACGGATAGAAGGGGACGTCATGCGTTTTGGCCAGCGCTGCCATGCCTGTGATCGGCAGGTCAAATGTGATGTAGCCCCCACCCAGTGACATTAGATCCAGCAGTTGTTCCTGCATCCATGCTGCGATATCGATGCCGATCAGCCGGCTGGCGGCCACTGTTGCAGGAACTCGCGCGGCCAGCAAAAACGGTTTCCCCTGTCGAATACTTTCCCGCAGCACGACCTTGCGAATATTCTGCACCAGCCGAGTCAGAACAGCGGTCTGCTCGGGCGTCACCGGCTGACCTGCAAATGTCGTTCGAAAGTAGAACGGCGCTCTCAGGAAATCAAGTTCGATGCCATCGACTGAATAATTGACGAGCACTTCTTCAACAATCTGAAGCAGGCGGGGTTCCACATCAGGATGCTCGAAGTCCACCAGACTCCAGAGCCTGCGGCGATCTGTGTAATTCTGTGACTCCGCCGGAGTGGACATAATGCGGGTGGAATCCTGCTGCTTCCATCCGGGACGAAAGGCAGCCGTCCATGCATCGTGGATATCGTTCATTCGCAGGGTCCAGATTGATTCCAGGCCATGCTGGTGCGCGAATTCGCAGGACATTCGCAGCCCGTCGGTGCCCTGCTCCAGAAACGCTGTCAGGTTATTGTCCGCAAACGTGCCGTCCTTCGAACGGAAGACTTCCGCTATCTTCGTATCATGTGTAAAGAAGTTGAAGCTTTGGGTGGTCGAATAGCAGATGCTGTCAACGTGAGTCTGCAGCAGCGGCGTATGACGCACGGCCAGAAACTTTCTGACGGTGTCTGCACCTTTTTGCCAGATGTCGTCGCCGTCGTTGTTAAGAATCACGCGCCGCCGACGATGTGCCGCCGTTTGACGAGCCGCATCGAGGGCCTCGAGTTCCGACGCTGCAGTGCTGCGACCACCGGTCCAGCCCGGTCCCAGCGCCATACTACCAGCCATTAATCCTGCCAGAAATTCACGTCGGCGTGTCGGCATGGTCGCTTCCTCGGGTAGACGTTCGCCGCATCATTCAGCTTTTCGTGACGTCGAATCAACAGACTGTGCGGCGTCCTGCGGGTCTGTCTGTCGTTCCAGTTCGGTGTTCACCAGATCAATGTGCAGTCGCAGATTGTAGAACTCTTCCATGTACGAAAGTGGGATGTGGACGGTGTTCAGCTCCTTGGACATGGCCTGCAGTCGGGCAGCGTGATCCGGCGAATCATCGTCGTTTTCCTCGCGCAGCTTCTGATCAATGCCCCGCAGTACGTCATACCAGCGATAGATTCTTGAGCGAATCCGCCATCGGTAAACAGGAGGTGCAATTTTGAACAGAGGGATCAAGAGCGTCAGCAGCGGAATGATCAGGATCTTCGTGCGATCAATCATCGATGCGACCCAGAAACTCAGATGCTTCTGGAAAAACGACGGGCCGTGTACAAGATAGTCGTGAGCGGCCGGATTCACGGGAAACGAAACATGATCCTGAGACGGCAATTCGCCGTCATCGGCCAGCAGCCCCCCGTCACGATGCTGAGCCATCGCGACTTCCAGCAGCAGCGGAATGAATGCATCGTGCATAGCAGCGGTCGTCACCAGATTCGCGGCAGGAGCAATCAGACGCATACTTTTCTGTGGCAGGTTCTTTTCAAAGTCAACCACCCCCTGTTCCAGGACGACCGCCTTCAGAAAAGGAAGACGCCGTGCATACGCGTGTTGTCGAGAAAACTCCATCAGAACAAGCCGAGGGTCTTCCAGCAGTTGCGGCAGCATTGGCGATTCCGGTCCCACCACGAACATGGCGGCATCAACCTGATCAGCATCAAGAGATTCGACCGCCTGCAGTCCGCTTTGTTTGACGAACTCAGTGCCATCGCGTCCGTCGTGTATGCCGTTCATGGCCAGCAGCTGTGTCGCCAGCAGAAATGAACCGCTGTTAAGTTTACCCACAGCAACGCGCCGCCCCTTCAAATCACCAAGATGTGCGATTTTCAGACCGGCGCGATGAAAAACCCACAGCGGCTCAAGGTACAAGCTGGCAATCGCTTCGATGGAACCTGCGGCGTAAGCCTCCGCTGGAGCGGTACCGCCCTGGACAATTGCCAGACTGACGTCGTCGTGCAGCAGCAGATCGAAGTTCTCCACCGAACCGGCTGTTTCGCGAAGCGTAAGTGTGATTCCGAGTTCCGCAAATGCTTCAGCATATCTTGTCGCGAAGGCGTAATAACGCCCCCCCTTTGCTCCGGTCGCAATCACGAGGGTATCCGGCGGCGGTGGTTCCACAAAGTAAAATGCAATGCCGAACGCAGCCAGCGTTACGATGATCCCCGGACCGACCATCCTCAGAAGCTCACGTCGGCGCTGTCGGAATTCGTCCAGCAGGCGAACAGGTTCAACAATACTCATTTTTCAGCCTGGTCGCAGAAACAGATTCGAAGCCTTCAGTGTTGGCAGACATTCAGAGAATGCGCTCGTCCAGCATTGGCATGCAGTCGCCGTCAGGCTATGAAGGAAACAGCCTGTATCACGAATGTTAGTCAAATCAGAGCAAACACACATCCACACGAAGAACCAGTAGATGAGAATTCATCAGCAAGTCAGAAGTTTTGTGGTGCTGGCCTTGGCGCTGTTCCTCGGCGGGATTGTCAGCGCGGCGGATGTAACAGCCGAAAACGCGCTTGAGCTGACTCTGCCACCCGCGATTTATGCCGTACCCGGTATCGAGATGAACGTCTATTTTGATAACATCGTGTTGACACAGGAACCAGCTAACTATCACTTCGAAGTGCAGAGTTCGATTGGGCACACCGAAGAACGTCGCTGGACCGTCATTCCGCAGCCAGCGGATACCGGCCCCGTGCCGTTTTCAATTCGTGTCAGCAACGACGACGGACAGGTTCTGGCGGCGGCGGCCAGTGTGCTGCATGTAATCCCGAAAGAAGCCGGGCAGAACAGGAAAATCCGACTTTTGATCGTCGGAGACAGCCTGACTCATGCCACGAAGTATCCCAATGAAGTCGCACGTCTGTTGTCACAGCCGGGAAATCCGGAATGGACAATGCTGGGCACCCACCGTCCGTCGTCGGCAGCGGAAGGCGTCGCCCACGAGGGGTACGGCGGCTGGACATGGGCGCGATTCGCGACCCGGTACGAACCGAACCCGGATGGCACGTACCGTAAACGCAGCAGTCCGTTTGTCTTTGCCGGTGCGGACGAGAAACCGCACCTGGACGTCAAGCGGTACATTCGTGAACATTGTGATGAGCGGCCGCCCGACTTTGTCGTTTTCATGCTGGGCATCAACGACTGCTTCAGTGCTCCGGCCGACGATCCGCCTGGTATTGATTCTCGAATCGATGCTGTCTTCGGACACGCAGGTACTCTGCTGACCGACTTCCGCAGAGCCGCACCGAATGCTCACTTTGGAATCTGCCTGACTCCTGCTCCCAACTCACGTGAAGAAGCATTTCGGGCAAACTATAAGGATCGATACAGTCGCTGGGGCTGGAAACGAATTCAACATCGTCTTGTGCAGCGACAGATCAGGAATGTCCTTGCCGCCGACGACAACAATGTCTCGATTATTCCGACGCAACTGAACATCGACTCGATCGACGGTTACCCGGCGAACAATGGAGTACATCCCAACGATGCGGGATATAGTCAACTTGGCAGCACCATCTACGCCTGGTTGAAATCACGGTTGTAAGAACAGGGCCCCCATTCGAAAGAGCCATGGACGATTCAAGAAACTGAGCTCTGATATTTTTCAACAGAACGTGAATCCCTTGCGACAGGTTCATCTGAACTATCTGGTCTCACTGACCACCGTTTTCGCCTGCTGGTCCGGCACGACTGCTGCGCCGCCAAACATCATCATCATGCTGGCCGACGATGTTTGACGTCAGTACGACCGAAACAGCAGAAAAAACCGTATTTCAAGGTGTTTGCGGGCTCTCAAGTGAAGTTTGAAAGACTCTAAAACTGACCCGATTTGACCCCTGTTTGGCTGCAGTTGGTACAAATTGCATTAAGCAGGGATCTCGTTCATTTCAGCTCAAGCAAGGACGGGCCTCTATGGATTGCATGACAGCGAAACGACAAACGAAGCTGCAAAGTTCCCTGAACGTGTAACGGCCATGGGGCATGATTGGGAAACTTCGCGTGAAAGAATTGAAAGGTGATCAAAGGAAGACATGCTATGAGATTCAGATTCTTTTCCGCTGTCGTTTTGATGCTGTTCATTTACGACGCTGCTCTTGCACAGAAGCTGGCGTCCGACATTCCTTACGTGCGGAACGGCCACGAGCGGCATGTCCTCGATGTCTACACACCCGAAGAGCCGGCGAAGAAATCTCTGCCGGTGATGTTCTGGATTCACGGCGGCGGGTGGCAAAAGGGCGACAAAAGCGATGTCGCGCTGAAGCCCAAAGTGCTGACTGTACGAGACTTTGTTTTTGTCTCAACGAATTATCGTCTGTTGCCGGAAGTCACTATGGAAGAGCTGACCAGTGATGTCGCAAGGTCGATCGGTTGGGTGCACAAAAATATTTCCGGATACGGCGGCGATCCGAAGCGAATCTTTGTGGGCGGCCATTCCGCCGGCGCGCAGTTGGCGGCGTTGATTTGCACTGATAATCGTTATCTGAAGAAGGAAGGTATGTCGTTTGATGTGCTCGAAGGTCGTATTGCCGTGGACGGCGGAGCCTATGACGTACCCAAAGCCATCATGGCGGCGGCTCCGGCGTGTTATCTGACAACGTATCGCCGCCTGATCGAAACGGTAGGCGCACAGGACGCCAAGCAGAATATCTTTGGCCAGATCGCATTCGGCATGGACGAACCGGATTATGTCATGATGCGGACCCCGAAGCCCACTTTGATATGCGCCGCCACGCGAGACGTCACGTTCGACATCGGCGATACGTGGGATCTGTTTCGGCAGGCGAAGCGTTTTTATACGCGGATGGGGTTTGCCGAACGGGTCGACATGATCGAGGCGGACGCACGCCACGGCTTTACCATTCTGCTGCGAACGGCGTCCGTGCGTTTCATGCGGCGCTGGCTCCTGGGCAAAGACGACGTGATTCACGAAATCAATCCGCTACCCGATCCGCTAACCGACGAAGTTATGCGCGAACATCAATACTCGGCCGACTGGACGGACGAGGAATTGTTGTGCTCACCGGACGGTCAGGTGATGTTGATGAAAAGCGAGCGATCTGTTTTCGAAATCAATGCGGGCGTCGAACGTAAGTTGCGAAAGCGGCGCAGGGCTGCATGGGAGAAGCTGAACTCCGACCAACATCACAAGTTGATTCGCAAAACGATTGGCGTAGTGGAATTCGCCAGAATTCCTTCCGCTCTGGATGGCAAACAAGGAATTCTGACGAATCCCACTACCGTCCAACGTGACGGTTACCGAATCAAGAAACTTGTTCTCGCCGGCAACGAAATACAACTCACCTTGCCCGGCTTGCTTTTCGTTCCTGAGACAATATCCAAGCCGCCAGTGCTTTATCTGCACGGCGAGAGCATGAAAGCCGAGGCCCAACCGGGTGGCCGTTGCGAGCAACTCGCGAAAGCAGGCCACATTGTCCTGTCCGCCGAACTCAGCGGCATCGGCGAAACAGAAACCGGCCACGACAAGCGAGCCTACGGCCGTGGGCTTTTCGGTCCGGATTCACAGGAGATTTATCTCGCCTGTCTGATGGGCCGCTCGTTCGTGGGTATGCGGACGACCGATGTGATTCGCTGGTCAGACTTTCTGTCTCGTTACGGATCGAATGAAAAGCCGATCCCGATTCAAATGATCGCAACCGGCGAGGCCGCCATCCCAGCGCTGCACGCTGCGGCCCTCGAAGCATCGCGATTCGAATCGGTTCGCTTGAACCGCATGATTCGTTCATGGGCGGAAGTCGTCGCCGCGCCGGAAAGCAAAAACCAACTGGTCAACGCCGTCCACGGAGCACTGCGAGATTACAACCTGCCGGATCTGGTTGAACTCGCGGGCAAGGAACAATTGCGGATCGAAGAGCCGATAAATGTGGTGGGCAGTCATGCCTTCAACCAAAGGCGGGTTATATGAACGAGACACCCAACCAAGTGACCGCGAAAGAGCAACTGCGTTCGTTCTACGACGAGCCGTCGTTGTTGTCGCAGCAGAAGTTCATGGACACGCTCGACGAGCATTGCCAGACCATGGTGCATCTCTCACCATTCGTCTGCATTGCCACGATTGCCGAAAATGGTTCGCTCGACGTGTCGCCGCGCGGAGATCAGCCGGGGGCCGTTCAGGTACTCGATCCGTCGCACCTGCTGATCCCGGATCGACGTGGCAACAATCGACTGGACACACTGACGAACCTTACCGGCAATCCAGAGATTGCTCTGTTCTTTGTCGTGCCTGGCATTCTTGAATCGCTGCGAATCAGCGGCCGTGCTCAAATCATTCACGACGACCCGCGACTGGAATGCTGTGCCATCAACGGCAAAGTGCCGGTGACAGGGATACTGGTCGAAGTGCACAAGGCCTGCCTGCAATGCGGCAAGGCTTTGAAACGCTCAGCCCTGTGGGAAGACTCCTACCGAGTGAATCGTACTGACCTGCCATCGTTCGGCACGATGCTCGCCGACCAGACGGATACGGGAAAAACGGCCGATGAGTTAGACTGTTCAATCAATGAAGCCTACAAAGAGAGGCTGTATTAGCGAACAGGGAGCCAGTCATGCTGACATTGCTCGGAGATCGAACGCACTGTTGTGATCGTTCCCCGACTTTGCCGGCCGCCCACGTCAGTTACTGGATGACACCACACCGATCCAGGAGTTGCTGTAGAAGCTCTTTATGAATCACTTTTCCACAACATTGATCGTCGCCGCATTCCTGATATCGCCTGTAAGGACGGAAGCACAGCCAGAAGTTCAACCACATGAACGGACGAATTTGTTTCCGGACTCCGGTCGCACGATTCTGAATGAAAACCAGAGACGACTCATCCACGAGATCAAACTGACCGAGCCCGGTCACTATGTCTTGCGTGCCAGAGCGAAAAGCGACGCGATCGTGGCACGGATGTCGGTGCAGAGCGCCCTGGACTACGACACCGACGGCGTCGCTGTGCGTCGCGCGGAAAACATGGGCGGTGGGCATCAGACGCTTTCGCCGGATCGCGAACTGCTGCTCGAATCGTTCCAGAAAACGAGCACGATATCCGTGCAGTCACGTAAGACCAGCGAGGTCTGGCATCTCGGCAACTTCCCATATCTCGATCACCCGGAATGGGCCTGGCATCGCGACTTCGGCACGATGCGCGGCGACCTGTGGCCGCTGCCGTTGTTCTTCTTCGACACGCGGCACGGCTCCATGTGGCCGATCGTTTCCATGAACTACCACGACTACGCACACTGACGTCCTTGTTGATCAGTTCGTCATCACCGACGACGGCGGCGTTCAAGAGTTATCCTACGAGGAGCAAGACGAATAGGGGCTTTTGACAGTTCCCGCAGACAGGCTGCGTCCTTGATCTTGAAGTTTCATCCACCATATGAGAATCCGATGATGTGTGTACGCAAAAGACTATGGCAAGTAGTTATGGTGATTATGTCAGCAACGTTCGCGGTACTGCCATGTCAATCAACTCTAAGCGACGAGCAGGCCACGACTTCGGTCGGATTGCCAAGTAGCCGTCCGAACATTGTCCTGATGCTGGCGGACGACATGGGGTACGGCGACCTCGGCTGCATGGGCAGCGAACACCTGGAGACACCGCACATTGATGCTCTGGCGGAATCAGGCGTTCTTTGCACACATGCGTACGTCGCCAGTTCGGTGTGTTCACCCTCGCGCGCCGGACTGCTGACAGGACGCGATCCGCGGCGTTTCGGCTACGAAGGCAATCTGAATCAGGGTGCCGCCAACTACGCGACCAGGCCGGAACTACTGGGACTGCCCCCTGGCGAACACACACTCGGCGACCATTTACGTGCTGACGGGTATGCCACAGCACTGATCGGCAAGTGGCATCTGGGCACAGGTGACGGCTTCCATCCGAACGACCGGGGTTTTGACCATTTCTGTGGCATGCTGGTCGGCAGTCACAGTTACTTTCCGCAACCTGACAGGAACCAGCTTGAACGCAACGGACAGCCCCTGCGTGAATTCTCCAGTCCGTATCTGACCGATTTTTTCACAGACGAGGCCATCGACTGGATTCGGAAACAGGAATCAAACACCGAACAGAAACCGTGGTTCCTGTTTGCCTCATGGAACGCACCGCACGGTCCGTTGCAGGCAACGGAAGCCGACCTGAAACGTTTCGATCACATCGATAACAAAAGACGCCGAACGTATGCAGCGATGATGTACGCCCTGGATCGCGGAGTAGGCCGCATCCGCAGCCAACTGCAGGCAGGTGGTCAGCTGAACAACACTCTAATCTGTTTCTTTTCCGACAATGGTGGTGCTACGGGCAACGCCAGTTGGAATGGCCCGCTGTCGGGCGTCAAAGGCTGTCTGCGAGAAGGTGGTGTTCGAATCCCCATGATCTGGTCCTGGCCGGACCAGCTGCCTGCCGGTGAAACTTACGCAGGCGTTGTGTCCAGTCTCGACCTGCTCCCAACCTTCATGACTGCCGCCGGCGGGCAACCGCTGCCCTTGTCGCCGCCACGCGCGCACGAGGACAGGAACAACCGTCAGAAATCAGTCAAAGCGTATGGCGCGTACGACGGAAGCAATGTGCTGTCACAACTGACTGACACGTCTCCACCGGAATCACGAACGCTGTTCTGGCGTCTGCAGGGGCAAACGGCAGTGCTGGACGGCAGCGACAAACTGATCAGGCTGTCACACCGTCCGGCGCAGATGTTTCGACCGGATGTGGACCAGGCAGAGTCGGTCGACCGCATGGCCACCGATCCGGTGCGCGCTGCGGAACTGTTTCAGATGCTCGGCCGCTGGGAAGCGTCGCTCACCACTGTGCCTTTGTGGGGATCGTCACCGTACTGGACCGGTCAAAGCGCCAAACACTACGACATGTGGCCGGTACGTCCGGAACCTGAATAACAAACGGTACAATCACACGTTGAACGAGTTGATCAACGCGACGTAGGTCATAAAGAACCTGATCACGATGAAGCCGATGAATAATGCCACCATACCCCAGATAGTGCGAGCCAGCAGAGTCGTCATCCACGTCATGGCTCGGTGAGCATCATCGTCAAAATGATGGCTCATGCGTTCCAGGCTTTCAGGCACCGTTCCTGTCTGCTCTGCCGTATCCACAATATGCAGAAACTCAACCGGGAACAGACCAGAACTCTGCAGTGCCTCGGCCAGCGTGCGGCCACCGGCAAGCTGATCCCAGATGCCCGGTATACCCGCGATGAACGCTCCGTTGGCGGTAGCCTTCAGACTTGATTCCAGTGAAGGCTTGATTGGCATACCGGCCTGCTGTGTCAGGGCAAAGCACCACGAGAAACGCGCGATCGCAAACGACCTCATACAACCGCCAACCCCGGGAATAAGCATCAGAAACGGATCCACGGCCATCTGCCCGGCAGCCGACCTGGTAGCAACCGTGTACGCCAGCCACATCGTAAACAGCGAACCCAGTGTCATCGTAAACCACCGGATGGCACCACTGGTGCCCATCAATCCCAGGCCAAGGATGTCGTCTGCTTCCTGGCCCGGATTGATGATGCCCAGAATATAGATCACCGCTCCAATGACCAGAATTGCCGCGAACAGCTGAATTACCGGCCAGGTAATCTGCGATCGGAACTCGCGCATACGTTTAAAGCTGGCTTCGTAGTAATCCGCCAGCGCGGCAAATACTTCCGGCAGTGAACCGGTCTGTTCGCCGACATTCAGCAGATCCAGAAACAGTGCAGGGCACCGGGCCTCATGCTGCCGGAAAGAGGTCGTAAGGTCGTCGCCTTTTTTGACACA
Source organism: Fuerstiella sp. (assembly GCA_029245955.1). Classification (GTDB taxonomy): domain Bacteria; phylum Planctomycetota; class Planctomycetia; order Planctomycetales; family Planctomycetaceae; genus Fuerstiella. The sequence continues at coordinate 78,869 of JAQWOH010000001.1, read as the reverse complement.
CGTCAGCACATCACTAACAGTGTCCGACAGTCGCTGGTCTCGAGTATTGCTGGACGAGGTTTTGAGTGATTTCCGTACCTCGACACCAGCTTCCAGCATGCGCCCCATTGAACGGCAGAAGGGAAACAGATATTTCGCGGGAATCTGCGGATTGCGAAGCATGCGGAATTCTTAGTCAGTACGAAACGATCACGAGCGGAACACAGGGCTCTTCGATGAACCAGAGACGTCTCTGGCGGATTGATTCTTACGGTGTGTTGCGAAGAGGTCACGTTGCGGGCCCCGGCAGTAAGTCGCAGATCAACGAAGCTCAGCCGGGCAATATCTTGATTGTGGTGGCTACAGGTGGCCACCACAATCGTCTGTCGAGCAACGGGTCACACGACAGGCCACGATTTGTCTTATCGCCTGCCGGGAGCCCTGAAAGGCGGATTCTTTGTCGATCCCGCCCGAACCACTGAGCCTGGTTAAGGTTACGTTGGCAGCGGCAACTGCCAACACTGCTCTGCGATTAAACGTTTTCGACAGACTCAGTGGCCCTGGACGGTCCATTTTGAGCGACTTCAGTCAGAAGCTTGTTTCCGTATTTCGGCAACAATTGCCGAAATCAGAGAATTACTACACACCTGTAGGGGTTCTATTCTGCCGAAAACGGCTGGGCGTCTTGACATACGTGACTTTCGAGCGTGTAATTTACGAAGGTCGCGGGAAGCTTGTCGTCAAGCAGGCTGGCGATCGCTGGAACTACGTTTGTCTGTCCAACTGCTGGGGAGCAGAACGACGGCGTTGAACAACGGGGTTCAAGTATCACCAAAAGATTGGTCGACGTTTTGCAGAGGGATGCAACGTTGGCACGGGCTGAAAGGGAGTTTCGGCAACATTCTCAAGATGGGTCTGATTGAAAGACGAAATTGAGTCGTCTTTCGGTTAAGTGCGAGGCTGAACCATGGCTGGGTGCGATGGGAGTCGGGTGGTTGTTACCGGCGTGGGGGTTGTATCCCCCGTTGGAATAGGCAATGACAACTTCTGGGACAGCTTAAAGAGCAACCGAAGCGGAATCGATTATCTTCAATCGATTGGTACGGACGATTTGCCGTCTCCGTTTGCCGCTGAAGTTGGCGACTTCGACCCCGTGTCAATGTTGCGCGATCGCAAGTTCATCAAGGTCATGTCTCGTGACGTGCAGCTGGGTGTCGCCTCCGCCGGTCTGGCGATGAAGGACACCGGTCTGAATCCCGGAGACGTGGATCCTTATCGTCTGGGCGTTGTCTACGGCGCCGGGCGCATGACCAGTCATCCTTCCGAACTGCTGGCTGCGGCGAATGCCAGTTGCGGTGAAAATCATGAATTCTCAATGACTCGCTGGGGCGAAGGTGGCATGGGCCGAGTGGCACCACTGTGGCTCCTGAAACAGTTGCCGAACATGCCGGCCTGCCATGTTTCCATCGATCACAACGCCTGTGGTCCCAACAACACAATTACATGCCGTGACGCTTCAGCCCTGCTGGCGCTGGCTGAAGCAGTTCGCGTCATCGAAGCGGGACGTGCCGATGCGATGATCGTCGGAGCCTGCAGTTCAAATATCCATCCTGTGGACATCGCCAAATTCCATCGCTTTGAAGGACTTTCTCAGCGGAACGATGACCCCACCCGCGCCTGTCGACCGTTTGATTTTGAACGTGACGGAGCTGTCGTAGGTGAAGGTGCGGCAACGTTCGTTGTGGAAAGTTATGCTCACGCGAAACAGCGGGGTGCAGAGATCTATGCCGAAGTTCTTGGCATTGGCGCTGGCTGCGACGGCAAAGGCCATGCCAACGAATCCGTTGGTCTGGGGCTCGTTCGAGCTATTGAATCAACGATGCAGCGAGCGGGAATTCGCCCGGACGAACTGGGACACATTAATGCTCAGGGCAAGAGTACGCAGCCTGATGACATTGTTGAATCCCGAGCGTACCGCCGAGCACTCGGTGACTGCGTTCTGAAAGTGCCCGTCACAGCCATGAAAAGCTTTATCGGTCACTTTGACGCCGGAGCCGGTGCTGTGGAACTTGCCGGCACTCTGTTGTCGCTGAAGAACGGCGAAGTCCCGGCGACCCTTAACTACGAAATTCCCGATCCCCGTTGTCGCCTGAATGTTGTTCACGGCGGCCCCGAACGAGTCAGAACACGCACTGCTCTGACGGTGAACCGAACTGCGATGGGCCAAAGTGCCGCCGCTGTGCTGCGAGCAATATGAATTATGGATGCATCATTTATTCTGTCCGTCATTTCCCGCTGGGCTCACGTGGGAACGGCTATCGTGCTTGTCGGCGGGACGGCGTTCTATCGCCTTGCCGTGATTCCGGCACTTGAAAATGATTCCACGGATCTGGTCGAACGCATTCGCAGCCGATGGAAAAAAGTCGTTCACCTGGGAGTTCCGATCTTCCTGGTCAGTGGTTTCTACAACTACTTCACGATGATGCCGAAGCACGAAGGCGACGGTCTGTATAATGCCCTTCTGGGCACCAAAATGCTGCTGGCGGTGTTCGTGTTTTTTGTCGCATCGGCACTGGTCGGTAAGAGTCCCGGAACCCAGATCTTTCGCGACGACGCCCGGAAATGGACCGGCGTCATGCTGATGGTCGCTGCCGTGATTGTCGGAATATCAGGTTTCGTCAAAGTACGACCGCTGCCTGATGCCGCCGCTGTTGCCCAACCCGCTGAGTAACGCGATGCCGGTCAAAAACGATCTTCCTTCCGCCGTCGCGTCTGCGCTGGCCGACTATCGCACAATCACTTCGCTGCCCGTTCAATGGGGCGACATGGATGCCTTCGGCCACGTCAACAATGTCGTCTACATCCGCTGGTTCGAGTCCGCCCGAATCGATCTGCTGGCATCGTGGCCGTCGGAAGTCACAATGGATGGCAAGGGCATCGGACCGATTCTGGCTTCGGTCAAATGCGACTACAAACGACAGCTGCACTTCCCGGAGACCGTGCATATCGGTTCAAAGGCTGGAAGGATGGGACGCAGCAGCGTTGATATCGAGCATGCGGTCTTCAGCGAACAGCAGGGAAGAATTGCGGCCACGGGGACGTCCGTGATGGTCGTCTTTGACTACGCAGCCAACCACCCCGTACGTATTCCGGAAAACCTGCGGCGGCAGATGGATGGTAATTCAGGCTAATTGCAAAGCGTGGTGCCTGCTGATTCCCAGTCTTTGGAAGGGCTGGCGAACGGTGTGCAGAGAGCTGCCGGAAGCTTGATTCACAGCTCCGATTGACACAGACTATGCTCAGCTTTCCTGGTTTTTTCGGGACACTGTGGCTGTGGCCCGCCATTCACTGATGCAGCATCATTTCATCAGATCCACCAACGCACTGAGCGACGAAACTAATGTCGATTGAACGAGCTGAAGAACTGAAGCGTGAGCTGACCGACAAGTGGGTTGTAGTTGCTCCGAATCTGCCGGAACTTCACCGGTTCTCTGCGCTGACCGGCAGGGTCAAAACGGTCAACATGAACTGTCGAGCGCTGGTCGAATTCGACGGTCCGGAAGACATCAGCTGGTACGACATTGATCCACAGTTTTTGACCGTTGTGGACGGTCCACGGCCGAAGGCAAAGGTCGAAGAGAAGGCAAAACCGGCAACAAAGAAATCGGCTGCGGCATCTCCGGCAACAAAGCCGGCTGCTGGCGGAAGCCCCCTTGACAAGATTCGTGCAGCCTCGGGCGGAGCGGCAAAGCCGACCCCCGCAGCAGGTGGATCACCGCTTGACAAGATCCGTGCTCAGGCCGGTGGAGCACCTGCCGCAAAACCTGCAGGTGGTTCGCCGCTCGACAAGATTCGGTCACAGGCTGCCGGTCCGGCCAGGGATGCTCCGGCTGAAGAATCAACTGCTGCTCCGGCTGAAGAATCCAAACCCGAGCCGAAAGCGGCCAAAGCCGCTCCAACGGGAAACCCGCTGGATATCATCCGCCAGCAAGGTGCATTCAAGGGCTGATCTCTGCGACTGTCTTTACATGGCAATGTCGACGGCGGCGGGATTCACGACGGGAAGCGTTAGCTCCGAACACCTCCACAGGGCGGCTGCAATGAAGACTGCATGGCTGGAATGTGCCACCGGAATCAGCGGTGACATGACACTGGGAGCATTGATTGATGCTGGCGTCGACGCTGAGGCAATTCAGTCGGCGATTGCCTCTCTGAATCTGCCGGACGTCAGACTTCGCGTCGAAACGGTCATCAAGAACGGTTTTCGAGCAACTCAAGTTCTGGTGGATCACCCTGAACAGCACGCTCACCGCCACTACTCAGACATCTGTCAGATACTTGATACCGCCGCAGCGTTAACGGACAGACAACGACACCTTGCCGGACGATTGTTTCTGGCTGTGGCCGAATCGGAAGCCCGTGTTCACGGGTCAACAATTAACAAGGTACATTTTCACGAGGTCGGTGCGGTTGATTCGATCGTCGATATCGTTGGTGCGGCCGTTGGTTTTGATTTACTGGGTGCCGACCACATTGTCTGTAACTTTCTGCCGCCTGGACGTGGGTACGTGCACATCGATCACGGCATCTGCGCCGTTCCGGCACCTGGAACCGCGGAAATCCTGAAAGGAATTCCTCTGGCGGACGTGCCCATCGAAGCGGAACTGACGACACCGACAGGTGCGGCCATCGTAAAGACGCTGGCAGACTCTTTCGGTCCCATGCCGGCAATGACCATCGAACAGGTCGGCTATGGCGCGGGAACGATGACCTTCCCCGACCGAGCCAACATTCTGCGCCTGTTTGTCGGTACAGTTTCTGTGGCTGCCAGCAGCGAATACGTCACGCTGCTGGAAACAAATCTCGACGATGTGTCCGGCGAGGTAATCGGACACGTTAAACGTCGCGTGATGTCCGATGGTGCACTGGACGTGTATTCAACGCCCATCCAGATGAAGAAGGATCGCCCAGGAGTGATCCTGAGCGTTCTGTGCCGGCCACAGAACGTTGCGGCTATGGAAGAAGTCATATTCAGCGAAACTGCAACGCTGGGTATTCGCCGGTCTGTACTGCAACGCAGCATTCAGCATCGGGACTCCGTGTCCGTCAGCACACCGTGGGGCGACGTAACCGGAAAACGTGCCTGGAGAACCGGGTCCGCCGTGACATTCGCACCGGAATTTGAGGATTGTGCCCGAATCGCTGAAGAACACGAAGTCTCACTGCGAGACGTGTATCGAGCGGCCGAATCGACCTTTCTGCATTCGCAGGATTCAGGCACACTACCTGTACCCACCTCGTCCGGTATTTCGATTCCGGATGAACACCATCACGATCACAGCCACGATTCCCACTCACACGACCACGATCATGACCATCGTCATGACCACGATCACTAAGTGAGATCCATGCCTGTGACGATATCGTTTCAGGACGCGGCACATGACAGAAATGAACGAGTGTGATACGCCGGATGTCGGCGACATCAGCGCCGCTCTGGATCGAGTTGAGGCATCCTACTCGCTGAAGATCCAGGAGTACCGCGCGCTCATCAGAATGAAGGCATCAGACACTAACAAGGCGTCTGGTGCAACGCCCCACGCAGCCATCGTCCGAACTCCGGATGTCATCTATCGGCCGCGACGGGCGGCGTGACGCGTCCGTCGCGGCCCACCTCGTAAGCCGCATCAATACGATCCAGTGGAGCTGCCTTCACGTCGGTGCGTACCAGTCGGGGCGTAATCGCGATCAGGTGCACATCCTTGCCGCCGGGAGTGTTCCCGAAGAGTTTCGTCACGTACGGCACTTTGCGGACCATCGGGACACCCGCCTGTGATCCCTGGCCGGAAATGTATTCAAACACCGGTGTCTGACCGGATTTAAGCAGACCGATGCCGCGTCCGCCGGTAGTACGAGACTCGTCGACGCCAACCTGATAACACAGTCGCAGTAGAACACATTCGCTCAGCGGCCGGGCCGTCAGCGACAGTGTCCAGCCGGACGGTTGCCCTTCGTCTTCGCCGCCGGAAACAGAAATTTCTTCGGCGTGTCCTGGCAGAGTCGTGATTCCCGGGCTTGATAAGACTCGCCCAACACCTTTCATGACATAGTCAAGCAGTTCTCTGATACCGGACTTGATCGACAGGGCCCACCGCAGTCCATCGGCTGATGTGTTCACCTTAGCAGCCTGATCGAGCCATTCACCGGATTTGCCTTTCGGCCACTGTATGATTCGAGCGTTCGCTATGATCAGCAGATCATGTTCCTTTCGTAACGCGCTGAACAGCTTTGCTGTTTTTTTCATGGGCGTCTGGCGGATCACAATGCTCATCGTGTCTTTGTTGGGGTAGATCTGTCCCGGGCCCTTCTTTCTTAGTCCATGCACCGGGGGTAACAGACATTCGAGTCAGCTCGATCAGCCGGGCGAAGTCAACTTCTGCATCGCTTGAGGTCAACTCCGAGCGATCTGCGTGCGCTATTGGCAGAACTCGCAGAACGGCCGTTACAACCTCCTGACCGGGAGATTCCATAACCGCGGGATTGAGACTTCTGGTCATCCCGAAGATCGGGCATTGTGGGTGAGCGATTGCCAGGTGTATAGTCTTCTGCAAGTCACCCAGTGAGTCTGCTGCCTGGCAGCCACCGCAAGTCTGGAAAAACTACTCGATTATCGGCAATGAATTCGCCAATCAGAATACTTCAGAGCTGTCTGACGCTGACGATGCTGGTCGCCGTGCAACCCGTTGCTGTGGCGCAGCTGGACTTTGAACGCGAACCGATCAACTACAGCCAGACCGATCCCACGGATCGCATCTTTCAGCTGGGTCAGCGACTGGTAAAGGGCGACACCGCGCTGGCGTGGGATGTGGACCACGGTTACCTGCGTTCGCTGCTGAGCCAACTGAATGTTCCGGTTTCATCGCAGACACTGGTATTTTCGAAAACGAGTCTGCAGGTCGGCAGAATATCCCCGAAGACCCCTCGCGCGATTTACTTCAACGACGACATATATGTGGGCTGGGTCCAGCATGGGGATGTTATCGAGATTTCTGCGGCCGATGCTCATCTGGGAGGCACCTTTTATACACTCAGCCAGCGGCACACAGACAATCCGGTCCCAAAACGCGAAACGTCAAGGTGTCTGCAGTGCCACGGTTCCACCCATACTCGTCGCATTCCCGGACATCTTGTCCGGAGCGTGTATCCGGCCCGCACCGGACAGCCCATTTTTCGACTGGGTACGCACCTGAACGACCACACCACTCCGTTTCAAAAACGCTGGGGAGGCTGGTACGTCACCGGAACCCACGGTGAGCAACGACACATGGGCAATGTTGTCCTTGACGACCATGACGAATCTGGAGAACTGGACACGGATGCCGGAGCCAATATCACCGATCTGTCGCCACTGGTCGATACAGCACCCTATCTTTCCGGGCACAGCGATATTGTTGCGCTGATGGTTCTGCAGCACCAGGCAAAGGTTCACAATGTCCTGACCGCAGCCAGTCATTCCGGGCGGCTGACCGCGCGGGACGCGGTCGTGATGAACAGGGCACTGGAACGGAAAGTCAGCTTCCTGTCCGACTCCACCAGACGACGCTACGAATCCGCGGCCGAAAAAGTTTTGAAGGCGCTGCTGTTCTGCGATGAACCACTACTGACCAGCCCGGTCGTCGGCACCAGTGAGTTTACACAGGACTTTCAGCAACGAGGCCCCTTTGATTCCAGGGGCCGCAGCCTGCGGCACTTCGATCTGACGCAACGACTGTTTACCTGGCCGTGTAGTTTTCTGATTTACTCAGAATCGTTTCGTGTGCTGCCGGAGGGTGTTTTGACTCGCGTACGTCAACGGCTGAACGAGATTCTGGGCGATGATGACCCGGGTGAAGATTTCCAGCACCTGTCCGCCACGGATCGTCGCGCCATCCGTGAAATTCTGACAGAGACCTTGCCCCTGTGACGTGGGATCTGATCATCGCAGGTGCCGGTGCGGCCGGGCTAATGGCCGCGACTCGTGCTGCGGAACTCGGCTGTCGTACACTGCTGCTGGAGAAAAACAACAAAGTCGGCGTTAAGATCCTGATGTCCGGCGGGACACGGTGCAACATCACTCACGCAGCAAATCAGCAGGGAATCGCCAATGCATTCGCGGCATTCAGTAAGAAACAAGCCGGTTTCTTACGGTCGTCGCTGGCGGCTCTTCCACCAGAAAATGTCATTGAACTGATTGAAGCAGAAGGTGTCGCCACAAAGGTCGAAGACACGGGAAAGATCTTTCCTGTCAGCAATCGCGCTATCGATGTACGTGACGCACTGTTGCGTCGAGCGAAGAATTCAGGAGCAACGCTGACAATCGGTGCGGCCGTGACCGAAATCGAAAAGCCGGCACAGGGCTTCGTCGTGAAAACTTCGATGCAGCGATATGAGACCGCGAATCTGCTGATCACGTCCGGCGGACAATCCTATCCGGGCTGTGGCACGACAGGGGACGGTTATGCGTGGGCTCGACAGTTTGGGCACAGAATCGTCAACCCGGTGCCCGCACTCACACCGATCACAACCGACGAACAATGGGTGCGCGACCTGCAGGGAATCACGCTGCCCGATGCTATGCTGGCGATCGTCTGTGCCGATCCGCAGCAGGAAGCCAATGGATACTCATCGAAACATTTTCTGGCCAGCAGGCGATCATCACTGCTGTTCACTCATTTCGGTTTCTCAGGGCCGGCGGCTCTGGACATCAGCCGCACGGTCACGTTGAGTGCAGATCGAAACACTCTGAAGCTTGTCTGCGATTTTCTGCCGGCATCCGGCTTTGAGGATTTTCTGTCACAGCTGACTAAGAGCTGCCGAGGCAGCGGGCGGAGCAACGTGGCCGCCGTCGCCCAGAATCTGCTGCCCAAACGACTCGCCAGTGCCGCGATGGAAAGAGTCGGCGTGTCCGCCGGCAAACGGGCGGCGGAACTATCACGTCAGGAAATCCGCGGTCTTGCCAGAATGATCAAGGCAGCCATCATCCCCATCAGCGGCACGCTGGGATTTAATAAGGCCGAGGTTACCGCTGGCGGTGTCAGTCTGCATGAAGTGGATTCACGGACGATGCAAAGCAGGATTGTTGACGGACTGTATTTTGCCGGCGAGGTGCTGGATATTGACGGACCGATTGGCGGCTTCAATTTTCAGGCCGCCTTCAGCACCGGCTGGCTGGCCGGTCAAAGTGTGGCCGACAACACGAGAGCATCTGGTATCGACCGTCAGTAATACGTGCTCGTGCCACATTACAGTGAACACGATTCCGGCGGCATGACATTCCATCTTTACTTCGCCCTCGGAACGCCAGCTGGTAAGAAGAAGATGAAGAAGTGGCTGGAAACCGTGCCCGGCAAGGGCTGGTTCTTTCTGCTGTGTCTTTTTGTGGCCGCTGGAGCCATGGTTTGATATGACGTGGTGACCTAAAACGGGCCAAACTCGATGGCGAGCCTCTTCAGGTCGGTCAGGCGACGCTGAAACGGAAGGGCGTTCACAGACAATCAGCGACTTCGTTCAATTCGTGTACCCCGGAACACACTCAACAAAGCTGTAAAGCTTAAGAAGATTTCGTTCACCCCGTGCAAAACCGTTGACATCCCTGAGGTTGATCGACGTGAAGTGTGCCCGCTGAAGCCCGAGCAGTGTCGGGAATTGTTCGACCAATGCAAAACGAACAGGCTTGGTGATGTGGTCACGCTGGCGATTATGACCAGGCTTCGATTGAGGGAAATCTTCGTGATCGACTTGTCCGCAGGGAATCCGAGTGAAGACGTTCTTTCTGTTCGAAAGACGATGGAAGAACTGTCAAAGAAAGTCGCAGAAGCCACCGGATCAGGCCGGTTGAATGAAAAGCCCCGCAAGACCCCGAACAGTAAGCAAGTTGTCACGCTGGAGCCGATTGCTATCAAGCCACTGACGGACCGAATGGAGAAAACGAAGGCTGAAGGGTTCGATCCATCAAAGGTGCCGATCGTGTTCCCGAACACATTTGGCCGACGACTGCCTGGCAGCAGTTGCAACGCACAGTGCTGGATTCCGATCCAGGAAAACTCGGACTCGCAGACGTTAAGTTTCACGGCCTGCGGCACCCCCCGGCATCCCTGATGCTGTATGCCGGGGGGGTGACATGAACATCATTCAGCAACGGCCGGGACACTCCAGCTTCGCAGCGACTGCTGACATGTACGCTCACCTGATGCAGGACTCGCAGGCCAAAGCAACAGACAAGCTTTCAGCGCCAACGGGCCAGCCAGCGCAAGCCGGAGAGTACATTTTCTGAGTACACAAACTAAAAAAGGACTTACGTCGGTCTGACGTAAGTCCTTTGCGGTTAAGCGGAGAGGGGGAGATTCGAACTCCCGGTAGGTTTGACCCTACGCCGGTTTTCAAGACCGGTGCAATCGGCCACTCTGCCACCTCTCCCAAGTATCTTTTCGGACTGCAAAACACACCGTCCGATACGGTTCGAGCGAACACGTGAAAGCTCCACAACCGTTGAGCGAGCATGCTAGAGTCGTTGCGGTGACGTGTCAACAAGGACTACCTCTGTTGAACGCCTGTTTTCATCATGCAGACACGAATATTCGGGGCAAAGATGCCACACTGCGACAACCGGGATCTTTCGGGGCCGCCGTCACTGGATGGATCACTGAAAATCTCCACTTTCGCATTCTCCGGAAAAGTTGGGGCGTGGCCTCGCAACTTAATTCCGATTCCATTGCAGGCAGGAGTGTCATACGGGCATGGCCACCTGTCTGGTGATATTCTGGCTGGCGCGCATGTCGCAGGGTCCACGACTTTACATCAGTCAGATTCAGCAGGGCGACAGTTCTGCAGCCGGCAAGTCGGAGTTTGTGGTCTGTGACGAGTCGCCGCATCGCGTCGCAGCCAAACTGGCGGTTAGAAATCCGGGGCAGACACTGCAGGCGACAGCTTTGGTCCACGAGGCATACGCGCAGTTGGCGGGCGTTGGAAACGGCAAGCACTGGATCGCGCTCTGGTCAGACTTTGATTCGGCGGCTGAGGCTGACAGTCCGCACATTGTCGGGATCGGAATGAGGACCCGGGTCCGGAGCCGCAACGAATGACTTTCGGTCGGGCCCCGACACGACCATTCAGCGATGGATGTCGGTACGAATCGGCTGCAAATCGTTGATGACCAATTCCGCACCCTTTCGCTGGACCCGTTGTGTGGTGCGGAAGCTCCATTCTTCTGCGTGATCGACTCCGAAGACGGGAACGATGTTCGTACGGCGCATCCACGCCGCCGTAAGTGCCTCATCCTGAAATCTCTGCAGATATCTTTCGTCCGCCAATTTCTACTACAGCAAGACCTTCAACGCGAATCGGCTACACACTGAGACCTGCGCAGCCGGCCCGATGTCGCAGTCTGGGCAGCATGGCATTAAGTGACACGCCGAACGAGGTGCAGCGACAGCATCCAGCGGGATAGTTCCCGAACAACTTGCTGCCCAGAACAGAACACCTGATTCGAACAATGCGACGATGCTGTTGACATCAGGCATTCATAATCAGACCGGCATCGGCCGACTGGAATCTTCCACGAAGACCTGGTTCCTGCACGACCGGATCACTGGCAGCAGACTCAGCGTGATCTTCCTGGTGACGTGTTTAATATTCGGCCTGCCTGTCTGCCTGAAAGTCGGCGGTCAGATCACAGGACCTCGCGGGCTGCGACGGCATTCTGTTCGCATATATGACGAATCGGTGACGGCTCTTATGAAACATCTGGCGCAGCAGTCCTGACTGACACGGCATGTGGACATCGTCCAGACGTCCGAGATTCAGGAGCCGTTAACAGCAGGGTTCATTCCCCGTTCATTCTGGTGCCATGTGATTTCATAGAACAGTTCAGCCTTGCAGATCGCCATGCTCTGCTGGCACACGAACTTGCTCACGTCGCGTGCCGCGATGCATTGTGGAATCTGATCGGCCACTCTGTCTGTCATCTGTTCTTCTTTCAACCACTGAATTTCGTGGCCCGGCGACAGCTGCGAGTCGATGCAGATGAACGGGCTGCTCTGATTCTGGGAGATCGTACGACGATTGCCGGCTGCCTTACTCGTATTGGTAAGCAATTCGCAGGTCGTCGATCAGGAAACATGAGCCAACCAATCCCTGGCAGCAGGGATGGCGTCATTTTTCCCCAACATCGGTATCGATCCCAAAACCGAATACGAACCCAATGTCGGCCGCCCCGTTACGCTGATTCGTGACAGATCGCCCATACCGGATCTGGTGTCACAGGCCTCAGGACGAACATCACATGAAGCGGTAACGGCTAACGACTACTAACCAGCAGATCAAGAAACCGATAGAGTTCTTCCGTGGCCGGATCGTCTGGTTGTCCCAGATTGGCATTCAGCCGGTTGTGCGTGGTGTCTCTGGCGCCGAATACTGTGACAGGCAGTTCCGCCGCTTTCAGGACTGCCCCCAGTCGACGGGCCTGAGCTGTAGTGTTGGGGTGACCGGCAACGTGCAGAATCAGAAACGGTGGAATGCCTTTGCCCCTGGCCACATGTGTCACCGCTGAAAAGTTAATGTGTTTTTCCGGATCGTTACCAAACTTAACCCGGTGTCCGAACTTCGGCAGTGGCAGTCCGTGCACCGTCTGGCGAAACTCAGCAGTCATGATGATTGCCGGCAGATCGTATGTGTCTCCGTCGACCGGTACGCATCCTTTCAGGACCCTGAAAGGAACACCCTGTTCCTTCAGATAGCGATCATCAATGCAGATCAGCGCCGCCAGTTGCGCGCCTGCAGAATGTCCCATTACAAAAATCCGCTGCGGGTCACCGCCATGTTTTGCGATGTTCCGATAGGTCCAGCCGAACGCTGTGGCCACATCACGAATCAGTACGTCCATTTCAACATGAGGCAGCAGACGATAGTTTGTTGATACAAAGACGAAACCCCGTTCCGCAAAAACTTTCGGCTTAATCTGAATGTCAGTCTTGTCTCCCTGCTGCCAGCCGCCACCGTGAATCCAGAAGACGACCGGCAGGTCTTTCGCCCCGTCGGGTGAATAGACATCCAGAACATGGCGTTCGTGCGGCTGCCCTGCATAAGAAATGTTGCTTTTTACATTCTGTGCATGCGCCGTCGAAAACAGGCAAAGACAGGCGATGGCTATTCTCATGACAAAACCTCTCTGAGTGTGTCACTGTTCCGTGGTTCTGGTGATTTGATGAGTCAGCAGGTAACGGCAGAGCGACTGGTCCGTCCTTCTGCGTATCACTGACTGCTCACGGGCCGACCATCAGTGCCACGTTGGACTTAATTTACCATCCTCAAATCACGAATCAATTCCGGGGGGTATCTCACGAGATTCTCCGGACCTTCAGATTACAAGTCCCCGATGCAGAACAGGTGATGTTCTGAACGGATGAACAGATTTCCCTGTGACACGGCCATTGACGCCTTACATTTTTCATCAACACGATTGCGTGCCAGAATTTTCAACTTCGGTCCGGACTCGATGACTACGGTTTCCCCTTCGGCTTCTGTCAGAAAATAGATTCTCCCATCCGCATAGATGGGTGATGCCGAGTGTTTACCGCCGATTCGTTCCTGCCAGACAACATCGCCGGTGGTGGCCTGGAAGCAAGTCACGATTCCTTTGTCACTTACGGAATAGATGTAAGGTTTCACGTACAGCATTGAGGCCAGCGACGGGACACCCTTTGTCTGCTCCCAGGCCATATGTGAATTGGTCACATCTCCCGTGCCTCCAGCGCGGATCACTCGAATTGTCGGAGCTTCAAAACCAGAGCAGCTGAATATCAGCCCTTCACCAACCACAATTGACGGAGTGACACCTTCACCTTTGCTGTAGACCGACCAGATCCGCCGACCGTCGGCAGGGTCAAATCCCTGAACGGCATCTCCGGCACCGCTGACAATTTGTGTGGTACCGTTCCGACTGAGAATACTCGGCGTGACATGGCCAAGTCGAGAGAGGCCCCGTTTGCCGCGCCAACGCAGTTTTCCGGTTGTCTTATCAACGGCCAGCAGCACCGCCTGCTGCCACGGAATCTTCCAGCCAACCTTGTTATTTTCACCGTCACTGCTGCCATCGTAGGCCATGATCACGAGATCGCCATACAGGACAGGTGAAGCGGCCAGGCCGTGGTGGCCGTAGAATCTGACGTCGTGATTCGTCCACGCCACCGTCCCGTCGAAATCAAGGGCCACCATTCTGCCGCTGCTGAAAACGGCAAAAACGTGCTGTCCGTCGGTCGTCGGAGTTGGAGTCGCATCGGAGTTCTCGTTTCGCTTTTTACGGACCTCCTGGGCAAACACCTGTGTGTTCCATCGAATCCTTCCGGATTTGCGGTCCAGACAGATGACGTGACACAATCGACCATCGTCGGTAGTCGAGGTGACGAATACATGGTCGCCATGGATTATGGGAGACGACCAGCCTTCACCCGGCACGGTGGTTTTCCACGCGATGTTGTCTGTGTCGCTCCAGGTAAGTGGCACACTCTTTTCGGACGATACGCCCTGCCCGGTCGGACCGCGGAACTGAGGCCAGTCTTCGGCTTCAGCGACGGGCATGCCACCCATAAGAACAGCGGCCGTGATCATTGCTTTGATGTAGTCAGTGTTCATCTATTCCTCGCGATGCGCTGAATACAGCGTCAGAAACTAACGTCACGCAGTAACGACTGTGAATATGTCGTCTCCATTATAACGGAACGTCAGCGTCGCGGCGACCACGCCGGGACGCCTTCCGTAAGCAGCGTTCCGGCACCGTCAGTCACTTCGGTTTCGGAATCACGACGTGGCGTGTATGGCTTGATCACGCGATAGTTGCCGACCCGGTGCCACCGGAAGACGAGGCGAATCTGTCGAGATTCGCTCAACACCAATGTCCAGCAGACGTCCCCTCAATCGCCGGAAGACTATGCAAGGATATCGTTGGCGACATGCCCATGCACATTTGTCAGACGTCGCTCCAATCCATTGTGATAGAAGGTCAAACGTTCATGATCCAGCCCCATCAGGTGCAGCAGCGTGGCATTGAAATCGTAGACGGTCGTTTTGTCGACCGCAGCCTTGAAACCGAATTCATCGCTCTCCCCGTAACTGAAGCCCTTCTTTACTCCGGCACCGGTCAGAAAACAGGTGAAGGCGTCGGGGTTGTGGTCGCGACCTGTGCCGTTGGACTGCAGGAACGGCATTCGGCCGAATTCAGTGGCCCAGACAACCAGCGTATGTTCCAGTAGTCCGCGTTGTTTCATGTCGGCGATCAGCGCGGCCGTCGGCTGATCCATGATCTCAGCCTGCATGGCGTGCGTCTTCAGGATGTTCGAGTGCGAATCCCAGTTGGTAACACCGTTTCCGCCTGACGGGTCGCTGCCGTTGAACAGCTGAACGACTCGAACGCCTTTTTCGATCAGCCGCCGGGCCAGCAGGCAGTTTCTCGCGTAGTGACCACGAAGCACGGTGCCGCCCTCAACACCGTACGCTTTCAGCGTAGACTCTGATTCACCGGACAGGTCGGTGACTTCCGGAACGGATGTCTGCATCCTGCCGGCCAGTTCATAGCTGGCAATGCGACCGGCAAGATTGGCATCGTCCGGATACCTGCTGAGGTGCTTCGCATTAAGCCTTGCCAGAAGATTGACGGTTCTGCGGTCCGCCCGGGCAGACAGTGATTCCGGTCGGTGCAGGTTGTTTGGCGGGTTCTTCGCGTTGAAATCCGTTCCCTGAAAAGCGGCGGGAAGAAATCCGTTTCCGAAATTGTTCTTTCCACTGCGGGCGAGGCCCCGTGGATCGTTAATCGCAACGAACGCCGGCAGCTCTTCGTTTTCTGTACCCAGAGCGTACGTGACCCATGCTCCGAACGACGGAAAACCTTCCATCGTATAGCCCGTGTTCATGAAGTTTTCCCCCTGCGGATGGGCACTGGTATCGGTCGTCATTGCATGCAGGAAGCAGAAGTCGTCGACCTGCTGCGCCAGATGCGGCAACAGATCGGAAACCATCTTGCCGGACTGGCCCCGAGGCTTGAATTTCCAGAATGACCGGGCAATGTCACCTGTCGGCCCTTCAAAGGTGACTTCGGGAATTCCCGGAGGCTTCTGCCCGTGCAGCCTCGTTAACGCGGGCTTGTGATCAAAAGTGTCGACGTGACTGACAGCTCCTGGAAGATAAATCACCAGTACCTGCTTCGCGGGCACGTCGACATGAGACTTTCGGGCGGCATACGGTTTATCGGGGTCAATATCCGGCCGCACAGGCGTCCTGCCGCTGACAGTTCGGGGTTTGTCGGCCAGCAGGCCATCCGTGTGTAACAGACTGGACAGAGCCAGCCCGGTCGTCGACAAACCGGCTGTTCCGAGAAAGTGACGCCGATCGAGAAGACGACGACCGTGAATTGAAAGTTGTTCCGGATTGGTCATGGCTGAAGTTAAGGCAGGAATGCGAATTCGTTGGAATTGATAATCGCCCGGCAGACCAAAGAGAGATCTTCTTCCCGGGCCAGAGTCAGGCACTCTGTGAGTTCGTCCGCGTCGGGTAAACGCCCCACAAGCAGTTCGAAGCATCGGTGAACAGCTCCGTTCACGTCACCATCAGACTCATTGACTGCACAATCCGCAATTCGCTTCGACTGTTCGATCACAAACACGCTGTTCATCAGGTTAAGTGCCTGCAGTGGTGTAGTCGAAACAGGTCGCATGGCCCTCACCTGCCCGCAGTCGGGGAAGTCAAATGCGGTGAACATCAGGTCGTCCACACGGCGCATCCGTTCCTGATACAGCATCCTTCGCCATGTGTCCGGGCCGTAATTGTTGACAACCTGCCACTGAGCGTACGTCTTTTTTGTGTTATGAATGCGGTAACC
Organism: Fuerstiella sp.; assembly: GCA_029245955.1. GTDB lineage: Bacteria > Planctomycetota > Planctomycetia > Planctomycetales > Planctomycetaceae > Fuerstiella. Next base: position 61,984 of record JAQWOH010000001.1, on the reverse strand, counting down.
TCGACCGCCGATACTTCGATTAAGTGAACCTGATGCCTGAAGAATCGAATCCCGGATCACTTCTGCTTCCACGCGCTGCGGCGGGAACCGCCACAGATATTCTGAAGCTGCATCAGCGACTATGCCACTCGGATCTGGTGAACTCGACTGGCGAAATGCCTCAGACATCACGATCATTCGAATCATCGTTTTTGTTGACCACGGCTGTCCCTTCGAGACGGTGGGGCTCACAAATTCCGCCGCCAGCCAGTCGAGCAGTTCGGGGTGCGTTGGGAGTGCACCTGCTTTGCCGAAGTCGCTGGTTGTAGGGACGATGCCGCGGCCGAAGACGTGATGCCAGATTCGATTCACCATCACGCGTGTGGTTAACGGACAGTCGGAACTCGTGATCCATTTTGCGAATTCAGCTCGACGTTTCGCGCCCGGAGTTTCCGACGTCAATCCAAGATTGCCACCAAGAATGGCCGGCCCGGCAGGCATCACCTCATCGCGCGGGCTTTCCGGACTTCCTCGAAGCAGCACGCGTGTAACGCCTGGCTGAACAAAACGTCCCACGAAACTGGGCCGTGGTCCTTCTTCGCTGAGCAGCATGATCAGCCGCTGGATTTCTGCGATAATCGATTTCCGAACCGCGTGTTTTTCATTCAGTTTCCTGTTGATGGACCACGTGCCGACCCACGGCTTCCAATCTCCGTCGTCGGTCAGAATATCCAGATCAAACTCGTACCTCGGAAGATACGGTTTCCTGTCAAGATAATCTGTGTCATAGAAGTACTCTCGATTGCTGCTCAGGCGCAGGCGGCTGATCTGTTCAGGCTGTACGAAATCGAATCGAAGCGTGGGCCGCTCCTCTGAATCCTTGTCCCCTCTGGCCCGCCATGCCATCGTTCCGTACTCGCCGTCGTTCACGCGACTGAGCGGATTTCGCCCGTCAGTTCCCTCTGCGGGAAAACCGGAAATCTTTGTGCCCCTCCGGCGATGAGCGAAGTTCTCGTTCGTGCCGGCCGCCCCCAGAATCTCCAGTTCATCAAGCCCCACGTTCTTCATCTTGAAGCGAATGCGAACAGCTGTGGTCGTTGCCGGAAGAAAGTGCACTTCACGGTACGCGCCCCAGTCCTCTTCCCAGCCGCCAAACTGCCGAAGCCTGACACGCTCCGCAGCGATCAGACGCCGCAGTTCTGCGCCGCGCTGTCTTAGAGGATGAGCCTGGGAGTACTCCGGCTGGCGACTGCCGAACTCAATGTCCTGAAACACGGCCGTCATCGCGTAATAATCATTGATCGTGACAGGGTCAAACTTGTGATTGTGACAGCGAGCACAGCCGATCGTGACACCCATGACCGAAGCGCCGACAGTCTGCATGATCTCATCCATGCGATCTGCCCGAGCCTGTCGAATCGCGGCCGGTTCACGTCCAACGGTTGCAGCGGGAACGTGAGGACCGGCGACAAGAAAGCCCGTGGCCTCACCGACGCCCATGGAATCTCCCGCAATCTGTTCCTGAATAAAGCGATCGTACGGCTTGTCTTCGTTGAACGATCGAACCAGGTAGTCGCGATAAACCCACGCGTTCTTGCGATAGAGATTGGCTTCTGAGCCGTTCGTTTCCGACCAGCGAATCACATCCAGCCAGTGTTGCGTCCACCGTTCACCAAAGTGCGGCGAAGCAAGCAACCTGTCAACGAGTGCTTCATAGGCGGCGGCCACATCGTGATCGCAGGCGTCAAGGAACTGTTCCATTTCATCGGGGGTCGGTGGAAGTCCTGTCAGCACGATCGAAACACGCCGGATGAGCGAACGCGAGTCGGCTGGCTTCGAGAAACTCAGATCGCGTTCTGAAAGTTCTGAAAACAGAAAAGCGTCCACGGGGTTTGCTGAACTCGTCGCAACATCGGGGACAGCCGGACGCACAACGGACTGGAACGACCAGTGATCCGTTTTATCGTCGGCCACAGCCTCCATTTGCCCGGGCCATATTGCTCCCTGCTGAATCCAGCGAGTCAGCAGCTCGATCTCGACCGGCGGCATTTTGTCTTCGTCCGGCGGCATTTTGACATCTGCATCAAGATGTCTGACGACGTCAATCAGATAGCTTTTATCGGGCCTGCCCGGAACAACAGCGGCAAGACCCGAATCGCCACCGCGCAGCGCCTTGACGCGAAGATCCAGACGCAGACCGGATTCCTGTTCGTCCTCGCCATGGCAGGACCAGCAGCGCTCTTCGAGAATCGATGCGATATCGCGATTGAAGTCAACTTCGTCTGCGGGCAGCCGTTGCGGCAGTTGCAACGCAGCGACACACAGCCCAACATACCAATGTAATTTGAGAGATGTTAACGACATCCTGAAGCCCTATTTCCTCTACAGTGCATACTGCCAGCCAGCGTCCATCTGTGCCATCAAGTTTTCAACGACCTGTGGATGCTCACCTGCAATGTTGTTCGTCTCGTGAGGATCTGTTGTGTAGTCGGACAGTTCGTCAAAGATCGGTTCCGCCTGTGGATTGCGATGGTCTCGCCAGACGACCAGACGGTAACGGTCAGTCCGCATCGAATATCCCATCAAATCATTTTCGAATAGCTCCCGCTCCCGCTCCCACACCGGCCCCTGTTGCCGGATAATTTTCTGCTCGACCCGTTCAATCAACGGGCCAAAAAACGTCTGCCGCATACCCTGTGACAGAGGATTCACAGCCCACTCGCGCAAAGCACGATTGGGGTACTGACTGAACGCAGCCTTCTTCCATGGACGTCCAGGTTTGTCCAGCAGCGGAACGAAACTGTGCCCTTCCAGATGTTCTGGTAATGGCACGCCAGCCAGTTCGCACAACGTCGGATACATATCCACCCGTTCAACAAGAGCTTTGGTCGAGTTACCGCGAACCTTCATGTCCGGTGTCCAGGCGATCAGTGAAACGCGCGTCGAGATTTCATAATTGGTGGCTTTGCCCCAGACTCCCATATCGCCGAGATACCAGCCGTGATTCCCCCACACGACAATGATGGTATCCTCGCACATGCCCGCTTCGTCCAACGCATCAAGCATCAGACCAAGCTGAGCATCCACATAACTGACGCAGGCATAATATCCATGCCGCAACATTTTGGCTAACTGATCGCCAATGGGACCGGATTTAGGGATACCGTGGCGCGTACGTAACTCGAATGATTCGTGCAGTCCCATTGTGGCGCCGTTCATCGGCGGTGCAGATTGAGCGGCCAGTTCGATATCGTTACGGTCATACAGATCTGCCGACACGCCGCCGCAACGTCCTTTCCCTGCGAAAGCAGGACTTCCGCTTCTCGAAGCTTCTGGATAATCTGTTCTGTCTTGAATCGCTTACGTGGCTTTTGATGCCTCCCTCTTCTGTGACCAAAACCAGAGTCCACCACTCAACATCCGGTCGCGTTTAGTGGGGTCAGGTCAGCTTCTTTACTCTGGGACATGCGCCGGAGAATTCGGCCAATCTTGTGGTGCAGAATTCTAAATGGTACTGGGACATTTGTCGCTGACGCCTCCCGAAAGTGGCCGTCAGTATCTACGAACCAGAGCTGTGTGTCACAACCGGAGACGTGGACTAGCTCTCCACTATCGCCGCTTCTGGTGTGTTTGTACGCGCGGCGTACTTCGCCACCAGTTCAAGGAGTCTTTTTCGACTGATGGGCTTGCTCATGTAGTCATCACACCCGGCAATGATACATTTTGAGCGGTCAGCTGCCATCGCATGAGCCGTCAGGGCGATGATCGGTAAAGTGTACCCTTTGTCTCGCAGTTGCCGTGTAGCCACATAGCCGTCCATCACCGGCATTTGCATATCCATGAGCATCACATCAAATGGACGACCTTCCGAGCTGGCGACTGTTGCCAAATCGGCGCCAATTCTTCCGTTGTCTGCCAATGTGACCTCTGCTCCGGCCCTTTCCAGCATGAAGCTGATGAATCGTTGATTGTCTGCGCCGTCCTCGACGACGAGGATGCGGTGGTTGCAAAGAGAAAGGCCGTCAATCTCCGACGGTTCGTTGTCAGTTACTCTGAGCTTCGCTTCCGCCGAGTTTCGGATGAGTCGTGCGTCTTCCAGCGGACCGGTAGAGACGGAAATGGTAAACGTGCTTCCCTTGTTGACTGTACTTGAAACTGAAAACTTTCCGCCAAGCAGTTCGACCAGTCTTTTGCTGATCGAGAGTCCGAGCCCGGTACCACCGAACAGTCGAGTTGTTGAGCCATCGGCCTGAATAAATGGTTTGAATATCTTATCGATCTTGTCTTCGGGAATCCCGATACCCGTGTCGACCACGTCGAACTGCAGTTTAGGTTCGTCGGCGAATTCATCCACGAGGCGAGCGATAAGCCGAATCGACCCGGTCTCCGTGAACTTAATGGCATTGCCAACAATGTTGATGAGTATCTGACGTATTCGAACAGGATCGGTACGAATCGTTTCAGGAACAGGGCTGTCGAACTCAACGTCCAATGACAGTCCTTTTGCCACTGCCTTGACGTTCATCAATGAGACAACATCGGCAATGATCTGATAGGGAGACGTCTCTATCTGTTCTATATCGATGTTTCCAGACTCGATCTTGGACAGGTCAAGTATGTCGTTGATCAGATTGAGCAGATATTCGCCGTTCTCCTTAACCGTACGTGCGGAATCGATATTCTCTGGCTGCGTCAGACTGCTGAGGAGAATATCGGTGAAACCAAGAATGGCGGTCATGGGTGTGCGTAATTCATGGCTCATATTGGCCAGAAATTCGCCCTTGGCATTGCTGGCTGCTTCGGCGACCTCACATGCGGTTTTTAACTCTGCTGTCCGCTGGGCAACCCGCTCCTCCAGAATAGCGTTTTGATTACTGATCTCGCGTCTCAGGCGATAGAGGTTTAGAAACACTTCGACCTTGGCCCGCAATACGCTCGGGTGGACAGGTTTGTAGAGGAAATCGACAGCGCCGGCTTCATATCCTTTGAATTCGGTCGCATCATCACCGCCGGCTTCAGTAATAAAAATGATGGGCGGTTGCCGCATACTCTTATTGCTCTGCATGGCGATGGCCGTCGATAATCCATCCAGTCCGAACACCTGCACTTCCATCAACACGACGGCGACCTCGTGGCACACGATGACTCCGAGCGCCTCGGTCCCGCTCGACACCTTGTGAATTTCAGCAGGAAGTGTGCGCAACATCTCTTCCATAAGACGCTGCCCGTCCGTGTGGTCATCAACGATCAGTATTTTCGGAAGGTCTCCCTCACCCATTCTGTGATTCCCTACCATTGGGTCAACATTTCACTGGTGCTCGAAAAGAATGGCGATCTGACAGGCTTCGGCACATGAATGCAACAGACCCTGGCAGCGACGTGCCTCAGGTAGCTGATACGACAGCAGTTCCCGACAGCATAATCGCGGATATTTCGTCATATGCGTCAGACCACGCCTGCTCAAGTTCGTCGTTCCAGTGTTCACCTGCGATTTCGGCAAGACTCTTCACCAGTGTTGCGCCGACAGCGGGATAGTGGACTTCTATGGCACCGTACTTGGTATGGCGCTGGCCAAGCAGTTCAAGCGCAGGCGCAAGTTCTTCGGGTGCTCTGAGATTGGCAACAACCAGTACCAGCGAAGCCAGTAGTCTGGACCGTTGATCCTGCATATCCACGTCTTCGAACAGCGGCCGGACGGCTGGGTAATCCTCAAACAGGTGATTGTAAAAGACGTCCACGAGCGCCTCCCCCTTGGGCGCCACAAGTTCGAAACTGTGCTCAAGCAGTTCCACATTCAATCCCATATCACTGTCCTCTGCACGTGTATGTCAAACCTGGTCAGTAAAACACATCCAAAACTTACGTTGCGTTCTTGAGACGTGCGTTGAGGCAGGAAGATATTTTGGCAAATTGTGCAATTGAACACGGAAATCTGCTGCCGCAGTACACTATCCACGTCTGGAAATTCAGGACAGATTCGATGGAGGACCTGGCACTATCGGTGCAGGGAGGTCAGTCCGCCAGGAACAACTGCTGACCAGACGGGAAAGTGTGTCCGGCTGTACACACCTCCCCGCGTCAGCGGAGATATCCGGACCGCAGCGGCGATTCGGGCAATCCACTGCAGCACCATCAGTCCCGCAAACAGCCGGTCAGTACGTTGAAAATCTCAAGACAGTCTTCCCTGTACAGGTCGCCTGCCCTTTGCGAAGTGTCGCTATCGAGGCACTTTATATGTGTGTGTGTGCGGAGTCCTCATGTCTCGCACTCCGTTCCGCAGTTTTCATACGGCCCGGCAACGGACACCCAAAGGCAAGAGCCCGCCGTTGCTGTCCAGAGTTGTCGTTCAGCAGGAGCGACTCAACGGCACCACGTCCGGCATTGTCACCTGAATGACACCGTGAGCCCGTAATCCCGCCCGGGAACAGCAGCTGCCCACTTGCCGCATAGAACAGCGAATCCCCGGCGGTCGTTGCGCCCAACTGACAGGCCTGGACGCCCCCTGCTCGCATTTTATGTGAACACCGGCAATATGGCTGGCAGAGGACCAGAGACCGATCTTTTTCCACCCCACGGGGAACATGAGTGGTCTGAAGAATGCGACGTGGACATCGACGAGGTCGGGGCGACGAGCCCGAATCTGCGCCACTTCCCCGATCGTTGCTCGTGTGCACGGGCAATGAGGGTGAGCAAATATGACAGGTGTTAGGCGATCTGGATCGCAACTTAGTTGACTCTCGGCGGGCCAGTGTTGTTCGGTCGTGGCGGATTCCCGGAAGTCGTCTCGTAGTTCCACATCCAGGACGCTCCCCGGAGCACAAGAACAAGCCAAGTCACTATTGCCATTGAAATTAGAAACGCCGAGGTGTTGCGGCGACGTAATGCTTCGACCGGGCCTGGAGGCTTTGAGGCACAGTGTATTTTGCCCTCATGCCAATGCCCCCAACGTCGCCTTAAGCTGTACCGCGGGTCTGTAACTCACTCGACTCGCTGAAACCTGCCCCGACACACTTCGCCAGATTTCCCTCAGACGTACGGCTCAGGTAATGCACAGCTGAAGTCGTAATAACTTCAACCACAGCAGGCCACGGACTGACGTGTTGTGCCTGTCTTCTTGTTGTTGGTTCATTTGTATACGGCATGGCAAGTGATGCTCCGACCGTGTTCCTCGCTGTCGAATGGGTTTTATCGACTGATTTACTAACAGATAGGTTACGTTTGGGCGACGTCGCCTGGGAATCCGACCAGGATCGATAGGAATAGCAGTTCGGGATCTCCAGTAGGGAGCCTACGACCGGTACAACCTGCCCGGGTAACGGAAAGATGAAGCGGTTGCAGTACTGCACTGGCGGGCCAGCGGTGACCGGCGCGTTGTCTTGAAGGATCGTGGTGGAATGCCATCGTCCGGTCGGACGATGGCATTCCACAGACTATCGATTTCTTGAGTCGAACTTTGCCTGATGCGTCAGTTTCCACGCGCCGATTGGATGGAGCTTTGGCAGACGAGAGGACGAACCCCGCGTGCTCGGAACCAGATTGAGATGCAACAATGCAGTCCTCGCGCGACAGATATCGACCACAGGAGCTTCCCGGCAGTTCATCAGGAATAAAGGCTACGGACTTTGGGAAATTCGAGGACAGACAACAGAACATGTGATATTCGTTTTCTTCTGTAACTCCACGTCGGGACAGGACACAGCAGCAACAATGATGAAGGCTGATGCAGTTCGTGTGGTTCTTACAATCGTGATGTATTTCCTGATTCGCCGGACTCTCTCCACGTTGGCCCTGTACTCAGAGCCGACGGTCGTGAGCGTTTAGGGGTGTCCGGGTCGTCACAACCAGCCAGTGATGTGTCTCTGCGCGGATGTCCATCCAGGTCCTTCTTCACTGCGGATGTAACATCCGTGCAAATAGATTCTGTTGCGGTTGGCCGCATCAGGCCATCTGAGTCGCGTTTAAATCTCAGATCAACTCGCTCAAACTGAACATGCTGGTTGCTGTCAGAGCGTCCCACCTGGTGTCTGTTACTATCCCAGAGGAAGTTAAAGGGCTCCGCATGGATTCGAAACAGCGGCCACTTATCCGGAAGGAATGCGTTGTGGGTGATGCGGCAATCCCCGGGAGCGGCCGACTGCCTGTGGCCCGCACCGACTCCGATTTCCATTGTCACCTTGCAGTCAATAAACGTGTTGTGAACGACGCTCGCCTCGCGGACAGGGGCGTAGCCGTTCAACGGGCCGTCCGGGATGCCGTTCATCAAACAGATCGCAGCTCGCTCAGCGTCGCCCCGCAGGCCTTCGAAGTAGTTGTTCGTCACTGAATGATTCTGTCCGATGACACGAACACCGCCAGTTCCACGCTGTCTTCTGCCGAGAAAAACATTGCTGTCGACCAGGCATCGGTGCCCGTGTCGCAATGTCAGCGCACCGGAACACGCGTCGAATACGTTGTGGCGATAAGTGTTTTCACAGGACTTGTTGGATACAATCTCGGCCTCTCCATTACACTCATGGAAGTAATTGTCTTCCACCAGCGTCCTGCAGTTGAAGTCGGAAACATCGCTCGTACCGATCCGAATCGTTTCGCCGCCGTTACTTCCCAGCACCGGACGCGGCCCGAAGTAGTTGTGGTCGATTCGGTGCTCTCCCTCCCCTTCGCTCACCCACACGACAAGCGTTGCACCACGATTCCGTTTTCCTCCGAAATAACAGTGATCGACCCGATTCTTTGTTCCGTAGACCGACAACCAGCGTGATTCTGTGCCCGACTCCGATTCCGACGTCTGCTCAAACACACAATCAGTCACGCGACACTTATGTGCGTGCCGTTTGCTGTGACTCCTGAGTTGCAGTACGTCGCTGGCGCCGTTCGTATTGCGGAAGACGAGCCCCGAGACAATGACGTGATTGCCCGACAGCCGAAGCTGACTCTGCCCCGTGAAGACAACCTGCCCGGCCGTTTCCGCACGAATGTAAATTGAATCTTTGCCGGTGCCGGGGAGTCGCTCAAATTTCAGTTCAACATCATGCCACAGACCGTCCTGCAATATGATTGAGTCTCCTGCGGAGATCTGCTTAACGACGGACGTAACGTCGATGTCAGGTGAAACCCAATAGTCCTTCGCTGCAGCGCAGCTGCCTGGCAGCAGCACCACCAGCACCATAGTGTACAACTTCGGCGACAGGATTCTTGGACACACTGAAATCTCCATGCGTCGTTCCAGCAGGACAGACTTCCTTAAATTGCGACCGGACTTCGAGTGAAACACTGAGAATTTCCCCGTGGCGAGACGGCCCATTTAAGTCCGCGTGCCGAAAGGAACGACTACCGCCAGTTCAATTGGCTCGATAGCCCTTTTCGAGTATTTGTTTGGGAGGTCGCGTTGGAGTGATGCCGTGAGAGATCATCAATTCTCGAATCGCCGCGACCGTTTCATATGAAGGCTTAAAATTCCCGCCACCACGATACCCCTGAGCAATCCAGAGAGGCATCCTGCCATTCCTGCTCGGCTTGCTCCAGATACTGATATCCGCACCGTGTTTTGCCAGGTACTTGACGACCGCGGGCATCGTCTTGTATGCCGCGCCATGCATTGCTGTTTCTCCATTCCTGTCTACGGCGTTGACGTCTGCTCCGAGTTCGATCAGGAATTTCACAGCTTCCAGGCATTCCACTTCAGTGCCGGCTGAGTCCCCGGAGGAGCCGGTTCCCATGCCGGCGGCCATCATCAACGGAGACCATCCGGTGTCGTTGCACAGCTCCGGATCCGCTCCCAACTCAAGCAGAGTGCGCATGTATGCGGTGTCGCCGGTGCCCGCAGCACACAGGAAGGGCGTCGTTCCCTTCCTGCCATACTTCCCTCTGCCGCCGCTTTTTTCTTTCTGAGAATTGGGGTTTGCGCCGTGCTCAACCAGTAATCGTACAAACGGAAGACTTGTGAGGCTGCCGGACCCAATGGGTGGAGGATCACCATCGACATTGTCACCGATGGGCGGTTTACGCACCCAGGACATGGTGTGTAGCGGAGTGAACCCTGTCCGTTGATCGTTGGGATCCGCGCCGGCGATCAGCAGTTCCCCGGCAAGTTCAAAGTGCCCGTTTTCGATGGCAAGGATCAACGGCGATGTTCCGTTATCGACATTCCTGCCTGAACTCTGCTTCGGGCGCATCGCTGAATTGACGTCAACGCCGGCCTTCAGAAATCTCCTGACGACTGCAGTGTGACCTTCACGAACGGCAAACATCATGGGAGTGTATCCGGATTCGAGCGGCGTTTCGAAACTGGCATCTGCTTTCAGCAGGACGTCCACGACATCGACATGTCCTTCAGCAGCGGCCCACATCAGCGCCGTCTGGTTTGCTCTTTCTGTTGCATTGACTTCCGCCCCCTTTGACAGCAGCGCACGAACCGGGCCAACACGTCCGGTTCGTGCGGCAGTCATCAACACGGTTTCGCCACCAAGGAGCGAGGAATTGGGATTCGCTCCGTGTTCGAGCAATAATTCAACGATCCTGGAATTGCCATTACGACAGGCAAGTGACAGGGGCGTCACACCATAACGGTTCTCGCAATCGGCCAGTGCATCCGCTCTGACGATCGCTTCTGTTGACGGCAGATCATCCAGATAGACCGCCCAGTGCAGGGCTGTCATTCCGTCCGCCTGTGCAGCATTTACGTCAACCTGCTGCGCCAGCAATTTTTTAATTTCATCCTTGTCCTGCTGTTCAACAGCATTAGCAAGAATCGGTTCAGCTCCATCAACGTTCAGACCGGATGCTGCCGACAGTCCAAAGGTGCAGACTGTCAGGACTCGTATCGCGACGATGCCGTATTGTTTCAACTCTGTTCTCTTCATCGTCTGGCTCATGCGGATCACAATGAAAGCGGCTCGAACAACTCATCAACCGTCCCGTTGCTGTCCGCAAACTCGTCTATTTCGACTCCCGCCTTATTCAGCAGGGTCAGGTGCAGATTCGCCAATGGTGTCTGGCGACCATATTCAATATGTCGACCACCTTTCATAGCACCCGCAGCTCCGCCTGCCACAATAATCGGAAGGTTGGAATGATCGTGCGTGTTTGGGTTACCCATGCCGCTGCCATACAGAAGCAGCGAATGATCAAGCAGTGTGCCGTTACCTTCCACAGTGTCAGCAAGTTTCCCCAGAAAGCCGGCAAACAGTGAGACGTGGAACTGATTGATTTTGGCCAGCCTTGCAATCTTTTCATCATCATTGCCGTGATGCGACAGTGGATGATGCGAATCCGGAACTCCCACCTCGGGGTAGCTGCGATTGCTGGTTTCACGAGCCAGTTGAAACGTGGTCACTCGCGTAATATCGGCCTGCATCGCCAGTACCTGGAGATCAAACATCAGGCGAGCGTGATCACCATACGACGCGGGCACGCCCAACGGCCGATCCAGATCGGGTAATTTATTGTCGGTCGCGTCTGCTTCGGATTTCTGAATCCGCCGCTCTACTTCACGCACGGACTCCAGATACTGATTGATTCTGTTTCGGTCGCCAGCGCCGACTTCTCGTTTTAGTCGAGCAATATCTTCGGTGACCCAATCCAGCAGACTGGCCTTCTTCTGCAGCTCAGCGCTGCGTTCAGCAGCGCTGCCCCCTTCACCGAACATGTTTTCGAATACGACTCGCGGATGCGCCTCAGACGGAAGCGGAGTCGTGGGTGAGGACCATGAAAGATTATTCTGGTACACACAGGCGTAGCCGTTGTCACATTGACCAACCGTCTGCATCAGGTCCATCGACAGTTCCATCGACGGCAACTGTGTTGACTGTCCTATCTGCTTCGCCGCGATCTGATCGGCGGTTGTCCCCAAAAAGTAATCTGTGCTTTCGGTATGCTTCGCCGTGGCGGCACTGAGGAACGCTGAGTTTGATGTCGCGTGGGACCCTGGATAGGCGTTTGCCAATTCAAGATCGCTGATTACGGTCACTTGCTTCTGCACGGGAGCAAGCGGACTTAATATCGGGGGCAGCTCGCCGTGCAGGTCCTCACCGGTTGGCTTCCAGCGACTGAGGTCACACCCCATCGGCATGAAAACATAACCCAGACGCCGCACCGGACGGGCGGCTGTCTTTTGCGCCGCGGTCGCCGCCGGAACCATTGCGTCAAGCAATGGGAGCGCTATCGAAGCGCCCATGCCGCGCAACGCGGTACGACGGGAGACGCACTTTTTTTGTATGAAACTCATTCGCACACCCTCATTTGAAATGCAGGGCTGTTAATTATTCCCCAGACCACTTCCGAAAAGCGATACTGATTTCCGGCGGCACTACGCACGACCTGGCGCACAGCCGGCCCGTCCTGATCTTCGATGCCGCGGCCCAGCGCATAGATTAATAACTTTTCCGTCAATGTGGCGACAAACATTTCAGGTTGCTCAAGAATGTCCTGTTCGAGACCGGCGACCCCGCCAACCGTGTTTTCTCCATACAGGCCGCCGGCCGACCGGACAGGCTGGCCGAACTCATGGTCACGCCAACGCCCCACCGCATCGTAATTTTCAAGGGCGAAGCCGATGGGATCAATGATGTCATGACAACTGGCACAGGCTGCATTGGCTCGATGCAGGGCCAGTCGTTGCCGTATAGGCAGCTCGGCTCCAATCACGACATCCTCCAGAGACGGCACATTGGCCGGAGGCGGTGGTGTTGGCGTGCCCAGAACATTGCTAAGGATCCAGTGACCACGAACGACAGGCGACGTGCGTGTGGCATAAGACGTCACAGTAAGAATGCTTCCGTGACGCAGTAATCCGCCACGATGATACTTCCGTGCGTCTTCCACTCGACGAAACCGGCTTCCGTAAATGTGGGGAATTCCGTAATGCCTCGCAAGGCGTTCATTCAGATAGGTGTAGTCGGCATTGAGCAGGTCAAGCACGCTCCGATCTTCCTGCAGGATGCTCTGGAAGAACATCTCCGTCTCCTGACGAAACGCCTGACGGAGGTTGTCATCGAAATCCGGAAATGCTCGCGCGTCAGGAGTTCGCGAATCAAGATTGCGAAGATAGAGCCACTGACTGGCAAAATTTGTAACCAGAGCACTGCTGCGAGAATCGTTGAGCATTCGATTCATTTGCTGCTTCAGAACGTCCGGCTGCCGCAGCTCACCTCTTTCTGCCACAACCAGAAGTTCATCATCCGGAATACTGCTCCAGAGAAAGAACGAAATACGTGAAGCGAGTTCCAGATCGCTGACCGCATAGACCGACCCACCCTGAAGCCCCTGGGGATCGCGTTCCATTCGAAACAGAAAACGCGGACTGACCAGTATCGAGCTGAGTGCCATTTCGATTCCGGTCTCGAATCCGTCCTGTGCGTGAGCCTCACGGAAGAACGCCATCGGTCTGGCCAGATCATCATCAGTGATTGGTCGTCTGTAAGCTCGCCGTGTCAGGTCAGAAATTATTGTCTTCGCACATGCTTCGTCTTCGTCCGGGCTCGACGGGTAACAACAGAAGATACGCCTGCGGCCGGGCGTATTCAGAGAAGGTAAACCAGCTGACGGCGGAATATTGTCATGTGTGTAGAATGGTCCCGTGATCGAAACCTGATAGACGGCCGGAGTGAGTCGTGGATGTCGATGAGAGTTGAAGTGCACATTGAGTGGCTGACGTTTGGTCTCCAGCAGATACGACTTGTTCCTGACAAACGTGACTCCCAGGTTGTGTGGTCCCGCAGGGACCACGATCCGAGCCTTCAGCAGATCATCGTCAAATACGTATCTTTTCCGGTTTTTCGGTGGAACGATTGTGAAGTTCGCGACACGTTCACGATCCAGCAGAAACTCCATCTCATACTTCTGATTCAACCCTTCCACATGTTCGTTCCGGTCACGCGCCAGATGGACATGCACTTCATACTCGCCACTGCGAGGAAACGTGTGATGTAAGAGAATTCCCCCACGCGTTCCCAGAGGCAGACCCGGCACATGCTTCTCCTGGGTCACATCCGGGGCAATGCGATAGGTGTGACCATCGGGGTGTTTTCGGGATTCACCAATTGCCAGCTGACTGATCTTTCGCGCGCCGTTGAGATAACGCGTCAGCAGCGCAGGTGGAAGGTCACCAACCGTCACGTTGTCAAAACCGTGACTGGATTCGTCGGCCGGCAGCAGCTTCTCTGCGTTGATGTCCAGATGCAGAAGATCACGAATCGCATTCTGATATTCAATCCGGTTGAGCCGCCGGAACGTATCGGTTCGGCCAGGTCGTGGATGTTCTGCAGCTGCTGCATCCAGCGCCTCCGCCAAACTCTTCATCACTCCCTCAGCAACGTTTTCGGTTGGGCGACTTTCGCCGGAAGGTGGCATCTGGCGTGATCGCAGCTTGCGCAGCACCCGTTCCCAGATCGCAGGATGCTGCGCAATATCGTGCTCCAGAACGGAAATCAGGTCCAGGTCTCCCTCCGGCGACTCGCTACCGTGACAGTTGACACAATACTTCGTTAATACGGCCGCTAACGGTGGTGGCGGCGCTTCGGAACTCGCGTGTTCCGACCGTTTCTTGTCTGACTCGTCCTGTTCAGCTTCCGTTGCCGTCGCTTTCAACTGCAAAAGACCGCCCCAAACGATGCCTGCATAGAAACAGACAATGCCGCAACCCGCCAGCACACGAAGAATTGTCAAACGATTTACCATGCACGACTCCAGGCCTGCCTTCGTATCTCCTTCGCGAATTATAATCGAAACCCATGCGTTTAAGACACTTAGTGTTGAACCTGGTCCTCATGAGTCCGCCACGAATCACATTATCACCGATCGTTGACTGAAGGTCGACCGCACTGAAGGTCGGCTGGTACGGCCAACACATCCAGGCTCCGCTGCCACGCACAGTCTTTTTCGCAGCACGCTTCTTGGAAATCGTCGCAGCGGCCCCCGCCGTCTATTGACTGTTTCGGGCGTCCTGCGTCGTCAGAGACCACTCGAAAATGAGATGAGGCCGGGGACAGTCCGTCGTACCCCGTATGAGACGTTCGTATGCAGTGAGTCAGGACATCTTGAGTTTTCGGTCTGGTTGCCGATTCGGGGAAAAACAAAATCCGTTTGGCGGACATGGCAGGACCAGTCGTCCTCTCGGAGTACCCGATACGAATCCGGGCGTGACCAGGTCTCGGCCGATTCCGAAAAGCTTTCTGTTCCATTCGTGCGTATTTCGACGCGTCGTGCAGGACCACCCGGAATCAGAACAACCTGCTCTGGCAAATTGGATATGTCGGAGAACGCAGGATGTGCGAAGATGACGCAGACCAGGTTTGTACATCCGCATTCCACGCGTCCCTTGCATCAATGAATGTTCCATATAAAGTGCGCCCTTGTGTTGAAGCCCAGGTGGAAATGTACACCTGGAATGCGGCAAGTGCATATAGCGCCCTACGGGCCAGCTGCGGAAAGACTCCATCAGTCCGAGTATTCCGACGGTTAGCTGCAAAGCATGATTGGGGACAAGTGCCACTGAAAGTGGCCAAAGGTCCGGACCAGAAACGGAGCGGGCATAAGGTGACCCAACCGGAAACTGAAACGACGAGAATCAAAGCACTAAAAGAGGATGAGATGACGAATCAATCGATGTCAAGCACACTGGCCAGTGTGGCTCTTCTTGCTCTGTCGTACCTGGGTATTCCTGCCGCCATCAGCATCGCATCCCAGAAGCCCAACGTTGTCCTCATTTACATCGACGATCTGGGATACGGAGACCTTGGCTGCTATGGCTGCGAAGACATCCCGACACCCAACATCGATCGACTGGCTGCCGAAGGAGTGCGGTGTACAGCCTCGTACATTACGAATCCGCCGTGTTGCCCCAGTCGTTGCGCTTTGATGATGGGGCAGTACGGTCAGCGATTTGGAAAGTACGGCATGTCGCGCGGCCTGCCGATTCCGAAGGACCGTCCTACGCTGGCGAAGTTTCTCAGCGATCATGGCTACGTATCCGGTCATATTGGCAAATGGGATATCGGGACCAAGCGACAGGGACCACTGAAGGTCGGATTCACGGAAGTGGCGAAGACGCCGCCGAAGAAAACGTACAGCAAAGAAGAACTTGCGGGTGCTCCGGAAGCCCTGCGAAAGCAAATCAGCAGCAAAGGCAGCAAGTCAAAGTATTTCTGCGTCAACGAAGAAGGAAAAACGGTCTGGCTCACTGACTACGACGGCGATTCGATGTGCGACTTCATTGATCGCCACAAAGCCGAACCGTTCTTTCTGTACTGGTCACCTGAGGCAGTGCATTCATTCAGCACAGAAGCCCCGAAGCGACTGACGAATCGCACGACAGCTGCGCCCGGAAGACGAAAGCTGGCCGGCGCGATCGTCTCGGTTGATGATCAGGTCGGCAAGCTGGTGGCCACGCTGCATAAACACAAGTTGCGTAAGAAAACGCTGGTCATTTTCACCAGCGACAATGGGGCCAATGGAGGCGAAGGCGGTACATCGACCCCGTACACCGGTGGCAAAGGACGAGGGACGCAGCAAGAAGGCTGGGTTCGTGTGCCCACAATTTTCTCCATGCCCGGATTGATTCCGGAGGGCAAACAATACGACAGCCTGATGGCCAACTTTGATTTCTATTCCACCATCACTTCGTTGGCCGGGCTGCCGATTCCCAACCACTGCGACGGTGTGGATCTGATTCCGTACCTGACCGGTGAGCGGACAGACGATGCGCATGAATACCTGTTCTGGCTCAACAACGAGCCAGGAGACGCGGTCCGCAGACACCTGATCGCCGTCCGCTGGCGCGATTGGCGGCTGTACAGGAAGTACGAAAAGGACCCGTGGCAACTGTTCGATCTGAAGTCCGATTCCAGAGAAGAACACGACATTGCGCCAATGCACCCAGACATTGTCAGGCAAATGGCAGCTAAGCACACAGCATGGTCAGAGACGCTTGTCCCACTCGGCAAAATCCCCAGCATTCGTGCCGGTGAACCGGTCATTCCCACCGGTCACGGTTGGGAATTTGCGTCTGTGAAAAAGCCGCGGCACATTGAGAAATGAGCTTTGCAAGGAACCTCGCGCCAGTTTCGGACAGACTTCTACGTTACCCCGAAATACACAGCGATACTGTTGAACGTGGCACCTGACACGCAGTGGCGGCTTCTGATCGCACTCTGGCGGCTGGCGGAACTCCGAAAGATGGAAGTATTCAATCTGACGTGGGGCGACGTGCTGTGGAATAAGGGGAAGCTCAGGGTGCGGTCAACCAAGACACAACACATAGAAGGCTGCGAGCTTCGTTACGTACCTCTCAGGGACATCCGACAGTTTCTGGAAGACACATTTCAGGCGGCACTGCCGAAGGGTAAACGGAGTCTTCCTGCTGATGCACTGGTGATTACCCGATATGACGAATCAAACAGCAATCTCGACAAGCCATTCAGAAAGATCATTGAAGCGGCTGGTCTCGTACCATGGCCGAAGCTGTTCCAGAATATGCGAGCAAGCTGCGAAACCCAGTGGCTGAAGGACAGTGAACGTGGTGATCTGGTCGCCAATTGGATCGGTCACAGCGTAACCGTTCAGCGGAAACACTACGTTCAGCACACCGATGATGACGTTGACGCATTCAACGCGAAGCCGTCCTTCAAAAGTGTCAACACAGGTGGCAACAAACCTACGCGAATCGATGCGAAGGCACGCGATATAGCGAACAAGGTGAAACCATCGAAGGGTAAAGAAAACGCTAGCGAACAGCGTTTTTCCACGTCAAGCGGACATGGAACGAACAACCCGACCAGGACTTGAACCTGGAATAACAGAATCAAAATCTGTTGTGTTACCTATTACACTATCGGGTTACGTGATTCGTTGCACAATTTTACGCGCGGGGCGAGTATCAGGCAACAGCATCTCTGTCTGTTGATTCTGATGCGCCGCGCCGTGCAAACACAGACCGAACGATCAGTCACAGCAGATAACTGAGCCGGTATTGGCACCGACCGATTTGTCAGTCGTTCCGCAGCTTCAAACCGATTTCGCCCAGCTTCAGACGGATTTCGTTCAGCGATGTAACGCCGAAGTTCCGGCTGGCCAGAAGTTCGTCCGGCGTCCGGGCAAGAATCTGTCCGATCGTCTGAATCGCCAGACGGTTCATACACTTGCGCGACCGCACAGACAGACTCAGATCGCCAATCGGGCGATTCATCGTGGCCTGCTCTTCCGGCGACATGCTGGTGTCGACAAAGGCGTCTCGCGAGTGAACCTTGTGCAGGTTCAGGCCGATGCGCAATCCGTGAGCCGCCAGCAGTTCCCTGATTTCCAGCAGACTGGTTTCACCAAAGTTCTTTCCGGCCAGCAGTTCCTGCTCACTGATTTCGGTCAGGTCGCCCAGCGTGTTGATATCCATGGCCGCCAGACAGTTGCGACTGCGGACTGACAGTTCAAAATCTGTCACTGGTCGGCCCAGCAACTGCTTCATCCGCGCTTCCTGACGAGCCTGATCTTCGTCGTAATACATGTCCTGAGTGGCTTCGATATCCTTCAGATACAGCAAAGCCTGCTCGTGATTTGGATCGTAATCCAGAATTCGCTTAAAACAGAAAGCGGCGGCCTGGTAGCTTTCACGATCTTCGTACAGCAGTCCCAGATTCAGCAACGCACCAATATAGTATGGAGGCTTGGACAGGCTGCGTTCGTAGTAGCGAATCGATTCTTCATCGTTGCCGCGCAGTGAATTTTCGGCTGCCAGCCAGAACAGAGCTCGCGAGTGATGCGGGTCCATGTCGACAGCACGTTCAAAGTACTCAACGGCCGTCAGTGCATCTCCCCGATCAGCCCATATGCATCCCATCTGGAACGAGTATTCAGCTCGGCTGGCGGCAGATGCAGCCACGCTGCGAAGCATCTGTTCGGCAGCGTCAACATCACCACCGGCACGCATAGCGCCAGCCTGACGAAGTGTGGCGTCAATCTGATCGTAGCCATTCTTGCCCGCATCTTCGAAACGCTGTGCGGCTGCGCAATGATCGCCCAGTGACGTCAGCACCTGAGCATGGAAGAAAATGGCGACTCCATCCTTCTGTACCTGGCTGAGCGCCGCATTTGCTTCTTCATTCTGAGACAGCAGGTAGCCTGCAACACCGGCGCGGGCAAGCAATGATTCGGATGCACCGCCAGCCTCAATTGTCTGGTTCAGTTCAGTGACTGCCTGCCTGACATCGCCGGCCTGATGACCAATCAACGCTGTTCGCAGCGCCTCAATCTGATCAAGAGTGACGGGACTGTTAAGATTCAGCAGTTCTGATACGTTCACTACGTTTGCAACTGACACTGATGCCAATTCCTTCCAACACGGGAACAACGGACGGTTCAATAACCGGCACTTCCATCCAGAGATGATGGAATGCAAGCCGGGCTTTTCTACTCAGCCCGATTTTCTGAAACCCACGAGTTTATCGCTTTTTCTTACTTGACACAATTCACACGTTCGTCTTCCCGAGAATTGGACAGGTTCGTGCGGTCAGGCCGCCGCCACCACAAAAAACATTGGGAATTGCTGCACTCCGGCTCCGGCATGGACACCGATAAACCAGTGATCGGTGGCCGCAGGTCCGTCACGACCGATGCCGATGACACGTTGGCAGCACCCACCGGAGAGCTGCTGAAATGGGGATCAAACTGCGTCTGACGATGAGTCATGCAGCGGTGCCGGATCCTGGAAATCCCGCAGCTGGTCAATGAAGTCGTGGTCCATTCCCGCCGCCCGCCTTGCTTCCCGCAGAAATACGTCACCCTTTGCATTCACGGGGCGTATGGGCCAGTGCAGGGCCTGCTGCCAGGCCTGAAAGTCGGTCAGCGAAGGATCCTTAAGCTGTCGCAGCCACTTCAGACCAAACTGTACGTGAGTGATTTCGTCCTTGTGAATCGCCCGCATGATGGCTGCTCCCCGAGCATCACCATGGTCCAGAAAGTACTTTTCAAATTCGACCGTGTGATCCAGATTGGCCCCTTCGAACACCAGCGGAAGGCCGGCGATATATTCCAGCTCACTGGAATAGTCCCGGGCCTTGTTCCAGATATATGAATTCACGGGCAGGCCCCCGAACTGAACACCCAGTTCTTCAGCTCGCTGAGCATGGAGCTTTGTGTGCCTCTGTTCGTCGAACATGATCTCAGCCATCCCCATGCGGAACTCAGCCGGAGCACCGGGAAAGGCCAGCAGCACCATCGCCATGACTTCCAGTGCCTGAAGTTCATGATTGGCCATGATGTGATGAGCAACAGCACGTTTCTCCGGGTCTCTAAACGCCTGCGGTTTGGGCATCGTCGGAGCCGTTCGCCTTGCAGCGAATTGAAGGTTCTCCGGGCGCATCGGCATATCGACCCGCAGGGCGTCACCTGGCGAATGATCTGTGAGCACTGCCGCAGGTCGCTGAATTTTTTTTTGCAGTGCATCTGACAGCAGTACCTGTTCCGCGAAAGCCCGTAGTTCCATGTAACACCCCGCTTACAGTGAATGGAATGCTCTGACATCTTCCGCCGACAGACGTCCGTCGTGCAGCGCAGACGCCACCAACGCCCCGTCAGCGCCGGCGGTGGCGATTTTCGCCAGATCCTCACAGCCGCTGACACCCCCGCCAGTGATGATGCTGCCACCCGGCAGCAGCGACCTTAAACGTTGACAAAGTTCAATCGTGGGTGTCCCTTCATTGACGCCGACAGCGGCCAGGTCCAGCACAATCAAGTGCTGCAGACCGACGTCGACAAGCTGCTGTGCGATATCGAATGGTTCGGTGGTACGCCAGCTGGAATTTGCGGCAAGCGGCCGGCCGTCCTTCAGATCGAGACTTAAAAACAAGCGTTCCGCACCAAAGGTCGTCACCAGCATCCTGGCGGTGTCGAGTCCGTCAAGTGTCTCGAGCGCCACGACAACGTTGTCGACACCCAGATCCAGCAGTTCCTCAACATCTGCCGGCGATCTGACGCCGCGGTCCACAATCAATGATGTCTTGCCACGAGTAAGCTCGGCCAGCGAGCATCGGTTCAGCTGCTGGAACTGAATGGCATCCAGGTCGGCGATATAAAACCGATGCAGGTCAAAAGCACTGCTCACAGTCTGCAGGATGACCGCCGGGTCACAGGACGACGTGATTTGGCTGTCAACGGGGCGATAGTGCTCTCGCTGGCCGGCCACTCCCCGTACCACCACGCCGTTCAGAATGTCAAGAACCGGGATGATTTCCATGTCAAAGGACTTTGATGACCGTTGGCTTGTGTTCGTCAATCGACGTCTGAACAATACGCCCGTTCAGCTCATCAACGTTATGAGGGCACAGCCCTCAGCCGTAATTCGAGTTAACACTCTGAACATGACAGCGACTTTCGTTGGTCGCCGAATTCATTTATGTGTAGTACCGTTTCCCGACGTCACGTCGAGGACCAGCTGGAGAAAAATCAAACATGGCCAGTAAGCCATCTGTCATCATTAGCGCATTTGCTGACGAAGCAGCCAATTATCGTACAGCTCTGGAACAAATGACGGCTCTCGCAGCCATCGGAATCCGCAACTACAGTCCTCGGTTCATCGACGTACCGGGAGACGGAACCGTTGAACATGTTGTTGATCTGGCTCCGAAAAAACTGGATCGGCTGAAAGAGTACCACGCAGAATACGGCATCAACGTGACCAGTATCGGCGCCCGCGTAGGAAAAGTGAAGTTATTGGACGTGGACGATGGTTCTCACAACAAATATGTGCCGATCGACGAATACCTGGCCGGCGAAGTCGCCTCCACAATCGCAGCAGCACAGGCTTTGGACACAAAACTCATTCGAGGTTTTTCCTTCTATCATCCTCGAGGCACCCGGCCGGAAGATCATCTGGACCAGGCAGCCGATCAGATTCGACAGATCACCGAAGCGTGTGCGAAGGAAGGCCTGGTGTACGGTCTCGAAATCGAACCGAACCTTGTCGGCGAAACCGGCCCGTTGCTGGCTGAACTGGCAAGACGAGTGGACCACCCGAACATGGTGCTGATTTTTGATGGTGGCAACGTGGCCGCTCAGAACAAGAATCCTGTTCAGGTGTTTGAAGAATACAAAGCGACCGTGCCTTATCTGGGCTGGATGCACGTCAAGGATTACCGAATTGATCCGAGCCTGACATGGACAGGTGCGGTAGACGAAGAACGTCTGAAGAATTTCGTGCCGGCCAACGAAGGCGACGCGGGGCACGAACTGGTATTCCGCGATCTTCGCGAACAGATTCCTGCCATCGAACAGCGTCTGGAAAAGCTGGGCGTTCCCGGCTTCTACCTTGAAACCGAGCCACATCTGAAAGGTGGAGGCCAGTTTGGCGGATTCAGCGGCCCGGACGGAATGGGCGTTGCCGTGCGAGCCCTGTGTTCTTGTCTGGACTACGCCGGCATTGACTATGATCTGCGAACCTTCGCAGACATCCGGTCACTGCGAGGCTTCTGACCGGACATTACAGAAGGCTGACCGGACATTACAGAAGGCTGACCGGCGACGTCCGTTCTGGTGAGCGGAACGCTGCTGACTGCGTAAAGCCAGAGCGCATCCGTAATTTCCTGTCGGCGTTGTATCACGCAGCCTGCGTGATGCAGACACGGAAAAGCCCGCTGGCAACGGGCACTACGGATCCGGTGCCTACCCGTTAATCGAAGCCAGAACCTGGCCTGTCGTCACCTGTTCGCCCACAGCAACATTGACGGCCGCTATGGTTCCGGCAACAGGTGCTGCAATTTCCATCTCCATTTTCATTGCTTCCAGAATCAGCACCGCCTGCCCTTCCGAGACGCGGTCACCGGCACTGACCAGCACCTTAAACACGGCACCTGGCATCTGCGACTTGACGGCTGTCATCTTAGCGGCAGATGCGTCTGCTCCCGGGCTGGCGGCAGTGTCCGTTTCGACGTTCTTGATGTCAACGCGGAAAGCCTTTCCGTTGACCGTTGCCATATTGCCTTCGAAGGCCATGAAATAGTCTTTGCCGTCCACGGTGACATTGTACTCAGCCGGTTTCCGCTGCCCTGAAGTCGAGGGCGCAGGAGCAGCGACCGCCGCCTGGGCAGCTTTGTCGATCTTTCGAACACCGACTTCCGCTTCGCCTTTGAGAAAACGAATACCTTTCTCTTTGCACGCCGCAGCAATGAAGATATTTTCGTCCGTGATTTCCAGACCTTCGTCGGCCAGAGCCTTCCTGGCAGGCTCGATCCCCTTGCTCGGATCCTCGTCGTTCGTTTCCAGAGGCGACCGTGTCGTCGGCTCCTTGCCCAGCTGCTTGCTGGCCAGTTCCACGATTTCCGGATCGGGGGCGACCGGTGTTTTTCCGAAATACCCGAGCACCATCCGGCCGTACGGTTCAGCGATCTTCTTCCACGGACCAAACATCACGTTGTTAAAGGCCTGTTGAAAGTAGAACTGCGACACGGGAGTGACGGAAGTTCCGTATCCGCCTTTGCGCACCACATCGCTCATCGCTTTGATGATCTCAGGGTACTTATCCATGATGTTGTTATCACGCAGCATCTGAGTATTTGCAGTCAGTGCTCCGCCAGGCATGGGACTCCACGGAATCAGAGGTTCCACGGCCGTAGCTTCCGGAGGCAGAAAATAGTCCTGCATGCATTCCTTGAAAACCTCTTCAGCTTCGCGGACCTTTTCGATATCGACGTCGAGATCATATTCGCTGCCTCGCAGAGCGTGCCACATGGCCAGAATGTCGGGCTGGCAGGTGCCTCCGGAACACGGTGCCATGGACAGGTCGATCGCGTCCGCCCCGGCATCCAAAGCCGCTTTGTTGGCGAGTACGCTGATACCTGCCGTTTCGTGGGTGTGGAAGTGAATGAACGCGTCAGATGGCAGCATCTTTCTGGCACGAACGATGGTATCGTACACTTTGGACGGAACAGCCGTGCCGGAGGCATCCTTAAAGCAGACGGCGTCGAACGGTATGCCGGCGTCAAGAATCTTCTGCAGCGTTGCCACATAGAAATCTGCGTCATGCGCACCGCTGCAGCCTGGTGGAAGTTCCATTAAGGTCACACAGACCTGATGCTTGAGGCCGGCATCAACAATACATTGCCCACTGTAAATCAGGTTGTTGACGTCATTCAGCGCATCAAAGTTACGGATCGTGCTGATGCCGTGTTTCTTGAACAGCTCGGCGTGCAGTTTGACGATGTCACTGGATTGCGAATCCAGCCCGACCACATTGACACCACGAGCCAGCGTCTGCAGATCGGCATCCGGTCCTGCCGCTTCGCGGAAGGCGTCCATCATCGCAAATGCATCTTCGTTGCAGTAGAAGTACAGTGACTGAAACCTGGCTCCGCCACCAGCTTCAAACCACGAGATGCCGGCGTCACGCGTGGCTTCCACAGCGGGCAGGAAGTCCTTAGTGAAAACACGGGCTCCATAAACGGATTGAAATCCGTCACGGAACGCCGTACACATGAAGTTGACCTTCTTAGTCACGCTGAATTCTTTCGTGTCTGGTCGATTATGAAAGGACGGCCCACAGCACGCCGGCTGCGACCGCAGAGCCAATTACGCCGGCGACGTTCGGCGCCATTGCATGCATAAGCAAAAAGTTGTGAGGGTCTTCCTGCTGTCCGACCATCTGCACGACTCGAGCAGAATCCGGCACCGCAGAAACGCCGGCAGCACCAACCAGCGGATTAATTTTGTCCGTTAAGAACAGGTTCATGAATTTGGCAAACAGCACACCACCCGCGGTGGCAACGGCAAATGATAAAGCTCCCAGTCCGAAAATCAGCAGCGACTGCTTCGTCAGGAACGTGTCGGCCTGAGTACTGGCCCCCACGCAGAATCCCAGCAGCACAGTGACAATATCGATCATGGCCGTTCGAGCCGTAGCCGCGAGTCGCTCTGTCACCAGGCTTTCCTTCAGCAGATTACCAAAGAACATCATGCCCAGCAGTACGATTGCTCCGGGTGCAATCATGGTGCAGATCAGAAATGCGGCGACAGGGAAAATCATCTTTTCACGAGTAGAAACTTTTCGAGGCGGCTTCATGCGAATCAGTCGCTCATCACGCGAAGTCAGCAGTTTCATGATGGGTGGCTGAATCACGGGAACCAGCGCCATGTAGGAATAGGCGGCAATGGCAATTGGGCCCAGTAATTTGGGAGCCAGTTTGGATGACAGAAAGATCGACGTCGGACCATCCGCACCCCCAATGATGCCGATTGCGCCGGCTTCTTCCGGACTGAAGCCCAGGCCGAGCGCACCAAGGAATGTCAGAAACACGCCAACCTGCGCAGCTGCGCCCAGCAGTACCAGTCTGGGATTGGAAAGCATCGTGGAAAAATCGGTCATGGCACCAATGCCAAGAAAAATCAACGGTGGATAGATGCCATGGCTAACGCCAAAGTACAGATACTGCAACACACTGCCGTCGTCATACACGCTAAGCGCCATACCCGGAACAGTGGGAATGTTGCCGACAATCGCCCCCATTCCAATAGGAACCAGCAGCAGTGGTTCATAGTCTTTCTTGATGGCAAGGAAGATAAACACGATCCCGATCAGGATCATGATCAGATTTCCCCACGTCATGGACACAAATCCGGTTGTGTTCATGAATTCCTGCAGAATGCTCATTGCTGTTCTTTTTAATTTTCCGACACAGGTGCGGATTTCTCAACACTGTCCAAACTGAATTCAATCAAATCGCAGCGACCAACCGGTCGTGAACTTTGTTCCGAATCACCGTCAACTCATCTTCCCGGCTGTATCAATCTGTTTCTGCAACTCGCTGTGCAGCACAAATCCGATGGCGGCAAGTACCGCATCGTCCGGCAGCAGACTCTCTGACGCATCAGCAGCAGCATGTCGGTCCGGGACCTCGGGCAGTACTATGGCGACGGCTTCCAGGATGCGTGGCAACGCAGCGATGAAAAGCGTAATCAGAACCAGGGCCGCAAACACTATCAGCAGCCCAGTCCCGGCGATTGCAATGCCTTCGCCCTTGAACATGCGTGAGGCGTCAAAAACAGCGGCAAGAATCATGAACGTTCACTCTCCGGGAAAAACGCATGGGTGCGGAGCACGGTCAGCACACCCAACAA
This sequence comes from Fuerstiella sp., assembly GCA_029245955.1. Taxonomy (GTDB): domain Bacteria; phylum Planctomycetota; class Planctomycetia; order Planctomycetales; family Planctomycetaceae; genus Fuerstiella. The sequence continues at coordinate 35,917 of JAQWOH010000001.1, read as the reverse complement.
GAATCAATCCTGGGGCATCAGCACCCACAACAGCCGAGACAGACAACGATTGCGCACGAAAACTACCGTTTTTGCTGCGCAAAATCACGCCCCGAAGCGGCACATTTTCATTTCCGAGCATTTCCTCGAAAGATCCGTCTGTCACGCAGGGACGAACGGCGAGCCAAAGCGACTTTCCTGTTTGCCGTCAGGCGCGTCGCCTGCCAATCTCTGGTAGTCCAGAGTCAGTCGGCCATACCGGTTGCCGCTGGCCTTAGGGAATTGCCAGCTGAGAGCGTTTTCCCGCGATCGATAAACACGACGATGCTTGTGCCAGGAAGTCCAGGCAACCCGAATCGGTTTCCTGCGCGACGGGTTTGCGGTCCACGTCCCCTCATCAGGAGGTCGGCGCGGACTCCGGACCAACGCAGGCCAAACGCATGGAGAAGTAGTGAGATTCGTGGATTGCCCGGTCGCCCGTGTCGCGAACACGTCGCCATATTTCTGCCATCATGGATTCGATGCGAGCCTGCTGATCCGGATCGTTCGCACGGTTGTGCATTTCGCAGGGGTCGTCCTGCAGGTTGTACAGCTCATCAAAGTCGAATCCGTTGAAAACAAATTTCCACGGCCCCTGCCACAGAATTCGCTGCATCAATGGAAACCGAGTACCGTGGTATTCCGCATATCCCGTTTCAAAGTGCGGCGGGACAATGCCCGGCTCAGCAAGCAGCGAGCGGAAGGATTGCGAATCCGGCACATCGATGGATTCCCCCTGGCCCAGTTCACAAAAAGTGGCCCCCACATCAGCTATACTGACCTGAGCATCACATGTGCTGCCGGAAGCCACTCCCGGACCGGCAATGACGAGTGGTATACGGTAGATCTCCTCGAAGGCGCCAAAATTGTGAGCGTCGAAACCGTGTGCGCCAACATACCGTCCGTGGTCCGCCATGAACACGACGATCGTGTTTTCCAATTGCCCCGCGTCGTCGATCCGGGTGGTCAGTCGCTGCACAATTCTGTCCAGTTCCGTGATACGTCCGAAGTAACACGCCCTGGCTGCGCGCCAATGGTCCTCAGAAATACCACGCCCGATCTGTTGCTCACGCAGATAAAGATTAGGACGGTCAGAAAGATCGTCGAAGAAATTTTCCGGCAACCGCATCGACTGCGGATCGTATCGGTCCCACGTTTCCCGACCGACCACAAGCGCTTCGTTCGGTTCGGAAAAACTGACGCAGCAGCACCACGGATCTGAATTGCCCAGGCAGTCCGTCAGGAATTGATCCGCATCTGCCGCGGTCAGGCCGGGATACCGTTCGTCAAACGGTGTGTCGGTCACGCCCCAGTGCAGAATTCGTTTGTAGCCACGGGGGCCTTCCACATATCCGGTCAATGACTCGTCCAGTTCGAAAGTTCCGGGGCCCTGTTCGCCTCTGCCGATCCCCTTAACGTGTTCAGCGCCCTTCACGACACCTTCCTGCCAGCCGAACTGCGTTACGTTCTGAGTCCGTTCAACGTGCCATTTGCCGAAGTAACCGGTGCGGTACCCGGCGGTAGACAGTCGCTGTGCAAAGTGCGGATGTTCAGTTCGCAGTACACATTGATCATCGTCCCGACCGTGTTCTACTTCCAGAACGCCGTGGTTGTGAGGCAACAGGCCGGTCATCAGACTGGCGCGGGCCGGCGAACAGGTTGGACAGGTCGTGTGCGCATTGCGAAAACGAACGCCTCGACTGGCCAGCGCGTCGATGTTCGGCGTGAAACACGGATGTTCAGGGTCAACGGTGTCAGCCTGCATGCCGTCAGCAAGAATGATCAGAATATTTGGCTTGGTCATTAAGTTGGCATCTTTATCAGGACATGTTTTATTGTGTTAGAATCAGCGACCAATGGAACCGGCCTAATTCATTCCGAGCGTAAACTCGCATCGCCATGCAGGCAGCCCTTCCCCGGGACTTTAACCTCCGGCAATCAGCCACCAGACGCCGCCGATAATTGCGAAGACCAGCAGCCATCCGACAAAAAATCCAGACATCGATCGCCAGGTCGGTACGGGAATCTCGAGGCTGGTGCTTGAGAAAAATACGCGTCGAGGTGCTGCAGTGACTCCCTGTGGCAGCGTACAGGGCTGCTTAATCACTTCGTTTTCCTGAACAGGCGTTCTCATCAATTCGTAAAACCGGTCCAACTGCTGCTCGTCATTCCTGCGAGTACACAGACTTACCACAATTCCACCGGCAAACCCGGCGGTCAGATACGCCACCATCTGCCATGGCACGGTGATGACCAGAGCGTCGTTCTGCACGGCGACGATTCCGAATGATTCACTGAACGGCAAAGCCGCGACACCTGCTGCGGTTGCCGCCAGTCCCGACACCCACCATACCGTTGCCGTCAGAAGTGTCGCCGCCCACGCTCCTGCAGTCGTGGCTCCACGCCAGAATACGCCCAGCCAGAAGGCCGGAGCCATCACGGCATTCAGTTTCCAGAGAATCTCCAGCCCCTGAATGACACCGCTGAGCCAGAACGTATAACCGATTGCCACGACGACAACTGCCAGACCCGATGCACGAGCAACCCACAGATAATGGCTTTCGCTGCGACCAGGGCAGACAGGCCGGTAGAGATTCTCAGTGACCAGGCCTGATGCGGAAATCATGAACGAATCACACGAGCCCATAACGGTGGCCAGCAAACCTGCCAGAAACAGCCCCAGCAGTCCCGGCATCAGCTGCGGCAAAAACTCGGACGCCATCAGACCATAAACATGATCCGGGTTATCAACGCGTCCGTTGTAGTGTGCGAATGCTGCCAGCCCTGTCAGACACCAGGCCACGGTACAGATTCGTTTCAGGAACGTGCCGCCCATAAAACCGACCGCGCCATCGATTTCCGTCCTGCCGGCACCACACGTTCCCATATTGTGCGGCTGCACGGTGACACTCAGCAGCGAATTCAATGCAATCATGGCAATGTAGAAGACTCCGATCTCGCCGGGTGTCACCAGCGACAGCATGTCTTTGCCGGGCGACAGTTCCGCAAACGACTGCCGCATGCCGGAAATTCCACCGACCGCCTGCAGCACAGACGGCAAGAGCAGGAACGAAAACAGCAGAGTCAGAATGCCCTGCACAAAGTCAGTAACGATCGCAGCTCGCAACCCTCCGGCCAGACCGTACACGACAAATAAAACAGTCACCACCACAATGGACATTTCGGCTGAGATCGCAGATCCGGTGCAGGCTTCAATGACCAAACCACTTCCCTTCAGCATGTTGCCGATCGTCACAACAAACTTGGCCAGTCCGAAGACACAGAACAACACGGCAACTGAGGGTCCGTAACGAGCAGCAAAAACGTCGGCCGTTGTGAGCGCCCGAAACCGTCTCATCATGGGCGCAATCAGCCAGAAGAATGGAGTGGCAAACAGCCACATCCACTGATACCAGATACCCGACAGGCCGCTGGAATAACACTTCGAAGCAACACTGACCGCCTGATCGGAGTGGGTGCTGGTGCCAAACCCGTGCATCAGCATCATCAGCCTGCCAAAGCGTCGAGGCATAACGAAGTCGGACATCGCCTTCACCTGGCGACTGGCTCGAATGCCAAGCACGGTCACGCCGACCAGGTACAAACACAGTGCCATCCAGTCTGCAGCTGCAAGTCCCTTCATGAGTTTCTGTGCCTGAAGTCAAGCGGAAGCCGACGGACATAACAAAGTCAATAAAAAACCGGACGATGACGGAATGTGGCGCTGCTACGTTCCGCCAGTACCGGCCGTGCGATATAGTATATCAAACACAATTCTTTCGTGCGTGCGCCCGGAAATCACTTCCATTGAGTGGTGAACAAAGCATTCCGCCACTCCACCTGCAACACGAAGTTGAAACAATATCGATGCTCACACTGTTCCCAACACCGGGTCGCCCCCAACGAATCCCTTTTCGTGTCAGTCGTCGCGATGCGCTGCAGATCGGCGGATTGAGCGCGCTTGGCGGTCTGTGGCCGGGAGTGCAGACGAATCTGTTTGCCGGCCGACAGACGCACTCAGCGACGGCCAGACGCTGCATCTACATATTCCTGTGTGGCGGCCCGTCGCAGCTGGACATGTGGGACCCGAAGCCAAACGCGCCCGATGCCATCCGCGGCCCCTTCCAGCCGGTCTCCACCAGTGTCCCCGGATTTCAGATCGGCGATCTGCTGCCGCTCACCGCTCAGCGAGCCGACAAATTTGCCATCATTCGTTCCATGATGCACACTTCGAATTCGCACGATGTGGGCATCAAGTACACATTGCTGGCCAATTCGTTAGTGCCCGGACCGGCGTATCCTCCGCTGCCTGCCGATCATCCGGGAATGGGAGGAATCCTGCGCAGTCTGCTGGGCGACACCGGACGGCTGCCCGCATGGGTCACGCTGCCTCGACCGTTCACGACCGGAAACCGGTATTACCGCGGCCAGACCGGTGGGTTCCTGGGCAACACGTTCGATCCTTTTCTGCTGAATGAAGAAAAAAAAGAATCGCTGGCTGACAAGACATTTCGGATCGGTGCACTCGATCTGCCGGATGCAGTCAATTCGTCTCGATTCTCGGACCGACGACGGCTGCTGGATTCCATCGACCAGCACGCCGCCGGTTCCATCGCCGCGGAGCCGTCTGAACAGGTACGATCAAACTACGACAAAGCGTTTGACCTGATTGCCTCAGCAGACGTGCGTGGGGCCTTCGACCTGGAGCAGGAACCGGCGTCGCTGCGTGATCGCTACGGGCGAAACGAATACGGACAGAGTTTTCTGTTGGCGCGACGGCTGGCGGAAGCCGGCACTCGATACGTCAACGTCTTCTGGACGTACTACGGAAAAGACGGCTGCCAGTTTAATCTGTGGGACAACCATGGTTCAGACAAAGACGTTTGCGGCGGGTACAACCGCGGAGTCGACATGATCCGCGGAGAATACTGCTGCCCGTCATTCGACCGGGCATTCTCTGCACTGCTGGATGACCTGACCGATCGCAGCATGCTGGACGATACTCTGGTGGTCGTCACAGGAGAATTCGGACGCACACCGAAGATCAACAAGTTTTCAGGTCGAGACCACTGGTGTCACTGCTATTCGTCTGTACTGGCCGGCGGCGGCGTGCGGGGCGGTGCAATTTACGGGGCCAGCGACGAACAGGCCGCCTACGTCAAAGAAGATCCCGTGCGACCTGAAGATCTGGGAGCGACAATCCTGCACAGCTTTGGCTTCGCTCCTGAAGCTGAAATCTTTGAGCCCACGGGACGCCCGGTTCGAAGCTCGACCGGGCAGCCCGTCACAGCGTTGTTCTCGTGAAACACGGCCACAAGACAATCGGAGGATTTATGTTCACACGAAGAGACTTCATTACTGCGCTCAGCGCCGGACTGGCCGCTGGTCAAGCAGGAATTTCAGCGCAGCCAGCCCCGCCATTTCCCCGTCGGCTGGCGGTCGTAACGACGGTCTGGTGGAAACCGTCGCATGCGTGGCACATGGCTGAACGATTCCTGCATGGTTATCCGATCAACGGAAAGTGGCACCGTCCGCCGTTTGATGTCGTGGCTGCCTATGTCGATCAGTTTCCGGACAACGACCTGAGTCGCAGCCGGTCAAAGGAATTCAATTTTCCGATTTATCCCACCATCGCGGAAGCATTGCGGTGCGGCGGCAAACAACTGGCGGTCGACGCCGTTCTGGTCATCGGAGAACACGGGGAATACCCGAAGAACGAATACGGACAAAAGAAGTATCCTCGCTATGAATTCTTCAAACAGGTGACCGACGTGTTTCGCACAGATGGTCGGTCCGTGCCGATGTTCAATGACAAACATCTGTCATGGAATACGCAGTGGGCACAGGAGATGTTTCAGATCTCGAAAGAACTTGACTTCGCGTTTGCAGCCGGCTCTTCGTTGCCTGTGACGTGGCGGATGCCTGCCGTCGATTTGCCGTACGCTGCCGAAGTTGAAGAAATGCTGTGTCTGGCCATGGGCGGCATGGACAGTTACGACTTTCATGCTCTGGAAGTCATTCAATGTATGGCCGAACGGCGACTTGGTGGCGAAACCGGCGTCTCGGCCGTGCAGGGGCTTCGTGGAGACGCGGTCTGGAAGGCGATGGATGCGGGAACATGGAATTCCGGCGGATGGAATTCGTCACTGTTTGAAGCCTGCCTGTCCCGCAGCCAGACGCTGGCTCAGCCGGCAACCTTCAGTCATCGCCACCCGACACCACAGCAGATCAAGGAGTGGGTGAAGGATCCTCTGGCCTACCGCATCGAATACACGGATGGCACCAAAGCCACGATGCTGCTGATGAACGGACTGGTGCAGGACTTTACATTTGCCGCAAAACTTAAGGGACAGGCCGAACCATTGTCGACGTTGTTCTACCTGCCGCCGGTGCCGAACGTGACTTATTCTGCTCAGCTGATGTCAAAAGCCGAGCAAACCTTTGTGACCGGAAAGTCTCCTGCGCCGATTGAACGCACTCTGTTGACAACGGGGCTGGTGGAAGCGGGCTGTCGGTCCGTCGGAACAGGGCAGAAACGCATCGAAACACCGCACCTGTCTATCCTTTACCAGGCTCCGCGGAAGTCTCTGTTTGCACAAAACTGAACGTTCCGTTCCTTCGCCGACACAGACCGACAGTTTACACAGCCTTTCATGACACGCATTCCCCATGAAACATTTTCTTCCCTGTCTCCTGCTCACTCTGCTTGCTCTTGCTAGCCCGGCCTCTGCAGCAGACCGGCCCAACATCGTCTTCATCCTTGCCGACGACCTGGGCTACGGCGACCTTGGCTGCTACGGACATCCCGTCGCAAAAACGCCGAACATAGATCGCCTGGCTCAAAGCGGTGTACGATTTACACAGCATTACTCGAACGGTCCTGAATGCAGTCCGACTCGCACGGCGTTCCTGACAGGACGCTATCAGCAGCGAGTCGGCGGACTGGAATGTGCTCTGGGGACCGGCAACGTCGGACGCTACGACGATGCAATTCGCCTGGCCAAAGTACGCGACCTGGGACTGCCGGCCGACCGGACCGTGATACCGGGAGCATTGAAAGCGTCCGGCTACACCTGCGGAATTTTCGGCAAATGGCATCTGGGATACGAGCCAAAATTCAACCCGATGGAACACGGGTGGGACGCCTTCTTCGGATACATGGGTGGCAACGTTCATTACTTCAATCATCGAGAAACCAGTGATCTGCACGTGCTGTTCAAAGGTCGCCTGCCCGTGTACCGCAAAGGCTATATGACCGAGCTGATCACCGACGATTCCATCGAATTTATTCAGCAGAACAAAAGCGGGCCGTTCTTCCTGTATGTTTCTCACGAATGTCCGCACTTCCCGTTTCAGGGACCAGGTGACGACGCAAAGATCGTGACCGCCGAAAACTGGATGGACGTGGATGCAGAAACTTACGTGGCTATGCTGCAGAATCTGGACTCTGAACTCGGGCGATTGCTGGGGGCAATCAACCACGCCGGAATCGCCAACAACACAGTCGTGGTCTTCGTTTCCGATAACGGCGGATTCGCCGGAGCCGCAAACATGGGCGGACTGCGTGAAGCGAAGGGCACCACGTTTGAAGGCGGGATTCGAGTTCCTTTAATTATTCGCTGGCCCGGGCACATGAAACCGGGCAGCACCTGCCATCAGCCATGCATCACGTTTGACCTGACACGTTCGTTTCTGCAGCTGGCCAAAGCCAACGTTTCTGAGCAGCTACTGGACGGTCACGACATCATCGGGCACGTGTCATCCGGACAGGACGATTATGAACGTAACCTGTTCTGGCGAGGAAGACGAGGAGAACGTACGTGGTCCGCCGTCCGCAGCGGAAACCAAAAATATGTTCGCAAAGCAGAAGGCGATGAGCGTGACGAATGGATGTTTGATCTGTCCAGTGATCGCGAGGAAAACACTAACCTGCTGCCTGGAGGTCGCGTTAATAATTTGCGAGAGCTGTTAGCGGACTGGGAAACAGAAGTGAAGTCGTCGCGATAGTTCACAGGTGACGCATTCACAGAGTCTGTCAAAGCCGTTTTCAGAACATCTGATCACCCGATGCATGAGTGAAGGAAAGCACAACAAGGCGTCTCCGACTCGTTCCTCGCTCACGCGTTGGTTTATGTCCGGACGCCAGCGGAGTGCTGCAACTGCCTCCGGAAACATTCGGCCACTGGTCAGTGATTGGCCCCACACACGGAATTACTCCATAAGAATATCACCATGCATTCAACCGTCGTTGAAGTTTCCGGCTATATACCGGCAATCATCATTCCGATCGCGACTGCCATTCAACTTGTGTCGCTGTTAAGGACGGGAAGAACCGACGGTGTCAGCTGGCTGTCGTGGTTTTTGTTTGGCATGTCGAATATCGGCTTGTACATCTACACGGAAAAGTACACGTCGGTTCAGTCGATCATCGGGCTGCTCGGCTCAGCGGTACTGGACTTTGCCATCGTGGCCGTCGTTCTGTCTGGCCAAAAGTCCCCGCCTGCCGAACATATGCCTGCGGCTCACTGATGCTTCAGTCAATCAATATTCTGTGTTTCGCACTGCACAATGTGTTGATCGTGTTTAACCTTGTGGGCTGGATCTGGCCGCGCACCCGCAAACTTCATCTGATCACGATTGGGGCCACGCTGTGTTCGTGGCTGGGTATGGGAGCCTGGTACGGCTGGGGTTACTGCCTGTGCGCAGACTGGCATTTTCAGATCCGCCGACAGCTTGGGCTTCATAACGGAGAATCTTCTTACACAGAATTGCTGTTCAATCAGATTCCCGGAGTCACGGTCAGCCGCACATTTGCCGATGTTGTGACTGTGGGTGGCCTGGTTCTGATCCTGGTTGCCACCGCCGCAGTCTGGGTTCGACAGGGGAGCACCACAAAACATCTGTCGCCAGATGCCAATGAGTCCAGTGGCGATCCGCCCTCCCGGACGCCCGAATAACGGGTCAGAGCCGTATCTGTCAAACAACAGAAGCCACAGCTTGACAGCTTCCAAAGTGGGTGGTAGCGTTTGCACGAAGCAGGTGGTTCACGCCATCACACGGGGGATTAGCTCAGTTGGGAGAGCGTCTGGCTGGCAGCCAGAAGGTCATCGGTTCAAGTCCGTTATCCTCCACTTAAAAACCCCTGTTTTTACAGGGGTTTTTGTCATTTATGCCCTTCGAGTTGCCAATTGGGCTGTGCACGGCATGTCCAGAATTTACTGAAATTCCGTGCATCTTACATTCTTTGCCGTGCACAAGAGAGTGAGATCAAAGCGGCGGGGGCGTTGCCTTCCCTCAAGCTCTTCCTGCCCGTTCCAGCGATTGGGATTCCCATCCAATACTGGGCTGAGCAGCTTGTCGTTCACCGGGCCACCCACGATCACGTCGCGGCAATGAACAGATTGATAGCCATCGGTCGAAGGTGACAGCAATGTGATCATCGCCGCTGTCGGAGCCTCCATTCGATCCGCTGACAGACGTGCTTCGACATGTCGGGAAGAAGAAGGTTGGGGGAAACACTCTGGGAGCAACGCTCCCGGTTCCGAAGTGCTTTGGTCTTTGACCATTGCCTGCAGAACGGAATACCGCAAATCGTTTTGTGTCAGGTGTTTTGTGTCAGGTGTTTTGTGTCAAGTGTTTGTGTCACAGATGGCCGAATAGATCAACTCACCTGATTTCCATAGTTTTACATGAATTCAGTTGGTTTGCAATGGGTTCTGTGCCACCGATAAACGTGCGATAGAGGGCTCTGGACGTCAGCTACATCTTGCGGGCTTTGTGCCTCGGTCTCCTGACCGCATCGCTCGCGAAGACGTGCGATCAGCGTCCCACAAACGCATTGCCCAGCACGCCCTGATCGAATCCTTCAGGCGTCTGGCCTTCGGCCGCGTACAGGTACAGAGCACCCAACAGGATGGTATTGAGTGCCGATGAGATTAGGGAGACCAGCAGCAGCCAGCAGCCACCGGCGATCAGCACTGCGATGCCAATGCCGTGCGAGCCGTTCGCGAGAATCATGCCGCCAATGATTGCGGCAATGCCTGGCAGCAAGCCCAGAAACGTGACCAAGCCAATGCCATAGTTCGCAGTCATCGCCTCGCCCCACGTTTTGCGGACGACACTCAACGATCGTTTCGTAGCTTCGATCGGGCCCACTTTTTCCACAACCAGCACGGGAATCACGAAGTAGGTTGTGATCGTCCATGCGAGGCCAAGGACCGACGCCAGGATCTGTCCGGCCCGTTCCGATCGCGATTCGACAATTCTTAGAATCAAACCGACTGACGCACTGACGGCGGCCCAGCCACAGATCTGTGGAAGCCGCGCCATGGAGGCTCGCAAGCCGTCACCGACTCCTGGATCGCCGCCCTTGAGCCGGATAATTGCGCAGGCGACCAGGGCCGAGTTAAAGAACACGATCACGAAATAGTTAACGAAGTAAAATGCGGCGAGAATCACCCACGCCAGCGGATCTTTGGGTAACTGCCCCTCGTTGACAATCGGCGCGATTAGATCGCTGCCCCACAATGGTGCTGCAAAACTCGCCAGCACAGCGATACACGACACGCCACTCAACAAAGGAAACAGCAACAGTTCCTTGTCCAGCATCAGGACGCGGAAGCATTGTTTCGCGAGCGAAATACCGTTGGAGATACGTTCGAACATTGGAGGAGCCTTAAATTGGGGAAAGTCGAAGTCTAACCGGATTCGGACCACATGACATCGTCAGGGTTTGCCAACCAGACCGCCGGTTCAAGTGGCCGTCGCTGACATCGTTCATGAGCGGCCAGTTACAAATACTGACATAGGGCATTGATCGAGCGGCTTAATTTGCAATGAACAAAAACTGTGCTCATTCAAGGGCTTCGAATGACGGCCCCGCAATCTGAGTCAGTCGTTGCACGCCATGGCCGGCGTTCTACCTGGGCTTGAACTGAAGCAGGTCGTGAATTGTATTCAAAACATCGTCCATTGTTCCACGCAACCCGGTTCTGATTGATTCAAGAACCAGTTCGCGAACTACGTTGCTGCCCATTCACGGACTCTGCTGTGAACTCAATGAAGAAGCCGTATTTCGGCAACTGGACGAAGTTTGACCTGTGTCTTGCACGGTTCATGAACTGGACCGCGAACGGTGTCATAAGAACCCTAATGAACCCTTCAGCTATTGTCAAAGAGCAGTACACAGCAACGCTCCCGGTTCCGAAGTGCTCTGGCGTCCTTCAGCTCTACTTCGGCGACCCTTCATGTAGCGGCAAAACACAGGCTTCCGGATGTGGCTTTCATCCGATGCTGGCCTCTTGAACCCTCAAAGTGGGTACACATTCCAGATCTGTACCCATGTTTGGGAGTCGGAAACCGTTCAGCTTGACCAGACCGTTATGAGATCACATGTCAACGGGCTGGTGACGTCGTTCGAGATTAAAGCAGCGTAGGCACGACTGGATCAACGCTGTCTGTTGCAGGTGATCACTCAAGAGACGTCTGCTTTTTCACAGGAGTGCTTCGTTGGTGAATATTCACCCTAAAGTCGCAGTTTGAATATCCAGCAAAACATTTCAGGAGAGTTGAGGCCGGTTTTTCCACCCCTTGGGGTAGAGTTAACAAGGACAAAGGCAATGCGTCCGCCCGTAATGATCGCTGACGGTATATCCACTACGGGGACGGCACGCAGGAATTGTACGATCTACAAGAGGATCCACAGGAATGGAGCAACCTAGCCGCAGCCGCAGACCCGGAGGCTAAAGCGGCGATGAAGCCGCTTGGTGATGTGATGCCCAAGGTGTTTGCCAAAGCGGTCGCAAGAAGTAAGGGAAAGTACAAGAAAGCGACTGAAATCGATCGCACGATTAAGGGGACCAGAGGTGTGTCGAAACTCAAGTAAGGTGGTGCCCGGGGTAATTCACGGCCACGTCAAAATCACAAGTCGCTATGCCAATGACAGGAGAACGTAATGAACACCGCGATGCTGCTGCTGACCACCGTTCTCGTTGTTGAAACACCCCGCGCTCTTGCAACTGATCTCAAATCGCTTTCCAAGGGGACGAATGAAGTTCAATTCGAACACGACCGTCGGTCGCGGCGATTGATCGTTACGACGCCAAAGTCGTTTGAGCGCAAACGTCTCTATCCAGTCTTATTTTGCTTCCACGGCGCAGGCGGCAAAGCCGACGGCCAAAGTGCAAGGTGGAGTCCCCAAGCAGATAAACGGGGCCTGATCGTCGTCAGTGCCGAAGCGGTGCAACCTCTTGCCAAATGGAACTTCAAGGACAAGTTTCATGATGAAGAGCATGATGATGTCGGATTCGTATCGAAAGTGGTTGAGAGCATGATTGCGAACGAGATCGCTGATCCAGAGGCTATCTATGCAACGGGGCATTCCAGCGGGGGGCTTTTTTGTTATCGGTTAGCCAAAGAAACCTCGCTGTTCGCCGCATTGTCACCCTTGAGTTGCGGCATGGCAAAAAACGCACATGACCCGGACGTAAGTACTAAACCAGTTTCAATCATTCAGGTCATTGGGGATCAAGACAAGAGCTTCAATGGCTCATCCAATCCGAAGGTCACGATGTACTCAGCAGCAAAGCGAATCGATGTCTGGCGAACGTTCAATCAATGCCGGCCCGAACCCGTAGTTGTGACCAAAGGGGAAGACGTGGCTGTCTATGCGTATTCCAGTCCGTCCGGAATTGAAGTGGCCTACTGCAAAGTGAAAGGACAGGCGCATCACATCAGAAGGGACCTTCGCAATACCGCGGATTCTATTGCATTAGATTTTTTACTCAGTCACAAAAGCAGGTAGACTTGCTCGTGTATTGGGCAAGAACACATCAACCGGTGCCGCCAAAAGACAACAAGGCTGCCGGCGCGTTTACGACCTCTCATGAGTGGTGATTAAGAACAACGCGTCTTGACGCGAGGAGATTCAAACCATGAAGAGTGCAGAATCAACGGGCGTCTTATGCGTACTATCACGCTGGATTTCTGATTATCCAATTAGCTAAGTTCAAATTGAAATCCGTCATCGTCGTTCAGGTCGACAACGGCGCTGGAAATCTCCTTTCCTTCGGCCATTCTTGACAGAAACTCGGATGACATCTCCGGCAGCAGGGAGCCCGTCAGGATACGGTCGACGTTTCTGGCTCCGCTGTCGACTTCTGTGCAGCGACTGACAATGTGATCCAGTACGGCTTCGGACCAGCTGAGTTCGGCGTCGTAATGTTCCTTGACGCGACGTGCCACCTTGCCCAGCTTCAGGACCGCGATCTGACGCATAATGTCGTCACCCAGCGGGAAGAACGGAACGACGACAATGCGGCCCAGGAAGGCTGGTTTGAAACTGTTCAACAGTTCCGGATGCAGGGCGGCCGCCAGAGCTTCCGGGTTGGGCATGGTCTCAGGATCAGCACAGAGTTTCATGATCGTGTCGGTCGCGGCGTTGGAGGTCATGATGATCACGGTGTTCTTGAAGTCGATGTCACGACCTTCTCCATCCTTCATGTTGCCCTTGTCAAACACCTGATAGAAAACATCCTGAACGCCGGAGTGCGCTTTCTCCATTTCGTCCAGCAAAACAACGCTGTAGGGTTTCCGACGCACCGCTTCCGTCAGGATGCCGCCTTCACCGTAACCCACGTAGCCTGGAGGTGAGCCCATCAGCAGTGACACTTTGTGTTCTTCCTTAAACTCGCTCATGTTGATCGTGGTCATGTTTTGTTCCCCGCCGTAGAGCAGTTCGGCCAGGGTAATCGCCGTTTCTGTCTTGCCAACACCGCTGGGACCGACGAGGAAGAACACACCAATCGGTCGGTCGGGGTCGGTCAGGTTCGCTCGGGAGGTGCGAATGCGTTCGGCAATTTCCTCGAGCGCGTGATCCTGGCCCACAACTCGTTTCTGCATTTCCGAGTCGAGTGCCAGGATGGTATTGATCTCATCACTGACCATACGGCCAACGGGAATACCGGTCCACGAGGCCACAATTTCTGCCACCGCCTGAGAATCCACACAGGCCTGCATCAGTGGTGTCTCCCCCTGGATGACACACAGTTCGGCGTTCAGCTTCGCCAACTCAGCGATCTGTTTTTCGCGGTCTTCATCAGACAGCGGTTCTGCCGCCTTGTCGTCCGTCGCAACGGTGTCCGTGCCAGCATCGGCAGATGCATCATCTCCCTCGGCAGCCGGTTCTTCGTGACCGGGCACGACATTGCCGGACAGTTTCTCGCGTACCTCGCGAATCTTTTCAATCAGTTCACGTTCCTTATTCCATTGTTCCTTCAGTTCGTCGTAGCGCTGCTTTGTTTCGTCCTTCTTCTGTTGCAGCGCATCCAGTTCTTTGGAATGGTCAGTGCCGGTTGCGGTTTCTCGTTCCAGCACTTCAATCGCCGTTGTGATCCGGTCGATTGTTCGCTGGCAGTCTTCTACGGCCGGCGGAATGGTCGTGTGCCCGATGGCAACTCGTGCACAGGCGGTGTCCAGCAGGCTGACGGACTTGTCGGGCAATTGCCGTCCGGAGATGTAACGGCTGGAAAGCTTGACGGAATCTTCGACGGCTTCATTCAGAATCTCGATCTTGTGGTGATCCTGCAGTGTATCGACCAGGCCTCGCATCATGGCGATCGCTTTGGCGATTTCAGGTTCTTCCACTTTCACGACCTGGAACCGCCGTGCCAGTGCGGCGTCTCGTTCGAAGTACTTTTTATATTCGGCCCATGTGGTGGCGGCGATGGTTCGCAGTTCGCCACGGGCGAGAGCCGGCTTCAGCATGTTGGCGGCATCGCCCTGCCCCGCCTGGCCGCCGGCACCGATCAGTGTGTGAGCCTCGTCGATAAACAGAATGATGGGGGTCACCGATTTGTTCACTTCATCAATAACGCCTTTCAGTCGGTTTTCGAATTCCCCTTTGACGCCGGCACCGGCCTGCAGCAGACTGAGGTCGAGCGTGCGCAGAGCTACGGTCTGCAATGCAGGCGGAACGTCTCCCTGAGCGATTTTCAGAGCAAACCCTTCCACCACCGCCGTCTTGCCAACGCCCGCCTCGCCGGTCATGATCGGATTGTTCTGACGTCGGCGTGTCAGAATGTCGACGATCTGCCTGATTTCGTCGTCTCGTCCCAGCACAGGGTCGATCTTTCCGTCACGTGCTCGAGCGGTCAAATCGATCGTATACTGATCAAGGTTTGGGGTCTGAGTGGGGCCACCGGGGCGTGGCGTTCCGGCACCTGCGCCAGGGCCGCCGGACATGGCCACGACATCAGAACCAGCTTCGGAACTGTCTGCAACAATTGTTTCCAAATCCTTGGCCAGTGTTTCCGGAGATATTTTCTTGAACTCACCGGAAATCCCCTGCGCAATCTGCGACAGCGAACGGTCTGTCAGTAATGCCAGCAGCAGATGGCCGGATCGTGTTTTTCCGGCAGAAAAGTCAATGGATCCCAGCACCCATGCTTCACGTGCAAGGTCAACCGTATGCGGCGACAGCAAAGGCTGACTTGAGTTGCCCGTCTTCAGCTTATCGATCGCCTTCATCGTGTCTGCCGTCAAACGCGACGCGTCGATAGCAAACGCTTTCAGGATCGCGTGAACATCGGTGTTGGATCCCTCCAGCAGTTTCAACAACCAGTGTTCCACTTCAACATTGTAGTTGCTGCGAGACAGGCACAGTCCGGCGGCTCCTTCCAGAGTTCGTGTACACTGGCCGTTGAGTTTTCCGATGAGCGACTTTAGATTGACAGCTGCCATGAATACCCATTCCTGAGTTCAATTTTCGGGATATTGAGAGTTGGTCGTGACACCAGGTACGCGTGAATGCGGCCGATGTTAAGGACTTAGGTTGCGGTATGATTTTTCAGACACAAGGCTGATGCCAGCGTCCGGTTCAGTGCGAAAACAACACAGTGAGAAGTTGATAGGTTCACCTGAAAAGATTTGATTTGCAAGCGTGTCCGTCGTGATCAAAATCGAAATACGGCATCTTCAGCATCGTGTGTGCGCGCGTCCGAAGCCATCCACGTGTTCCACCCCAATCGAGGTTCGTAACTGTTTCTCGCTACTAATTGGCAGGGCACAATGTCTTCCTTTCTAAGAACAAGCTGAACGTCAAAGTCTTTGTCAGCACCGATGTAGAATCGTATGAGTTCAGCGACTGCGGTCAGCTGATCACGACCGGGCACCAGTTTGTTGAAATCAGCGATACCCAGAGGACCAAGTCGGATTCTGACGCGGCTCTGCACGTCCCAGACTCTCGAACCGACAACGGCAGATTCGCCGAGTTGCAGATTCAGGCCCTCGCGATGCTGTTTCGATGGCATCCTGGATTGCGTGTCTTCAGGCAGATAAAGCCACTGTCCGCAAAACTGAACAACTTCTGCATCAATCTGAAAGTAGTGACCGAGAACCTGTTCCAGTCCCGCCGCGTTTCGGCAGTTCTGAGCAAAAATCCCGCCATGCGACACCACGGTCTGGTCATCGAAGTCAAATCGGTGGCGAAGCCCCTTGACCTGAAGTCCCACGAGACTGAACAGGCATCGCGTAAACAGACCATCTTCGGACACCCCGTCGTGCAGATTGCGTTCATATTCGAAGGGAAAGCGATATTTTTCCCATGCACGAAAGAACAGCGAAATTGCTCGGTGGTTGAACAGGTCAAAGAATTCTCGAAGCGCGTAGTCTTTTGTGCTTTGGTGGGCCCGTTCAATAAGCAATGAGGTATAGTGATGGGGCAGCACGCCGTTGGGGCCTGTCAGCCCCATAAAAGAAACAATCATCTTCAGTGGAAAGGATGGCGTTTGCGGGGTGCCGGCGTCAGTTGCTGAAGCTTCTGCTTCGGGCTTTGACGGTTGAAGTGCGGCGATCTGGCCTGGCGGAAATGACAGCGAGGCCAGAGCACCAAAACTCAGCGGCTCAGTGTGCGGTCCGCGATCACTGCCGATCGCACTGGGACAGGGGTGATTCCTCTCCTGAGCGACGTACATTTCAATCAGCCGCACGGCCTGAAAAAAATCGAATTCCTGCGGGTTCTCGATCAGCTCCTGAATCAGATCAGGGCTTTGTCCCCTGCCTGTGCCGGCCATGTCCAGGTGTCCTGTTTTCTGGAGAGTCTGCGTCGTGTGGTCGCCGTAAGTTTTGTAAATGAATTGATCGACGTATACATGCCGAAGAACTGATTCAGAATCGATGAAAACAGAAACACGCTGTCACCGGCGAAGTTATCATCGTCGAAGATAAGGTCAATCTGAGTGCCACGTGCAAACGCACCATTGACACGCTGTACACACGACTGGCTGCTGATTGCGCCAAGACCGTCAATCAGGTTACGGGTCTGCGCCGAATCCTTGACGTCGTTAAGTGTCAGCATCTCGCGTACGGCATCGACTGCGTCCTGGGATTCCATCAGTGACAGGTGGTTGAGTGAAAGCTGAGAAACCAGTGGCCACAGGTTGCGGCGGCCCATGTGCCGCCGCAACGTTGGTGTCGGGGTGACAAGGCATTCAATACTTGAAACCGGACCTCGGCCCCCCATGATGTCAAAGTGAAGCTGCTTTACGGTACGCTGTTTCGAAAGTTCTTCCGGCAGGTCGCGATTGAAACAGGTCAGGCTGGCATACAGCATTCCACCGCCCTGTCGTTTCGGCGAGAACTCCGGATCCACCAGAGAAACATAGACTTCCGTTGGTTCATTCAGTGTGCCGGAATCTCCTTCCACAGGACCAGGGCGGCGCGTAATGTGCCAGTATCCAGTGTCACCCGATAACTGTGCATGGCCCACAGAATAGAAGCGACGAAACGGGCGGAGATCTCCGTTTCCGTCTTCAACCTTAATTGCGTTAACAGAATGAACCTCCATGGCGGTTTCCGCGCGTGCATCAGGAACAATTCGGTATTCGCTTGTGCGGTACGTCAACGGTAAGGCATCAGCCGATCGTTCAAACAGATTAATGACAGGCGTACATCCAGTATGAACCGTATCGACGGAAACAACGTTCTCCAGGTCCCCGGGGAATTCCTTCAACAGGATTGTCAGCTGAATCTTGCTTCCCAGGCGGCTAAGGGTCTGCGGCGTGATACCTGTAACGTCAAAGAACAGAAATTTCTGTGGCAGAACGAAATACTCGGTCAGCAGACGATAACCGGGGAAGGAACGTGAGTTGTCGGGAAGTACAGCGTCTTCACGGTTTAATCCCACAGGCTTGATGCAGGCAGCGGGCAGAACATCAGCGGCGATGGTGGCGTCTTCTCCGGTGATGACGACCTCGATCGTCTGCGTCAGTACGGCCTCCAGTAACCTGGCAGCCTTTTCAAAATTGGCGATGTTAATGTAGAAGCGAAAGTGATTCAGCGAGTATTCCGCCAGCTTCTTCTTGGGATCCAGCGTGCTGAACTCGAATCGTAATGCGGCCTCGGCTTCTCGCTTACCGGGCGACGAAGGACCGGAAAACGGCTGCGGCAGCAAACTCACGGCTTCTGTGGACAACGGAAACAGTTTAATCGGATAACAGGTCTTGAACTGGCAGTTGTGTCCGTGAATCGGCTCTGTTTCAAGGCTGGTCCCGACGGGGATACTATGACCTGCCGTCTGATCTTTCTGAGAGGAATTCAGTCCGAATCGCAGCACAGAGACCGATGGGACCGGGGCCAGCATGTGCGGATACAGAATGCCGAGCATTGCGTCGGCCAGTTCCGGAAAACTGTCATCGAGCTTACGACGCGTACGCGCATTCAGGTACGCGAACGCCTGGATCAACCGTTCAACGTGCGGATCCCTGATGTCGCTTCCGCTCAGACTCAGGCGGTCAGCAATCTTCGGAAATCGCTCCGCAAAATCGCTGGCGCTGTGCCGGAAGTAGTCGAGTTCCGCCTGGTACCATACTTCGAGTGATTCGCTCATCGATGTTTCACTTTATCTCGAACTTTCCGGTGGCGGACTCCATGGCGGAGTCGAACTTGACGCGATGACGACCATCTTCCACCACCAGTGTTCCTTCAATTCGAAATCGAAATGTACGGTCAAAGTGATGATCGTTCGGCACCGCCGTCACCTTGATACTAACAAGACGGGGCTCAAATAAATCGATGGCCTGCTTTACAGCATTGATCAGGATGTCGGAATCATCAGCGGCATTCAGGCTGGCTGCCGTGAAGTCCGGCATGCCGTAATTGACGAGTGAATTGTCAATCTGGTTCAGTTCAGGTGGCCACGAAACACAGCGATATCGAGTGTTTAACAGACACTCCAGATCTCGTCGAACAGAATGCTGAACAATTCGCAACTTTTCAGTATCGTCCGGCGGGACTTCCCGCGAGTTCCGGGGAGCATTGTCGAGCAACCGATCCAGCAGAGACAGTCTGATTGTGCTTCGTTCTGAGTATCCGGAACTCACGACGTTTGCTTTCGTGTGCGTGGCCGCGTGGCTTCCCGTGACCGTTATGTGGTTGGCAAGGCGACAGCATCCACAAGGGCTGTTCAGATCCACGATCGCAGGATCAATGGCGGAACGTGATCGATTTAATCGGTGTGATCGCGACAGCATCGTCTCCGATAAGCCATTCTCGCTGTCCAATTCCTCGCACCGGAGTCGCGTCACTGTGCTGAATCCAGTCGGTTGCCCGACCAATTCGAATGCGTTCGTCTTCCGATTCGTGCGATCCATGGTACAGGGCAGGAATGTGAACACGTCCGGAAACATCTCCGACAGTTTCAATTTCTGCGGCCCTCCACAACATGTCAGAAACGTGTTCCACGGAAGAGAATTCCAGTGAGACGATCTGTTCGCTTGAGAGCCAGTAGTATTTTCCGGTTGCGGTGTACACTTCGATTGTTGGCCCCAGAACGTCGTCGAGGTCGCGGAATCCTTCAAACGACGTACCATCGTACTCGCCATTGACACTCGACTCTGCTTCCTCTGCCTCACGGAGGACTCGGCTTGCTGCCTCAACGTCGCCTTCCCGGATACTCATCAATGCCTTAATCCGCTTCTGTTGAGCTTCCGACGGTTGCGTCAGAAACTCAGGAACACGACCCTCATCGAAGACTTCGCGACGGGAGAGTTCTGAACGGATAAGATGTCGCAGCATCGAGGCACCGACAAGTGACTCCGGATCAACCTGGGCGGCCGCATCAAGCTGTTTGTCAGCGCGCTCCAGATCGCCGGAAAAGCATAAAAGTTCGCTAAGCATGCTACGAGGAGCAATATCCGTAGGTTTATTCCTGACAGCTTCGGTGGTCGCCGCGATGGCGGCCGAAAGCTTACCCATTTGAAAAAACTCTAAGCCTGTGCTCACGGGATTCGTTCCTTTCGAACTTATTCTTTGAGGTCTACGCGCCGTGCGACGAGCGTCATGCTGGAAGAAAGCCGGTCGAGTTGATAGTGCGGCAACAATCGAATCGTAAGCCTATATTTCCCAGGTTGTCCTGGAATTTCAGTAACTTCGACGTCGGCTTCTCTGAGAGGAAACTGAGCCTTCATGGATGGCGGCGCCTTTTCATCAGGCGTGACGTAGTCGACAAGCCAGTTCTGCAGTTCGTTCTGAACCTCCATGGGACTCTGGTGCGAACCAATTGTCGTGCGGGCTTTCACCTTGAGATAATGGGCAATCCGCGAACAGCACAGTACGTACTGCAGCATCGCAGATATTTTTGCGTTGGCGGTCGCAGCCGGATCGTCATATGTTCTCGGCTGGTGAACTGACTGGTTGGAATAGAAAACAGAATAGGGCGTGTCTTTACAGTGCGAATGCGGCACAAACCCCAAATCACTGAGTGCAGCTTCGTGAGCATCAGAGACTGCAACTTCGACACTGCTGCGCATGGCCACGCCATTTTCATCCGTCCGGAAACAATGCGTTGGAAGGCCGGTGACAAGACCGCCACCGTCTACTCCCCGTTCGACACCGCGAATCTCTGCAAACCATCCGCACCTGTCAAACGCCCGCAGAATGACGGCCCCCATGGCCCACGCTGAACTGCCCCACAAATACGCTTCGCGGTCTGCTCCCTGGACATTTTCCACAAAACGAAATCCATGCCGATGGCCGCCGTCGTCCCGATACGGCTCTCGCATTAGTATTCGAGGCAGCGTCAGACCAAGAAACTGCGTATCTGATCGTTCGCGCAGACTATGCCATTTTTGATGACGCGCCTGTTGAAAAATGTTTTCCAGATTTACGGGTTTTTCGAGGTCCGCAAACGTTTCAAGACCGACGAGCTCGGGACTGGCAGATGTAATAACCGGAGCAAACGCTGACGCGGCGACACCACTGAGTTGCGAAAGCAGGTCCAGATCATTCGGGTGGTTCGTGAATTCGTAGTTTGCCAGCAACACGCCATAGGGCGTTCCCCCCGGCATGCCGAACTCTTCTTCGTAGACCTTCCAGAACAAAGCATTCTGATCGAATTCCGGGGCCTTGTCGAAATCTCGCATCAGCTCTCGTTTGGACACATCCAGAACGCGGATTTCCACTTGCGCCTGCCTGTCATCAAATCCTTGCTCGCTGGACAGTTGACTGCGTACGGACCAGAGATAATGCAGTCCACGCCATGCGGCCTCCAAAGCCTGGAATTCCGGAGCGTGCAGGATTTCATTGACCTGTTCTGCCAGAAGCTGGTCGACTCTGGCAACGTCCCGTGCAAGCATCAATCGCGCTGATTCCAACTCGGACTTTTGCCGTGGAATGAAACCGAGCCACAGTCTCAAAAGTTCGCTTAACGAGCCCTCAGCCAGAAACGCTCGCAACGGATTCGTCGTCGTTTCGTGCTCTCCGAACGCAATTACATTTGACTCAGCAATCCGATCCAGCAGACTTTGCGGAACTTGCGCGGACGAACGGTCAGCGGACACCGTCGAAGTGACCGCTGGTTCTGATTGCACTTGCTTGCTTTGCACCGAAACACCCTTTGCCGTTCGTCCCGGTGCCCACCCAGTCCCGGTGACCACCCACTTGCCGTTGGCCGTTCCGCTGCCGTCGGCCGTTCCGCTGCCGTCGGCACCGAACGTCAAAATGGTGCCACACGGCACGGTCCACACGCCCTGCCAATGACGAATTGGCAGGGCATGATGCAGGTCTGTCAGGCCTTCTGAGGAAGTTTGGCGACCATCCGAAGAGAGGTCGTAAGTTCTTCCAGTTGCAGCCATGGCTTCAGCAAGGCGACGGCGTTGTAAGAGCCAGGCGCTCCGGGTATCTCTTCGACGGTGATTTGGGCTTCAGCCAGGGGGTACTTGGCTTTCATCTCAGCACTCGCCTTAGGATCGTCCAGAATGTAGTTGGCAATCCAGCGTTTCAGGAAATCTTCCATATCCTGACGCTCCATGAAGGAGCCAATTTTGTCGCGTGCAATACACTTCAGAAAGTGCGCGATTCGAGACGCCGCCATGATGTAGGGCAAGCGAGCCGAAATTGCAGCGTTTGCTGTTGCGTCGTTGTCGTCATAAACCTTTGGACGCTGACACGTTTGAGCTCCAAAGAACACCGAGTAATCAGTGTTCTTGAAGTGACAAAGTGGCAGAAATCCTTCCTTGCTCAGTTCCGCTTCGCGACGGTCAGTGATGCCGATTTCAGTCGGACATTTGTTGTCAATGTCGCCATCGTCACTCATGAAATTGTGAACCGGAAGTCCTTCCACGGTGCCGCCGTTCTCGACACCGCGGATGGCGGTGCACCAATTGGTCTCGGCCGAAGCTTTCGTCATATTCGCCCCCATGACGTAAGCGGCGTTCATCCAGCAGTAGTCATCGTGAGACGCCGGCTGAGCTTCGCCACTTTCATCCAGTTCGAATTCTTCGTAGGTAAATTCTTCAATCGGCTTCGTACTGACACCGTAAGGAAGACGAGCCAGCACGCGGGGCATCACAAGTGTGACGTACCGTGAATCTTCCGAATCCCGGAACGAATTCCATTTCGTGTACTTCTTCCCCATGAAGATCTTTTCAATGTCACGGGGTTTCGAAAGATCCTGGTACGATTCCATCCCGAACAGTGCCGGATCTGCGGCGGAAACAAACGGACAGTGTGCTGCCGCGCAAACCCCCGACATCTTCTCAAGCAGATCAATATCTTCCGGATGATTGGTAAATTCATAGTCACCGACCAGAGCACCGAAAGGCTCCCCACCCGGCATTCCGAATTCGTCCTCATAAAGTTTCTTGAAAATCTCGCTCCCGTCGAATTCAACCGCCTTATCCAGATCCTTGAAGACTTCTCGTTTCGAAATATTGAGCATTCGCAACTTCAGTTGCTTGCTGGTTTCACTGTTCATGACCAAATGGTGCAGCCCTCGCCATGATCCTTCCAGCTTCTGAAACTGCTCGTTGTGCATGATCTCCGCAAGCTGCCCGGACAGATTCTGGTCCAGTGCCGTGATTGCATTTCGGAGCGTTTTGGTACAGCTCTTGTCCCATGTTAACGTTCCTTCCATTGCCACACCGATCAGGTTCTTCACCATGTCGGCACCTTCGTCGTGTTCGACCAGCTTTGGCATCGCATCAAGCATGCTGTCCAGAATACTGCCGGATTCAGCCTGACCTTCCGCTGCCTGTGTTTCCTGTTCGCCCGCACTCATCATTCGCCTCCTTCGTTGTTGTCGCCACCTTCGGCGGGAGAATCCACGCCCATCTGACCAGCCGCTTTCTGGACCTTCGCAGTATCACTCAAGACCTGCTCCATCAAAGCCTCAAGGTCTTCTGACTGGTCCATCGTTGTCAACAGGTCACGGAGTTTATTTCGCGACTCCATAAGGGTCTTAAGCGCCGGAACCTGATCCACGATCTGCCCTGGATCGAAGTCCTCCATAGATTTAAAATTGAGCTGAACGGCCATTTCGCTGTCATCGCCCTGCAGTGTATTCTTGACCCGAATATTAAGTTCCGGATTTATCTTTGCCATAACGTCGTCGAAATTGTCACGGTCAATATTGACGAACTTCCGTTTTGTCAGGGAATCCGGTTTCTTAGTCGGGTTGCCGGAAAAATCGCCCATGACTCCCATAACGAAGGGAAGTTCCTTCTTGACCACGGCATCACCTATCTCGACGTCATAGGTAATGTGGACACGAGGCTTTCGCACTCGATCCAGTTTGTGTTGCTGTGAAGACTTCGCCATATAGCTGACCTTTCTTTCGAGTCACGAGGTACACAGGTCGCGACCTGTGGTTCACATTTCGTTTCTATCAGTCTTAGGTATCGTCAGACGAGCGTTGTTCGATTCCGACATCCTTGAACAGGCTGTCGCGTGCACTTTCGTCTGAAATTAAATCCATGTACAACTGTTCAGGTGTCATCGCTGCACGGCGTTTTGCTTTGCGAATCTCCGAAGGCAGAATACTCTGCGGCTCCTGCCGCTCAAACCAAACAGCTACCTTTTCAAGAAGGGTAAGTGCATCTTCGCGTGACGAGATGTCGCCACGAACACCACCGCCTGATTTGTTGCCCGCCTCTTCACCGTCACCGCCAGTGTCACCCTCTGCTGAATCTTCGTGTTGTAGATCCTGCTCCAGACGGTCTCCGGCGATAATTTGCAGTGTCGCGTGTGCCTCCTTCAGTGAATTCGTGAACTTAGACAGATTCGGGGCCAGCTCCTCGCCCACTTTCTCTTCGAATATATCGTTTAATTCACCGACAGCCACCCTGGCCTGTTCGATATTCGCTGCAAGGGTTCGGTAGAAATCATCGGAAGATTCTGCCACAGCGCGGCTGAACAATTCTACGGTGACAGCTCCGCGCGAGACTCGCGTTTCGCGTTCCTCCGCTTTAAGGCTTTCAAGTTGTTTGGCCTGTGTGTACTGCCAAATGACGAATTCGCCCACAGACGTGTCTGCAGTCATTGGGACGCGAAGAAGGGGATAAGTAATGACGTCGCCATTGAGTCTGGAAATCGGCAGGAGCGTGGTTTCGATGCCGTCCTCGTCCGGGGTTGGCAGCAGCAGCCCCCAAAAATCTCTGACAAGTTCTTTTGTCAGATTCAGGGCCATGGCGAGTCCCCCGATTCCCCCAAGGCGAACGGACGCCTCGATCATGTAGGCAACAATCTCAAGATCCTTGCCGCAACCTTGCAGATACTCCTGCCCGTCGTCCCAGACGTCTTGCCATTGCCGTGTCGCGTCCGCTCGGCTTTCGTCATTTCTAAGTTGATCTAAATCGTCCCGGCGTTCGACATCACGAGCGTCATTTCGTGAATCACGAATTCTTCGGTACAGGTTGTTCGGGTCGTCGTCGTCGCGCATGTCCCTTCCACCGGGGAACTCACCCTCAAAAGGGTTCAGCATTGTGGGGATATCGAGTTCCAGATTCATGCGTCAGACCAGTCTCTACGTGTTCAGTTGTTCAAGTGCAAATCGAGTTCACGAACTATGTCGCCACGCATATTTGCGAATTGGTGAATCATCTACAGCAGCACGGTGCGGCGACGCAACAACAATTGGCTGGGAACTGTGACAGCACATTTTTCACCACGTGGCTAATCATGTTCGTCTGCCAAACGAAATGCAAGGGACTCGAGTGTACGTGCGTGAAGTCGGCTCGCCCATGCCTTACTGACACCAATTCTTTCTCCAGCCTCCTTGATAGACAGTCCTTCGAAGTAGATCCCACGAATCAGGTTCTGTTCCTGCTCTGGCAGACCGTCGACAAGTTGCCTGATGGCTCCCTGCAGATCAGTGGCTTCGGCAGCTTCAGACGGTGAACGCATGTCGGACGGTTCCAGATCAGCGTTTTCGCCGCTCCACTGAGTCATTAAGTACGTCATTGACAACGATCGCGCGGTTCGCCCGAACCAATTCGTATCATCAGCCGCCTTGTCCTTGTCCGGCATGGTTTCCAGGACATCGTTTGCGGCCCTCTCATAACGCCCGCGCTGGTAGTCGGCTTTGGTAAACCAGGCCATCGTCGACAGGCCATCCAGAATCGCTCCTCGAACGCGATACCAGGCGTACGTGGTAAATTGCACTCCACGAGTCTGATCAAAATCTCTGGCGGCTTCTGCCAGCCCGATCTGCCCAAAGCCGACAAGATCATCGAGATCAATGTTGTCTGGAAGCTTCTGATGAATTTTCCACGCAATGGAACGGACGAGTCCCTGGCAGCTGTGTATCAGTTCGGACGTAGAACTGTGGCCTTTCGTCTTCATTGTGAAGTACGTCTCCTCAATGAATGCCAGAGTCTTTCGAGACGAACCCTTGACTCAGAATCTTCGTACAATGTCATGGCGACCGTTTGATTCATCGCCTGTTTCTCCTGCGGCGTGAGAAAACGAAAGCGATCGTTGACGGAATCGAGCAATGACACCAGCACCGGATCTACCGTCAGTTCCTGGTCACCCAGCCGAGCGGCGACCTCTTCCAGGCGTCGTCGCAGGGCTGCGTCCTGTGCAGATGCATTATCGCGTGTATTCGTTGCGGAAACAACCTGTTCAAGAACGTCGGCCAGTGCGGGGGCCGATTCCACTGGCTCGTCGCTTGTATCCGAATCGATTGAGAGCCCAACTTTGTCTGGTATCTTTCTTTCATTACCGTCCAACTCACTAACCCTCCCGCCAGTGAACTCATTAAACACGCGTGCCCGCCACCCGGTTGGCCCTGATTTGAAACGGCTTTCACCCGCTGATCATATCAGCATTTGGCTTGTTGGTCGCTGACCACGTTTCTCCACTGATACTTCCGCAGGAAAAACAATACAACGCTGCCCAACAACACAAGTTTTGGAAAACGTGAATTCGAGACTGTGGCGCAACAATTATGAAAACAGTCCTTCAGAATCCAGACACCGTCACCAGCAGAAACGCTGTTCACATGTTCAGTTTGACCACCAACCGAGCTCGGCACGAGGTATGAATGACGCCCCAATCCGGCAACTCAGAAAAATACTCTCATAGGCTGCCACAGTAAATCGTCCGTGTTCGTTGTGATAACCTGCGTTCTTCTTCAGAATGTTCGGTGAGACGACCTTAACTGTAAGGTAAAGACAATTGCGACGTTTGAGTATAAAAAGGCTGATTTATGGGTTCTGATTCCTTGTTTTGGGGTGAAGGGCTCTTTCTTCGTCCACACCACTTTCAAACCGTCGAACGGCACTTCCATGACCGGTCAGCGGTGTCTGAACGTTGGACCTCACCTTATTCGTATGGACTGCACCGACTGGAAATAGACCAGGACGCCCTGTCGAACTGGCGTATTTCCTTGTCTGAGTGCCATCTGCGTTTCAAGGAAGGAACCCAACTACGTTTCCCGCAGGATGCGCACATTTCTCCCGTTGAAATTCCGAAAGACTCGTTCAGGACGGCTGAGTCGCGTTTGCGCGTCTACGTCGGAATCTCACAGCTTCGGCGCGGCATGGCCAACACTGCAGCGCCGGGTAATCCGTCTGCCCGTTACCTACAGCATGAAGAAGAAGTAGAGGACGAAAACGTTGCCGGAAACCAGCAGGAATTGGAGTTTCGCAAACTGAACCCTCAGATCCTGATCGGGGATGAGGCCTCCCGTGGCTATGATGCAATTCCGATCATGCAGTTGCAATTGGGCACAACAGCGGAGGCGCCGCCGCAGATCGATCCGGATTACATCCCTCCCCTGCTGGTTAAGGAAGCGTGGCCCGCTCTGGAAACCTTTGTCAGATCCGTCTATGACCGTCTTGGAGCAACTGCCGAACAGCTCGCAAGACAGATGATCGATCGTGGAGTTGCTTTTTCGAGCGGCCGCAAGGAAGACTTTGAGCGAATCCTGCATCTGCATGCAGTGAATACGGCACTGGGAGGGCTGGCCCATTTTCCGTTTACACCCGGAGTTCACCCCTTCGTGATCTACCTGGAACTGTGCCGTGCCGTGGGTAGCCTTGCCATTTTTCGAAAGGCACGACGTCTTCCGAATCTCCCGTACTACGACCATGACAACAACGCGCCCTGTTTCGCGAAACTACGTGAACTTCTCGACATCGAACCCGACGCGGAGGCCGACTACGAACGGATTCCGTTTGCGTCAGAAGGACTTCAGATGACAGTGCGGCTGAAGTCCGCGTGGCTGGAATCTTCATGGGCCTTCTATGTGGGTGTTGAAGCTGAAATTGGTTCCGGACGAGTGGCAGAGTTACTGTCTGAACGAGAACTCGGGATGAAGGTCGGCAGTGCGGAAGAAGTGGATAAGATCTACAGCGGTGGGCGACGTGGTGTACGAATCATTCCCGTCGGGGATGCCCCCCGCGCGTTTCCACGGTCCAATTGGCACTACTTTCGGGTTGACCGTGAAGGTGCGTGGGATGCTGTGGAACGCAGTCTGAACCTTGGAATTCGCTTCAACGAACGGCGTGTTGAAGAGCAGGTCAGTGGAGAAAATCGCATTGATGTCTCAGATCGGGAGTCCGGCAATCTGGCTTCACTGGCATTTTCGCTCTTCGCCATTAAAAGTTCGTCCTCATAACTCAGACCAGTTTCTTTATTCTCGTGAACCGTGCTGGCTCGTGGGCATGCCATTTCATCAGGCTTGAACACGACATTCGCGGCCACGAGTCAGCGTAACACGCGATCGTCTTTGTCGACTCACTTACCGTTCACACCGGACCTAAAGTTTTCGTGCTCATGGCAGCTTCCGTTATCGGTCTTGCGGAACCGTTTTTTCTCAAAGTCCTGGGACTGCTGGCTCAGGCTGCGCCGGACGAGCAACAACTCCACAAACTCCAGCGACAACTCATGGCCGACGTTCAGGCGATCGAACAGAAGGTAAATTCCGGTGTCGCGGGACTGTCCGGAAACGAATGGCAGACCGTCAAACGTGTCCTGGTGTACTGGGCTGATGAGGTACTGACGGCGCATATTCGTGACTGGGATGATTACACGCTGGAACAGGAGTACTTCAAGGAGCAAAATCGAGCGTGGAAGTTTTACGTCGAAGGTGAGCAAGCCATACCCACGTCAGGAAGCGAAGTCGCTGAGCTTTACTACCTGGCTGTCGTGCTTGGATTTGTTGGCGACATTGAGGATGCATTCAAGCAGGAACTGCGTGTGGAAATGCCTGGAGGCCATCAGGATCCGGCCGAAGCACGCCGTTACTGGGCAACTCAGCTACAGCGGCGTATTCGGCATGAGGCTGCCGAAGGCATTCAAGGCGAGCCTTTGGAAGGCGACGTAGAACCGCTGAGTTCGAATGCGTTTGGAAAGGCCGGTCTGGCCGCCTTCCTGATTACATTACTGTTGTTCCTGATCCTGCTGGCCTGGAATGCCTTGAACAAACAATAGTCGATCGGATCAAGCCCACACAATTTAACCTGTCAGACGTAACATGGTCAGACAGAAAAAGATGTCTGGGTATGCGTAACAGACATGAATATGACGTCGTCAAGACTTTCGTTGAGTCTGATTCTTTCCTGACAGGCCTGGTCGCAACAAAAAAACGGCACTTCGGAAATACTCCAAAGTGCCGTTTCAGATTGGGTGTGGAGGTCGAAACGGACTATCGACCTTGCTCAGCTGGCACAACTTCCGCCTCTGGCACAACTTCTGTCTCCGGGGCCAGTTTCGTTGCTGACACCAGTTTCGTTGCTGACACCAGTTTCGTCTTGTCTGTCTTTTTTGTCGTGTAGCGGGCAACATCAGACTTGAAACGCTCGTAGTTCTGCTTTGTGGCGAACATGTAATATATTCCGTCGTGCGACACGAGGAATCGCCCCTCCAGAACCTCATGCGTATTCACAAAATGAACCGGGTCGCACCCACCAAACGCTACGGAATATTCTTCCGGAGATCGCTTGAATTCTTCCAATGCTGCCTGACTGGCAAAGAAGTAAGTTCGGCCGCGATGATTGGCCGAGAAACGATTGCTTGGGGTCAGTCGTTGCCCCTGTTTCAGAGAAACAAGGCACACCTTCGTTAGACGAGAGATCGGTATCGGGCTGGACTGTGTCATCGGCAATACCGGCGTGAGCTCCTTGGTAGGAGGTGGGATAAATTCGCCGCCACCGCCGTTGACTTTCTCCTGATCCGCTTCCCAGGCTGGTGGTCCCTGCTCATCAACGGACTTGTATGGTTGATAGTGGCATGGAACGCCGCAGGCTTTAATCGCCTCAACTGCCATTTCACGCACTCGCCGGGACGGTTCCAGGCAGCATCCATTGTCCTTAATTTCGTAGGCGACCTTCGCAATTTTGTTGAGAGTATCGGTATCGCAGCAGCAAGCACAGTTTTTGGCGCTGCCTGGATCGGGAGCACCACGCAGGCGATCCTGTCGGATTTCCCGACTGGACTTGTCGTCCTGCTCCCCACAGGCGCAGTTCGCAAACATATCCCGCAGCGCCAGAGCGGCTTCGTATCGAACAGGTTCCCATTTGTCGTTGAGAAGCACGTCAATCAACATGTCTCGTGCTTCTGGAAACTTTGCACAATGAAACGTCTTCAGGTAGTTGACTGCCTTCTTGCGGTTGGGAACGTCCAGTTCCCGTGCGCGAAGTTTGGCGGCAAGTCCCTTCACCTCTTCTTCCGGTGCCATCCGAAATGGACGACGCAGAAGGCGGTCAAAGCCCGGCCAGCGTCCTTGACGCAGAAACTCCCCCCAGGGCGGAGCTGCCTTGTCCTGGCTGACAGCATTAGGGACGATCGCCATGGCCCAGAACAAGGTAAGTGTAAGAACGATTCTACACGAGTTTATCGCGCGACGGTCCATGTTGGACATCGTTAGATCCTCCGTAAGCTTACGAGATCACTGCAATCCATTTATATTGAAGTACTTCGGCGTGCCAATACATGCACGCTAACGTGACCGTTTAAACAGTTGTCGTATTTCTGATCCCGTTGAGGGGATCTACAGTTAGATAAGATAGCTTAAGACTGTCAATTACTCCGGCACCGTCCAGCCGGGGCAGAAAACAACGTACGATCTTCCACGTTTTGTGGCGTCTGCTCAGATTTGCCAAAGAAAACGTCTGGCACCCATTCGCAGCTGTAACTCATACGGCCGCGTGTGCTTCACCAAAATGCAGCGACGTACGCGACCATTCAACGGCAGAATTGATCGCCAGAATCGCCACACTTCTGCACAACACCATCAGTTTACTTGATGTCGTAAACGATATTGACTTGTGAGAGTAACGAAACTTCCATCGAACAAAGATCTTTGCGGCCACAAGCCAGCGTGAAACTCTGTAACGATACAGTCGCAGAAAACATGAATCCCACCAGCAGGATAAACGGCGTGCAGATGTTCACAACTCTACCCTTCTTCCGGAACGGATCCCGCAAATCCGTTCCAGCTGCCTTGCGTCACCATCCGTATTGATTTGCAGGCGCTGAAGCGTGGAGCGAGCTTCCAAAGCGTCTTATTCCCCGGCTACGTCAGGAACACCGGCATCATCAGCGGATTCGCCCTGTGACGTTGCGCCGCCTGGAGCGACTGGTTCCACTGCCACGACGATTGTTGCCGGTTCACCTTCGACAGCAGGAGGAGCTTCGACTGTAACCTTCAGAATTGCTCCAGCGCGAAGAGTGTCGAGAGTGACGTTCTTGAAGTACTTCTGGCCACCACGAACAACATCCACTTTGAATCTGTACTGATAGACTTTTGTTGCGTCGTTCACCGGCACGACAAATGTCCGCTTCGCGCCAGCAGTCATCATCTTCTGATCAGCAAGGTATATGTCGGCATCTTCCGGCAGCTCGAAGATCAGGCGAGCCTGAAGCGATTCAAGCAGTTGCTTTGACTGAGCTTCCGGAGTCAGACTATCAACATCAATGCCCTCGCCGACCAGGCCATCGCAACAGAAACCCTGACCGCCACAAACCTGGCACCCGGTATTGCAGCTTTGACATGACGACGGGGCGCCGGCACACGGTGCACATGACGCGTCGCCACAACCGGACGTACGACAGTCGGCGGCAAGAGCTGAAGGAGTCACCGTCGCCATTGTGATGGCCGCGATTGCGGTCAGACATTTGAATATCATCGTTCTTATTCCTGCAAGGAAAAGTCCCCGAATCCGTCGTCAATGGGAGACTTCCTTTCCATGGAAGCCGAGTTCGGCAGAAATTGCCGCCTCTCCGTCCTTGTGTTCGACGCAGCGAGAAGACGGTCTCCACCAAATGTCGTCGACGTCGGATCGACGCAGAAATCGGGAATCTGTCATTGTCGGAAAGTTTTCCGATTAGGGCAATTTACTAATTTTCGTAACCGGTACTGGCCCGTGAAAGCAACGAAACTGCGCCCCGAACACATTCTTCGCGGCCCCAACGTGGCGAAATCCGCTGTAATCACCGACCGGCAGGCCAGATTATGATGAAACCGTCCTCGTCGGTCGAAACCAGACTGCCGTCAGAAGCCACATTCAAAGAGGTCACGGCGACGTCGTGAGGATCCGCAAAGCCGTCACCGCTAAGTCCTTCCAATTCCGCAAGGTAGCCAAGTGATTCGACCTCGCCCGAGTCGGGGTCGCTCATTTGCCACAGCAGCACCTTGGAATCTGCACCACCTGTGATAACGTTGTTCTGCTGATCATCAAATGCAATGGCTGTGATTCCGCCAGGTTCCGCGTTTCCCTGCTGATCGTTGCGCTGAGCAATCCTGTGTTGATCTGCAGCACTGATAGTTGCAATGTGCTTCGCGGCGCCAGCTGAAATCTTCCAGATAAAACTGCGGCTCTCCAGATCGCCGTCCTCTGTGTACGCCAGTCCACCAGCCGTCAGCATTGAGTTGTCAGCCGAAAAATCGATGCAATTAAATGTGTATTCAGCGCCGGCCGGAAGCTCTATTTCGACCTTAACCAACTGTTCCCCCTGAATCTTCCACATCTGCAATTGCCCGCGCTGAACGGCCACCACCAATTGCCCGTCATCGCTCCAGCGTATCACATTGGCCACTCCGATCTGTTCCTCCTCAAGCCAATCAGCCACTGGCACAGACGGTTCGCCAGTCTCGGCAATCGGTTTTTCAGGAGGAGGTCCACCGGCTTTCCAGTCCCAGACTTTCACGGCACCCGCACTGTCAATACTTGTAAATCGGTAATCACCCTCGGCGTGACTGAAGCACACATCATCGATGAGCCTGCGTCCGACAACCTTCCGGGGCAATCGAAAAACAGTTTGACCGTGCTCCGGACTGTTCTCGTCTGCGTTAAACACGCGTATGGAATCACTACCTGTTACAACGAACCGGCGATCAACAGAAAAGCTGGCACGAACCTCCGGCCCATGAGACCGAAATTCGGCAAGGTTATCTCCGCTCTCCAGATCCCACATCTTCGCGAATCGTCCATCAAATGTGGCAATTCGGGAACCTCCATCAGTGCCGGGAGCGAAGGCACCGCGAACAGCTGCCTGCGTGCCCTGGATACTGTGTCCGCTCTTAACTTTCCATGTCGTCGAATCCAGAACAAGCAATCTGCCATCGTGGACGTACAGGACATCGCTGCCGTCTTCCGACCACGACACGTCATGACGATACGGTTTGCCAACATCGTCTGTCGACGCAACGATTCCAAATGGTAGCGTTCTGATCCAGCCTGTCGTCGAAGACCACACGTTCAGTTCCAGACGATAGGCGTCTTCCGAGTCCTTCGTCAGGTCGGACGTAATGAAAGAACTTCCGTCCGGACTTGGTCGCAGCCTGATGACGAAATCCGGATTGCGTTGTCCGTTTGCACGGACCATGACCTTTGAGTCCAATTTGTCTTCGCTAATCGTCCAGCGACGAACCGTTCCGTCGAACCCAGTGGAAATATACTCATTGTCGGATGTGAAAAAGACACCGGAAACGCCGTCTGAGTTGTGTGCGTTGAATATTCCGGCCAGGACCTCTCCTGTCTGAACATCCCACAACACAAACTGACCACGCCGCCCGGCTGTGATAACACGATCACCGGACGGCGAAAATGCTGCAGCCGTGATGCGGACGTCGTGCTCGTTTTCCAGCTTCCGAAAGTGAGTCGGCGCGACCGAAGCGCCCAGGTCTTCCGTTTTCCAGATCATCGCAAAGAATTCATCCTTGGACGTGGCGATGTCTGGATTGTTATCGTTCTTCACGCCCCCGGAAACAATATATTTTCCGTCTCGGGAAACAGCGATTTCGCACGAGGAATCCTGAGGCAGCAGCCGCGATCGTTCGAAACCGATTCCGTCTTCGTCGTCCTTCGCATCCCAGACGGAAATGGATCCGAAATAGTCAGACGTAAGCAGCAGGTCACCATTCGGTGGGAGAAACCGAAGGGAAACGATTTCCGGAAGATGCCCTTCCAGAAAAATGTTCTTCTCTCCTTCAAAAAACAGATCCTTGAAGGGAACCATCGATGCCGTGCCGGTCTTTTCTCCCGTCTTGCTGTCGAAAACGTGGGCCGCCAGATCGTTGGCTCCGATGATCAGCCGCGACGAATCCTGACTGAATTCAGACGAGTCGATCTTTCGAGCCTGGCGAAACTTCCGTGCCGTGTTCAGCGTCTCCTGAGGCGCTCCGGTCAGAATATAGCGGCTTGCTCGCGTAGATGGTGAGACGGCGATTGTGTCAGAAGATAATGGTGGGTGACGTTTCCCCTGATTGCTGATGCCTCGTTCGCCACTTGCTGCCACGGCGATCACGGCTGGGCGACCTGCTGCATTGCCCGGAACTTGCGACATAGACTTCGGCCGTGACGACTGTTGCCCCAAAACCTGCACCAGATCCTTCACTTCATCAACATAGCGAGGATAAGTTGTAGTGTCCCAGACTCGAATCGTGTTGTCTTCTGCGTGGGAAACCAATCGATTATTTGATTGGCCTATGAATCCGGCAAAGCTGATGCGATCTGCATGCCCCGCCAGACTGTTGCCCGCATAGAGTCCGTCAACAGTGCTGGGAACATACGTATCCGTGTCCCCTTTCTGTTCCCATATCTGAAGATAGCGTGACTGACTCGTCACGAACCGTGAACTGTCGAACGAGAAACATGCTGTCTGTACTTCGTTTGTGTCGTATTTGCACTTAATAATCTGACTCCGAAAACCCTCAGTCAGCCCTGGCCGAAGGAATGGGAACTGGTCCGCTGCGGCATTCGGGTCTCTACCCAACACAAAGAACCGGGTCCCGTCAATCAACGCCATTCGACTACCATCAGGCGACAGAACAATCTGCTCCGGATTGAATCGAGTCCCCCTGGGCTCGCCGAGATCCACTAGATCTTTCATCATCTGCATCTCGACATCACTCATATTGCCCTGTTCCGTAATCTCCACTTCGCCAGAGCCCCATCGCATGGGAACAAACCGACAGTTATGGCTGCCCGTTGCGACGATAAGGCCCGATTCCTCAGGCAGCAGTGCGACATCGACGGCACCATTGACATCCTTGCTAAAGAGTGGCTGTCGGGCCAGCAGTTTTGCCGCTCTCTGACTCACCTGATAGACCGCAACGGCAATTTTTTTTGATCTGTGGTCCAACAGGTACAGGTGCTGTTCATCGGGCGAAAAAATGCACTGCTGGAACGTCACCTTCGAATCGCCCGCAGACACGTCCAGCGTGAGGTCAACATACTGAGTCTTGTCCCAAACCCATGCCTGTGCCAACCCCTTGCCCACGGCACAAAC
Organism: Fuerstiella sp.; assembly: GCA_029245955.1. Classification (GTDB taxonomy): domain Bacteria; phylum Planctomycetota; class Planctomycetia; order Planctomycetales; family Planctomycetaceae; genus Fuerstiella. The sequence goes on along the minus strand of JAQWOH010000001.1, from coordinate 391 downwards.
AACCTTGCCATGGCTGGAGACCTCGAGATCGTTAATTTGTCTCTTCGCAGTTAACTGCAGTTGATGGACATTATCGGAAGCTACGTTCTGGTCATCGCCGAAGTCACGATAAACCAAAAGCTTCTCTGCCGACCGCAAGACCAAAGTGCTTCCGTCGGAACTGGCAACAACGTTGTTGAGTTTGTCCTCGACCTGAAAAGCGGCATTGCCGCGCGACCTTTCAATCAGCATTTTTTTTCGTCTGAGGAACTTTTCGTTTTCCTCAAAAACGCGGTTGTTGGTGGGGTTTTCAAGTGCCGTTTCGATCAACTTCACCATGTCATCAAAGTTTCGAACGAATTCCAGAGACCCCAGTACTTTGATCAGGGCGTCATATTCGTCCTGTGCCGCC